>NZ_WHLY01000002.1:685000-1370000 GCF_009296315.1 Salmonirosea aquatica
GCCGAAGAGCGTGCTCCGTAAATGGCCGCCGAAGCGGCGTCTTTCAGTACTTCAATGGATTCTATATCACTGGGATTCAGGTAGTCGATCCCGCCGGTGCCTACCACAACGCCGTCGACTACGTACAAGGGATTGCTGGCTCCCTCATTCAGCGAAGTCGTACCCCGAATCCTGACCGTGGCCGTAGAGCCGGGCGCGCCCGAGCTGGAAGCAATCGTGAGACCCGAGGCCCGGCCCTGTAGGGCTTGCTCCAAACGGCCAATCTGCTGATTTTCGAGGTCAGTCGATTTTACGCTGGAAATAGCTCCGGTTACCACGCTTTTCTTTTGGGTACCATAGCCGACTACCACTACTTCCTGTAATGCCTGAATATCGGCCGTCATGGCGACATCAAGCAACTGGCGACCATTCAGTTCGACGATTTTAGTAACATAGCCGATGTAAGAAAAAACGAGCGTCTGCACGTCATCCCCGATGCTGATTTTATAATTTCCCTCTACATCCGTGACGGTACCCTGGGTGGTACCCCGGACTACAATGCTCACGCCCGGCAGCGCCTGGCCGTTTTCCTGGTCGGTCACTTTGCCGCTCACCGTCCGGGCTACCTCGGCCCGAATTATTTTGTCGTAATGCTTACTTTGTCCCGTCGTGCGGACTATATTTTCCAGCCGCGACGATGAATCGGAGGTTTCTCGTTGAGAAGGTACTGTCCGGCTTTCCCGCTCTTTGGGATAAATGACGTAATATTTTTCGCGTAGCTTTTCGTATTTCAGCCCCAAAGGATTCAGGATTCGCTGCAACGATTCATCAATGCCAGCTGCGCCTTCAAAGGCCGCCGCACTAACCATTTTTCCTTTGACAACCTCCACCTCGTAGTTGAGGTACACTTTGTATTTTTTCTGCAAATCGCGCAGAACCGATTGCAAGGTCTGCGCCTTGCCGTCCAGTTCCGGCCTCTGGGATTCGGCAGGAAGGGAGGTACCCGCGCTGGCACCAAAAGCGGGCAATAGGCTACCTACGGACAACACACTCACCCAGAGCATAGCCTTGAAGAGTAACGACTTTTTCATAAGATTGTATAGTTTACTTTTTTGATTATACATAGTCAATGTCCCGGCTAGGGTTGCGGGACAGCAGGTTCACTTTTCCTACTGAATATTATTTTCTTCTGATCGATATCCACGTTGATCGCTCTGGACAGCGTTTGCAGCAAAAGGTCGATATCATCGGCCGGGAAGGTACCCCGGAAGGTTTTTTGTCCTAATTGACTCCCTTCAATGGATACCTTGAAATCGTAATTATCTTCGAGGAGCCGGGCGATTTCGTTCAGGGAAATATTGTCAAACACGAGTTGGTTGTCCTTCCAGGCCGTGTAGGGCGTTGGGTCTACCTCCTGCATCACGAGTTCCTGCCGGGTCGCCCGCACCATATCGCCCGGTTTCATCATAATGGTTTTTCCGGCGGCGTTGTCAAGTACCTTTACCTGTCCGGTTTTCAGGACTACTTTCGTTTCCCCGCGCCGATGGTGTACGTCGAAGGTGGTACCCAGCACTTCCACGGTCACATCCTGCGTATGTACCCTGAATTTCCGATACGTTGTAGCAGATGGGGATTGGGAAGTCTTTCGGCTGATTTTCCGAACCTCAAAAAACGCCTCCCCTTCCAGATACACATCGCGACTGCCCTGCTGCCAGTCCCGGGCGTAGGAAAGCTGCGAATTGGCGTTCAGCGTGACGCGCGAGCTATCGGGCAGAAAAACCGTTTTGGTTGCCCCATAGCCACTGCTGACCTGGATAGTAGAATCAAAGAAAAAAGTGGGGTACAGCAAGGCCAGGGTACCTGCGATCAGCAACCCAGAAGCCGCCAGCCAGTACCACCCATAGGATCGAGGCCGCCGAACGGGTAGCGGAATAGCCGTCTCCCGCTCGTCGATTTTCTGGTGGATAGCTATCCGCAATCGGTCAATACGAGCCTCGGAAATTTCATCCTGTTCAAAATCCAGCGACTTGATGAAGGCGATGGCTTCATGCACCATCGCTACCTTGTCGGGGTGGGTAGCCAGCCAGTGATTCCAGAAAGCCGTGCTGGACGGATCGGGATGCCTCACCCATTTCAGAAAGAAGTCGTCCGTCAGGAAATCGTCCGGGGAATAATCGTCATACTTCATGAAGAAGAAAATCAGTGGTACGACAGGAAATGGGAGAAAGCGAAAAAAGTATCCCTACTTTTTTCAAAAAAGAATGATAAACTTCAATTTATCCAAGAAAACAGCAACCGGACAGGTTAGAAGAAATAGAGAAATGAAAGAAGCAACAAAGTAGAAATCAAGACATTCCGCGGGGAGATTTTCTTTTTCAGGGAGTCCAGTGCTTTGTAGGTAAGTTTATATACAGACTTGACGTCGATCTCCATCGTTTCGGCAATTTCCTCGAAAGACAGCTCGTCGTAGAACCGCAAAAAAATCACCTCTCGCTGCCGGCTGGAAAGAAGGTCGAGCGCCTTTTGCAGCGAGCGGTTGACACGAGAAGTGGTCTGTTCCAGGATCAGCCGAAACTCGAAAGACTCTTCCGACCATGCATTTTCCAAAGAAAAAAGATGGCGTGGCTGGCGTTGTTCCTGCGACTTACGCCGGTACAGCGTTCGGCGAAGTACCTTGAAAAGATAGAAGCGAATACAATCCGTAGGTCCCAGGCGCTCGCGTTTTTCCCAGAGTTCAACAAATATATCCTGAATGCAATCCTCTACTAAATCCTTATCCTTTACCAGCTTGAAGCCGTAGCCGTACAAGGAACGGATCTGCTCCTGGTATATCCGATCCAGCGCATCTCGGTCGCCCCGTCGGAAGGCATCCCAAAGGTCGGAATTGTGGATGTCGGAATTAGGAAACATAAGGTACAAGGGCTTTGATCGGAGGAAATTCAATCAATTCCGAAAGGTAGAGAGTTAGGGTACGACGATGAGGAACGTTGGTGTTAAGGAATGGTTAACAATCGTTTAAAGTTGAAAAATTCATTCCTGAAATGCAATTTTTTCTTGATTGAAGACCAGAATGAAAAATTAATTCACTGCTTCAACGGCAATGAAAACTTCTTTCTTCAACGAGGCCGGGCGAACCGGGAGATACCTAAGTACCTTGCATAATGTCCTGTTGCATTTTTTCATCTTTTTATTTTGCTGTTTCTTTCGTTTCTTTGGTAGATCAACAATTGGTACAATAACAAATCGACTCACTTTCAACCCCAACATGAAAAATCTATTCTTTTTCCTTTTGCTTAGCTTCCCCGTCCTGGCCCAGGATGACAACGGCTACAAAATCCCTCCTAAACCTCTGGCCGACCTGGTGATGGCCACCCCCACCCCTACCGTGAGCGTAGATGGCAAGGGTGAATGGATGGTACTGATGTCGCGCAATACTGCCACGACCACCATCGCCGAGCTTTCTGAGCCTGAGTACCGGCTTGCGGGCTTGCGACTGAACCCCGCTACCAGCGGCCCCAGCCGGGCGGTATACACCAATGGCCTGACTCTCCGCAAAGTGGCGGGTGGTGCCAACGACGTGGCTGTGCAGGGCCTGCCGGACAACGCCAAGCTGTCCTATATTCAGTGGTCGCCCGACGATAGCAAGATTGCCTTTACCAACACCACCGACGATAAACTGGAATTGTATGTGCTGGATGTGGCTTCTGCTACGGCCCGCAAGGTGAGCGACGTAGCCCTGAGCGGGGTACTGGGTACGCCATTCCGCTGGCTTTCCGACAATCAATCCTTCATTGTGCGGGCTATTCCCGCCGAGCGCGGTAAGGCTCCCGTCATCACCCGGGTACCTGACGGCCCCACGGTGCAGGAAAACCTCGGCAAGAAAGCCCAGGCGGCTACCTATCAGGATTTGCTCAAGAATCCCAACGATGAAAAACTATTTGAATACTACACCACCTCACAGGCCATGAAACTGGGGCTGGACGGCTCCTTACAGCCCATCGGCCCGATGGGCATGGTGGCCACGGCCTCACCCTCGCCCGATGGCAAGTTCGTACTGGTGGAAACCCTGCACCGGCCTTTCTCCTACCTGGTACCGGTCAATCGTTTTCCGCAGAAAACCGATGTATATAGTATTGACGGTACTCTGGTCAAGAGCCTGAATGACAGCCCCCTGTTGGAAAACATGCCCTGGGGACGCGATGCCGCTCCCATGGGCCAGCGCAACCACGACTGGCGCGACGACACCCCCGCTACCATCTACTGGGTGGAGGCTAAAGACGGGGGCGATCCCAAGAAAAAAGCCGATGTCCGCGACGTGGTGTACAGTCTGGAAGCACCCTTTTCAGGTACCCCCAAAGAACTGTACAAAGCGACCTTCCGCTTCGGCGGCGTAACTTGGGGCGATGCCCAGACCGCCCTGTTCTCGGAGCGCTGGAACGAAACCCGCAAAGCCATCACCAAGCTGGTGAATCCCTCGAAACCAGAGAATCCAACGGTACTGTTTGACCGTTCGTCGGAAGACCGCTACGGTAATCCGGGTACCCCTGAACTTACCAAAAACAGTTACGGACAGTATGTGATGTACATGACGCCCGCCCGGGAGGTGTACATGACGGGGCAGGGCGCTTCGCCCGAAGGCGATCGTCCCTTTGTGGATTTGCTGAATCTGACCACCAAACAAAGCAAACGTTTGTGGCAATCGGAGGCACCCTATTTCGAGCGACCCATCACGATTCTCGATGCCCCCAAAGGCCTGTGGCTCACCAGCCGTGAATCGCAGGAAGAGCCGCCCAACTATTTCATCCGTGACCTGAATCCCGCGCCCAAGAAAGGCAAAAAAGCAGCCCCTGCCGCCCTGACGCAGGTTACGTTTTTCCCGCACCCTTATCCGCAGTGGAAAGGCATTCAGAAGCAGCAACTCCGCTACAAGCGTCCCGATGGCGTAGACCTGACCGCCACCCTGCTGTTGCCTCCCGGCTATAAGAAGGAAGACGGCCCGCTTCCCACCTTTCTGTGGGCTTATCCCGCTGAGTTCAAGAGTGCCGCCGCCGCCGGACAGGTAATCGGGTCGCCCTATACTTTTAACCGCATCAGCTACTGGACGGGTGCCGCCTTTGCCACGATGGGCTATGCTGTGCTTGAAAACGCTTCTATCCCCATTATCGGCGAAGGCAAAGATGAGCCTAACGATACCTATGTACAGCAACTTGTGGCGAGCGCTAAGGCCGCCATCGACGAGGGGGTACGTCTGGGGGTAGTGGACAGTAGCCGCGTGGGCGTAGGTGGCCACTCCTACGGAGCTTTTATGACCGCCAACCTGCTTACCCACAGCAACCTGTTCAAGGCAGGGATTGCGCGGTCGGGGGCTTACAACCGAACGCTGACGCCCTTTGGTTTTCAGAACGAGCAGCGTACCTACTGGCAGTCGCCCGAGGTATACAACACCATGTCGCCCTTTATGAACGCCACCAAGATGAAAACGCCCCTGCTGCTGATTCACGGTGAGGCTGACAACAACACGGGTACCTACCCCATTCAGTCGGAGCGTTATTACAACGCGCTGAAAGGCATGGGCGCTACCACCAAGCTGGTGTTTTTCCCCTACGAAAGCCATCATTACGATGCCCAGGAATCGCTCCTGCACATGCTGAACGAGATGAACGGCTGGTTGGATAAGTACGTAAAGAACGCATCAACGACGGCTTCGTCCTCTTCCGCACCGGCACGCATGGGCGGAAGTTCAAATAATAAATAAGCAGGCCGATAATTGACCTGAACGCTGGTAGGGATCAAAACCCTGCCAGCGTTTTTTTGTGGGATACGTATCACTCAACAGGGAGTACATTTTTTAGTTAAAAAATGTACTCCCTGTTGGTTTTTGTGGCAAATATTAAGTTACTTAATGTCGGCATTCCCTTCCACACGATGAAACGCTCCAATTACCTGATTCAACTGGATAATCCCTGCTCCGAAAGTTGGGATTCCATGACACCTACTCCCACGGGGCGGTTTTGTCAAAACTGCACCAAAAACGTCATTGATTTCACTGGCCTCTCCGACGATCAGGTACTGGCTATCCTCAAAAAATCCAAAGGTACCCTATGCGGACGAGTGGAGGAAACGCAGCTAAACCGCTACCTCATCAGCCGCACCGAATCCTCTTTTTCCACCCGCCTCTTCAAAGCCTTAGCCGGACTTTTTCTGTTGACCACCACAAAAAGTCTGGCCCAAGAACCCATCGTGAAACAGCCGCGCGCGCTCGTTCAGACTCCGACGGGATGGAGGCAAGACGCGGTCAGCCTAGCCAACAACCCCGACTACGCTTTGAAAGTCCGCTTACAGGCTCGTCTTATTTCGTCAGAAACCCAAAAACCTGCCCCCAACGCACTTGTAGCCCTTATGCTCCCACCCCGCAATGGCTACTCCCGTAGCGTATCTGTGACTACCTCTGATGCGGAGGGATTCTTTGAAATGACCATCCCCGATAGCTTAGTGGACCAGTCCACAAAGTTGGCCATTACTCATGTCGATTTTGCGCGCCAAAGTATACCCCTCCGGGCCGGAGCCTATCCCGAAGTCATCGAATTACTTCCTCCGCCGCCCATAGTCAAGGTTTCCGGAGGCGGTTTGATGGTAGTGAAGCGGAAGTGGTGGCAGCGGAGGAAGAAGAATTGTTCATAGAAATCCCGGAAATCGAACCACTGAAAAATTCTACTTTGCACCTTCAGGTATTTGCTTCACCTACATCCCTACACCACCATGAATAGAATCTACATTTTCCTATTTGCCACCCTGCTTATCCCGAACCTCATTTCGGCGCAATGTTTCAAAACGTCCTTGTACTTTGATGGAGTTTATAACGCAGAAAGTACCTCCAACGATCATGTGGATATTTCCACCTATGGTCCCATGTCCACCATTGAGAGTGGGGTCAGCTATACCATTGAAGCCTGGGTGAAGCGGGATCGTATCAGCAATCCGGGAGGGTATGAGCGCATTCTCTCCAAAGACTTCATCTACCAGTTTCGGATCATCGACAATCAGTTTGTGGGAGAAATAGGTACCTCGTCGGTCCAAACCCCCTACCCGGCCGATACCCTGTGGCACCACCTCGCCTTTGTCAGGAATGCCGCCCAGGGTACCCTCATCCTATTCATCGACGGGCAATTGAGAGCCACCGCTCCTGACAACTCCACGAGCCTCCCCAACAACAATGCCATGGTGTGCATCGGAGCCCGTAACAATGGTGCCGGAGAAATTAATGAATTATGGAAGGGCAACATCCGCTGGATGCGCGTATCGAAGGTAGCCCGCTACCTGGCCGATTTCACTCCCACGGAAACTTATGTGACTGATTCCCAAACCCTCGCAGTTTGGCCACTTAATGAAGGCTATGGAACTTCACTGAATGATCCGGCAGGATATAATACAGGTAAAATCGTAAACGCTACCTGGATTACTGAATCACCCACCTTTGCACCTATTCTTTCCGCCCAGTCTACGGCTATCTGTGCGGGAATCAGCACCCGACTTACCGCGAGCAATTGCACGGGCAGTGTGGCATGGGGAACGGGAGAGACGGGCAGTTCCATCACCGTTACTCCCTACACCACCACCACCTACGCGGCCAGGTGTGTGAGTCCAGACGGATGTCCCAGCAACGCGGCTGAAATAACGATTAACGTGGAGGGGGTCATGCCGACCATCAGTATTTCAGCCGATCCGGGTACTTTCATTCAAAAAGGAGAAACCGTCACTTTTACGGCCAACATCACCAATGGGGGAACAACGCCCGTGTACCAGTGGCGGAAAAACGGGGTCGTGGTAGGTACCAACGGCCCGAGCTATACGGACGCTCAACTGAATTCCGGTGACTCGATCCGCTGCATTCTGACCAGCAACGCGCCTTGCCTCCAACTGGACAAAGTAATAAGCAACGAACTCACGATTCAGATTCCCGAACTGGTGTCGGAGGGAGCCTGCGGTGAGGCTTCACTCACGCTGAACGACCTACCCTATACCGAAATCCGCTGGAAAAAGGATGGGCAGTACATCGAAAATCCTGTCACCAGTAACAGGGGCGGGGGAGTGACGGTAGCTGGTGGCAATCCGCAAGGGATAACCGTTGTTGCCGGAAGTATATTTGTGGACGAGGCCAATGCGGTGTACACAGCTAGTAATATGGGTATTTTGAAAATTGAAGCAAGTGGCAGAGAAAAAATTGTGATTCCCTCTACCCGACAATCATTTCTCCGCGCACGGGATGGAAGATTTTATGTTCCTTTTGAAGACCGCGTGGAAAAATGGGAGATTGGTGATACCCTAGGTACCGTAGTTGCTGGAGGGAATGGAATAGGGAGTAATGCCAACCAGCTTTCACTTGGCTCACCGGTTTTACAGACTGTCCAGGTTACCGAAGCGGGTATAATTTATGTCCTCGATAGGGGCAACAATCGCATTCAGCGCTGGAACCCCGGTGCTAGCGAGGGTATAACAGTGGCCCAGGGAAACAAAGTAGATTGGCTATTTTTTGTGGATGCAGCTGGCAGTCTGTTCACTGCTTCAGAGGGCACTATTTACAAATGGCCGGCTAATTCACTGAATGCAATACCTCTCTACAATTACCCAAACATCACACCATTAGCTCTACAAGGAGACACCAAAGGAAATTTATACATCCCGATTTACGATAACTCACTCAGAACGCAAGTATACCGTTTAAATGAGAATGGGATTATAGAAATCTTTCGTTTAGAAGGCAATCATCCTTCTAATAGGTCCATTATATACAGCATCGCTATATCTCTGAATGGAGAAATACATCTAAATGCGGATATAGGTGGTGGGTACAGTGGTGGAGTATTCAAGTATAGCTCTGGCTTTTATCCTCAACTCAGTAGAGAAAAGTACATCAGCAGCGAAACCAACATGGTTTCACCTAACGACGTATTTGTAAATGAAAACGGTGAAATTTTTACCGCAGGAGAAGATAGAGTACAAAAGTGGTTGCCTGACAGCAAAGTAGGTATTACTTTGGCGGGTGGAAACGGTCTTGGAAATTCTTCAAATCAATTAAATAATGCTACGGACGTCGCTGAGGATAATGAGGGGAATATCTATGTAGTCGATAAGAATAATCATCGGGTTCAGCGATTTGGTCCTGGTAGTTCCATAGGAGTTACCATGGCGGGAGGAAACGGGCCCGGCTCTGCTGCTAATCAGTTGAATTACCCAAACCGCTTTTTCCAGGATCAGAACAAGAATCTGTTTATAGCGGATGGGAGTCGGGTTCAAAAATGGGCCAATAATTCGACGAGTGGAATCACGGTTGTCAATGCTCCAAGTAGCTACATTTTTGTTCGGGAAGATACCATCTATGCCGCGGGTAGTAAATGGGGTCCCGGAGTTAGTACAGGAGTCAGACTATGTGGCATTAGCACTAATTACAATTCTGATATTTATTTAGATAGCAAAAAAAATATTCTTTTCAGCTACTATGATGCATACAGAACTACTATCTATAATTCCAGTATTAGACGCTGGAGCCCAACTAATGAAATTTTGAATGGATGCCTTATGGGCAAAATAGACACGCTTACCCAGAGTGTCTATACCCCCACCGGTATTTTCATTGATAGCCTGAACAACTTATACGTAGCCGATAACCAACGAAAGAAAATCCAGAAATTCCTGGGTACTGCACCTACTCTGGCTGCCTACACGAGCGGTCAGTATACCGCTGAAGTTACGATCGGTAGCCGGACCCTGACACTCAGTGCCATACCAGGCAGCAACGTTCTGGGCTTGTGCGAAAGTACCGGAAGCGGAGATTGGGGCAATGCCGCCACCTGGACATGTGGGCGCGTTCCGCTAGCGTGTGATCAGGTAGTCATCAATACAGATCACACCATCGCACTGGCTGATACGGTGCAGATTGCCGGTTTGGAAATTCGACAGAACGGAAATCTTTCGCTCATGGGTGGAAATGTGCAGATCGCTAAGCCTTGAAGTGGTCAATAATACCGGCCGTAATGAAAAAATAGTGCAGATAAACTTTTAAATAAACCCCAACGCCTGACCCTTTATAAAAGAGAACCAGGCGTTGGGGTTTATTTTCAGTCAATAATCAATGGGCAATTGATAAATGCGTGCTGATCGCAATCCTATTCCAGGCATTTATTTCTACTGCCGACATAATGATCTCCGCGATGGTTTCTGGGCTAAAATACTTTTCCGCCTGCGCATACGTGCTATCTGAAATACCATGTTGATGGATTAGCGTTACTTCCTCCGTCAGGGATAGAATTGCCTTTTCTTCTTCCGTGAATAGATTCGTCTCCGCCCATACACCTATTAAAAATATCCGCTGTTGTGTATCACCTGCCTTTAAGGCTTCCTTGGTATGCATGTTGATACAATAGGCACATGAATTGATTTGAGAAGCCCGGATTTTGATCAGGGACTTTTGAATGGGGGTTAGAGTGGATTTACTCAGACTCCCCGCCAAGCCATACATAGCTTTCCAGACTTCGGGCTTTGCTTGTTCAATTTTTACTCTGCTTTGCATAATTTTTGTTGTTGTTTGGTACCCCAAAGGTACCCTGCGCCCTATGTACAAATCCTTAAACTGGTTTATGAAATAGCTTTTTTTCTGATTTCACTGAGGTATTCAGGGGTAAATCCCAAAAATGAAGCTAACAGATATTGAGGGATGCGTTGTACAAATTCGGGATGAAGTTTGTTAAACTGGTGGTAGAATTCTTCGCTCGATAAATCGTACAAATATTTTATTCTAAATTGCGATGCGGCATGCGCTCTTTGATGGATTATCCTAAAATATCTTTCCATTTGGGGAAATTGCTCCAGCATCGTTTCATGATCCACGTAATCAAGCGATAAAACCTCGGAATTCTCAATGGCCTGGATTGCGAAAGATGAAGCTTTTTGGGTCGAAAAAGCTGTATAATCAGCTAGCCACCAATTTTCCAAAGCAAATTGTATGGTGTTTTCTTTGCCTTTTTCATTGGTAAAAAACATCCTCAAACATCCACGAACTACAAAATAATTGGATCTGCATAGCTGGTTCTCTACTAATAGATATTGCTTCTTCTTAATTTTATGATGCTTGAAATAACTCGAAATTCTTACAATATCTTCCTCATTGATATCAACAAACTTTTGTATATGTACTTTCAAAGCTTCTATCATCATCTGTTGCATGAGAATGCTGGAAAATTGAAAAAGGCAGCGTGTTGGATTGACCAAAATACAAAAAACCAAAAACGTGTTGTCTTATCTATTGCAGAAATCGCCTCACTTGGAGTGGGCAATGGTTTGCGATTTTTGCCCAACTCAATTTCAGTGAGGGGGTCGTAGCTTTACAAAAGAAGCTAATACAGTCCAACAATACGTACATGCAACCCTTTCAGGCTACACTAGAAATCATCGGAATCAACCCTTACGTATATGTACCCGAGGAGATTCTGGCTGAGATATTTGAGCAGGCCGGGAAAGCCAAAGGTCCTATTCCTATCAGGGGAGCGATTAATGGCATCTTGTACCGGCAAACCCTGGTAAAGTACGCGGGTGCGTGGCGGCTGTATATCAACCTGATGATGCTCAAAAACTCTCCCAGGCGCATCGGTGAAGTAGTGGAGGTGACAATTGAGCACGACCCGGAAAGTCGGGAAATCCTGCCACCCGCACAGTTTGTGCTAGCACTTGCGGCTCAGCCCGAGGCCCAACGCGTATTCGATGCTTTGACTCCCTCTTTACGGTTGGAAATAGTAAGGTACCTGGCCCGGCTGAAAACCAAAGAAAGCCGGGAGCGGAACATCGAAAGGGCCATTCAGTTTTTGCTGGGCAACGGACGGTTTGTGGGGAGAGACTTATCTCAATGACGGCTACATGTACGACTTAGCATCGGAAATCTTTTTCAAACATTGATCACGGATCCGCACGACCAGCGAAATGCTTCACCAGGTAATTTTTTGTATTTCCAATTTCCGCACTTCCCTACCCAGGCGCAGCTCCGCCACTTCGCCCACTTTCTTTCCTGTAACGGCTACGGCAATGGGCGCTACAAAGGCGATTTTCTGCTTTTGAATATCCGCTTCGTCCACGCCCACGATCTGGAATTGTTGGATTTTTCCGGCGACTTTCAGAGTCACGGTAGCTCCGAAGCGTACCGCATTCCGCTGGGTATCGTCCGGGGTAAGTAGTACGGCCGAATTGATTCGTTCCTGCAAGAGTTGTAGTTTTCCGTTGAGGACAGCCGCTGCAATTCGTTGCTCGGTTTCGTTTTCCAGGCTAAGGGTATCCTTTTCGGTTTGTAAGGCCGCCTGCTCTTTTAATAATTGCTCATATCCGGCGGGTGTCACGTAATTGGTGACGCCCGGTGGAAGGAAAGCGCGGGGCGGTATGATCGGAACCTCTTCCTGGTCACCTTCTTTGACAAATGCTCTGCTCATAATTTTTGTTTAATCCGATTTGCTACAAATACACTGCCAATAGCCCGAATTATGTCTTTATTGATTCTTTACCAAACAAAAATCCCCTCACAACAAAAGTATGTGTGAGGGGATTCGCTAACTTACCAGCCAATCACTTGAACCGACATCTACGCAAAAAAGCTGGGACGTCTGAATTCACCGGAGTCCCAGGACGAATCGCGGCGGCGCAAAGCCTGCGCAATCCGGATCACCTCTTCACCCTTACGGCCCTGATCCCTCATACTAGCCTTTTCGTATTCATCGCGCAGGGCGGCGTCCCACTCAAAGAGTTCGGTTCGGTCATCGTAGATTCCCACCGGCGTGCGGTCCTTATCATCGAGCAACACCCCCAAGGCGGCCTGGGCCTGTGCATATGTGGCGCAACCCAGATGTTTGTATTGTTCTTTTAACAGATACACCACCGAGTAACGGTTGGCATACGGGGCATGGTGAGGCTCCTCGATAGCCCGTTGCGGAGGAGCACCGCGATTTAACTCTCCGGATGGCACCCGATTGCCATCCGTATGGAACCGGTCGGGCAGCACGCTACCCCCGTAGTGATTGCCCATGCGGGCCAGCGACTCAAAAACGTCCTGTTTGGCGTTGATCTTCGTATTCAGAAATGTCTCCACGGAGGTACGGATTTCTGATAGGGAGATTTTATTTCTATATGCTTGAATAAGTGTCATAATTCCTAAGATTTAGAATTGTTAGATAAACCAAGAAAAATTCAGGAAATGGAATCCGCGTTCGCGGGAGTAGAGCAGTAATGTGTGTATTGGAAAAGTACAAAGTAGTTTTTATAGTCGGCTGGTAAGCCCAATACGACTCTATCTACTTTCCGGGTACCTTAGGATCGAGCTACGTTCTTGTATTAGTTATATGAATAGATAAAATTACCCGATCCTTACTTCAGGCAGAATCCTAAATTCTTCACAAAGGAACAAGACTATTTATCAATTGATTACAAAAATCATATGTATTTGCTCATGAGATGAAAAGTTCTTGATATTCACTGATAAAAATAATAGTATAGTACAATAAATAGTGTCAATTTATTCATTTGACATCTACTTAGATTAACTGGAATATGATTAAAAATCAGTTTATCCCATAATATGTTTTAACAAAATATTTATATATTCATATTTCTCTTTATCATTTTTCTGATGAGTAGGAATTTCATCGTGAACCAAGTACCCAAGTGCATCTATATCCCATCTACAATGATTTAAAACGAGGGGTACCTTATCACAGCAAATACCTTATCATCAGGTATTTATTTATGAATAATACAGAAAATTCAGATATGAATCAATAAAATCATGGCACAAGTTTTTCCATCCGGCTTGGAGCGCATTTGGAAAAACCAAAACACAATCGACTTATGGAAAACTCAATTAAAGATTTTTTTGATGAGTATGCGACGGCTTTGCTATCGCTCTCTGCCGAAAAGATTTCGGAATATTATCAGGTACCCCTGGCTGTTTACTCCGATCAAGGCATTCAGACTGTTACCGAAGCATCCGATGTGGTGGCTTTCTGGAAGGAAGGAGTCAAACCTTACGCCGCCCAGCACATTGAAAAAGCAAAACCTACCCTTGTGAGTGAAGAACAGCTTTCGGATAAAATTTTCATGAGTAAGGTACTTTGGAATAATTACGACAGCACGGGGAAAGAAGTATCGGACGAAACCAACCTCTATATTTTATCCAGGCATGGCGAAGAATTCAAAATCAGCGGGCTGGTCTTGATGAAAAATTAAATGCGTGACCGAAAGAAAATAAATACCGGATTAGCAATCCGGCAGGTCAATAAGAATCCCCTGATGGAGCTTCATCAGGGGATTTTTTGCCAATAGGTACCTGTGCTTTCAATTATAGCGTGGCGATGCCCGGATCGGCTATTGACTTGGTGACAATATCGAAAATGTCCATCTTATTCAGCAGATCGTAGAAAGTCTCGTCGCGTTGTTCCTTGGTTTCGAACTTGATGTGGAGCTTTCGATCCGTATCCAGCTCCATATAGATTACGGGCAAGCCGTCTTCGGCTTGCTCGGTGGGCTCGTCGGTCTTCCACATTTTTCGGATGTAGGCCAGGTTATAGATTTCGTCTTCGCCATCGATTCTCAGGTAATTTGCCATAATAGTTTTTATAAGGGTAGATGAAAAGACAGAAAACTTAAAAGATCGTTCCAGCAGCACCAGGTAAAGGGTATTCCCGACCATCTTGCAATCGTTGTCTTGCCATCGCTACGTGCCCGAATTATTCGTTTGTTGAAACCCTACCCCACGAATTTGCGTAAGTACCTTGAGCATGACCCGATGAACACAATACCCCACTCGTGCGTTTTATGCCTATAATCAAAACAAAACAACCTATGAATCTTTACAAATCGATCGCTGTTGCCGCGGTCAGTCTGATACTAGGGGCCGCAGCCTGCGAAACCAGTGGTAATACCCAACAGGGAACCGATAATAGCGCCGTACGTAGTGTAGCGCTGGAAGCTCCCGCTGGCCAAGCCACCGCGGCGTTTGCAGAAGGGTGCTTCTGGTGCACCGAAGAAATTTTTGAAGCCGTAGTGGGCGTGGATTCCGTGATCTCGGGCTATGCGGGCGGTACCACCAGCAACCCTACCTACGACTTGGTGAATACCGAAACCACGGGCCACGCCGAAACCGTATTGGTATATTACGATCCGGCCAAGGTAAGTTACGAAGAATTGGTGCGGGTATTTTACCTCTCGCACGATCCCACCACTCCCAATCAGCAGGGCCCTGACCGGGGATCGTCGTACCGCTCCATTTTATTTTATAACACCCCCGAGGAAAAGGCTACCGCCGAAAAAGTGACGGCAGAGATGAATAAAGATAGGTACAATGGTAAAATCGTGACCCAGCTCAAAAAGCTGGACAAATTTTACCGCGCCGAAGGCTATCACCAGGATTATATCAGGCACAACCCCGGAAATCCGTACGTACAGAATGTCTCGATCCCGCGTTTCAACAAATTCAAGGCTACCTACAAGGGAAAGTTGAAGGAAGGAGTGTAAGAGAGATTAAAAAGTTCAAAGGCACAGAGGCACAAAGTTGAATTCGTCTATGAATTCAACTTTGTGCCTCTGTGCCTTTTTCTTTTTGAGCCTTCTCTCTTACCTACCCAGTACCATATTCGTCGTAATTTCCTGATCGAAGGTGATGTAGCCTGGGTAGTTGACCTGCTTATCCCCTACCGCCAGAGTAGGTTTGATCTTAACCGTCAGTTTCGCAGGCTTGGTGTCGGATTTTCCCGCCAGCGACTGCACCATCGCAATAAAATCATCACGGGTCTTGTCGTTGGTGAGCAGTTCATAGGCGTTGGTGCTGAGGTGCACAGGTACCTTGGTACTCCCCGTGCCGGGATATACTTCAATCCGGCGGTTAAGTACCCCCTTGAAAATCTCGCTATCCGACAACAACACGATGTATTCGAGCTGGTTGATTGCGGCAAGGCGGTTGGTGGGATTATTCACATCCAGATTGACCCGCAAATCAAGGGGTACCTTCTTGCGAAGCAATCCCAGCGCAAGGTCGGGGTACTTCCGGGGATCCAGATCTTTGACACTACTGACGTTTCTGAACTCGCGCACGTCGGTACCAGCCAGGTAGATACTGTCGATGGAGGTAATGGCGTATTTGCAGTCTCCAAAGGTCTTGGCTTCTTTTATTTGCTTGCTCACGCCGCACTGACTTAAAAGCACGACCACAGCCAACAAGCCGACTGCACTGATTATTTTTTTCATGGGATTATTAAAAATGATGGAAAATTGATAATGGAAAATTAAGCCAAATCGCTGTTTAACGGGTTATAGAACGCCAGATTAAGGGCTTTCCGTTCATCAGAGCCTTGTTTTTCCTGGAAGAAAAACCGTCCTATTTCTCTGTTCAGCAAAGGTAAGACTTCTACGCGATGGAATCGTTTAACGGCGGTTGCTTCATGGCATGAGTTTTTAAGTTGACAACTTATCCACTGACATCTTAAAACCAATTTAATCATGCCCTGGACCAAAAAAGACTATCCGCAATCCATGAAAAACCTCATGGCTCCGGTACGCAACAAAGCCATCGATATAGCCAATGCCTTGCTTAATGAAGGCTACGAGGAAGGACGAGCTATCGCCATCGCCACATCAAAAGCAGAAGAATGGGGCGAAAATCGGGGGAAGAAAATCCGTAAGGATAAGGCTTCCTGAATCATGCAAATCGTGGTTCTTTACTGGAATAGAAACGAAAAAGTACGTAGTATTGCAATCCCAAAAGAGGTGAGACGGCAAGTACCGCCTGCCTCTTTTTTTATTTGATGCGTTTCCTTACGACATCGGGAACATCCAATTTATTTATCATTCATAATTTATAACCGATTCCATGGCAAGCTGGTATTTAGGCAAAATAAGATATCAAAAGGAAGATGAAAACGGACGGCTGAAAACTACCAACGAGGCCTACCTCGTGGATGCTCTGACCTATACTGAAGCCGAGGCACGCCTCTACGGCCAGATCGTGACGGGGGTTTCGGATTTCACGGTGACGGCCATTACCCGCATGCGGCTGGCGGATCTTTTCACCTACGAAGGCGGTGAAAAGTGGTTCAAGGCCAAGGTGGTTTTTTATTCGCTGGATGAAAAAAGCGGGAAAGAAAAGAAAGTGGTCAACTACATACTCGTCAATGCCGACGACATCACACAGGCCCTGGAACGCATCACTGAAAGCCAGCGCACGATGCTGATTCCCTACGAAACCACAGACCTGAACCTGACCCCTATTCTGGATGTGTTCCCCTACTCCGCTGAGCCGGAAGCGGTAGTACCACCCAATTTCCGACCTTTGGCAGAGGTACAGGTCGAGCAGGCCCAAAACGCCTGATCGCTATCCATACGCAAGTAAAGGGCTCGCCCGATTGGTCCGTGAGGAATTTCCTCACGGACCAATCGGGCGAGCCCTTTTCATATACCTACCTCGACGATAACCGGGGCAACTTTTTTAACAGCACAAGGGACGCACAGGTACCCTAACGCACGGCGAGACTCCCGCTTTGGGCACCTATTTGCCAGGGTACCTGCAGATCGAAGCCACTTAGTATTGCTTTGCGTACTGGTTTAAATCCAAAAAGTAGGGGTTGCTTTCGTAAGCAATTAACTTAACGGTCATGTAGGCGTCGTCGGCTTCCGTGACGAGTTGTTGAGGAGATAAAAGGTAGGTGTAACTGAATGAAACAGGCAGTTGAGCATCGCCTTCCCATTCGTCAAACGCATACAGCGGGTACACATTGAAAGGTACCTCAGCCAGCCAGAGTTTACTTTTCTCATTGGTCTTGAGGTAGGTTAGCGTATGCTCGGTACTTTGCCATCCAAACTCCTGGCGCGTATTGCCGGTGGGAATACATTGTTTCCGAAATGTCTCACGCTGAAATTCCACGTCTTCGGGCACGGG
Organism: Salmonirosea aquatica; assembly: GCF_009296315.1. Classification (NCBI taxonomy): domain Bacteria; kingdom Pseudomonadati; phylum Bacteroidota; class Cytophagia; order Cytophagales; family Spirosomataceae; genus Salmonirosea; species Salmonirosea aquatica. The sequence goes on from NZ_WHLY01000002.1 coordinate 702,939, forward strand.
CGTTACAGAGCTGTTCTTGAAGGTTTCCCTGATTTTCTTACCCGATTCCGTTTTGCCACAGGCAATCATCTGCCCATTGGGAAAAGCCAGAATTGCCTCGTTCATGTCGTCAGTAGCCCCAAAACTGGATTCCCGCTGAAAGCATAGGGTACCCGTCACGGGATCGATAAACACCCATAACTCACCTTTGGTCGAATCGACTTTGTTGAAGTATTCGTAGATCAACGCATGGCTGAAATAGTACTTCCCCTTTTCGGGTTTCCACTGGGCGTTGCGCTGCGCGTCCGACGCGGATTTTTTGGGTGGGGTAGTCTGAGCTACGACTTTGCCTCCCAATAGGAATACGGACAGCGAGCCGATCAAAAACAGGTAGGAGATACGCATGGAGAAAATAATAGCTTAGCTGGATCGAGGTTTATTTCCTGCAAAGGAAACAATTCTTCTTCAAACCAAGCCATCAGAAGGGTACCTCTCTTTTAAAAACCGCCGGACTGGCATTCTGCAAGCATCAATTCCGCATTCTGAGCAATTTATCATAGTCCAGTATCGTGATAAGGCTACCCTTCATCTCCACCAGTTTCTCATCCTTAAAATCCGAAAGGGTACGGATGACCGTCTCGGTGGCAGTACCTACGATGGAAGCAATGTCTTCCCGGGTAATTGCCATGGAAAAAGGCTTGCCCCTATCAGCCTGATAGCGGTTGGACAGCATTACGAGTGCCTCGGCCACCCGCTTACGCACTGAATTATAGGCCAGCTGTAGCAAGCGTTCCTCACGCTCCTTGATTTCATTGGAGAGCATCCGGATAAACTTGGCTGACACCTCTCGGTTTCCCTGCAAAAGGCTGAAAAAATCCTCTTTCGGAATCACCGCCACCTCCGCTTCTTCCAGCGCCACGGCCGTATCCTGGTAGGGCTTATCCTGCAATATGTCTACGTATCCAAAAAAATCCCCTTTTTTGTACAAATCGGTGATAAACTCCTTGCCGAATTCATTGGCACGGTAGGCTTTGATTTTCCCGCTTAGCAGAAAAAATATACCCGTGGGGTAGCTGCCTTCGGTATAAACCGTATCCTTCTTTTTAAAGCTTTTGACTTTTTTTTCTTCGGCCAGTTTGCTGAGCGCATCTACGGTGCGGACTTCCTGAATAAACTGATCCAATCCCTCACCAGTACGGCTGAACTCCGCCTTGAGACGTTCGCTTTTTTTCAGGCGCATTTCTACGGCTCCGAGCAGCTCTACATCGTCATAGGGCTTGGTCAGGTAGTCGTCGGCACCCATCGTCATGCCCTTGCGGTAATCATTTTTTTCAGCCTTGGCGGTCAGAAAAACGAAGGGAATGTTTGCGGTCCGGTCGTCCTTACTGAGCAAATGCAGCACCCCGTATCCGTCTAGTTCGGGCATCATGATGTCGCAGATAATCAAGTCTGGCTGTTGGTGATGTGCCAGCTTTATACCCTCCTTGCCATTGGTAGCGGTCGTAACTTCGTAGTTGGCCAGCTCCAGGATTTCGGCCGTGTTCTCCCGCATTTCGGGATTATCTTCGATCAATAGTATTTTTTTCGTACTCATAGGGGTTGGTCGGGTTAGGCGGCGGATGGGGCGTAGTTGGGCAAATTGATGTAAAAGGTCGTTCCCTTACCGGTTTTGCTCGTAAACGATATTTCCCCTTTCATCAAATCAAGATATTTTTTCACAATATTCAAACCCAGCCCGGTACCCTGTGCATTCCCGGCATTATGGGCGCGGAAAAAGCGCTCGAAGATATTGGTCTGATCGCTTTCGGGTATGCCGATGCCCTGATCCTGAATTTCTAAATGAACACCTGCCTCGTCCACCCGGGTACGGAGCCAGATATCGGTGTAGCTTTCGGAATACTTGATGGCATTGGAGAGCAGATTGATCAACACGTTGCGTATCAAATGTTTGTCGAGCCACGCCTCGGCAGCCCCCTCATGCTGGTAGAAAATTTGCTGTCCTTCCTTGCAGACGCCTTTGATTTCGTCCATGAGTTCGGAGCAGCAGGCAGGCAGATCCACTTCTACCGGAACACTATGCATCCGCCCCTCTTCCAGCTTACCCACAGAGAGGAAATCGTTCAGGATTTCGGTCAGGTTGTTCACCGCCGATTTGATGCGGTGCACGTGCTTCTGGCGTTTTTCGTCCTCTTCGGTATGCACGTACCGTCCAATCAGCGAGGCCGACGACAGAATCGTAGCCAGCGGCGTGCGGAACTCGTGTGAGGCAATGGTCACGAACTTGCTTTTCATGTCGTTCAGTTCGCGCTCTTTCTCCAAAGCCCGTATGACCTCCTGCTGCGAGGTTTCGAGCTTTAATAGCGTTTCGGCCAGCTCCTGCGTGCGTTGCGTTACGCGCATTTCGAGTTCGGTATTGAGTTTCTGAATTTCTTCATTGGCGGCCCGAAGATCATTCTCCTGCCGCTTGCGGTCTGTGATATCCACGACGAAGGCCACCACGAAATCGCCCTCACTGGTAGCAAACGGGCTGAGACTCACTTCCACTGGGAATTCGGTACCATCGCTACGGCGGGCAAACAAATCGCGATTATGACCCATGCCCCGCGCCTGCGGGGCACCCATATAGCCCATCCGTAAACTGGCGTGGCTGCGGGCATACCGGATTGGCACCAAAAGCTCTATTTTATTGCCGATCAACTCTTCCTCATCATACCCAAAAAGTTGCTTCGCAGTCGGGTTCATCATGGCAATTACCCCCTGGCCATCCACCACAACGATCCCCTCCGTAGCGTGTATGAACAGCGCGTTGAGCATTTCAATATGCCGCTTCATTTGTTCCGTATGTTTGATATACAATTCTAACATATCAAAGTAAGGGAGGTTTTTGCTTAGGAACAAAAGGGATGTTCGTTGTGTCGAGTTTATGGGTTCGTAGTTCAGAGCCGAGAGTTCATAGAAGGGGTTCCAGGCGATCACGTTTGAATAAAGTACTTTGTGCCTTTGCCCCTATGGTCCTTTTTTTAAACTCATACAGTCTGACTGAACAGATTTGTCTGGGGTGCGTTTTCCCAAAGCCGGGCGTCGAAGGCCATGCACACGTTCCGGACGAACGAGCGGCCTTTTTCAGTAATGCGCAAATGGTAGGGCTCGATTTCCACCAGTCCGTCAGCTTCCATTTCTTCCAGACGATTCAGGCCTTCGTATAACGCCTTGCATTTCTCCGATTCCTGACGCCAGGTAGTTTCAAAGTTGCACATCAGGCGCTGGATGTGACGGCTCAGGATGAGGTCTTCGCGCGACGATACATGGCCCCGGAAGAAGGGCAACTCGTCGTTAGACAGCCGCTTGTAATATGCCTCCACACCCTTTTCGTTCTGGGCGTAGCCCCACCATGCATCGCTGATGGCCGACGCACCCAGACCGATGAGCAGCGAGGTCTGGGTATCGGTATAGCCCATAAAATTGCGGTGCAGTCGCTTTTCGGCGGCGGCTCGGTACAGGCCGTCGGTTTTGAGGGCGAAATGATCCATGCCCAGATCCTGATACCCCGCCAGTTCCAGCGCGTTGCGGCAGGTTTCGTAAATCGCCAGTTTTTTTGTCGAATCGGGCAGGTCCTCTTCCGTGAAGCGGCGCTGCCCAGGTTTGATCCAGGGTACATGGGCGTAGCTGTAAAACGCAATGCGGTCGGGCCGGAGCTGGATTACCTTGAAAATCGTCTGGATCATGGAGCACACCTTCTGCTGCGGTAGCCCGTACACCACATCGTAATTGACCGAAGTATAACCAATTTCCCGCGCTTTTTCGGTCAGGTGCTTTACCTGATCGTAAGTTTGATGACGGTTGATGATTTCGAGCACGACGGGGTTAAAATCCTGCACACCGATGCTGACACGCCGGAAGCCGACTTCGTAGAGTGCCTGCAAATGTTCGTCGGTGGTATTGCCGGGATGCGCCTCAAAGCTGAATTCGGCCTGCGCGTGCACTTCGCAGCCTTCAAGGAGCCGGGTGATCATTTCATGAAGATTTTCCGGACTAAAAAAGGTAGGGGTACCCCCGCCCAGATGCAGCTCGCGGATGATGGGTTTTTCAGCTCCCAGCACTTTCTTGTATAACTCCCATTCTTTCAGCACCGCTTCCAGGTAGGGGCGCTCGACTTTATGGTTGACGGTGATACGGGTGTTACAGCCGCAGTAGGTACACAGGCTTTCGCAGAAAGGCAAATGTACATATAGGCTAATACCCTGCTTTTGATTCGTGACCGAGAACGTATCATTCACCAGTTCACCCCAACGTTCGGGTGAAGGCGGGGTACCTTGCCAGTAGGGTACGGTCGGGTAGCTGGTGTAGCGCGGGCCGGGCACGTTGTATTTTTGCAGGAGTTCGTGGTTCATTGTAGGCTATACTGGATAATTAATGTTGGATTCTGGACTTTGCCAGGTACCTCCAAAACTACGGGGAGTTTTAGCCTCTGAACATGACAACGGTCAGAAATGGGAATGACTTTGAGAGTAACCTCATTGGGGCAAGCTCTCCCTCTTAGTCCGGAAGGCGAAAAACCTTGTCCCGTACCCGAACATTGAGGTATTTTTTACTTTGAAAAAGAAGCCGCTCCACCATGACAAATCGGGAGTTCGGTGGGAGTACCAGAGACAAGAAATGGGGATGGTAACTGAATCAAAAGTCCGCGCCCTACCAACCAAATTCCGGCCACAGCCATCAGCACGGGCGTGAGGCGTCGCATCCGGCTTCGTAGCGCGGGGCTGAACCATTGTTTGAAAAAACCTACCGCCATCATAGCGGGTAGGGTACCTAAGCCAAAAAAGAACATATAAGCCGCCCCGTTTAGCAGTGTACCCGTGGCAATCGAACTCACCAGAGCCAGATAGACCAGTCCGCAAGGCAGTAGTCCGTTCAACATACCCAGGACTGCCCAGCCGCTGAGCTTGCGGCTCTGCAGATGCTGCGCCATGCCGGATTTCAGTCGTGCGACTGCCTTTTGCCAAAAGACCGGAACTTTCAAAACCCGATCAAGTCGCGCGGGCCACAGCACATACAGCAGCATCAGCGTACCCGCTGCGATAGACAAATAGCGAAGGTACCCTACCCAAAGGACCGCGCCACCCAGCGCTCCGATGGCTGCCCCCAGAAGTGCGTAGGTACCCACCCGGCCTAAATTATACGTCAACAAACCCGCAATTTGTCGGACTTTGCTACCCCGGTGGATAGGGAGTGCCAAGGCAATGGGCCCGCACATCCCCACGCAGTGAAAGCTACTAATGATGCCGATTGTGAAAGTCAGGAAAAGCATGGGGTCGGGGTTAAGTGAGAATTGGACGATTGGCGCAGGCTAGTGCTTTTGTGCATCACTCATTTCTCATTATTCATAATCACTTCACCACCACTACGCCTTCGTTCCAGTAGGCGGTTTCACCATTTTTCCAATCGAATTGAAGGAGATAGCGGCCCGGCTGAACACTTTGCAAGAGAACAGTCTGCTTGTTGGCAGAACCTGGATGTACCGAAAATTCGGCATCTTTCTTGTTATCCGAAGGACAGTAAAAATGAATACTACCGGCCAGGTCTTGCCCCGTCAATTCGGTAGGATACTGCACTTCAAGGGCTCCGTCCAACACCTGCCAGCGCAAGGGTGTTGGCAGGGTTTTGGCGCGGTTTATCTTTTCAATTTTCTTCTGAAATGCCAGTTCCTGGGCATAATAATCTTCCGTAACCAGGTCTACGCGCTGGTTCATGCTCATGGTGACGAGCGTCAGGATTCCGGCCACGAAGCCGATGTAGAGCAAGGCGATTCTCGTGCCCCAATTGATCTTTTTCATCTTTTCTGCTTTAAGCTGTAAGTTGCGGGTTCTTGCTGAGTGGGTACTAATATCTTAGAGTATTATGCGCCATAAAAGCCTATCGCATGCGGCTTTCGGCATTTTTCTACTGTGGGGCAATGAAGGTGGTTTTAAATTCTTCCATTTTTTTATCGCCCTGGTACACCGAAAACTTCACATCCGTCTTGCGCTTATTCAACTCAGATTTGGGTAATGTCACGAACAAAGTACCTTCCGACATACCTACCGGATCGAGCGCAAGATCAGGTTTTCCTGCAAAGCGCAGGGTACCCTGGGGCGATTCGAGTTTCAGCGTGGGGGCAATAGGGTGATTGGTTTTGTTAAAAATTTTGAACGTGTACAGGTTGCTCACCGTGCCGTCGGAATTTTCGATGTAGGTAGTACCGGGAGCGCGGAAAAGTGTTGTTTCGGTATCGGTGCGGGTAGCCACCATGAAGCCTAACACGCCCCACAGCAGCGCCAGTACCACCGAATAGCCAATTACCCGGGGTGTAATAAGCCGATTGGTACCATCGGCGATGGAATTTTCGGAAGCATAACGAATCAGGCCGCGCGGGAAACCTACCTTGTCCATCATGTGGTCGCAGGCGTCGATGCAGGCCGTACAGTTGATACATTCCATCTGGGTACCGTTCCGGATGTCGATGCCCGTGGGGCACACCACCACGCATTGCTGGCAGGAAATGCAATCGCCGGCGTTGCGGTCCTGACCTTTGTGGAGTTTTTCGCGGGGCTCGCCGCGCTTGTAGTCGTAGGCCACCACCATCGAGTTGCGGTCAAGCAGTACGCCCTGCAAGCGGCCGTAGGGACAAATCACCGTACAGACCTGGTCGCGCGCCCAAGCGAACACAAAGTAGAAAACTGCCGTGAAACCCACCACGCCGCCAAACAGCGACCAATGTTCGGAGAGTGGCTCGGTTATGATTTTTTTCAATTCATCCACCCCCACGACGTAGGATAGCAGCAGGTTGGCAATCACGAACGAGATCAATAAGAAAATACTCCATTTGCTGACTTTCTTAGCGATCTTATCCGTCGTCCACGGAGCTTTGTCCAATACTTTTTGCTGAGTGTGGGTACCTTCGATGGCGTACTCGATCTTGCGAAAAACCATTTCCATAAAAATGGTCTGCGGGCAGGCCCAGCCGCAGAACAGCCGCCCGTACACCACGGTAAACAGCACGATGAACACCATAAATGACATCATAGCCAGGCCGAAAAGCCAGTAGTCTTGCGGCCCGATGAACAGGCCGAAGATGATGATTTTCCGCTCAATGACATTGAATAAAAACAGCGGTTGGCCATCGACTTTGAGGAAAGGTCCGGCAAACAAGAGGGTCAGGGCCACGGCGGAAAACCAGGCCCGGCGGTTGTGCCAGAAGCCGCTGGGTTTCTGGGGGTAAAACCAATTCCGCTTACCTTCTTCGTTGACCGCGCTATAATGGTCGCGGAACGAGTCGTCGTAAATTTCGTACGTGGATTTCATGCTGTAGGCTCCGCTATCGGCCAGAAGCCTTTTCGTTTTGAAATGATAATCAACTCTACATGACTGGCCTGCTGCTTTCAACCCATTGCCTCGAGTATCTTAGGGCCAAAAGCTTATTGTTGTTTGGCTACTTCAAGGGCTTGGGGCACCGGATTGGTGGGTACGTCGGCAGGCGTTTCGTACAATTCTCCCTGCGGTGCTTTGGGAGCCATGGGTTTGTTGCCATGTAACTCGGCTAGGATGAAGCTGGCCACTTTCTGCATTTCCTGGGGCGGGAGTTGCTTTTCCCACGAAATCATGCCCTTTTCAGGTACCCCGTACTTAATCACCTTGAACACATCTTTGATATCGCCACCATGAAGCCAATAGTCATCGGTCAGGTTGGGACCTACCCCACCTCCACCGTCAGCCGCGTGGCAGGCGGTGCATTTTTCCGTAAAAATCACGCCCCCTTCCTTGATGAGCGCTCCTTCGGTGAGCAGCGTCACATTCTCTTCATTAATACCCGCGCCCATTTTCTCAATATAGGCCTTCTTCTGCACCTCGGCCATAGCCAGTTCTTTGTTCAACTCTTCCATCTGTAAATCACCAAAACCAAAGGCATGATAGTACAGACCGTACGTTATGGCGAAGAGCACCGTACCCACAAACATGAACTGCAGCCAGGGCGGCATCCGGTTGTCGAGCTCGTGAATGCCGTCGTATTCGTGGCCCGCCAGCAGGATCTTTTCTTCCTTACTCAACGGTGTGGAAAAACCTACGAACTTGCGCCACCAGCCGGGACTGAACAGAGGGGTAGATTCGGCTTGTACCTCGGCGGGTAGCGCTTTGGTGGTGATTTTCTGATACAATACGATTACCTGTACCAGTACGACCAGCAGCACAAGGATCATACAGACCAACAGAAACATCACGACATAAAGAAGGAAATCGGAATAGGAGGTAGGTACCTCGGTGCCCTGGGCGAAAGCCGATGGGACAACTAGCAGGGCCAAAATGGTCAAAAGGGTCTTTTTAATTACACTGTCGTCCAGTGGAACCGCTTTCATTGCGTCCACTTCCTGACGGCCCATGCGGAGGACGTACCACAGCAGCCCAACGAAAAAGGCCACGAATATCACCAGCGAGATCAGCGGGTAAATGCTGACGCCCGCAATGGTTTCGAGATAGTTCTTGAATTTCATATGCTTGGATGTTGGATCGGTCCGCCGAAGCGGCTGGATTTTGGGTACTGGATGCCCATGCTTCGCTAGGGCACCCAATACCCTGTCTCCGTTATCGATTAGTTTAGGTTTGCTACATTTCCATTATTGCCCTTGATGTCGGTACCCAGGCGTTGCAGGTAGGCGATGAGTGCCACGATTTCGCGGTCGGACTGCGTCTCGATGCCGCTTTGCTTGAGGCGGCCCTTAATCTGGTCGGCCTGCTTCATCAGGTCGCGGTTAGCGATTTGGTCGTAGCCTTCCTCATAGGGTACCCCCAGGGTCTGCATGGCGCGGATTTTGGCCGCCGTAGTAGCCGTATCGAGCGGCGCGTCCAACAGGAACGAATAGGGCGGCATGAGCGAGCCGGGCGACATCGAGCGCGGATCTTCCATATGGTTGTAGTGCCAGGAGTCGGGGTACTTTTGTCCTACTCGGTGCAAGTCGGGGCCCGTACGCTTGGAACCCCACTGGAAGGGATGATCGTAGACGAATTCCCCGGCTTTGGAATACTCGCCGTAGCGTTCGATCTCGGCCCGGAATGGGCGCACCATCTGCGAATGGCACACATAGCAGCCTTCCCGTACGTAGATGTCACGGCCCTGCAATTCGAGCGGCGTATAGGGCTTCACGCTGGCAATGGTAGGTACGTTGGACTCGACCATGAAGGTAGGTACGAGCTCGATGACGCCCCCAATAGCCACGGCGATCAACGCGCAAACGGTAAGCAGTACCGGCTTCCGCTCTACCGTGCGGCTATGCCAGTATTCACCTTTACTGGGCTTCCAGGACGACGCGACGGAGGGTACCCTTGCAGTTTCAGTTTCGACCAGCGTGCCGTTTTTGGCAGTCATCAACAGGTTGTAAATCATCACTGCGAAGCCCACCAGATACAGTACCCCGCCGATTCCACGCAGGATATAAAGGGGTACCAGTTGGATCACTGTTTCGAGAAAATTGGGGTACTTCAACAACCCTTCTTCGGTAAACTGCATCCACATGGAGCTTTGCGTCCAGCCCGCCCAGTACATCGGCACGGCGTAGAAGATGATACCCAGGGTACCGATCCAGAAGTGGAAATTGGCTAGTTTCTGCGAATGCAGCGGCGTAGCATAGATACGCGGAATGAGCCAGTACAGGATACCAAAGGTCAGGAAGCCATTCCAGCCCAGCGCTCCCACGTGCACGTGGGCGACGGTCCAGTCGGTGAAGTGGCTAATGGCGTTCACACTTTTGAGTGACAGCATCGGCCCCTCGAAAGTCGCCATGCCGTAGGCCGTCAGGGCTACCACCATGAATTTGAGCACCACATCCTCGCGCACTTTATCCCAGGCTCCACGAAGCGTAAAGAGGCCGTTGATCATTCCACCCCAGGAAGGCGCGATCAGCATGATCGAAAACACTACGCCCAGGGTTTGGGCCCAGTCGGGCAGGGCATTGTAGAGCAGGTGGTGCGGCCCCGCCCAGATGTACAGGAAGATCAGCGCCCAGAAGTGCACGATCGACAGGCGGTAGGAATAGATGGGACGGTTAGCAGCCTTGGGTAAGAAGTAGTACATCAGACCCAGATAGGGGGTAGTCAGGAAGAACGCCACGGCATTGTGGCCATACCACCACTGCACCAGCGCATCCTGCACCCCGGCGTATACCGAGTAGCTCTTGAACAACGAAATGGGTAGCGCCAGACTATTCACGACGTGCAACATGGCCACCGTGATGAAGGAGGCAATGTAGAACCAGATGGCCGCGTAGATATGCTCGGACCGGCGGTTGACCATCGTCATGAGCAGATTGATCATGGCTGCCACCCACACTACTGCAATGGCGATGTCGATGGGCCATTCCAGTTCGGCGTATTCCTTGGAAGTGGTCAAACCCATGGGTAGGGTAATGGCAGCCGCCAGAATGATGGCTTGCCAGCCCCAGAAATTGAAGTAACTCAATTTTTTGCTCCACATCGGTGCTTTGAGGATGCGGGGCGCCGAGTAGTACATACCCGTGAAGAAACCATTGCCCACAAAGGCGAAAATCACCGCGTTGGTGTGCAGCGGGCGCAGCCGTCCGAAAGTCGTGTACGACAGTTCGAAGTTGAGGAAGGGGTAGGCAAGCTGAAAAGCAATCAGCACCCCGACCAGGATGCCAATCAGGCCGTACAATACGGTGGCAATGGCAAAGTTCCGGACGATTTTGTTGTCGTACTGAAATTCGTCCATCACAACCGGAGGGTGAGCATCGATAGCTATAGTTGAACTCATATTGTTAATTTTGATTGAGTGAATGTTTATTTGCTGGCTGTCTGGGGTGTCGATTTGTCAGAAGGAAGCGGGTTGATGGTATCGTCGAACAGGATGCGGACGGAGGGTGTGTAGTCGTCATCGAACTGTCCGCCCCGCACCGACCACACAAAGGCTCCCAGGAATCCCAAGGCAGCCAACAGGCTGAAACCGATCAGGATAATTAGTGCGCTCATAAGGGGTACCTTTGGTTATGACTTGGGTCAGAAATCAGTGTCTTACCTTTCATGGCAACAAAACTACCATCAGGCTCACCGCTGAACGATGAGGTAGGTCAAGGTCGGGAAATGACATTGGTCAGTTTTAAGAATAAGGGCATAGTAAAAACAACATTTATTGGAACAATGGAAATAAGAAAAGGCCGACACACGTGTGTGTCGGCCTTTTCTTATTCATAAGATCTTGGGTCGTTCAATCCCCAGGTTTACTGATGGTGTTTTGGGCTTTGATGTATGGTTTTAGCTGATCATATCACGCATTCTGAACTGTTTGCATTGCGAGAGGCTTACTCACCTAAACCTACTTTAAACGCCTACTGCCAATTGATCGAAGAGTTATGAAAAAAGTAGATGGTTCCTTCAGCAGCGCAACGCATCTGCGTAATGAGCGTCATGGCCCGGCTATTAGGCTTGGTAGTTGACCCGCCAGAGACGCCGCAGCCACACGATTCCCTTTAATATTCCAATGGGAGTCGTTAGGTATGTAAAGCGGTGGGCCTTGCCGCCGGGCGACGAATTCGTTCAACAGATCCACCACCGGTACATTGGCTTTTTCCAGTTCCTGCCTCAAAACCCGATTGGGCTGTTCGTTGTCCCAGGCTGCCGCGGCAAGGGTACCTTTAGCAAGCACGCGTTTCTGTAAGTCCGTATTGACCTGCATTTCATCGGGCAACAATGCTACCACTAGTTTGATACCCCGGCGCTTGCATAAATTGTTGATTTTGTGCAGGTAGGAAAGAGCATCCTGTACATGCCTTTCAAAATTGGTATTGTTCTGGCAGAAAACATAGCTGCGTTGCGTTTCGATATCGAGGTACCTTTCGGGGTCCAATGTACTACAGGAGTCACAGTACACATATCCTTTGCCATAGGCAGTAGCCGTGCCATTCTGGCTAAGTCCGGTCAGAACTTTGTAAATGTAGTATACAGATGACGCCAGATAGGAATAGGTGAACAGTTTGCGTTTCCGCGAGTCGCGGGAACTTTCCGCAATATCGTTACCTACGAAAACCGAAAGCAGAATCATATCGGGTTTGAGTGGTAGCGCTTCATCGGTGATGATGGATAGGTAGTGAGGCGGCGCAGTGCTGCAAATCCCCATGTTGATAATCTCCACTGGAGGCAAAGTAGACATGTTGTGAAGCGTGTCTTCCAGAAGGGTCAGGTAGTTATAAGGATAAGGTGCCACCCCAAAAGTGAAAGAATCGCCAACGCCCACGATCCGGTATGTACCGGGCGTTTTGGCAATATTGTATTCTACGTCTTTGAATCCGTGGGCGTTGAGTTTGAATCCATAACTATCCGAGTGCGGAATCCCCCGGTACTGATTGTAATCTTCGCGGTAGAAAATGGAGGTTGGATATACGTAATTGAACAAGCGAAGACAAACCTCAACGAAGACGATATTGAGGAATAACAGTATAATTCCGAAAAGTATTTTCTTGATCATTACCTGAGGGGAGAAGGTGTACACAAAACCTACAGGCAGGCGTGGCACCTATCGAAACGCCTCCTGATGTTTTCATTTCCCCAAAAGTAGCCATTGTTATACAAATAAACCAAATAGTCCAAAAACAAAATACCCCATTAGCCTTCTCCCCCATTTCACATTCTGGGGCGTACCGGATCGCCCGACCCGACAATGTACTTTCACGCCCCTGGCATTGGCATCGGACCTTTCATCAGAACCCAATTTTCCCAGGCTAGCTATCAGTTGTCGCGCGCTTTACTCCGGAAACGCAAACAGTTTTGGATCAAATTTCGCATTCGTTTCGATGTTCTCGAGTTGAATGGTTTCGCCAGGCTGGCCGTTGTAGCTGATTTTGCTCGAAAACGGAAAGAGTAGCCCCTGTACCTGACGGTAGTCGTCGAGCAGCGTTTCTACAGAAGCTCCCTTGGTTTGTCCACTGAGGGACATATTACGCATGGCGACAGGCAGATAATTTTCAGGATCGAAAAAATAGTACACGATATTCTCCTGTTCCTGGCCATCGAGTTTGACGGGGGTTTTTATCAATTTGACTTTGAAGGCTTCCTTACCTTCGATCATCTCCTTCCCTTCCAGCTGGGCCAGGTAGCCTTTTGCCTTGTAGTTGTGTAAAGCGTCGGGAAAATCCATTACCTGCTGTTTAGTATTGGCATTGGCTTCGGCGCTCATTTTCTCCGCCTTCTGGTTCATAAAGTCCGTATTCCAGCCCTTTTCTCCATCAAAGGCCACCTGCGTTATCTCCTGCCCCTGAAATTTAATGCTTACCTTCTGCTGCCCGGCGGCCGTCTGGATAATCGTGACCGGAATTTCCATACCCTGCACTGAAACCTGCCCTGTCATCCGTACACTTTTCAGAGAATCCCACAGAGCCTTACCTCCACTGTTTTCATAGTACTTGTTCAGAATATCGTCCACAGTCGGTGCCTTGACAGTTGCCTGCTGTGCATTGGATGTGCCCGATGCCAGCAACAGTATTACCAGCAATTTAAAAACCTTCATAGAAATTGGCGTTGATTCGTGTTCAAATATATCCACGAAAACGCTCTACCGTCTCCAATGTTGTGAAATATTCGCCGGAGTAAGACTCCTGAAAGAAGATTTTTCCAATTTCGCGGACCAATACACTACGGAGTGCATCATACGTCCATATTACTTTACCCGCAACCATCGGCGCGCCGAATAGTTAGTGGCGGCGGTTGTAAAAAGCACGATGAAGATAGAACTAATAGGCATAAGAATGGCTGACACTGCGGGCGACAATTGCCCCGTAATCGCGAACGAAACACCCACTAAATTATAGAGCAACGAAATGCCAAAACTGGTTTTTATAATGCGCTGTCCGGACTGCGCCAGCCGGATGTACCTGGGCAGTAAGGGTAGCTTTTCGCCCTGTAAAAGTACATCGCAGGCGGGCGAGAAGTTGTTAATGTCGTCCGAAACGGCCAGCCCTACGTCGCTTTGTTGTAAGGCTCCGGCATCGTTGAGGCCGTCGCCCACCATGAGTACGTTCCGGTTTTGAGTTTGTTGAAGCTTCTTGATAAAATCGAGCTTTTGCTCTGGTTTTTGCTGAAAAAGCAGGTGAGAATTATCCCCGAAAAGTTCGCCCAGAAACTGCGGATCGGTGGGCTGATCGCCCGATAACAGGTAGGTATCGTAGTTTTCGGCCTGCAGGGTAGCTACCGTAGCGGCCAGGCCGGGCCGGTAGCGCGGACGAATCGCAAAGTACCCCCTGATATTGCCGTCGACTGCTACGTAAACGTGCGGATTTTGGGGAGGGGTACCTTCGCCGAATTCAGATGGAATTCCTGTCCCCTCACCTACCCAACGGAACGAACCCAGACGTACCGATTGCCGCCCCCACTCAGCCCGGATGCCTGCCCCTTCCTGCTCGTAGAATTGGGTGAACGCTTTTTTGCTCGTAGGTACCTCCGGTAATGCTTTCACTAGCAAGCGGCTCAATGGATGTGACGATTGGGTAGCCAGGGTTTTGAACATACTCTGCTCTTTGGCAGTCAAAGGTACCCCCACAAACTCCACCTCCGCTTCACTGGGGAGCGTTATCGTTCCTGTTTTGTCAAATACGACCGTATCGGTCCTGGAAAGGCGTTCGAGAGCGTGGGCATTTTTGAGATAAAAGCCGTGCTTGCCGAACAGGCTCAGCAGGTTACCATTGGTGAAAGTAGCCGAAAGCAACAGGGCACACGGACAAGCTACCAGCAGGACCGTCGTAAACGCATTGAAGGCGGTTTCCCACTGCCCTGCTACCGACCATACCACAAACGTGACCGCCGCCAGCGCTAATACGACAACCGAGAAATAACGGTTGATGCGTGCGGCCAGCGTTTGGTTCTGATCTTCTTTTTCTTTGGTAAAGGCATCATTGTTCCAGAGTTGTGTCAGGTAGCTTTGGGAGACGCGCCGCACGATTTCCAGCTCTATAGCCGGACCGCACTGCCGTCCCCCGGCGTAGAGGATATCTCCCTTTTTCCGTTTCACCGGTTCCGCTTCACCCGATACGAAACTGTAATCAATAAGCGTCGCGGGGCTTGCCAACGTGGCATCCGCCGGAATCAGTTCGCGGTTGCGTACCCTAATGCGGTCGCCGGGCCGCAGATCCTGTACGGGTAGCCGCGTTTCGACGCCGTCGTTTACGACCGCGACGGCTATGGGGAAGTAGGATTTGTAATCGCGATCGAAGGCGATACTGGCGTAGGTTTTATCCTGAAAGTACCTTCCCAATAGCATGAAGAACACGGCTCCGGCTAACGAATCGAAGTACCCCGATCCACTTTGCGTAATGACCTGGTAGATACTCGTCAGAAAAACACTCAGCAGTGCGAGGGCAATGGGCGCGTCGATGTTGAGGTACCTTCCCCGCAGGGCTTTCCCGGCCGACACAAAAAATTCGGAAGCACTGTAAAAAAACACCGGTACGGCCAAGGCTACATTCAGCGTGGTAAACAAGCCGCGCAATTGCTGGTCTTCGGTACTTTGCCCAAGGTTGAAATACTCGGGCAGGCTCAGCATCATGATATTGCCAAAGGCAAAACCCGCAATGCCGATCTTGTACAGACGCGTACGGTTCCATTTGGGAGGCCGCTTGTTTTCTACATCATTCAGACTGATGTAAGGCTCATAACCGACCCGCGCCATGAGTTCAGCCAGTTGGCTGAGTCTTATTTGGGCAGGGTCAAAGGTAATACGAACGGTCTTTTCGGGAAAGTTGACAACCGAACTCCTGACGCCCGGATGCAAACGGTGCAACTGCTCCAGCAGCCAGATGCACGAACTGCAGTGCATTTTGGGTACCAGCCAATTGACCCGCTCCTGCCGCCCATCGGTAAATTCCAGTAATTTGGTGCGCATGTCGTCCAGGTCCAGATGGGCGAACTTACCCTGGTAGAAATCCACGTCAGGCGAGTTGCCCTTTCCATCCGTGAAGCGGTAGTACTGGCACAGGTCATTCTCCTTGAGCAGGTCATAGACCGTCTGGCAGCCTTCACAACAGAAATCGTGGTGATCGTGGCTGATTGGCTCATCGCGACAGCGTTCGCCGCAGTGGTAGCAAAGGGTAGGTTCGGCGGTAGGTACCTGTGTATTGGGTTCGTTCTTTCCCATGAAAGTGTAGCGCTGGGGTACTTTACAAACCCCAAAATTCGCTCCACAATTTTCCTAAAAAGATGACGTACCCTTCTTGAAAAACATGACTTTGATCAGCTACCGAATACTAAAGTTTCCAGCATTACAGCCTATAATTTCTTAGATTTAAGGAAGTTAATCCTAAAACCTTAAATCAAAAAGCCATGAAAAGGATTGTCAATCTTGGTACTCTACTCCTGATTTTGTTCACATTTTCCTGTAAGGACGGTAGCAAAAATAAAGTGACGCCCAACCAGTTTTCACAAAAAGTACTGAATGTCGCTTCCCAAAAAATCATCGATGATTTAAAAGCGCAGGGAATGCCCGTTTACGGGGGAACTACTGAGCCGTTGGTTCAGGGAATATTTCAGATGCAATCCCTTGTGTTCGTAAAAGATTGGGCAGCGAGTAGTATTTCCAGAGTCGGAGCCAAGGCTGACGCCACTAAAATGCAGTTCGTTGCCGTGGACTTTATTGACCCTTCGGATCATGAGACCGTCGATATATATTTCAAGTTGGCGACAAGTTCAAATGCTACTTTTTGGAAAGGAACGGTATCTGGAAATGGGAATTTATTCACGGCCTTCACGGAGGTACTCGCTCAGTATAGTGACGGAACTTCATTGGTTTTGATAATTGCAATCTCTGGGGAAATCACTCCTGATGGCATCAAGGATTATCATTTCGCCCAATATGTTAAAGAAATATCGAATGATCCCAAGAAAGTTTTTTCAGTTGGTTCTATCGTTATTTTGAAGGAGGAAGACAGCTTGGCGGAAAAGACCAGCGTTTTCTAACGATCAGATTTTAAAGCAACAGTGATTTCAAGGCGCTTTGCTTTATGTGGTGTTTTACGTTTACATTAGCATTATCACCAATGCCATAGCACGTCCTATCAAATCTCAAGCGCATTTTCCGGGATAAATAAGAAGTCTCGAATAAAATTAGGCAGTTGTTGGTGAGAACATCAACAACTGCCTCAGAAAAATCCTGATTTTAGTCAGGTGTGGGTTCATAAGCACCGAATCAGGCTGACGGGCTATTACGTGGTAATTCCTATCTTAGCGATCAGAACCCCGAATGCACTCGCTCCTACCCATGCGGAAACTCGTATCTGCCTGTTTGCTTATCCTGTTATTTACGCCAATCCTGGTTGCCCAACCCGTACCTACCCTTCGCCTTTCAGATATCAAAAATGACACTTCACTGATTGGCCTGGCCCTATGGCGCATTACGGCACAGCCCCCGTTTCCGAACGACACACTGGCGGTTTCAACGTTTCATACTTTCGGGGGTGGGCAAGAATCAGGGCGTGATAGTGTCTATTGGGCCCGATTTGATGTACTTAACGATACACCCTACCCCCAACGTCGGATTTTTGATTCGCCCGCTCAGAATGATGTCGTTCATTTCTATATCTCGCCCGACCGTTTCCGCACGGTACGGCACGAGCGGGTAGGACGTTTCGTATCCTACTGGGAGGTAGCCTACCGGTATAGCAATTATCTGCTACCGGTGGATTTTTCGCCCGGCCAAACGCTTTCCTTCCTGATCAGAATCGATAACCGCTATGCGCTTTTCTCTGACCCCAATGTACGCTTTATCACGGAACAAAGCCTGAAGGATAGCTTTTGGGAAAGCTATTCGAGCAACTTCAATGGCGCGTACCTTAGCGTGCTGGTTCTGGGCGCGGTACTGGCTATCTTTTTGTTCGTCGCTTTCCTATTCATCACCACCCGCGACTCCCTTTATCTATACTATGGTCTATATCTGGGTGGCGTAGCCCTGTACTTCACTCTGAAAACCGACTCGTTGTTTTTTATGGGCTACTGGGTCGATGGCTTCCCCATAACCGTCAGCCTTATCAACGAACCTCTGCAACTGATTTATACTGCGCTCTATATCCGTTTTTCCATGGGACTGCTGCGGATCAGGGAGCATGATCCGCACCTGGACCGCTTCCTGAATATTTCCTGGAAGGGATTGATAGACTATGCTTTCCTGGTCTTGTTAGTTTCGGCGGTCATCTGGAAGCGTGAGTTTGAACAGAACTTGCTCATCTTCGACCGGGTGGTGCTGCTGGTATTCAATGTGGCCATGCTGGTACGTATTCTCCAAAAAAACCGCTCGCCTCTCCTGACGTACTTTTTGATCGGTAATGTTTTCTTTATCACCGGCGTAGTACTTTCCACCGTTACCAGCCTGGGGCTGATTGATAGGGAAGTGTACGCAACGCTTTCACCGATCAACTTTTTTCAGATTGGCGTTCTGTGCGAAATCATGTGCTTTTCGTTTGCGCTTGGCTACAACGTAAGGCTACTGGAACGCGAACGAAACAATAATCAGCGGGCTTACATTGATCAGTTGCGCGTGAATCAGGATATTTCGGAAAAAGCAAACCGCGAACTGACCGAAAAGCTAGACGAGCGAACTCGGGAAGTGATGGCCATGTCGGAAGCCATGCAAGTACAGAAAGAAGCACATTTGCGGTCGGAGTTTGAGTTTCAGCTGAGTGAAATGGAAATGCAGGCCCTGCGGGCGCAGATGAATCCGCACTTTATTTTCAACAGCCTCAACACGATTCGGTACTTCGTACTCAACAATGAGAACGACAAGGCCAGCGATTACCTGGGCAAATTTGCCCGCCTCCTCAGGATGGTACTCCAAAATTCCAGCGAGAACACGATCCCGTTGAGTGAAGAACTGGAGGCCCTGCGGCTGTACCTTGAAATTGAAGCGAGGCGCTTCGGAGAAAGTTTTGGGTATGAGATCAGGGTACCTGAAGACTTCGATACGGACGGCCTGCAGGTACCCCCGTTGCTACTGCAGCCTTTTGCTGAAAATGCTATCTGGCACGGCTTGTTACACAGCCCTAATCCCGACAAGCAGCTCACTGTAAGGGTTTCGGAAGAGAAAGACTTTTGCCTGTTTGTGATTGAGGACAACGGAATCGGCAGGCAGAAAGCCCGCCAGATGAAGAGCCGCTCGGCCCACGTCAAGAAATCGTTCGGTATGCAGATCACCAGTAAACGGGTGGAGCTTTTTAACAAAAACTTTTCCTCCCAAATCCAGATTGCGGTAAATGATGTGGTAGGACCGGATGGCGAGGTTGCAGGTACCTCCGTAGAAATTCGCTACCAGTTGCCCGAGTAGCGTATAATGGAGAATGATAGAATTCGTGAATAAAAACTATTCTATCATTCTCTCATGCCATCATTCAAAACTATCTTCCCTTACATCTTCACGAACTCTACCCGGCGGTTGTTGGCTTTGCCTTCGGGAGTAGTGTTGGGAGCGGCCGGAGCGGTTTCGCCCTTGCCGTCGGTTTCCAGACGGCTTTTGTCGATTCCGAATTCAGTCACCAGGTTTTCTTTTACCGACTCAGCCCGCTTTTTGGACAGCGCCATATTGGTTGCATCGTCCCCATCGGAGTCGGTATGCCCGATAATCTTCACCTTTACCGCTGGATTTTCGGAGAGCGTGCCGGCAATATCCTTAAGAACGGCATAAGACTCGGGCCGGATGGTAGCGGAGTTCACATCGAAGGTAATTCCCGTTGTCACAAATTTGCCTTCGGTGATCAGCTTGGAACGCGTGTCGGGTGCACCGACGGCCAGGCGAATGTTTGATACGAACATCTGGTCATTTTCCCTGGACAGACTCGAATGAAACCGCATGGCGTTCAAATTGATGTCCGCGGGAAAAATGCGGGGTAGGTCGAATACTTTCAGGTCGTCCACATAGATCCGCAGTCGCTGCTTCTGCCGCCACATCGCTACATGGAAAATCTTACCGTTGTTGTCAGGGTTGATGACGTTGGCCATGTCGCGGTTGCCCTGCAAATCGGTGCGGTAGGCATTTGGGTCAGTCTGAACCAGTGAAACGCTGCCCGATCCCATACCGCCATTGATTCCAAAAACTGCCCCCCGGCCGCCACTTTCACTTTGGATATTGGCGTCATTTTTTTCTGCCTCGTAAAATGCCGTGTAGAGCCATTGCTGGTAGGCATACTCTTTGTCTAAGTTATTATAAATCAGGTCGTATTCGAGCGTAAAATTATCGGGTAAGTTTTTTATAAAATCGGGAATATACGATGCGCTCTTCGTCTGATTGAACATGAGCCATTTGCCCTCGTAGCCTTCGATCGTCACCACTTCGGCCGAGCCATTGGTATTCCACTTAGCCGGAAAATCACCTACGGCATCCTGGGAGAAATCTTCGGAGGCCACAATTTTTTCACCCGGCACAAAATCAAACTTGCTGTACGATTTAAAGGCGGCTTTTTCAGAGCCAGCCCCTTGGGCGGCTTGGTCGTTAGCATCCCCGCCCGACATGCGTCCACCCCCATTCTGGCTTTCAGAGGTTTCCGCGGTACCATTCCCATTATTTCCACCCTCTTCCTTCTTGACCTCCTCCTTTTTATCTTTTTTCTTAAAGATACTCCCGATACCTTCTTCCAGTTTGTCGAAGCCCTTGTCTACAGCCTGGTCGATGCGGCGGTTGGCGCGGTTTTCGGCCTGCCTTTCGATCACGCGTTCGGGCCTATTGATGCGGATCTGAGCCTGGCTTTCCCAAGCGATTGCAAAGCCCATTGTGGTTAATAATGCGAATATTTTAAACGATTTCATTGGTAATGAGTTGGTTGGTGATTCTGAATCCGATGGGTAAATATACCATTTATTGCCTTGAGATGCCCAAAAAATGAGTAAGCGGACAACAAAGGCTTAGTTCCGGAAAGACCGCACTTTGAGCAAAGTATTCAAAACATCTTTCCGGCTCCGCGATACCGTAATTTCGCTGCCATCCGACATCACCACATACCCTCCGTCCGAGCGCAGGTACTTACGGAGGTGATCCAGGTTGATCAGATGAGAGTGGTGAATACGGGCAAAATTGGCGCCTTCCAGCAGTTCTTCCACTTCCTTCAGTGTGCGGCAGATCAGGGTAGGGCTATTCCCGCCCTGATAAATCCGGGTATAGTTGCTATCCGACTCACAACGGATTATTTCCGCAATCTCGACGTATTCGACGCCCTGGGTAGTGGGCAAGGCAATTTTCTGGGGTACCTGCTGCTCGCGCAGCAACATCGTACGCAGAAACCCTAACTGCCCTTCCAGATCGTGCTGCCGTTGTTTCTCACTCAATTTGCTTACACATTCCTGAAGCTCTTCGGCATCGATGGGTTTGAGCAGGTAATCGAAGGCGCTATATTTGAAGGCTTTCACCGCAAACTGGTCATAGGCAGTCGTGAATACGACGTCGAAATTCTTGTTGGGTACCCGGTTCAAGAGTTCAAAGCCATTGTAGACCGGCATTTCAATATCCAGAAAAACCACATCGAAATCACCCTGACCCAACCGGAGCAAGGCCTCTTCCGAGCGATTGAACTTGGCCAGTACCTGTACACCCGGGCAATAACTGCGCAGCAGAATGTCCAGGCTTTCGGTGCAATGCAGTTCATCATCTACGAGAATAGCTTTCATGGTTTTATCGGCAGATTGTCAGGTTCCTTTTTTATAAAACAAATATAAAGGTACTTTCCAGGGATCAGGCGCTCAAATCGCAAAGGGTTGAAACGAGAGATCTACCGTCCTGCCCTTAGGTACCCCCCCCGCTTGCCAGGTACCCCGGCATGTGATTCGCCCGCAAGCTCGGGATTTCCAAGGGTTACCCGCAGATCCGTGCCGAATTGTCGGTTGAGCAGCCGCAGGCGCTCTCCAACCAAATCCAATCCGGCCTGATCGTGTGGCTTCAGCCGGTCAGAAAGCCGCTTTGAGCGCCCCTTGCCATTATCTTCCAGGAGCAGATGGTACCGGGTTGATTTCTTGATCAGTTTCAACTGAATGGCTCCCGCTTCCTCCCGCTGCTGCAAAACGTGCCATATGGCATTCTCCACGTAGGTATGCAGCACCAAGGAAGGTACCCATACGTACGCAGGGTCGATCCCGGGCTCGATGGAAGTGACGAAATGGATCGGCTGACTGAACCGCATGCTTTCGAGCTTTATGAAAAGCCGAATGGTCTCCATCTCGTCAGACAGCCTGACGAATTCGCGGCGTGAATCGGCCGTGATACGCCGCAATAGCCGGGCAAACAGCGTGAGGTACGAAGACGCCATTGTAGGATCTTCCCTCAAAATGCGGTAATTGATCGCATTCAGATGATTGAACAAAAAGTGGGAGCTAAATTGCGCGCGCAGTAGCTTCACTTCCAACCGGGCCATTTGAAGGTCAATATCCAGAGGCATACATAGCAATAATCTTCCTTTGGGAGGACGGATGTGCAGATCATTTTATCGAATATACGGACTTGGAAACGGACTTGCGCGCGTTAGTGAGCAAATCAACTCCCCGAAATGGCAATCGGGGTGGATGGGCTATCATTCGGAGGGCACGACTTGTAAAGCTCCGTACCAACCTCGTAACTTGCGGCCCAATTGAAGCAGCACTATGACCACGACTTTCCCCACGGAGCGTATTGACTTGAAGCCTGGCAAGCGGGCGTATTTTTCGTCCGACTTCCACCTGGGTGCCCCCAGCCCCGAAGCGAGCCAGGTGCGCGAGCGAACCATTGTGCGCTGGCTCGAAAGTATCCGACCCGATGCCCAGATTATTTTTCTGGTAGGGGACATTTTCGATTTCTGGTTCGAATACAAGCATGCCGTACCCAAGGGCTTCATCCGCTTGTTGGGAAAACTCGCCGAATTGGCCGATGAAGGTATTGAACTGGTTTTTTTTACGGGCAATCACGACATGTGGATGGCCGACTACTTTGCCACCGAACTGGGGGCAGCGATTCACCGGGCGCCCGTTCGTTACCTTTTCCGCACGGCACAGGGTACCCAGCGTACCCTGTTGGTGGGCCATGGCGACGGGCTGGGGCCGGGCGACCACGTGTACAAGGGATTGAAAAAGGTATTTGAAAATTCGCTCGCCCGCTGGACGTTCCGGCAACTACATCCCGACGTGGGTCTGCGCATTGCCACAACCTGGTCGAAACGCAGCCGTATTTCCAATAGTAAGAAAGGGGAAGAGACTTTTAAAGGCGAAGCGCAGGAATGGCTTTTCCTGTATTGTCGTGAAGTAGAAGCCGTCAGTCCGCACGATTTCTATGTTTTTGGGCATCGCCACCTACCCCTTGACCTGCGAGTCAGTGAAACCAGTCGGTATATCAATCTGGGAGAATGGGTCAACCAACAGACCTACGCGGAATTTGACGGAGAGAAGATGGAGTTACTGGTATACGAAGAAGACCGGGCCCAGAAGCTTAGGAGAACAAAAACTCAGTCCTAGCGAACTACACACCGTACCCACGCCGTAACAAACCCTGCCGGGTACCTTCAACTGAAAAACTCACTTTTTGATAAAATCCTGCCGGGTCATGTTTTCGCGGGGAGTCTGATTCAGATCTTTACGATATTCTTTTTTCTTCAGGTCACCATCTTGCACCGACTTGATGAATTTACCCCAGGCAAACGGATTCAGGAACGGAAAGGTAGTCGCAAAGCCCTTATTAGCTGCCGATTCCCGCCCGAACAATTGTTGGTCCATCGTGTAGCGGTAGTTGGTTTGCGCATTATTGGGCATTTGGGCGGCCATCCGGTTTATGTAGTCAATATCGGTACTGCGAGCCAGGGCGTCACGGTCGGCCTGATCGGGTAATTTCAATGCCAAAAAGGCCTTCTTGAATTCTTCTTCGGTAGCGTAGGGGTACACCCGTACCTCAGCCAGCATCGTGACCGACTCCTGCATGGCAATGATCGCCGAGTAGGTTTCGGCATTGTAGTTTCGCGGAATGATGTGGTATTGAGTCTTGTACCCTACGTAGCTAAACACGATACTATCGCCCGGAAAAACGGGAATTGAAAAATAACCCGCATTGTACCCGTTACTGGATAGGGTACCCCGGCCCGCCTTAGGAAGATAAATGTACGCCCCCGGTAACCGCTCGGTCGACTTACCTGCTACAACTACCCCCGTGAAGATAATGGCCTTCTGCTCACCCTGTGCCTGGGCTTTTGAGCCAAAAAAGGTTGCAGAAAGCAATAATACGATTAGTAGGAGGTTGTTTTTCATGCTCATATGTTGGACTGGCTTTGGGCCATAATCTTTTTATACTATCTATAACAAGGTACCTGAAACTTACCGTATATATTACCTCAGGTAGAAGTTTAGTTGGATTTCATAGTCCTTTGAGTCAAAACGCACCATCCCCCCCCTAATTGTTCCTTTTTTTCAATAAAAGGTTGCCCGGCCTACGAAAAAAGCTTCAAAAAAGTGACGATGAAAGGGGCCGAAAGTAATAATCCGTCGAAGCGGTCCAGAAAACCGCCATGACCCGGAATGGTACTTCCCGAATCCTTGATGGCTATGCTACGCTTGAACAACGACTCTACCAGATCGCCGTAGGTACCTGTCACTACGATGATGCCTCCGATACAAAACCATTTCCAGGGCTCGAATGTGTGGAAATACAAGCCCAGTACAAAAGCAATCACCGTGGCCGAAAGTGCCCCACCCACCGCGCCTTCCCACGATTTCTTGGGCGAAACACGCTCGAATAATTTACGCCGGCCAAACTTGGTGCCGGCAAAATAGGCCCCGATATCCGTAGCCCACAAGAGCAAGAGGCTACCCAGCACTATTTCAAAATTATACACCCCGCCCCGCATGGCCATGACCACAATGAGTGAGAAAGGCAGCGCTACATAGATAAGCCCCAGAAATGTGAAACCAATGTTCGTAAAAGGTTTCAGGTCATTTTTTTTGTAGAGCTTGATAAAGAAAATCATTGCCAGAAACGGACTGATCAGGAAATAGTTTTCAAACGCGATCAGGCCCTTCTCGATCACATACGTGAGCAATACCAGCAACACCCCACACAAGGTACCATAAAAGGTTAGGGGCAGGTTGCCATCCAACCCCAGCAGCTTGTAGAATTCGAGCTGCGTGAACATGCTCATGGCACAAAACAGCAGGGCGAACGTAAGATCACTATATAAAATGGATGACACGATAATGGCCACTCCGATGACCGCCGCTACGACCCGCTGTTGTAAATTGCTCAGGCTATTCAGGCGTGACTTCATTGGCTAACAGCGCTTTGGCGGCTTCGACGTACTCAACAGGCACCAGCACTTCGGCATAACCAAAAATATTGGAATAGCTGCTGTCTTTTCTGTCCATGATTACCGCATCGATGCCGTTCTGCTCCAAAAGTCCACGCGCGATCTCGGCCTGTGCCGAGTTTTTAGTATTCATTACACTTTCCCAATTCTCCATATTGCTGTGTATTAATTTAAAAGTAGATACTGGACTCAGGGTACCACATTTTGGTCTAAAATAAGTATTTACCCGTCATCTTGTCAATTCCTCAGCTTATTTTTACTCAATCTTCAAATCCTGTTGCCAGCCGACGTTCACGGCTGCGGACATAGCTTTGGGCGGTGCTTCACCTTTTGCTTTCTTTTGGTCCTGCATTCAAAAATCAGGCCACCTGAGGTTTGCTTTGTCGCCGGATTCCATAGAGCAAAGCTACCGTAACGACCAGTGATGCCAGAGCGGCGGGCCAGGGTACCGACTCATTGTCCTCGATGTTGTAGTCGACCAGCCCGAGGTGGTAAAGGTACAACATCAGCACCATGATGCCATTGTTGACAAAGTGCGCGAAGATAGCAATCAAAAGGCTTCCCGACCAATAGTACAGGTAGCCAAAGAGGGCACCAAGCAACATCCGGGGCAGAAAACCGTAGAATTGAACATGGATCGCACTGAATAACGCAGCGGCCACCCAAATCGCCAGGTGCGGGTTGACCCACTGTTCTGTGAGTTTGCGCTGGAGCACACCACGGAACAGCACTTCTTCGCCGATGGCCGGCAGCACTCCGATCACCAGCATGGCCACCACAAACTGCTTGGGGGTTTCGAAAGCAGTCATGAAATCGGTAAGTCTGGCCAGCTGATCTTCCTGGCTGCGCATCCATTGCTCTACGCCGCCCAGCGCATCGGGAAGCTTCATCTCCGCGTTCCATTCGATGATCAAGCTATTGAGTGGCATAAAGGCCAGTACCACAACCAGGGTAAGTCCCCACAGGACTGGCGGTGTAAACGGTCGCGTCCGGAAATCGTGTAGTTTCCGGCGCTCGATATAAAACCAGTAAAGCAGGGGAGGAATCAGGTAAGTAGATACATGCGCCATAGCCTGCAGCAGCAGCAAGGCGTACCAGCCGTTGGGTACATCCTGAGGCGACCGAATCAGGGTATTGATGATATCCATATCAGCAATTCCCTGCCCACTCCCCAACACCTTCACCAGTACCAAAACGGCCAGAATATTGCCCACTGACATTCCCACCAGAATAAATCCCACAAGAACCAGAAGGCTCCGCCAGGTGTTAGGGACGCGTGATGGTAGGGTTAGTGGCGTAGTATTTTGCATAATTCCCGTAAATTTACGGCAATATTGTTTAATTGTTCACTTGTTTATCCGCTGAGTCCTCGAACTGTGGCTTACAGTACACGCTTCTCCCGCAGCAGAATACCAAACATTTTAACGATCAGACACTTCAACCGAAAACAAAGTGGTAAAGATTGGTAATATATCCCTGAACGATTTCCCCCTGCTCTTGGCCCCGATGGAAGATGTGAGCGACCCTCCGTTCCGAGCGGTGTGCAAGCAGAACGGGGCCGACCTGATGTACACGGAATTTATTTCGTCCGAAGGACTGATCCGTGATGCGGCCAAGAGTGTACAGAAATTGGATATTTTCGAATACGAACGGCCCATCGGCATCCAGCTCTTTGGCAGCGATGTCGAAACCATGCACTCTTGCGCCGAAATCGCTACCCGCGCCCAGCCCGATCTGATTGACATCAACTACGGCTGTCCGGTAAAAAACGTAGCCTGCCGGGGCGCAGGAGCAGCCTTGCTGCAGGACATACCCAAAATGGTGAGAATGACCGAAGCCGTGGTCAAAGCCACCCACCTACCCGTGACCGTCAAGACGCGACTCGGCTGGGACGAGACCACCAAAAATATTCTTGAGGTAGCCGAACGGCTACAGGATGTGGGCATTCAGGCGCTCACCGTCCACGGCCGGACGCGGGTACAGATGTACAAGGGTGCTGCCGATTGGACGCTCATCGCCCGCATTAAGGAGAATCCGCGGGTTACGATCCCGATTTTTGGCAATGGCGACATCGACAGTCCCCAAAAAGCCCTCGACTACAAAAACCGCTACGGTGTGGACGGAATCATGGTAGGCCGCGCGTCCATTGGGTACCCCTGGATTTTCAATGAAATAAAACACTACCTCGCAACAGGTACCTTCCTCCCCTCACCTACCCTGGCCGAACGCGTGGAAGTATGCCGCCAACACCTAGAATTTTCAGTGCGCTGGAAAGGCGAGATCACGGGAATTTTTGAGATGCGTCGCCATTATACCAATTATTTCCGGGGCCTGGATCACTTCAAGCCCTACCGGATGCGACTGGTGCAAAGCATGTCGTTCGACGAACTCAATACGATCCTGAACGAAATCAGTGAGGTATTCGGGGAGGTAGAATCCTTGTCGGTATGAGCGAAAAACCGGCCCACCCCAACACCTCCGGCACTTGGCTGGCGTGGGGGCTGCTACTGTTGCTGGCTCTGGTTTGGGGGAGTTCGTTCATCCTTATCAAAAAAAGCCTGCTCACCTATTCGGTTTCTGAGGTAGCCGCCGGGCGGGTGTTTTTCGCCTTTCTCTTTTTCATACCGGTCCTGATCCGCAGCTGGAAAACCATCCCCAAACCGCTTATGGGGCACTTCTTTACCTCAGGTATGCTGGGGTACCTGATGCCAGCGTTTTTTTTCGCCATCGCCCAAAGCAAAATCAACAGTGCCCTGGCCGGTACGCTCAACGCGGTAAGCCCGATGTTTACGATGCTCATCGGAATCTTGTTTTTTGCCAAAAGTACCCACCGGATGCAGGTGGTAGGTTTGGTGATCGCTTTGGCGGGTGCTCTGATGCTGGTATTCACCCGGGGCGGGGTAGCCATGCCGGTAATCAACTACTACGCGCTGTATATTGTCCTGGCTACGGTTTGCTACGGTACCAATATCAACATTGTATCCCATTATTACAGCCAACTACCCGCTGTCGTCTCAACGGCGTGGATTTTTGCGGGAGTAGGACCGGTCGCTTTTGGAATTTTGTTGTTTACCAATTTTTTTGAAAAAATAGTCGATCCGGTCAACCTGATTCCCTCCTCCTACCTGCTGAGCCTTGGCGTGCTGGCCTCGGGACTGATGTCGGTTATTTTCAACCGCATCATCCAGATTACCAGTGCGGTTTTCGCAGCTTCGGTCACCTATTTGATGCCCATCGTAGCCTTATCGTGGGGTTTGCTGGACGGTGAATTCATCGGGCTTCAGCAATGGCTTGGTACGGCTGTCATTCTGATCGGGGTGTACCTGATCAACCGCCGCACCAAAACCCGAAAAGCTTTGCTCAACATTGAAAGTACCCTTTAATCATTTCCTTTTATGCTGAAAATCACAGTCAACGAAGCGAGTACTTTCGAGGTAAGGCAGGAAAAAGACAAATGGTACCTGGACGGGTCGCTTTTCGAAGGCGATGTGGCACAGTTGAGCCCCAACCGGTACCATGTCCTTTGGAAAGACCGTTCTTTCGAAGTAGAAGTAGTAGAATACGATCCGGCAGAAAAGAAAACCACACTCAAAATCAATGGACAGCTTCTGACCACCACTACCAAAGACCGCGTGGCCCTGCTTCTGGAAAGTATGGGTATGGACCATGCCATCGCCACCAAAATCAACGAAGTAAAGGCCCCCATGCCGGGCCTGATTCAAACTGTATCGGTCAAGGTAGGTGATGCGGTAAAGAAAGGCGATATTTTGCTGGTGCTGGTGGCTATGAAGATGGAAAATACCATCAAAGCTCCCGCCGAGGCTACCGTAAAAGCCATCCGAATTGAGCCGGGTACCAGCGTTGAAAAAAACCAGGTACTGATAGAGTTTGCCTGAATAAGTTGTAATTCTGACCCCAGCCTTCTTATTTTTACGGATTCATAGCCAAAAACACCCCCATGCCCCAGCCCAAGTATAAGCGCATTTTACTCAAACTCAGCGGCGAAGCCCTCAACGGAGGCGATAAAAACCAGGTAATAGACTTTAATGTACTCGATGAATACGCCCGGGAGATCCGCCGGGTATACGATGTGGGGGTCGAAATTGCGATCGTCATTGGCGGCGGCAATATTTTCCGGGGAGCATCCGTTGAGAAATCCGGGATCGATCGGGTTCAGGGTGACCACATGGGAATGCTGGCTACCGTGATCAACGGCATGGCAGTACAGAGTGCCCTCGAAAAGCATGGTATGTACACGCGGCTGATGTCGGCGATCAAGATGGAACAGGTATGTGAACCCCTGATTCGTCGCCGGGCCATTCGTCACCTCGAGAAGAAACGCATCGTGATTTTTGGCGCTGGTACGGGTAACCCCTATTTCACCACCGATACCACCGCCAGTCTGCGAGCCATCGAGTCGGAGGCGGAAGTAGTATTGAAAGGTACCCGGGTGGATGGTGTCTATACCGCTGACCCCGAAAAGGACGCATCGGCGGTGAAGTACGCGCATCTTTCGTTTGATGAAGCCCTGGCCAAGAATCTCAAAATCATGGATCTCACGGCCTTTGCCCTATGCAAGGAAAATAACCTACCCATCATCGTCTTTGATATGAACAAGCCCGGCAACCTGTACAACCTGGTTATGGGCGACGATTCTGTCGGGACGCTGGTTTCGAATGAGAGTTAAATTTGAATGCATGCATGTCGTACTTTCATTTCTTGACATTCCGTCATCCATGTACTCACTCAATCACAATTAATCAATGGAAGAAATAGAAATTTATCTGGAATCCGCCGCAGAAACTATGGACGGCGCCATTAAGCACCTGATCATTGAGCTAGGTAAAATCCGCGCGGGTAGGGCCTCCCCCCAGATGCTCGAAGGAATCCAAATAGATTATTACGGCTCAATGTCGCCTTTACAAAACGTGGCCTCCGTAAACACACCGGATACCCGTACACTGGCGATCCGTCCCTTTGAGAAGCGAATGATCGGTGAAATTGAGAAGGCCATCCGAAATAGCAATATCGGTCTTTCGCCAAATAACGACGGCGAGACGATCCGGCTTTCGGTACCCCCTCTTACCGAAGAGCGCCGTCAAGATTTGGTGAAGCGCGCTAAGCAGGAAGTCGAAACGGCCAAGGTGAATATCCGGAACGTACGTCAGGATGCCAATAACTCCATTCGGAAATTGACCAAGGAAGGGGTGTCTGAGGATATGGTCAAAATCGGGGAAGAACGCGTTCAAAAACTTACCGACGAGCACACGAACCGGGTAGATAAAATATTTGATGCCAAGGAAAAAGATATCATGGAAGTGTAGTAACACTTTTTTGACCTATAAAAGCAGACAGGCTCTCCCAAAGCGGGAGAGCCTGTCTGCTTTTATACTTTTACAGTGTGATTACTGATTAAGCGCCAGATCATACTTGTCAAAAATAAGCCTTACGGCCTGTGCAATGTGATCGGGATCACGGTCAAAGGAATTGCCATCGGTCAATCCGCTGGCGTATCCCTGCCACACCACTACGCCCTTCTTAGCATCTACGATTTGTACCATGACAGTTCCTTTGTCGAAATAGTACTCGTTGTCATTGTCATACGTAGAACTTGAAATAGGAAGCGTCCCCAAGGCATTATTTCTTACTTCGTCCGTTCCCCAGTACTTGGCGTCATGGAAATATCCATCGGCATCTTTCACACTCACCGGCTTGTCGAATACCCGGTAGTTTACCAGCACATCCGGATTCGACTGATTCATTGTGAAGTTACGGGATTTCATTTCGTGGGCGACTGCGTCTTGTATCTTACTCTTTATGATTGCGTCATTAAGTGCATACGCCAGACTATTCGTTGTGGTTACGTGTTTCGCCCAGCTATAGCTTTTGTAGTTGTCAAAGGGTGCCGACATATCCCGGTCAGAAGTCACGGTGTAGCGTTGAGCCAGAAGCGGTGTCGTTACAAAGGCTAACAGGATCAGTAATGTTTTTTTTAGTGGTTTCATGATATATTAAGTTTTCTTTTAAAATAGATGTAAGTGCTTGAAAAATAAATAACTCATTCATTACCAAGCTTATAATTTCACTTATTAAACCAAAAAAACTATTCCGACCCCTCCCACAAGCTCTTACTTACTTTTCGATGACGTATATGCGGAGTTTCTGTAACAGGAGGTGTTTCAGCTACTCCACACCGACAATGAGGTATTTTTCAATGATAGACTTTTATGACAAACAAAAAGAGCTTCCCAGTCGGGAAGCTCTTTTCCATGTACGTTGCTACGCAATCAATCCTTCTTGTAATCGTCAAAAGCCCGGTGGTTGGAATCTTCATACAATCGTTCTTCGGGCAAACTTTTGAAATAATCGTAGGTAATCCGTAATCCTTCTTCCCGTAGTACCTTTGGTTCCCAACCCAGAATTTCTTTCGCTTTCGTGATGTCAGGCTGTCGTTGCTTGGGGTCATCCTGCGGAAGTTCTTTATAAATCACTTTCTGGTTCGTTCCGGTCAATTTGATGATTTCCTCTGCGAATTCCTTGATAGTAATCTCGGACGGGTTTCCAATATTGACAGGATAGGGATAGTCGCTCAATAAGAGTCGATAAATACCTTCCACCAGATCAGCCACGTAGCAGAATGAGCGTGTCTGCGAGCCATCACCAAATATCGTCAGGTCTTCGCCCCGCAGTGCCTGCCCAATGAAAGCGGGCAGTACCCGACCGTCGTTCAAGCGCATCCGAGGACCGTAGGTATTAAAGATGCGTACAATGCGCGTTTCCAGGCCATGATAGCGGTGGTAGGCCATTGTGATTGCCTCCTGATAGCGTTTGGCTTCATCGTAACAGCCACGCGGCCCAATAGGGTTTACGTGCCCCCAGTACTCCTCAGTTTGGGGATGTACCAGTGGATCACCGTACACCTCCGATGTAGAAGCGATAATAAACCGGGCATTTTTGACCCGGGCCAGGCCCAGCAAATTATGCGTACCCATGGCTCCTACCTTGAGCGTTTGGATGGGTATCTTCAGGTAATCAATCGGGCTGGCGGGCGAGGCAAAATGCAGAATATAGTGCAGATCGCCGGGCACATGCACGAACTTCGTAACGTCGTGGTGGTAGAACTCGAAATTCGGATGCGGCATCAGGTGTTCGATGTTACGCATATCGCCCGTAATGAGATTGTCCATCGCGATTACGTGGTGTCCTTCCTTTACGAATCGGTCGCACAGGTGTGAGCCTAAAAATCCCGCGGCTCCGGTGATGAGGGTACGCTTCATTTAACTAGTTAAAAATGAAAAATTGAGAATTAAAAGTAACTTTTGATGGGAATGAGCAAAGCCTCAGACCCTTCTGTTCAATGCTACAGAGTTCAGAGGGCGGTATCGTCCACCGCCAGCTGTCCACTCATCACCGCTTCCCGGCCAATGCTGTAATAGGTATACCCCATTTCGCGCATCAGGTCCAGTTCGTACAGATTACGCCCGTCGAACACGACCTTGTTTTTCAACAGTTTGTTCATTTTTTCGAAGTCCGGCGTGCGGAACTGCGGCCATTCTGTAAAAATCATAAGGCCGTCGGCATCGTCGAGCGCGGCATAGGGTGTATGGCAGTAGGTGAGCTGGTCACCCAGTACGCGCTTCACATTGTCCATGGCCTCGGGGTCGTAGACTGTCACCTTGGCGCCTGCCTCTAGGAGTACCTTTATGTTTTCCAGGGCCGGAGCCTCCCGGATGTCGTCGGTGTAGGGCTTGAAGGCCAGGCCCCATACGGCAATGGTTTTCCCCTTCAAGTCTCCCTCAAAATAATCCATCAGCAGCGGAATGAGCCGCTTTTTCTGATCCTCGTTGACCGCCATGACCGAGTTCAGGATCCGGAAATCATAGGCGAAGTCACGCGAAGTCTTGGCCAGGGCCTGCACGTCTTTGGGAAAGCAGCTTCCCCCGTATCCAATGCCGGCAAACAGGAAACGCTTGCCAATGCGGCTGTCGGTACCGATGCCGCGGCGGATGTCGTCCACGTTGGCACCTACCTTCTCGCACAGATTCGCGATTTCGTTCATGAAGGTAATCTTCATGGCCAGAAACGAATTGGCCGCGTATTTGCTCATTTCGGCCGAGCGCTCGTCCATGAAAATCACCGGGTTACCCTGCCGCACCAGGGGCGCGTACAGTTTTTCCATGGTTTTGCGGGCCTTCTCTGAGGTAGTACCTACCACCACGCGATCGGGTTTCATGAAGTCCTCCACGGCCACTCCTTCGCGCAGAAATTCGGGATTGGACACGACGTCGAACTCGACTTTCGCATTCTTGGCAATGACCGCATGCACTTTTTCGGCTGTGCCCACGGGTACGGTGCTCTTGTCCACAATGACGGCATAGTGTTCCAGCAGGGGACCCAAATCATCGGCTACCTTAAGAATATATTTCAGATCGGCGGAGCCGTCTTCGCCCGGCGGGGTGGGTAGGGCCAGAAAGATAATCTGCGCCTCCTTGATCCCTTCGGCCAGGTTGGTCGTAAATTTCAGACGGCCCTCGGCCACGTTGCGATCGAACAGCACGTCGAGCCCCGGCTCATAAATGGGGATCTGGCCCTTGGTGAGCCGCTGGATTTTGTTCTCGTCGATGTCGACGCAAATGACCTGATTTCCGGTTTCGGCAAAACAAGTACCTGTCACGAGTCCGACGTACCCGGTACCTACAACTGCGATTTTCATGTGCTTGGATGGGTAAGATTGTGTAACGATTGATTCCTGAATTGTACTTTCCTAGTGTTTTATCGGGAAAGCAGCCCAAAAATAGCACTTTTTCCAAGAATCAAATGGCCCACCTCACATAATTTAGTAACTGTACTCCTGAAATCTCATACCAAAAATGGGCGAAAAGGAGAAAAATGTGGAAAATTCACTTAACTTGTCACAAGCCGGCGGGATAATACCATGAAATGAGCCCCACTCGTTTATCTAGTATATTGCCTCTGCCAACACTTCATCAATTCAATAAAGACCTATGCTTACCGAAACCGCCGAAAACCAGGCCCTTATCGAACAGACCGTCCGCGACTTTGCGGAGCGGAACATCCGTCCTTATATCCGGGAATGGGATGAAGCCCAACATTTTCCCGTCGATGTCATGCATCAGATGGGCGAACTCGGCCTTATGGGTATTCTGGTACCACCACAGTACGGTGGTTCAGGCCTCGGCTACCGTGAGTACGTGGCCGCTCTGATTGGAATTTCCCGGGTAGACCCCTCCATCGGCCTTTCGATGGCAGCCCATAACTCCCTGTGCACCAATCATATTTTAATGTTTGGTACTGAAAATCAGAAAGGCACCTACCTACCCAAACTAGCGTCGGGCCAGTGGCTTGGTGCGTGGGGACTCACCGAGCCTAACACGGGATCGGATGCGGGCAACATGCGTACTGTAGCAGTGAAAGAGGGTACCGAATGGATTCTGAACGGTTCCAAGAATTTTATCACCCATGGCAAGAGTGGCGACGTGGCCGTGGTAATCGCCCGCACTGGTGAACCGGGCGATAAGCACGGAGCCACTGCCTTCGTAATCGAGAAAGGTACCCCCGGCTTTTCGGCTGGGCGGAAGGAGGATAAGCTTGGAATGCGGGCTTCCGAAACCGCCGAACTTATTTTTCAGGATTGCCGGATCTCCGACGAGCAACGGCTGGGCGAGGTAGGTGAAGGATTCATACAATCGCTTAAGATTCTGGACGGTGGACGTATATCTATCGCCGCTTTGAGCGTAGGTACGGCGCTGGGGGCTTACGAAGCCGCCCGCGACTATGCCAAAGAACGCAAGCAGTTCGGCCAATCCATTTCCCGCTTCCAGGGCATCGCTTTCAAGCTGGCCGATATGTACACCGACATCCAGGCCTCCACCATGCTCACCTACAATGCCGCCGACATGAAGGACCGGGGGGAAAAAGTAAGCCTGGCGAGTTCGGTAGCCAAGTACCACGCATCCGAAACTGCCGTGCGGGTTTCCAATGAGGCTGTGCAGGTGTTTGGAGGCTACGGGTTCACGAAAGACTACCCCGTCGAGAAATTCTACCGCGACAGCAAGTTGTGCACCATCGGGGAAGGTACCAGCGAAATCCAGAAACTAGTCATTTCGCGGGAAATATTGCGGGGATAGGTACCCCTTAAAAGTCTACCGGACGTAACAGGCTGTTCTCTGGAAAGGGGTACCACTCATCCCTCCAAAAGAACAGCCTATTTTTTACCTCACCACTTATAACGCCCTTCCGCCGATAGCCCCCGACCGGGGGGCGTTCATCCGACAAGTATTGCGGACCTGCTGCGCACTTCCTACATTCGTGGCGTACCCTTAAATCAACCTCCGATATGATCGCCTTAATAGTACTTCTTGTGCTGGTGGTGCTGGCTATTCTAATGGCCGTCAAAGTAGTACCCCAGCAATCTGCTTATGTCGTCGAACGGCTCGGGAAGTTTTACGCCGTGCTGCAACCCGGCATCAATTTCATCATTCCCTTTTTTGATCGCGTCGCCTACAAGTATACCCTGAAAGAGTCGGCCATTGATATTCCCGAGCAGATATGCATCACCAACGATAACGTACAGGTGCGCATGGATGGGGTCATTTTTATTCAGGTGATCGATGCCAAGAAAGCCGCCTATGGCATTTCCAACTATACCTTTGCCGTAACCCAGTTAGCCCAAACGACCATGCGGAGTGAGATTGGCAAACTGGCCCTTGACAAGACCTTTGAGGAGCGTATGACGATTAACCGGGCGGTAGTCGAAGCTATCGATGAAGCTGCTACGGGTTGGGGAGTGAAGGTATTACGTTACGAAATCAAAAATATTACCCCACCGCAAAGTGTGCTGATGGCCATGGAAAAACAGATGCAGGCCGAACGGGAGCGCCGGGCGGTGATTCTGCAATCGGACGGAGAGAAGCAGGCCGCCATTAATGTAGCCGAAGGTCAGAAGCAGAAGGTTGTTCTGGAATCAGAAGGGATTCGGGAGCGGCAGATCAATGAGGCGCAAGGCGAAGCTTCAGCGATTCTTTCCGTAGCTGAGGCAACCGCCGAGAGTATCCGCCTCGTGGCGGCTTCCATTCAAAACCAGGGTGGCATGGAAGCAGTCCAACTCCGGGTGGCTGATAATCTGGTAGAACAGTTTGGAAAACTGGCCAAAACAAACAATACGCTTATTTTGCCTGCCAACTTTGCTGATATGGGTTCGCTGATTGCAGCGGCCATGACGGTTGTCAAATCGGACCTACCCAAGTCGAAGTAATGGATTGTTGATGATAGACATGGGGCCTTTATCGAGGCTTCCAATGGTCTATTTATTTGATTTTTTTACCAAGTGTACTCATGGAATTAACCCTGCCCCAAATATGGCTCATTGTCGGACTGCTCATGCTGGTGGCCGAGTTGGTTAGCGTCGTACTGGTATTTGTGTTTTTTGCCGCCGGCGCTTTAATTACCGCCTTACTGGCCAGCATTGGACTGCTTCCTGATCTAAACACCCAGTTGTTTGCGTTTTCGCTAATTTCTGTGCTTTCGCTGGTCCTTCTGAGAAATCAGGCCCGCAGACTGCTCGAAAACCGGGGAAAGCACACGGAATATAGTGAATATGCGGGCGAAACTGCCATGGTCATCAAGGATATACCCGCCACAGGCGAGGGAAAAATTTATTACCGGGGTGCCGAATGGATTGCCCTTTCGGCCACGAATTCCATTATAGAAGCCGGTAGCAAGGTCATCATCCGGGCTACGGACGGAATCAAATTGATCGTTGAAGAAACGTAGACTCTCTTTGGGATAAAAAGGTGAAGGGCTAATGGGAAAAGGTATTCATAGAATCCCATTCTCCATTAGCCCTTCACCTTTTTATCCTCCTTTTATTTCAACGCTTCCGGTATGGGATTTCCTACCGTGCCGTTGGGTGGCAACAGATGCAGCAGGGCGGCGATGGTGGGAGCAATGTCCGGGATGGCCGTGCGGCGCAGCGTTTCGCCTTTGGGAATCCCCCAGCCGTAAAATAGTAGGGGTACATGGGTATCGCCATTGTAGGGTGAACCGTGGGTAGTACCTCGGGTACTGCCCGAAAACCAGCCTGGCTGCATCACAATCTGCAAATCGCCACTCCGTTTAGCATTGATAAGGTTTTTGTAAAGTTCCAGTTGATAGCTGTTAAGTGAACTTTTACCCAGCTCGGCCAGATTGATCACGTCGGCCACGCCCGGTACGGGTAGCAATGCTTCGCGCACCACCTCGAACACTTCCTGCACCTTAATTTTTTTCTGCTTCAGGGTCGCATGGTTCAGGTACATCTGATAATTCTCACTGGCCCGGATGTAGTCGCCTTTTCCGAATGCCTCTTCCAGGGCATTGTTTACATTATTCTTGATGGTGCCGTTGTTGAGCACACCGGCATTCAGGCGATGCTCGTTCCAGAAAGCAGGAACGTCGGTTACGCCATGATCGGCCGTGAGAAATACGGTGTAGTTGCCCTTTCCCGTCCAACTGTCCAGAAAAGTAAACAGCTCCGCAAACTCGCGATCCAGCCGCAGGTACACATCCTCAACTTCAACGGAATTGGGACCGAAAGCATGCCCCACGTAGTCGGGAGAAGAAAAGCTTACGGCCAGAAAATCGGTCTGCTGGCCTTTACCCATGTTCTCACCTTTGATGGCGGCGATCGCCATATCCTTGGTCATCGTGTTGCCAAAGGGTGTGGAAGCGATGATCCCAAACGCATCGCCCGCCCGGCCCGCCAGATCGTATGGGAACGCCGAAGTCTGGTTGCCGGCCAGTTTGTTTTCGTAAGGACGATCGTCCGGGGTACTTTCCACGTACTGTTCGATGGGTAGCAAGGTTTTCCAGCCGTCTTTCAGGTACTTAGCGGGTAGCTTTTGGTCATTCACCTCCTGCGCCCATTTGGGTAATTCATTGGTATAAAAGGTGCTGGTGATCCAATTGCCCGTTTTGGAATCAAACCAGTAAGCTCCCGTAGCCGTGTGTCCGGCGGGCAGAATGGCTCCCCGGTCTTTGATGGCAATACCCACCGTCTTGGAACGGAAATTGGTACCCAATTGCAATTGATCGGTGATCGTGCTGGTCAGCAGGTTGCGGGGGGACATTTTCCCGGCACTGGCATTGGTGCTTCCTACGGTCGTGACGGTAGTGTCCTCGGCGCAATATACTCCTTTGCCCGCAATGGGATCGAACCAATCGTTGCCTATAATACCGTTGATAGCCGGCACCGAACCAGTATACACTGCCGAATGCCCTGCCGCCGTAACTGTCAGCGCGTAGCTGTAATGGTTGTTACGGCAGTTGAAGCCTTCATTCATCAATCGTTTCAGTCCACCCTCTCCGTATTTATCATAAAAGCGGTACAGATAGTCGTACCGCATCTGGTCCACTACGATACCTACCACAAGCTTGGGGCGGGCGAGAGGGGGCGTTTTTTTGGGAGAAGGTTGAGCGAAGGTACTAAAACTCAGGGCTAAGAAAACGATGAGCAATCGGTAGGGTCGGTTGTCAAAAAATTGCATAGGATACAGGAGTCTAAAAAGGAATTCATGAGGGCGGTAAAGTTAAAAGATATTTCTCAACCTACCCCCATTTGGATTTCTCCCAAACCATTTTGCTCCACCAACCGTTTTGTCCCTAGTATAAGACAAGATCTCTATGCTCATCGAAAATGGCCCCGTGCTCCCCCTACCCCGTATGAAGCCCACTCCCATTGGTAATAAGGGTATCTGGGCGGCAGTCGTCGTGCTGTCGCTGTGGTTCGGATCGCTGGCCTTTCTGCTTAACTACCCCCTGTCATTTACTGATCCGCTCGTATATCTTTTCGTGTTGGTCCAAATGCACTTGTACACGGGTGTGTTCATCACGGCTCATGATGCCATTCATGGCGTCGTAGCTCCCCAACAACCCAAACTAAACCAGGCCATCGGGTGGTTATCAGCTACCTTGTTTGCATTTAACAATTATAAGACCCTTTTTCGAAAGCACCATCTGCACCACCAGCATTCGGGTACCTTCGATGATCCCGATTTTCACGAAGGGAACGCCAATTTCTTCATGTGGTATTACAGCTTCCTGAAGGAGTATATTTCCTGGAAACAGATCCTGTTCATGGCGATCACCTATAACCTGCTGAAACTGGCATTTCCCTGGGAAAATCTGGTGGTTTTCTGGATGATTCCGGCCATTTTGAGTACATTCCAGCTTTTCTTTTTCGGCACCTATCTACCCCACCGTGGCGAACACCATAATCCGCCCCATAATGCCCGCAGTCAGGTACTCAACCACGCCTGGGCGTTTATGACCTGCTACTTTTTTGGCTACCATCTCGAGCATCACGCCTACCCCTACCTACCCTGGTGGCGGCTACCCAAAGCGCGGGAAGCAACTTACCGAGTTCGTAGCTCCTAGTCGAAAGTTTTAAGTTTTTGGGACATTCTGCTGCCCTGAGGTACTTCCCTTCAGGAACTTATTTCGTCCGCTCGATGGTGAACTGAACGAGTTGTTCCAGTGAGGTGCGGTATACCGATTCGGGAAACGACTGAAGCAACAGTCGGGCTTCTTCCACATAACTATGCATCACCCGCTGCGCGTACTCGATTCCCCCGGAGCTTTTAACGTAGGCGATCACTTCTGACACCTTGCGGGGCTTATGGCTTTCGTTGCGGACGATGTTGATGATTTTTCGCTTTTCCAGCCACGGTGCCTGATTGAGAGCATAAATCAGCGGCAAGGTCATTTTCTTTTCTTTGATATCGATCCCAAGCGGCTTGCCTACTTCAGCATCGCCGTAGTCGAAAAGATCGTCTTTGATCTGAAAGGCAATGCCCACTTTCTCACCAAAAGCGTGCATCCGGCGGACGGTTTCGGCATCGCTGCACACCGAACTTGCCCCAACCGCGCAGCAGGAGGCAATGAGCGAGGCGGTTTTTTGGCGAATTATCTCGTAGTATACTTCTTCGCTGATGTCCAACCGCCGGGCTTTTTCAATTTGCAGCAATTCGCCTTCGCTCAATTCACGCACGGCGGTGGAAACGATTTTCAGTAGTTCGTAATCCTGATTATCCACCGACAGCAGTAGTCCGCGCGAGAGCAGATAATCACCCACGAGCACGGCGATTTTGTTTTTCCAAAGGGCATTGACTGAGAAAAAACCGCGGCGGTAGTTGGAGTCGTCCACCACATCGTCGTGCACGAGCGTAGCCGTGTGGAGCAGCTCGATCAGCGAGGCACCCCGGTAGGTGGCTTCGGCAATGGTGCCGCACACGCCCGCCGATAAAAAGACAAACATCGGCCTGAGCTGTTTACCTTTCCGGCGCACGATATAATTCATGATCTGATCCAGCAACCGGACGTCACTTTTCATGAAAGCCCGAAACTTCGGTTCGAACGCCTTCATTTCGTCTTGGATGGGTACCTGGATAGCTTGGATGGAAAGTGACATAAATAGCTGACTGCTAATAGCGACTAGCTATTGGCATTGGGAAGTTCCAAAAGGGAGAATCGGGTACTATTGCCAGGTGGAAATTTCTTACACTTACCGGGCAGTGGCACTTCACCTTCAAAGAAGTTCGATTGTTTATAAATGGGCCGATCGTTAAAAAATGGGTGAGTGATTGGTGACTTTACAAGCCCAAAATTGCCATAAATTCTTTTGTTTATACCTATTTGCCGGGCAAAATGTTTATCTGATCAGGCGGGGAAAGTTGAAAATAGACAATGATTTTGTTATCTAGCCGTTCCACACGAACCGAATGTCGTCAGCCAAAGTAGAGAAAAAGAAACAAAGTACCTGCCGGGCCGTGGCCATCGGGACGAACCTATACAAACCAAAAGCACAGGCTGTAGCCGGGAATATCGCTGAATTCAGCTAAACCGATTAGCCGATTATTTACGGCCAGTGCCAACCGTCAATCTATGAGAGCATTAGTATTTGGAGGAGGTTCTATGAAAGGTGCCTTTCAGGTAGGAGCCGCTAAAGCGGTGTTAGAAGACGGTTTCGAGCCGGACATGATTTACGGAGTATCGGTAGGTGCCCTAAACGCCACTTATCTGGTTAATGAAGCCGGGAAACAGGATTTGGAAAATGGCCGGGTCAACTGGCCCCTCGCGGGCCGGGAATTGATGGCCTTCTGGATCAAGCATATTACACAGCCTCAGGATGTGGCGCTTCTGCGCTCCCGGGTTTCGCTGGGATTCAACACTCTGATGAGTCGCTTCGACGGGCTACTCGACCCATCACCTCTTCACAACCTCATCCGCCGTCACACCGATGCCTACATGCTGCGCACCAGCCCCGTCAAAATCAAGGTAGGAGCGGTCAATATCACCAACGGCAATATTAAATTTGCCTCGCCCGATGACGAATATTTCATGGATTACGTCCGGGCCAGTTCGTCGCTGCCCATGCTAATGCCTGCCGTGCCCATCGGCAGCCGTAACGACAAGTACCTTGATGGAGGCCTGCGTGTGGTGGCCCCCATCCACGAAGCCATCCGGGACGGTGCCCGTGAAATCGTGTTGATCGCCTGCCACGCCAAACAACTCTACACCCGCGAAAATTTCAATTCCCGTAACCTGATTAGCCTCATCGAGCGCGTGAAAGATGTAACGGTCAATCAGATCGTCAACAATGACATCGAGTGGGCTGAAGGGTACGCCGAGCGCTCTGTTTTGCGTGGTGATCCGATCAAACTCACCATCATCCGGCCCGAAGAGCCGCTGCTGCTCGACTTGCAGGGTTTCTCATCCGACGATATTACGCGTTTGATTCTGGATGGGTACCGGATTGGCCTCGATGCGTTGAAACGATCCAGAGAGACCGCTTCCAAGCCCTGAAAATTAGATTTTCCATGAAAAAGCCCGCACCATTTGGTGCGGGCTTTTTCGTGGTTTCAAGCTTCTTTAAATATATTCAGTTTAGTTGAAAATGTAGCGAAGACCTACCTGCGCCTGCCACACATTATTAACTGATACACTAGGAACAAATGAATCTTTAAGCAATACCGTCTCCCTGTCAACCACCTGAGTAGCTAATCGGTATGAAGGTACACCCGCAGCGCTAACACTTGCCAGAGCCAGCGGGTTAAAGGTAGTGGCCTGCTGGCCTGTTCCGTATTTGTCATTGAGCAGGTTGCCGACATTCAGGATATCGGCACGCAGCTGAATTACGTTTTTCTTGCCTTTGGCGCCAACCGCTACATAAAATTCCTGAATGACCGTAAAGTCGAATCGGGTCAACCAGGGGAAAGAACCGCCATTGCGCTCCGCGTACTGTCCACGACGGGTTTTCAGATAATCATTACCATTGATGTAAGCATCGAAAGCGGCCTGTTGCTGCTCGGGAGAGAAGGTTTTAGCGGCAGAACCCGTTCCTACTGTCAACGGAGCGAACGTCAGCTCGGAGGCAGTATTAGGCACATAGATAAGATCATTGGTCGTTTGACCATCGCCGTTCAAATCCTGGTTAAGCGTATAGGAAATCTTGCTTCCGCTGTTGGATACCCCGGCCAAGGTAAAAGTGGTGGAGCCTCCGATTTTGCCACCGTAGTTGATGCGGTAGTTCAGTACGCCCACAATGCGGTGGCGCAGGTCGTTGTCTGAATAGGTCAGGGGCAGGTAGTTCTGGCCCACCACCGAGGGAACGTTGGCCTGTACCGTGCTACCTACAAAAGCAATGTCTTTCGCTTCCCCATACGTGTAAGACACAAATCCGCCAAATCCATTGGTAGCTGGTTTCTCCAGCTTGACAGTAGCAATGTACGAATTACCCTTGTCGGTGTTCTTCAATACAAATACGTTAGAAATAGCGGGGTTATAGAAACGTGCTGCTGCTAATGCACTACTGGCTACACCCGAGCCAGGAAAACGAGGGCGATCGTCGGGGCCTGAGAACACGCGATCGGGAGCTTTCAGGTTAGCATCGATGTAGCGTAGTCCATTCAATGTTTTATTGTAAATGAATTCGACCGTTCCAATCAGGCCCCATCCCAACTTCTGATCAACGGCGATATCCGTTTTCCAGATTTGCGGGTACTTCAGATCAGAATCGGAGGCGTTGATTACGTAAGGAGGCAACTTGGAAATATCGGGTCCCGTGGCGGGCACAAAACGGCTGGGATCCAGCGAGAAGGGATAAGCCGTCGTGTTGGTCACATTGATAACAGCAGTATTGACCCCATTGTTACCTAACTGATTGGAAACCAGAACCTCCGGAATTCGGGATACGAAGAAACCACTTCCTCCGCGAATCTGAGT
Source organism: Salmonirosea aquatica (assembly GCF_009296315.1). NCBI lineage: Bacteria > Pseudomonadati > Bacteroidota > Cytophagia > Cytophagales > Spirosomataceae > Salmonirosea > Salmonirosea aquatica. Next base: position 746,507 of record NZ_WHLY01000002.1, read on the forward strand.
GACTTTATCACCCGACACATCAAGATTGAATCCGATCCGGGGTGAAATCAAAAAGCGGGATTTGGGAAAAGTACCGGTACTCACTTTGTAAGGATTTCCATCTTCGTCCCGAAAAGTCAAACCTGCTACTATAGGGTTATTGAAGTCTTCTGCCGTAGAATTGTCATAGGCGAATACATCAGCGCGCAGACCCGCTGTGATTTTAAAATTCGGATTGACCTGCAACTCATCTTGCATATAAGCGCTGTACAGGTCGCGTTTTAGAGTTTGCAAAGGCTCTCCTCCGCCGGGAAGCAGGGAATAACGTAGGTTATAGCGAGCTACCGGAACCGGTGAAACCGTGGCGTTAGGATTGTTGATGAAAGCCAAGGCGGCTGTTTTGAAGTCAGCAATCGAGTTATAAACATACGATCCGTTCGAGGTGGGAAAGAATACGTTGTTTGAAGTGAAATGTTCATATACCCCTCCTACCGTAAAGGTATGGTTCCCGGCAAAATAGCTGAAATTATTCGTGATGTTAAAGGTCGAATAGTTCAGCTTGTTATTGGGTGTAAAAGGATCAAAGCCAATGGAAGTGTAAGTGCTGCCGTCTTTCAGGATGTCCACCGTCGGGAATATATCCGTCTTATAGGTACGGTCTTCGATCTGCTTGTTGTAAGTGAGGATCAGATCGTTGGCAAACTTACCGCCAAAGTTGGAAGTTAACTCCGCTGCTATTGAGCGTGTGTTATCCGCAATGATGTAGCCGGTATTTTCGGGTGAAATAGCCTCTACCCGGTTGGTGCGGTTGCCATTACCCGCGGTGTTGCTACTGTTACTGTTGCTGATGATTGAACCCGATTCCGAATCATGATGCGAATACCTGACCGATAGTTTATGGTTGTTGTTGATATTGTAATCCAACCGGATCAAGCCTTTTGTACTTTTTACTTCATTGTTAAAACCATCCAACGCTCCCAAATCCCGATTAAAATTAGTCAATAGGAATTGGCTGAGGTCCTGCATATCGGCCTCTGTTACCCGCGATACGTTACCTGTTGCACCCGGGCGGTTCAGCGACCAGTTGAGTGCTGGCGTACTGCTGGTAAACTGCTCGGCGTTTACAAAGAAAAAAAGCTTGTTCTTGATAAGTGGCCCACCCACTCGGAATCCATAGGTAGTCTCATTCACATTAGGTTTGGGAGTAATTTCGACACCGTTTGCTTTCTTTCCCACCATGCTGTTGTTCCGGAAAAGTGTATAAGCTGATCCAGAAATTTCATTTGTTCCTGATCGTGTCACAGCGTTGATACCCGCCCCTGTAAAGCCCGATTGGCGCACATCAAAAGGGGCCACGTTAACCTGAACCTGATCAAGAGCGTCAAGTGATACGGCCGATGTACCCGTACGCCCCCCCGCCTGGGCGGAACTTCCCAGGCCGAAGCCGTTATTAAAGACAGCACCGTCAATCGTAATGTTATTAAACCGAGCATCCTGCCCTGCGAACGACTGCCCGTTGCCATATGCATTGTATTTGGTGATGTCGCTTATGGAACGACCAATGGTCGGAATTGTGTTGATAGCCTCCCTTCCAAACGAAGCCGCAGCACCTGTTCGATCCGAGCTAAAAATATCCGTTCGGTTCGTCGAAATTGTCACTTCGCTGAGTTGGGTACCTTCCTCCAGCATGTCGAAACTCACATCCGCTGCGGTTCCTAGGTTGGCAAAAATGTTTTCTTTGAATTGCTCCGAATAGCCTACGTAGCTTACCGTAACCTTGTAGGGACCACCTACCCGCACCGAAGGAAGTGTATACCGCCCTGATTCATTAGTGACGGTACCATACTGCGAACCCGAAGGTAAGTGGGTCGCCACTACCGTAGCTCCCGGCAATCCTTCGCCTTTGTTGTCGGACACCCGCCCGGTAATGGACGAGGATGTTACTTGAGCCTGCACCTGGGCTCCCAGGAAAGTAAGGACGAACGCGAACAGCGCGCTAAACACTGCTTTGAAAAGTAAACCTTTTCTGTTCATTTGGAATTGGGATTTGGTTAGAGATGTTTGTTGTTGCATTCCATTATTTACTACAATAATCTGGCCGCAAAATAAGCCTAATTTTTGTTCACAAGCAATGCATGATTTCCTACTAAAATACTATACTTATTGGCGTAACTCTTTGATTTATTGAAATAATGCATTTTTCTATCTCAATTCTTCAATATTACTAATATTAAGATATTGTTAACTAACCGGGAGCCCCGGATATTTCAGTAACTGAACTTTTTGGGGTAAAAAAGGTTTTGAAAAGAGTTTTTTAATCCGGCAAAATTCGATTTTGCCGAATGGTTTTCTGATACTGGAATATTTCTCAGGGTAGGTCATAGGCAATCCACTACCTTTAGCGTACCCATAAAGTACCATCCGTACCATGCCTGAGAAATATTTCTGATTCCTTCACAGTCATCACTCATTATTTTTTCCATGAACATACTCTCAGATTCTGTACTCCTGACCCAGTATAGCCACGGCGCAGGTTGTGGTTGCAAAATATCCCCGCAAATCCTGGATCAAATCCTGCACGGCAACGATTCGTCCGCCGCCTTTGCCGGTATACCTCCCTTTGATACGGCTACTTTGCTCGTAGGCAATCATTCCCGCGACGACGCTGCGGTCATGGATCTCGGTAATGGCGACGCCATCATCAGTACCACCGATTTTTTCATGCCTATAGTGGACGATGCCTATGATTTTGGCCGGATCGCCTCGGCCAATGCCATTTCCGACGTATATGCTATGGGTGGGCAGCCGCTTATGGCCATCGCTATTCTGGGTTGGCCTATCGATAAGCTGGCTCCCGAAATAGCCGGACGAGTGATTGAAGGCAGCCGGGCTATTTGTGCCGAAGCGGGAATTCCGCTGGCGGGTGGCCATAGCATCGACAGCCCCGAACCGATTTTCGGCCTGGCCGTAACGGGCCGCGTGGCGGTACAGCATCTCAAGCGCAATGACACCGCTATCGAAGGCAACCTTTTATATCTGACCAAAAAGCTTGGCGTGGGGATTTTGACGACTGCCCAAAAGAAAGGTTTGCTGCGCGAGGAGCACGCTCACCTGGCACCCGACCAAATGAGGCAACTCAATAAAGTAGGGGTAGCATTGGGCGCACTGGAATCAGTCAAAGCCCTGACCGACGTGACGGGTTTCGGTCTGCTGGGACACCTCATCGAGATGGCACAGGGTAGCGGTCTGAGTGCGGTCATCGATTTTGACAAGGTACCCAAGTTGCCTTTCATTGAAGAGTACCTGGCCCAAAAATCTTTTCCCGGCGGTACGGTGCGCAACTGGCAGAGCTACGGCCACAAGGTAGCCGACCTCACCGAAACCCAACGCTACATCCTGGCTGATCCCCAAACAAGCGGTGGTCTGCTCATCGCCGTTTCGCCCGAGGGCCAACATGATGTAGAAAATATCCTGCGCACTTTCAACATCGAGGCCGAACCGATTGGGAGACTGGTGAAGCCTGGACAAAGGGTGGTATATTTTGCAGAGGAAATGCAATTTTCCAGTTTCGCTTGAGCCAGGGATCCTCCGAGAAGGCTATGTTTCATATTTTTATAAACACCAATGAAACTGAATTATAAGAAAGTAGGAGAAAAAGGCCAGCCCATGGTGATTCTGCACGGTTTTTTTGGCTCGCTGGATAACTGGGCTACCGTTAGCAAATCCATCGCTGACGCTGGCTATACAGTATATCTGGTAGATCAGCGCAACCACGGGCGCTCTCCTCATGCCGATGAGTTCACGTATGAAGCGATGGCGGCGGACCTGGCCGAATTCATTCAGGATCATGCACTTGACAATCCTATCCTGATTGGCCATTCTATGGGTGGAAAAACAGTGATGCAATACGCCGAGCAGTACCCAGGTACCTTTGACAAACTGGTCATCATCGATATTGGCCCCAAAGCCTACCCACCGCATCATCAGGAGTTGATCGAAGGCCTTAACGCTTTATCCTTAGATGAGATAGAAGATCGTCAACAGGCGGATAAACTTTTCAGCGCTTTTGAACCTAACCTGGGCGTACGGCAATTTCTACTCAAAAACCTGTACCGCACCGATGCTGGAGCTTTCGATTGGCGTTTCAATTTACCCGTCCTCACTGAATTACAAGCCAATGTAGGTGCCGAAACACCCAAGCTTCGTACCGTGACCGAACCCACCCTATTCATGCGCGGTGCGCTTTCGGGGTACCTTAAAGACGAAGACTGGCCAGCCGTTGAGGACATGTTTTCCCAGGCGCAACTCGTGACCATCCCCAAATCCGGCCATTGGGTGCACGCCGAGCAACCGAAACTCTTTGTGGAGGAACTGATAAAGTTTCTGACGCTCCAACGCTGACAGCATTTTATGATTTTGTCAGCGTTCACGGGGTACCTTAGCGCCTGTCCGTTCCAGAAATCCATCCAATTTTCCGCGTAACTCCTGCCGTTTCTTCGGAAGTCGGGCGGCCACGTTGCGGGTTTCGGCGATGTCGTCTTTGAGGTTATACAATTCGTCGGAATCATCCTCATAGTTATGAATCAGCTTCCAGTAACCGCTACGCACTATACTATACGGCGTTACTTCCTCATAACGGTAGTGGGGAAAATGCCAGAACAAATCGCGCGTGGGTAGTGGCTTTCCCGATTTCATGTGACTGAGCAAACTCACGCCATCATTCGGAATGGACCGGTCCGGTTGGGTACCTGCTACCTCCAGAATGGTGTTGAAAATATCCATCGTGATAACCGGACTTGCTGACACTCGCGGGGCAATTTGTCCCGGCCAATAAGCGATCATCGGTACGCGGGTACCCCCTTCGTACGGAAAACCTTTGCCACTACGGAAGGGTGGGTTGGACGTGATCGGATTTTGTTCGCTTCCCATTAGTCCACCGTTATCGGAAGTGAAAATAACCAGGGTGTTGTCCAGCAGATTCTGGGCTTTTAGTTCGGCCACGATGCGGCCCACGTTTTCGTCCAGACTTTGGATCATGGCCGCATACACCGGATTCTTTTGTCCGTTCGATGAAGGCTTAGCCTTATATTTCGCGATCAGCTCAGGCTTGCCACCGAGCGGCGTATGCACCGCGTAGGGCGCATAGTTGATGAAGAAAGGTCCGTTTTTATGGCTCCGGATCAGCTTAATCACCTCGTCGCCTTCGCGGTCGGTGAGGTACTCGCCCGTTTTGCGGGCAGGTAGGGTAGGAATCCCTTTGACCGAGGCATTGGCGTACGGATCAAAGTAGGAAGGTGGCTGACCGAAATCGCAGCCGCCGATGTTGACGTCGAAGCCCTGCTTGTCGGGATAGTAAGGTTCCAGGCCCAAATGCCATTTGCCAATGAAAGCCGTAAAGTACCCCTGTTCTTTCAGGTACTCGGCGGTCGTCTTTTCCGACAACAGCAATTCGAAAGGAATGGGGGGTACCTTGAGTTTTTGGGTCAGGTCGCGCTCGTATTCCTTTTTATTCTTGCCATCATATTCCGCCGAAGCGTTCTGAAAACTCGCCCGGATCCAATCCGTGATGCCCGTGCGGGCAGGGTACTTGCCCGTCATCAAGGCCGAGCGCGAAGGTGAGCAGATGGCTGCTGCCGCGTAAGCATCCGTAAATTTAAGGCCTTCGACGGCCATTTTATCCAAATTGGGCGTTTCGTAATATTTACTCCCATAGCTACTCAGGTCCGCCCAGCCCAGGTCGTCTACGAAGATGAGCAGGACGTTGGGCGGAGAAGCTTGGGGAAAGGTACCTGGCGTAGGATGGCCCATTGCCACCAATAAAATCAGCGGCACCAGTAGCAAGGAAAAGCGTAGCAGACTCTTGGTAAAATTCATTTTAGGTATCGATTTTTGAATAAAAGAGGTTCTTTTGTACAAAAAATCCTCATTATTGATCCTAAAATGTCTGAAATAATTCCAAAAGTCTCCCCTTCCACCCTCTTCCTCATTCCCACCGTCCTAGCTGAAGGTACCTCACAGCAGGTGCTCAGCCCGCAAGTGGCGGACGTACTGGGTACCCTCGACTATTTTTTCGCCGAAGAACTCCGTACGGCCCGTCGGTTTATAAGCAGCCTGCGGCTAGGCCGGGTGATCGAAGAAATGACTTTTTATGAGCTCAATAAAAAAACACCCGAAGCCGAAACCGCCGCGCAACTTCGCAGGCTACCCGCCGGAAAAGACATCGGTGTACTTTCGGAGGCCGGTTGCCCTGGTGTGGCCGATCCCGGCGCGGTGGCCGTGCGGCTGGCGCACCAGGTGGGGATGAAGGTGGTACCTCTGGTGGGGCCGTCGTCGGTACTGCTGGCGCTGATGGCCTCGGGACTGAGCGGGCAATCGTTCGCTTTCCACGGGTACCTTCCCATCGATCAGGCCCCCCGCCGGAAGGCCATCGTGTTTTTGGAAAGAGAAATGCGCGAATTTGGGCAAACGCAGATTTTCATGGAAACGCCTTTTCGCAACAATCACATGATGGAGACAATCCTTGAAGCATGCCAGCCCGACACGCTGCTGTGCGTGGCCAGCAACCTCACCTCGCCCCAGGAGTACATCAGGACGCAGACCATCCGGCAATGGAAAACCCAGAAGATCGACCTGCACAAACAACCGACGATATTTCTGCTGGGATGATGACGACTACGCGCTTCTTTCAATCTGAGTCCCGCCCAAAGCGGGATTTTTTTTGCATTTCACCTACCTGATATTCAAGCAGTACCTCCTTTTCTTCCCAAAAATTTCATTTTCCTTTCCAACGGATCGGTTTTTTCGGGCCTCTATAAAGGCGATTACCATTTTTTGTAAAACTTAACAACTATTTAGCATGAAGAAGAGTGTGTGGATGATGAGTGCCCTGCTGGGGATGGGTTTGTGGTCCTGTGATCAGGATAAGGATTTGACGAACATGAAGTCAGTAGACTCCGATTTTGAGACGACAGTCGATGGGTGGGCAGTTGAATTTGCGGATTATAGTACTGACCAGGATTCTACGTCTCTTGAATTCAATTCGCGGCTATCCGCTTTGCCCGCTCCGCTGGATACCACGAAAAAAGCGTTAAGAGTACAGAGTCACAACCGCAGCGACGATATGTTCATGTACCTTAAGAAGAAGATTACCGGCCTGGATCCGAACCGTACGTACAAGGTAACGTACGAGATCGACCTGGGTACCAATTATCCCAACGGTAGTGTAGGCATCGGCGGTTCGCCAGCAGAGTCGGTCTATTTGAAAGCGGGGGCCTCACCCAACGAGCCCGTGAGGAAACTAGTAAACGGCTTCTACGAAGTTAGCATCGACAAAGGCCAACAGGCCACAGGAGGTACCGAAATGCCCGTATTGGGCAATGTAAGCAATGGGCTGGACAGCACGGTCTACAAAGTGGTGCAGCGTTCGAATAACGATGCCCCGGTTTCTGTGAAGCCTAACGCCAACGGAGAAATCTGGTTGTGTGTCGGTACGGATTCGGGCTTTGAGGGTCTTACCATCCTGTATTATGATCGGATCAAAGTCACGATCCGCGAATAGAGCGATTTTTTTTGATTAAAAACGAATTGCTCCGCTATCCTCGATCGAGGGTAGCGGAGCTTTTGTTTTTTCACCTTTCTAGGGAGTTGGGCATACGATTACACAAAGGTACCGGCAAGAAACTTCTCAAAAATCAGGAAAGGATGGTTCCGGCACGTTGGAATAATTATTTAAGGTATAGTTGAAAGTAATCTTTTACACCATTCTATTAAACTTAGTTATTACTATGGAAACTCAAAGAAATTTTAACGAAAGGAACAATGCATCGAATAACGCCGAAATGGATCAGGACACAGGTACCATCACGGGCGTGTTTCACGACAAGGACGATGCTGAAAAGGCCTACAACAGTTTGCTGAGCCGGGGATATTCGCGCGATGAGATATCAGTACTCATGTCCGATGATACGCGCAATACTCATTATAAAGATGTTGACGAGGACGACCGTTCGGATCTGGGCAACAAGTCCATGGAAGGTGCTGGCGTAGGTTCAGCCATCGGCGGAACGGCGGGCGCTATCATCGGGGCCATTGCAGCTATCGGTACCGCTATTGCCCTACCCGGACTCGGTTTGGTTATAGCAGGACCTATCGCCGCCGGACTGGCCGGAGCTGGTGCGGGCGGACTGACGGGCGGAATTATTGGTGCCCTGGTAGGCTCCGGTATTCCTGAGGAACGCGCTGCGGTTTATAAGGAAAGTCTGGAAAATGGCGGAATCGTGGTAGGTGTCAAAGCACGTAATCATGAAGAAGGTACTGCTATTTCTGACGAATGGAAAACCTACCGGGGACGCAATATCCACACAGGTTGGGAATCGGACGTATGGAATACGACGACCAGCGACCGTATTCTTTAAGGGATTTCTTTTAGAATAAACAAAGGATTGTATCCTTGATAAATCCCCCGTCCTAGCGACGGGGGATTTTTTTAATGTATATTCTCTTCGATTCCGGTCGCCCCTTTTCCCAGCCTTTCTTACCTTAGCGCCTTCAACGCACCCTAACTATGATAGAAATCAAATCCTTTGTTTTCAGCCCATTTTCCGAAAACACCTACGTACTTTACGACGGAAGTAAGGAAGCCATTATCATCGACCCCGGCTGTTATGAACCATACGAATATGATGAGCTCAACAATTTTATCAAAAATAATCAGCTTACCCCCGTCGGTATTTACAATACCCACGCGCACATCGACCACGTGCTGGGGGTAGAAAAATTAAAAAATATATACAAGGTACCCTTCGCCCTGCACAAGCTCGATGAGCCGCTGCTGCGGGCGGTCAAAACCTACGCCCCAAACTATGGCTTCCCCGTTTTCTCGGAACCTGCCGTAGAGCGCTGGCTCAAAGAAGGCGAAACCGTGGAATTCGGCAATTCCTCACTGGGTATCCGCTTCGTGCCCGGCCACGCACCCGGCCATGTCGCTTTTGTCAATGACGCGCAGAAATTCGTGATTGGGGGCGATGTGTTGTTTCGGCAGAGCATTGGCCGCACCGACCTACCCGGCGGCAATATGGGTACCCTTCTGAACAGTATTCGCACCCAACTATTCACCCTGCCTGACGACTACACCGTGTACGCCGGCCACATGCAACCGACTACCATTGGGTATGAGAAGAAGCACAATCCCTTTCTGAATTAGCCTCCCGCTCATGAAACGACACATTCCCAACGCCCTTACCTGTGCTAACCTCCTCTGCGGCTGTGTGGGTATCGTGGAGGCATTTCACAGCAATATTCTTCTGTCGTGTGGGCTGATCGGCCTGGCGGCTGTGTTCGATTTTTTCGATGGCTTCGCCGCTCGCCTACTGAAGGTGAGTTCACCGATTGGGAAAGAGCTGGATTCTCTGGCCGACATGACTACGTTCGGGGTACTGCCTGCCATCATCATCTACCAACTGCTGGTGCGGAGCGTACCTGAAATGGAAGATATGTGGATACCCAATCTGGCCTTCCTGATTGCCGTTTGCTCGGCGTTGCGGCTGGCGAAGTTCAACATCGATCCCCGGCAAAGTGACTCGTTCATTGGGGTACCTACCCCCGCCAACGCGTTGCTGATAGCATCACTGCCTTTCATCATCCGCTTTCATCCCGCGTGGGAATCCGTGATCGTAAGTACCCCTACCCTTTTGATTTTTACAGTGGTTATGTCTTACTTGCTGGTAGCCGAGTTGCCACTTTTTGCTTTGAAATTCAAATCGTTCGGCTGGAAGGGCAATCAGGTGCGGTATTCGTTTTTGCTGGCATCCGTCCTGCTGCTGGCTACTCTGGGCGTACTAGGGGTACCTTTGGTGGTGGCGTTGTACGTGCTGATGAGTGTGGGGGTAATGCTGGTGAAGTAGTGCCAACCTACTAGTACTTATGCGTCGCTAGGTGCCTTCTGAATACCTAATCGGATCAATGACTTTCAGACCATCAATCCAAATAAAATCCTGAACGTTGTGGGAGTATAAATCTAAGTCTCTGAGTAGGGCAGTTGCCGCTATGAGGGCATCGCCTATCTACATTTTCCGGATTTTTCTCAATAAGATAGCTCTATCGATTATTTGTCGATCCACGGATTGCACAACCATCAATGCAAAAAGACTCTTGAAATACTGCTCGTCTTTATCTGCAAGTTGATGGTAACCCAGTGTTTCCAAACGAGAAATTTCCGACACACTGGCATCAGGATGCAATAAGAGTGGGCGTAGATAATCAAACTTTGATTAAGAAGAATAAATCAACAAATTACTATCAATCAAGTACATAACTTACCTTCTAATTGCGTAAAGGTAAAATTCGATCCTGACGACCTTGTTCGAATTCAGCCAAATAGGCATCAAGATCGTCACGATCCTGCCCGCCGAGTTCTATATTTTTTTTGTGAAAAGCCTCATTTTCTGGCAATTCAGGCTCGCTAAGTGGCATAACCTCAACACCCAGCCGATTAAGCATTGGAATCAGCCAATTTACATCTTGCTCATTCGGAAGTGTCACGATCAATTTTGTCATCGTTTCTTGTCTAGTAAAACAGTTGAATTCAAATTTACATTAATTATAGCTGAGCACGAAATGTTACTTTTTATGATCTTTTACCACCGTACTGCTTGAACGGAAGTCATAGGCAGCGTACCCTAAAAGCAACAAACCTGTTAAAAAAAATGACACCCAGCAAGGGATAGGCGTGTCGGGGATTCTCATCGGGGCGCATGGCGATATCCCGCAAGGGATCAAAATTCACTTCGATACTTTTATCTTTTGCCGTTTTTCTGAAATAAGGGTTGCTCTTGGGTAGAGTATATCTTTCCCCTTGTGCCAAACGAGAATCTTGTTGGGACTTTTCAAGGTACCTAGCCCTTTGACCCTACCCACGATCAGCATACGTACCAGAGGACTATACTGTTGTACATAAACCTGCTCTTCATAGCTTTCGTACATCTTATACGACAAAACACAGCAAAACAGTCCAACTGAGGCGGATAATAGCGCTCTTCTCATTCGCTCATTTCTGAATGTCAGCCTCATACTGGTAATACGTCTAGTTGTCTGTAATCCGCTTATTAAAATTTATCAAAACAGGTCAAATAACAGATTCACCTCCATCAAAAATCAGCCAGCATTCATATCCTATGCGGTACCTTAAATAACACGAAAAGAAAAAACCGAATTGGTAAGCCGTTTATTTTATTGCATTTTTGCAGCATTAAAATCATCCATCAAAACCGACTTACTCTACCGCTACCTACCATGCAATTCGTCGCTGATATCAACATTATGCCCATCAAAGAAATTCTCGATCCGCAGGGCAAAGCAGTCAAACTAGGGCTACACAACCTCGGGATCGATCAGGTGGACGATGTCCGCATCGGGAAGCACATCACCATTCGGCTGGATGCCGCCGATGCCGACGAAGCCGAAACGAAGGTAAAAACGGCTTGCGAAAAATTGCTGGCCAATCTGATTATGGAGGAATTCAGTTTCGACATCCATCCCGCCTGATAACTCGCTTTTTTCCAGACTGCCAGTCTTTTTTTTTCGCCAAATCCTGAACCCATGCCTTACGCGCGTATCACCGGAGTAGGTTACTACGTACCCGAGCAGGTCGTGACGAACGACGACCTCTCCCAATGGATGGAAACCTCCGATGCATGGATACAGGAGCGCACCGGCATCAAAGAGCGGCGATACTTCACCTACGGCAAGGAAACCAACGCCAGCATGGGCGCTGCCGCTTCGCGCCAGGCCCTGGAACGTGCCGAACTCACGCCCGATCAGGTCGATGTGATTGTGTATGCTACCATTACGCCCGATTATTTTTTCCCTGGCTCAGCTTTTCTGATGCAGCGCGAACTGGGCATGGACGGCAAGCCTGTCATTGACATTCGTGAGCAATGTTCGGGTTTTATTTACGCGTTATCCATTGCCGACCAATTTATCAAGTCGGGCATGTATAAGACGGCCCTGGTGGTGGGTTCCGAAATCCAGTCCACCTGGATCAATAAAAGTACCGCGGGGCGCAATGTGGCCGTAATATTCGGCGATGGAGCCGGAGCCGTGGTGGTGCAGGGTACCGACGACACCGACCACCGCATATTGTCCACACACCTACACGCCGATGGACGCTTTGCGGAAGATCTGTACGTAAAAGATCCCGGTAGCAGCCGCCCCGATCGCGCCGCTACCAAAGAACTGCTGGACGAAGGTGGTTTCGACGTATTCATGAACGGCAACGCCGTTTTCAAACATGCCGTAGTGCGGTTTGGGGAAGTGATTCAGGAAGCCCTGGATGCCAACGGTGCCCAAACCGACGAAATAAGCTTACTGGTACCTCATCAGGCTAACATTCGTATCAGTGAGTACGTCAGGCAGCAGTTGGGACTCTCCTCCGATAAAGTCGTCAATAACATCGAGCGTTATGGCAACACCACCGCAGCCTCCATCCCGATCGCCCTCGCTGAAGCCTGGGAGCAAGGCCGCGTTCAACCGGGCAACCTGATTTGCCTGGCAGCCTTTGGGAGTGGCTTCACCTGGGCCTCGGCGCTTATTCGCTGGTAAAGCTTCAGACAGGATCCGGTTTCGAAGGTTTTCTATTACGACAAGATGCGGTACTGTATGCCCCTTTGTGTCAATTCCTCCCCAATAAATCAGCAAGTTGTGATTTTTTTCACTAGTACTGCCCGGTGGCGAGCATAACCAATGTGCAGGCTTCTAGAGGTTCTATTCCCTCCTTCAAGAGTCGATTTTCAAACTCGGTATTCTCCGTACCCGGATTAAATATAACGCGCCGCGGCCTAAGTGAAATTACGTAGTCGTAATATTCGGGCTGGTTACGAGGTCCTACATAGAGAGTCACTGTATCAATATCCGTGTAGTTTTCTTTCTGAGTGGTGATCGGCACTCCAGCTACTTCTCCCTGCCGCAGGCCAATCTGAACGATAGAATGGCCGCGTTGCGTCAAACGATGGGCTGCTGCAAAGGCGTATCGGCCTGGATTGGGCGTTGCGCCGATAATTAAGGTCTTTCCTGTGGACTGATTCATTTTTTGGTTTCTATTCTTTCGATAAACAATCTGGAAGTATTAGCTTAAAAATTGCGCCAACCCTTCGGCGCACTCGAAGGGACATGGCTGCAGTTATCTCCACCTATATGTCCCAGCTACCCAAGTCGCACCATTGGCAAATCCCGACGGCCTGCCTGCCCTGGATGTTAGTACAGGTGCTCAATATATTCCTCAGCCTGACGACGTATAGCGCTTCTATGTAAAGGGCTTTGTACGCTGGCCCTATTTTTTTATTTGTCAACACAAAAGCCGTTAGTTCGGTTTGAATTCAGCCCAAGTCTTATTTCGTATAGGTACCTCTAAACTGTTTTTATACGATTGTACCCGACCGTACTTTACCAGTTGAGTATGAAATAATGCAGGGTGATAAAATCAATCCGCACTTAACCTATTCCGTTCAACATTTCGATCCATGCATCGAACCTACAGTACCTAATTAACAATAACCCATGACAGAGAGAAAGAATAGCAACAGCTACTGGAATGAGAAGTGGGTACGCATCGTCTTCGACCAAGTCGACAACGCTCCACACTATGAAATATCAAACTATGGACGCCTGAAAAGCTTCCAGACCGATCCTGTAAAAGGAACCATCATCAATGGATCGGTGATTCAGGGTTACCGCTCACTTAACATCCGGGTTCCGGGTGGACGCACCATCAACCGCTATGTTCATAAGCTGGTGGCTGATTATTTTCTGGCCCGAACAAGCAACGATCAGAAGTACGTCATCCACCTCGACTACGACAAGCAAAACAACTATTTTCAGAATTTGAAGTGGGTGACCAAAAGCGAAATGACTGATCATAACCGGGACAATCCGGCTTTGGTCAATCGGGTCATGCCCCGCCGTACCAGCAACTACAAGCTTACCGAAACCAAGGTACGTATGATTAAGAAGCTCCTTAAAAACGACAATAATCGTTTGAAGATGATCGCGAAGCAGTTCGGTATTACCCATACCCAACTTAATCGAATCCGCTCAGGAGAAAACTGGAAGCATGTAACAATCGACGACTGACCGGACATAGTTGATAAAAGGTACCCCATACCGAGTAAAGAGAAGCTTTAATCAGAGATAAGGGAGTCGCTTTTCTTAAGGACTTTCCACAAGCGGAAGTGATAGAAAAAAGGTGGTACCTATGCCTTCTTCTGTTTCGAACCAGATGCTGCCTCCTGCGTACTCAATGATGCGCTTGGCCATTGCCAGACCGAGGCCGGTTCCGCCCTCACGGGTCGTAAAATTGGGCAGAAATACCCGGCTCCTGATGTTTTGAGGAATACCGGTCCCATTATCTTCTACCTCTACAATGATTGTTTCATTGTAAGTATAAAGCCTTACCGTAACCTGAGCGGGCCGCGATTCGGGTACGGATTGCCGGGCATTGATGATCAGATTGGAGATGCTGCTGCCGAACTGCTGGCGATCACCGATTACATAGAGGGGACCGGGGGTAATCTCGCGCCGAAATGTGACGGTATCATCGCTTGAATAGAGTTCGTAAGCCTTATTGACTACTGAGGTTACTTCAAACAACTCGTTTTTGGGCGGTGGCATGCGGGCTATATCCGAAAAAGACTGGGCGATGTAGCCAATCGTGTCGATTTGCTTAATGATGGATTCCATGGCGCGGTTCACTTTTTCCAGTGCTTCGGGGTCATCGCGGCGGATAGTGCGCTGCAACTGCTGCAGTGTGAGCTTCATAGGAGTGAGCGGATTCTTGATTTCGTGCGCTACCTGCCTGGCCATCTCCCGCCAGGCCGATTGTTTTTCATTGGAGGAAAGCGCCTGTTTGTTGTGGTCCAGATTCACCAGCATCTGGTTGTACTTTTTGATCACGGAGCCAATCTCATCGTTCGAATGCCAGGGCAGCGGATCATTGAGTTGATTGAGATTCGTGGTGCTGATTTTCCGAGCCAGCACTCTCAACGGTTCGATGAGCAAATTGGCCGCCAGGTAGGATACCAGCAGGAACACAATCAGCATGGTGGTGAATACAATCAGCACCGAAGCCACAATATCAATGATCTGTCGGTCCAGGATTGATTTGGCATCGAACTGAGGAACACTCAGCACGCCGAGTAGCTTTTGATCGTACGATTTCAACCCTACATACGCGGTATTGTAGGGTTTATCACCCAAGGATTCATTGAGCAACAGCTGATTTTCCTTTTGCTCGACGATCTGTTTCATGGCTACCGGATTGATAAGTTCCGAGACTAGCCCGCCCTGATAAAGCATAGGTTTGGAGGCTAGCAGAATTTTCCCAGTGGTGTCGTACAGGTTCACTACCAGATCGCCGTCACGGGCGATCTGCTTGATTTGTTGTTCAAAATATCCCTGACTCATTCTCCCCTGGCGGTAGTCGTCCATATAACCTATTATATTGACCGATAGGTTACGAGTATTGACGATATGGGCATTTTCCTGATTTTCCCGGTAGTGGCTGTCAATGATCCCCAGTATGAAGAAAAGCACGATCAGCAACGGAATAATGAAGGCGGCATTGAGCAATATCTGAATCTTAGTAGAATAGGTCAGTGGCAAGTTGGATATACCCGAGTGAAGTGCATGTCCGAAAATGACCAGCGCTACCACTACAACCAGAATAAGATACAGAAAAGAGAAATTGGCCAGGAATCCGTTCCAGCCCCACGATTTTGTAGAAACCACAATCCGACGGTTGTGGGTACCTACCTGCCCGACATGACGGTACCCATGCAGATCGAGACCAGTAGTGTACAGCGCCGAATCAAGCAGAACCGTGGAAGGGAATTTTCGTTCGTAGTTGTAGGGCCCACTGCTGAATTTTTGCACGTCGCCTTCAAATAGAGCATAGCTGTATTCCTGGTTGTCGGGTGTTTTGACGAACCGCTCGTCCGGCATAGGTGCCGGATCACGGGATACCCGGGGTCGTTGCCTTAGATCCACCACCACGTACCCCGCCAGTTCAGCTTGATTTTGTATCGTTATGAACGCTACATACTGCTTGGCAAAAGTGGTATCCCGGACTGCATTGTCCGGCAGGGGTACCCCCACTCCCGATGTTGACGCGGCAGACGTATCCAGGCCCGGCATGTCAATCATGAACACGCCGGGATAAGGAGTGGCAAAGGCAGGTTTGCCAAAAGTATTGAGGTAATAATCATGCGAACGGGCCTGGGCGCTATTGTCCAGCGGATTGCCCTGCCGATCGAAGGTAAGTACCTCTACGGTGTATTCGTCCAGATACCGATCGAGGTATTGACTTCTGATACGCTGCTGTATCATCTCACGGGCAAGGGGTACATTATTAACCAGGAATTGTTGCACTTCCCTGTCCTGAGCCACCAGTTGAATATCCTTCTTGAGCAGAAATTCAGCCAGCGGGTCATTCCCGGTTAATAGTTGCTGTCCAAACTCTTTCTTGTTGAGTACGTCCTTGGTATTTTCCTGGCTTTCCACTACGTAAGTACCCGTGAGGGCGCACACCAGCGCGGTCAGAAAGTAATACACCGTCGTCGGATATCGGAAACCGTAGAAGGTCCGCGGAAGCCGGGTGAGATACAAAGTCAGAATGTAGGCCACGTGGGTCAGGAAAATCCACTTGAAATACACCCCTATTAACCAGGAAACTGCGTATACCAGTCCCACACTCAGCAGCAGTATTGCCCCTCCCACTCGTGGATCGCGCGTGAGCCGGATATACACAATAAACACCAGCTGGGTTATCATGAAGTAAAGGCCCGACAGGCATACAAACACGGCTAGGGCGGTAATTTTCAGAGGACTGAATGTGATGCTAAGGGTGATATCGAGGGTATATAGCCTGCTACCATATATAGCGACGAGTTCGCGGTAGCATAGGTAATACGCCATATAACTGACTAAGAGTATGAGCAGTGAAACCAGATACTGAAACACCGGAGGACTTGTGACCAGTCGCCGGTAGGTGACCGTGCGGAAATAGTTCCGATTGGCATATACCAATATCCACAGCATACCCATTCCGTTCAGTAACAAGTCGCCCAGGGAGGGGGAAAGCGGACTACCCTCATAATTCTGGGCATCAAAAATCGCACTGTCATAAAATGCAGAAGGAATCGAAAAATGCAGCATCAAGCCCCGGATTATCACGACAAAAAGTACGATAACGGCCAGTCCAAGACCGTAGCGGTGCCGGGTACCCAGCTGCCTCACCACCCTACCCAGGTAGGCAATCAAAAATAGGAGAGCCAGAAATGCTAATAAAAAAGACTGAACCGGAATGCGACCTCTCGGGCCTGTCCAACCGTTGGGTGGATTTACGTAAAAGAAAGGGCGGCCAGTTTGGTCGTTTACAGGCAGGTACCCTTCGTCCCCTGTCAGGCTCAATGATTGGGGTGCCACGTCGAAAATCCTCGAATTGAAACCCGAAGCGGTTTCATCCTGCTCAGCCTGAAAGTGGGATTGCAGTTCGAGTAGCACAAATAAATCATAGAGATTTCCACCGATCTCACGACGCTGGCTGAGCTGTAAAAATTTACCCTGGGGTGTTTCGATAGGGCGTATTTCAGAACTCGCTCCAGAAAAAAGCGCATAATTAACTACGTACCGATAGTCCGACCATACCAAAAGGGTGGAATCACGGTACAGGTAGTAGGGATAAGGGGTTTCCAGAAGTAATTCGGAAAAAGGTTTTCCATCGGGCAGCGGCAGCCGACCCATGATTTGATCCATATCCTCATTGACCCGCAAAACCTCTTTTTGCAGCCTTTCCTGGATCGTTCCGGCGTAGGTTTCGCTGGTTACCGTTTCGTTCTTGGTAAGATAGAATGCCACAGCCCCCACGAACGCCATTATCGATGCAAGTAGGAAAATGTATTTTCTTAGGAATAGGGACACCGTACTATGGGATATACTTAGGCATGGCCGAACATTGCTGATACTCAACAGAAAAACCAATACAACTATTTCTCTATCAGGATATTAATAGATCAATGTAAAGTTTTATCTTATGAATATCTTGTATTAACCTAAAACCGTGCCAAAAAACTAAATTCTATTGGTTACTTTTTTTAATCGTTTTTTTGCAAATCTTTTGTGTCCGAAAACACCTTATCGTTTAAGTCCTCCCTTGGCGGCATGTTTATTGTAAACCCCTGTTCTTGTGGATTCTCCTCGTAGTCAACAGCTGCTCCCAAAACGTACATCAGATGTCTGCGATCGATTATAACGCGTATTCCTTCCACATCATATTCTTGGTCGTGCGGGGTGGCGGTGTCGAAACCCAGCAGGTAGGTAGCGCTACAAGCGCCACCCCGTAAACCTACCCTCAGACCGTACGCATCGGGGATTTTATTGGCAGTAAAAGTATCCATAATTTCTGCCCTGGCACGGGCCGATATATGAACCGGAGACTCCG
This sequence comes from Salmonirosea aquatica, assembly GCF_009296315.1. Taxonomy (NCBI): domain Bacteria; kingdom Pseudomonadati; phylum Bacteroidota; class Cytophagia; order Cytophagales; family Spirosomataceae; genus Salmonirosea; species Salmonirosea aquatica. The sequence continues at coordinate 764,973 of NZ_WHLY01000002.1, forward strand.
GAACAGTGTTTTCATCGAGCGATTTATCTTTCATAGCGGTAATTTCAGGCTTAAAACCGTAGGGGATTTGTCTTCGTTCAGCCGGCTTTTAAGCGTACTTTTGCCGTTCAATTTTGTTAACAATTCTATATGGAACTGTATTCCCTGGTGACAATACTTTTAGTGGCCTTGATCGTAGTATTTGGCTTGTATCTGATCCTGACAACGCTGGCCGAAAAAATCTTTGAAAAACAAAGATGGGACATTCGGGCCAAAAACACTGAAATCATTCTTCCTCTGCGCTTACAGGCTTACGAGCGGATGTGTCTCTTTCTTGAACGAATCACCCCCAACCAGTTACTGCTGCGTACTGCCGGCTCGGCTTCCAATGCCCTTGAATTTCAGCAGATTCTATTGCGGGAAATCCGTGAGGAGTTTAACCACAACCTGGCCCAACAAGTATACCTCAGCAACGATACCTGGGAACAAATCAAGAAAGCTGTCAACGAAGTGCAGTCGCTGATTAACCGCGCGGCCGCCGAAGTGGATGATGAAGCCCCGGCCAATGATCTGGGGCGGAAGATTTTTGAACAGGTGATTCAGCAGGAAACACAACCCTGTACACTGGCGCTGCGCGTCGTAAAGGAAGAAGTGCAGCGCATATTTTGAAAAGGATTTATTATGTCAAATTGTCGGCAGGTTTGATTACATGCGATTCAGGTTACTCTGCTCACTAAATAACCTGCGATCTTGCGATTCAACAGCTAAATCCTTCATCGTTTTAAACTTTCAATTTTTCAATTACTTTGCTATATCCCAAAAATCTCGAACAAAAATTAGGATTTGACCGGCTACGTGAGTGGCTCAAAGAGGCGTGTATTAGTTCTCTGGGCCGAACCTATGTGGACAAAATACGCTTTTCCGACAATTTTGGTCTGGTGGACAAACTCGTCGGCCAAACTGCTGAGATGCAGCACATCATGCAGTCGGGCGGCGAGTTTCCCGCCCAAAACTACCTCGACGCTACCCCCTACCTTCACCGCGCCGCTATCGAAGGTACCATGCTGATGCAGGATGAGTTCTTCGATCTGAAAGTATCGCTTAACACTATACGCGGTTGCTTAAGGTACTTCGAAAACCAGTCACCGGAGAGTTACCCATTATTGAGCGAGTATGCCAAAACCATCCGAGTGGAGCGTGCCGTAACCGATGCGATCGAGCGAATCATCGATGAGCGGGGGCAAGTGCGCGATAATGCTTCGCCCGAACTGGTACAAATCCGGCGTCGGCTTATTGCCGAGCAGGTCAATGTACGCAAGCGGCTTGATACCATGCTGCGCACTGCCAAAAGTAATGGCTGGATTGGTGATGATGTGTCGCTCACGATACGAAACGGGCGCATGGTGATCCCCATGGCCGCCGAACACAAGCGTAAGTTTAAGGGCTTCATTCATGACGAGTCCGCCACGGGGCAGACCGTGTTCATTGAACCTACCGATGTACTGGAAGCCAACAACGCCATTCGGGAGCTGGAATACGAAGAACGCCGCGAAATCAACCGCATTCTGACCCGCCTTACGGATCAGTTGAGGCCCTACCTGCCTGAGTTGCATAAAGCGTACCAATTTCTCGGACTCATGGATTTTCTGCGGGCCAAGGCCAAGCTTGCCGCCCAGATGAGTGCTATTAATCCAAAATTCGAAAACCGTACCGTGGTCGACTGGCGCGAAGCCCGGCACCCGCTGCTGCACCTAACCTTTCAGAAGCAGGGCAAAACGGTGGTACCCCTCAGCATTGAATTAAATGCCAAACAGCGTATCCTGATCATTTCGGGTCCCAATGCGGGAGGGAAATCTGTATCGTTAAAGACCGTCGGTCTCATTCAATATATGTACCAGTGCGGTCTGCTGGTACCCATGCGGGAGGACTCGACGATGGGCTTTTTCCAGAATATATTCATTGACATTGGTGACGAGCAGTCGCTGGAAAACGATCTGAGTACCTACAGTTCACACCTAACCAACATGCGGAATTTTCTGGCCATGGCCAACAAGCGCACTATCTTCCTGATCGACGAGTTCGGTACAGGTACCGAACCGGGGCTGGGTGGAGCCATTGCCGAAGCCATCCTGGAAAATCTGACCCGCTCAGGTGCGTATGGCGTGATCAACACGCACTATACCAACCTTAAGGTACTGGCCGACAAAACCGAAGGGCTCATTAATGGTGCCATGCGTTTCGATGGTGAGCATCTGGAACCCCTGTACCAATTGGAAATAGGTCGGCCGGGCAGTTCGTTTGCGTTCGAAATTGCGTCCAAAATCGGCTTGCCCAAAGAAGTGGTAGTCCAAGCCAAAGAGAAACTGGGGGCACAACAGGTGAACTTTGAAAAACTCCTGAAAGAACTTGACATCGAACGCCGGGTATTTGCCGAGAAAAATCTGGAATTGGGTATTAAGGAACGAAAGCTAGCTCAACAACTAGCCGAGTACACCGCCCTGAAAACTACCCTGGATAATAACGAAAAGCGGATCTTGAACGAAGCCAAGCAGAAAGCCAAGCTACTACTTAGCGGTACCAATCAGCGCATCGAGAACACCATCCGGGAAATCAAGGAAAGTCAGGCTGAAAAAGAAACGACTAAAAAAGTCCGGACAGAACTGGAACGGTTTACCAAAAAAGACCTCAAACCCGAACCTGTAGCCGAGCTACCCACAGCCAACGCAGAATATGAGCCGGAAAGCGGAGCAATCGAGGTAGGTAGCTTTGTGCGCATTAAGGGGCAGAATGCTCTGGCTGAGGTACTGGCACTAAAAGGCAAGGACGCCGAAGTACGGATTGGCGAACTCAAATCCAACATCAAGCTAAACCGGCTGGAAAAAGTATCCAATAAAACCTACCGCGAACTTACGGGTGAAAAGAAATTGAAATCCGGTACGGGTGGCGTGGATCTGAACGAGCGACATCTGAATTTCAGCTTCAATCTCGATATCCGGGGTAAGCGCGGCGAAGAAGCTCTGGGTGTGGTGGACCAATTCATGGACAACGCCCTGATGCTGGGCTACGACGAACTGCGTATTGTGCACGGCAAGGGCGACGGTATACTCCGTACCTTAGTGCGAAATCATCTCCGTGGATACAAGCAGGTAGCAGCCATGCAGGACGAACACGCCGATCGAGGCGGTGCAGGTGTGACGGTGGTGCGGATGCGGTAAAGGTAGGTCGCTCGGTCACGTTCTATTCAATCAATGTTCCTGAAACACAAAATTCCCCGAAAGCTCAAAGCTCTCGGGGAATTTTGTTTATAAATAAATTCGACTGCCAACAGCCAATAGGTACCCCTACAACTGCGGCTGCTGCAATACTTCCGACTCGGGTAGTCCGTGCAGCCCCTTGGCCTTACGAGCACGTACCCAGAAGAAAAGAAAGGTAAAGGCTACGATCAGAATGATCGGGAACGTAGTCATATTTTGTAGGGTAGCCTGTCCGGCGGCCAGTTCCAGCGCGTCACCGCTCAGCCCCTGGGCGGACATCTCAGCCCGGTGGTTGTCGATCCAACTTCCGATAAAGGGTTGGAAAATGGCGGTAGAGAACATGCCCATACCTCCCACAAGTGAGAGTCCCAGCGCACCGCTAAGGGGTACCTTTTCAGCGACAAAGCCCAACATGGTGGGCCAGAAGTAGCATACGCCCAGAGCGAAACAAATAGCAGCCAGGTAAGCCATAGGTCCGGTAACGCTGCTGAACAGATAAATTCCAATCGTAGCAAAAATGGCCGAGCCTAATAAAACGCCCGTTTGGCCGAATTGACCAATGACAGGCCCCGCGAAGAAGCGCCCTACCGCCATCAGCCCCGTCACCAACGCCAAAATCAACAAAGGTTCAGCACCACTTTTGCTCAAGATAATGGCCGTCCACTGCTGCGGACCAAACTCCGAAATGGCGGTGAATGCCATGAAAAAGAAGATGAAAATGAACAGCGGATTAAGCATTCCCCGGAAGTTGGCAGAGAGTGAGGTAGCTCCTTCTACCACGGCTTTGGGGAAGGTTTGTCCCCAGAACAGGAAAGCGTAGATCAGCGTCGGGATCATGATAATCCAGATTTGTGCCTGCCACCCCATGTCCATTTTGGTCATCGCCAGTGAAATGAGGCTACCCAACACGATACCGCCCGGAAACCACATGTGGAAACGGCTAAGCATTTTGTTCATTTTTGCGCCTGCGTACGAGTCGGCGATCATGGGATTACAGGCAGCCTCGGTACAACCGTTACCGATGCCGATGAACAGGGTAGAAAGCAACAGACCGTTATAGCCGCCCGAATAAATGGTCATAACAATGCCCAGGGTATGCATGACAAACGCCACCATCATGATGATCCGCGGCCCTACACTGTGGTAGACTATACCCCCGACGATCATGGCGATGGGGAAACCATAGAACCACATGGAGTTGATGAAGCCCAGCTGCTCGGCAGACAGTCCAAACTCTTCTCCCAATTGGGGTAGGATACCCGCTCGGATGGCAAAGGAAAAGGCCGTAGTAATGAGTGCAAAGCAACTGCCCAGAAACAGGCGATCCGCATTGACATTTTGATTCATAAGAAGTAGTCGGTTTAGTGAGAAAGGATTAGTTGGTTAAAAAAAGAGCTAGTGGTGAGTTTCGTCCAATAATTTCGTAAAAAAAAGAAATAGCCCGCATTTCTACTTATAAACGGATTGGCTATTCTGCTATTTTTTTGAACTTGCTACCTTTGTAAGTAGTAAGAGTGCGCTATGTTACTCTTTTTTCAGCAATAAAAATTTCAAAAACCTTTAACCAACCAGTAATGCCAAGAAAAATTCGCATGGGAATGGTAGGCGGCAGCACCGATGCCTTCATTGGAGCCGTGCATCGCCGAGCGGCAATCATGGATGGCGAAATCGAGCTCGTTTGTGGTGCGTTCAGCTCAAGCCCCGAAAAATCCGCCGCCACGGGCGCCGCCCTGTACCTGCCCCCCGACCGGGTGTACGCCAACTACGAGGAAATGATCCAAAAGGAAAAGGAATTACCCGAAGGCGAGCGCATGGATTTCGTCGCCATCGTAACGCCCAACCACGTACATTTCCCTCCCGCCAAGCTTGCGCTCGAAAACGGATTCCACGTGGTATGTGACAAACCCCTCACCCATACTACTGAAGACGCTGAAGCTCTGGTCAAAATTGTGGAGGAAAGTGGACTCATTTTCTGCCTTACTCATAATTACACGGGCTATCCGATGGTCAAAGAAGCCCGGGAACTAATCAAGGCTGGCGCTCTAGGCAGCATCCGTAAGGTAATCGTAGAGTACCCCCAAGGTTGGCTGTCGACGCTGGTGGAAGCTACGGGCAACAAGCAGGCATCCTGGCGTACCGATCCCGAGCGCTCTGGCGCGGCGGGCGGGCTGGGCGACATAGGTACCCACGCCGAGAATCTGGCCGAATACATCACCGGACTGAAAATAACCGAGGTATGCGCGGACCTGACCATTTTTGTCGAAGGCCGCCTGCTCGACGATGACGCCAATGTGTTGCTCCACTTCGACAACGGCGCCAAGGGAATCCTGCAAAATAGTCAGATCTGCAACGGCGAGGAAAACGACCTGAACATCCGTATCTACGGTGAGTTAGGCGGTCTGGAATGGAACCAGATGGAACCCAATACGCTCATCCATAAGGTACAGGGTAGCCCGGCGCGTCTGTTGCGGACGGGGGTAGGTGCTTTATCGGAAGCAGCTCAAGCACATACCCGCATTCCGGCGGGCCATCCCGAGGGGTACTTTGAGGCATTTGCCAACCTGTACCGGAATTTTGCCCTGGCGGTACGCGCCCGCTGGGAAGGAAAAGATCAAGACCCGTTGTACGATTTCCCCGACGTGTATGACGGCCTGCGCGGCATGAAGTTCATCGATACCGTAATAGCCTCGGACAAATCGGACGAGAAGTGGACCAAGTTCATTGTTTGATCGTGTTTCTTGGTTTATTGAATTATAAAAAGTCAATTTTATGAACCAGGCAATCCAACAACTAACCCCTGACGATTGATCCATCAATAGTACCTTTATCCCTTTTTTACAAAAAACGTTTCAACAAAAAACAACTATGTCAAAAATTAAAGTAGGAGTCGTAGGAACCGGATTCATTGGCCCTGCCCACATCGAGGCGTTGCGCCGTTTGCCCAATGTTGAAGTAGCAGCCCTGTGTGAGGTCACCGCCGAACTGGCCGCCGACAAGGCCAAATCCCTGGGCATTGAGCGTTCCTATACCTTCGATGAGCTATTGAAGCAGGACGATATTCAGTGTATCCATATTTGTACCCCCAACTTTCTGCACTATTCCCAATCCAAAGCTGCCCTGGAAGCGGGCAAGCATGTGGTGTGTGAAAAACCCCTGGCCAAGGATTTGGCTGAAGCTGAGGAATTGGTAGCTCTGGCCACCAAAACCGGGCTGGTCAACGCCGTGCATTTCAACCTGCGCTACTATCCGCTGGCCCGCCAGATGAAAGTGATGCGTGAAAAAGGGGAACTTGGCGATGTGTATTCCGTGATTGGCTCCTACCTGCAGGACTGGCTGTTCTACGAAACTGACTACAACTGGCGGCTTGAACCCGACAAATCGGGTGACTCGCGGGCTATTGCCGACATCGGCTCCCACCTGATGGATATTTTGGAATACATCACAGGCTTGAAGACCGTCGCCGTAATGGCCGATTTCAATACCATTCACAAAACCCGTAAAAAACCGCTTACGGAAGTTGAAACCTACTCAGGTAAAATCCTGAAACCCGAGGACTACGCCGACGTACCCATCAATACCGAAGACCACGCCAACGTACTGCTGCGCTTCGACAACGGCAACCGGGGCGTCATTACGGTGTCGCAGGTGTCTGCAGGCCGCAAGAACCGCATGAGTCTGGAAATTTCGGGTTCCAAGAAAACTTTCAGCTTCAATTCCGAAAGTCCTAATGAACTTTGGATTGGCAACCGCGACGGCTACAACGAGGTACTCATGCGTGATCCGTCGCTGGTTCACCGTGAAGCCAGTTCGGTGATTTCGTTCCCCGGCGGCCACAACGAAGGCTTCCCTGATACTTCCAAGCAAATGTTCAAGGAGGTGTACGCCGCCGTTGAAGCCGGCAAGCAACCCGAAAACCCCACCTACCCTACCTTTGCCGATGGTTACCGTGAACTCCTAATCTGTGAGAAGATACTCGAGAGCGCGCGCGGGGAAAAGTGGGTGGAGGTCTAGGTACATAGTACCAAAGGCACAGAGGCACAAAGAAAAATACCTGCCCATTTTATGCCTATGTGATAAATATTCCCAATCAAAACTAAACGCTAAATAATGAAAACCATAAAAGGTCCCGCCATATTTCTGGCACAGTTCATGGGCGACGAAGCTCCATTTAACACTCTGGAATCCATTGCTCAATACATGGCCGACCTGGGTTACAAAGGAATCCAGATTCCTACCTGGGACGCCCGCTGTATTGATCTGAAGCAAGCCGCCGAGTCTAAAACCTACTGTGACGAGTACAAGGGAAAACTCAAAGACATCGGTGTAGAAGTGACCGAACTATCCACCCACCTACAGGGACAATTGGTAGCCTCGCACCCGACCTACGATGCTATGTTCGACGGCTTTGCCGCGCCTGAGGTACGTAACAACCCCAAAGCTCGCGCTGAGTGGGCGGTTGACCAACTCAAACTGGCGGCAAAGGCCAGTCAAAATCTGGGCCTGAAGGCTTCTGCCACCTTTTCGGGAGCATTGGCGTGGCCCTTTATGTATCCCTGGCCCCAACGTCCGGCGGGCCTGGTAGAAACCGCTTTCGGAGAACTAGCCAAGCGCTGGAAGCCCATCCTGGATGTCTACGATGAAGCGGGCGTGGATGTTTGCTATGAACTGCATCCGGGCGAGGACTTGTTCGATGGAGCTACTTTCGAGCGCTTCGTCGACGCTGTGGACGGCCATCAGCGCGCCAATATCAACTACGATCCGAGCCATTTTGTACTACAGCAGTTGGATTATCTGGCTTTCATTGACCTGTATCACGACCGTATCAAAGCCTTCCACGTGAAAGACGCCGAGTTTAACCCCACGGGCAGTCAGGGCGTGTATAGCGGTTTTGCAGGCTGGGCCGACCGCGCCGGGCGTTTCCGTTCGCTGGGTGACGGACAAGTCGATTTTGCCGGTATCTTCTCCAAGCTCTCGCAGTATGATTACGATAGCTGGGCAGTACTGGAATGGGAATGTTGCATCAAATCGCCCGCACAGGGTGCGGCTGAGGGAGCTCCCTTCATTGCCGACCACATTATCGAAGTAACAACCAAGGCTTTCGACGATTTCGCCGGCACGGGTGCCGACGAAGATTTCAATCGGAACGTGCTGGGACTATAAAGCTAATTCTGGTTACAAAGACGCCCGTGTAGCCTACCACCCAGGACGCTACACGGGCTTTTTATATCCTGGTTTGGGCAGCGGGTAAAACTGCTCAGATAAATAGCATCCACTAAGGAGTACTATATATTATTTTAAAAGCGATGGTCTGTTTATTCGGATCGCCGCTTTTTTTATATTCTTCATAAAGAATTCAGAGAGAACGGGAAAGCTTAGAAGCAGACAAATTGTTTCATCACCATCCAATGCTTACATTAGTCTACTTTTTGGTAAAATATTTCATCGATTTTCCGGTCGCCATGAACAAACCTTTCATTCTGCTACTCGTCTTGCTGGCCACCTTATCTGGATATAGCCAGCCGAAGCCTAGCCCGGCGGATACGACGTACGTCTTGAAATTGCTCAAAAAGGGTGAATCCTTTGAAAGAAAAAAGGTTAACGTCGCGCTGAATTATTACCGGAAGGCCTACGATTTTTCCAAAAAAACCAACTATACCAAAGGCTATTTTGAAAGCATGCGGCTATTAGCCTATACCCTGAACAATCTGGGGCGGCACGAGGAAGCGAGCAAGGTAGCCCAGGCCGCCGTGCAAAAGGCTAAGCAAGACACCTCCAAAAGAAACCTGGGTTTGAGCTATTTTGCCGTGGCCAATACGGCACTTTATGCCGGAAACTTTGAGCAAGCTATCCCCAATTACCAGAAAGCCGCTCAATACATGCGGTTAATCGGCCATCTGGCCAATGTGGCGGTGGTGAACCAGAATCTGGGCTATATTTTCGGGCGGCAACACATGTATGACCAAGCGATTGAGTACTACAAACGTGCTTTGGCTTATGACAGCACTGATAAAGAAGACAGGCGGTCGGCCGCAGTGGATTATTTCAGTATCGGGAACATCCTGGATGACCAGGAAAAAGTCGCCGAATCCAAAAAGTACTACCTAAAAGCTCTGGATAATATTGATCCCGAAAATGATCTTGACTTCATGGTCAACGTGTATGGCAACATAGGCTCTCAATACACGCGGGAGGCCCAGTACGACTCCGCGCTGTACTATCAACGTAAGGCTGTGCAGATAAGCCGGGAATTGGGAAACCCCCGCCACGAACTGCATACCCTCATGATGCTGGCGCAGACTTACAACCGCATGGGAAAGCACGGCCAGGCTACCCAGCTGCTGGACGAGTCTTACGCGATTGCTTCGGAAAACCAGGTAGGTCTCGACGAGTTCAGGAATATTTACGCTGAATATGCCATCGCAACCGAGAGCTTGGGCAATCACAAAGCCGCCGTCAAGTGGCTCAATCAATACATCGACACCAACGACTCGCTGAACAACCAGCAAACCAAAGAATTACTGCAGGAATACGAGGTTAAGCTAAAAGAGGCTGAGAGCCGACAGAAACTCGCCGAGAAGCAGCAGTATATCGATCGGCTGCAGTTGGCAAACCAACGCCAGAATTTCTGGATCCTGTTAGCTACGCTGGTAGGACTTGGGGTGATTAGCGGATTACTTTTCGCCTATCTCTATACCCGCCAGCGCCGTCGGGCGGCCGACAATGCTCTGCTGGCCGCTCAGCGCGAACGTGAACTGGCCGTAGTGCAGTCGGAGTTGCAGGGACAGCAAAAAGAACGCCTGCGTATTTCCAAAGAAATGCACGACGACCTGGGCGCGTCCCTAACCGCCATTGGATTGCTCAGTGAAGTAGCCAAAAGCCGTATGGGGGCAGCTACCACCCCCGAAATTGAGAAAATATCGAGCATATCCGCTGAGATGGTCACGGCCATGAACGAAATCATCTGGTCACTGAACAACAAGAACGACAGCCTGAACGGACTGATCGCCTACACCCGTTCATACGCCAGCGAGTTCATTGACAACACCACGCTTTCCCTGAAAACAGAAGTAGATGAGCTACCCTACGAAGTATCCATGCGGGGCACCGACCGACGGAACGTTTTTCTAACGGTAAAAGAAGCGCTGAATAACGTGGTGAAACACGCCGATGCCACCGAGGTACGGCTGCGGATTCGGCCAGAAGCCGATCACCTGAGCATTGATGTATGCGACAACGGGCAAGGGTTTATTCCGAAAGAGGGAATCGGCACCCGGAATGGCTTGACCAATATGCGGAGCCGGATGGCTGACGTGGGCGGAAATTGCGAGATTTCGTCGTCGGCGCGGGGTACCTGCTTAAAAATAACCTACCCCTACCCTACGGTGCCCGAAATAAAAATCATGCAAATGGAGTATAGCGAATGAACCGGAAAGTCAGGAATATTGCCAGATGAAAACTACCATTACCGTTTCCATCGTCGAAGATAAGGAGCCGATTCGCCAGTCGCTGGCCATTCTGGTCGGTGGGGCCGATGGGTTTACGTGCCAGTCTACCTACGAAACCGCCGAAGCCGCCCTGGCCGATTTGCCCGGTCACTGTGTCGATGTGGTGCTTATGGACATCGACCTGCCCGGCATGAACGGCATCGAGTGTGTGCGGCATCTCAAGCCCCTTTGTCCCGATACCCAGTTCATGATGTGTACCATGTACGACGAGGATGAGACCGTCTTCGAAGCGCTCAAAGCTGGCGCTAACGCCTACATTCTCAAACGTAGCCCGCCCCACAAGTTGCTGGAAGCCATTACCGAACTGCACGAAGGGGGATCGCCCATGAGTAGTACCATCGCGCGCAAAATCGCCCTTTCGTTTCATACCGATACCTCAGCGCCCAGCGAACTTGACGTGCTGACTCCCCGTGAACGCGAGATCCTTGAAAAACTTTCCAAAGGCCACAGCCACAAGGAAGTAGCCACTGAACTCTTTGTAAGCCCTACTACGGTACGTAAACACATCTTCAATATTTACGAAAAGCTGCAGGTACACTCCAAAGTCGAGGCGGTCAATAAGTACCTGGGGCGGAGTTGATTTCTTGATGACTTTTGACGCTCGGCTATCCGAGGATGCAGTAGTATCAAAAAATGAACGTCAAACGTCCACTTTCCTACTTCCAAAATCATACAAATGCCGTATTGTCGGGGGTACATACGCCGGGTAGTTTTGTCACAATAATCACAAACAAAACTACCTTATTTGTATGAAAAAGCTCCTTGTATTTCTATTCGTTGCCACAGCCTTTGCAGCTTGCAAAAAGAATGACGACGTTACACCCAAGAATCCTGCCGATGCGGTGGCAGGTACCTACGCACTCACCTCGTTCCGTTTTGTCCAGGGTACCGACGACCTCAATTTGCCCCAGCTACCCTTCTCTCAAGCAGGCCAGACGATCTCGGGAACGTTAGAGTTAAGCCCTACTTCTACGGACGAAGTTACGCTGACCGTCACGCTAAAAATTACGGGCGAAGCCCCTGAATCGTTTGACATAGACGGCGTGGAAGTCCGGAAAAGTAGCGAAGCCTATAGCCTGTACGTGGAGGGAGAATTAGTGGCCGATGCGGATGGACAGAATGTCATTTTCAGCTACTCCGAAACCGATCCCCAAACCCAGGAGACCACCAGTTTGAGTTTTGTGGCCAAGAAATAGTACCCCGAAGGATATCCACGTTATCCTTCAGTCTGGAAAGGTACGGCGTTCTCTTTAATGGGAGTACCGTACCTTTTGTTGTTTGCCGCTATTTTATCCGAAAAATCATGGTTTGATTTTTGTATTGCGCACGGGTGCAGGTGTTTCATCCTATACGCGCTTTCCTCTAAGCTCCATCGGTTTTCTTCAAACTACATCTCCAAAAAACCATAAGAATTCTCCAAAACCTAACGTTTTGATCGTTAACTTTGAGGTTCCGGTGAGCAATCAGAGTTTGACGTGTTCAATTCACTTTCCTTCAAACATCTGGTACCCTGCACCGTTTAAGTACCGAATACAATTTAACCTTTTAACCCATGTTCATTTTGCGTAATAAATTTATTCATAAAGGCTTGTTAATCCTTGCCTTATGTTGCGGCGTCGGCACTGGCTTCTCAGTAGCGCAGACCGCCAGCAAGCGGATTCTGGTATTTTCCAAAACCGCCGGCTACCGTCACGCCTCCATTCCGGTGGGGCAAAAACTCATCATGAAGTTCGGAAAAGAGAACGGCTTCGCCGTAGATACCACCGAGAATGCCGCTGCTTTTACCGATGAAAACTTGAAAAAATATAGTGAGGTTGTCTTCCTGAGCACCACCGGCGACGTGCTCAACGACGAGCAACAAATTGCTTTCGAACGCTATATCCAAGCCGGTGGGGGCTATGTGGGCATCCACGCTGCCGCCGATACCGAGTACGATTGGCCCTGGTACAACCGCTTGGCCGGAGCGTGGTTCGCTAGCCATCCGAAGAATAATATCCAAACGGGCGAAGCTTACGTAGTGAACCGCAGCAATCCGTCCATGGAAGGATTTCCGGATAAGTGGTCAGTGAAGGATGAGTTCTACGATTTCAAGAATTTTAACAAAGATGTAACGGTACTCGTCAAGATTGATGAAAAAACCTATACTGAGGGCAAAATGGGCGATGACCATCCTATGGCCTGGTACCATGAGTTTGAGGGCGGTAAGTCGTTTTATACCAACTTTGGCCATACTGATGAAATGTACGCCAATCCGGTGTACATGAAGCATCTTCTGGGCGGCATGAAATGGGCCATGGCCGATAAACTGGACTACTCCAAATCCCGCCCCGAAGAAAACCGTTTCGTACGGAAGGTGCTGGTGGACCATCTGGACGAACCTACCGAACTGGTCGTACTCGACAACGATAAGGTACTCTTCACCGAAAGAAAAGGAGCAGTCAAAGTATATAATCCCAAAACAGGTACCACCGAGTTGGCGGCTACTATTCCCGTCCATTTCCAACGCGAATATGGTCTGCTGGGGGTTAACATTGATCCGGATTTTAGCAAAAATAAGTGGGTGTATCTGTATTACTCGGCTGTTGATCCTGACAAAAACAATCGCCTGGTCCGGATGAAATGGGACGATGCCAACAACAAACTGTTACTTGATACGGAGCAGCTTTTGCTGAATGTGGCCGAAAACCGCATCGGGGGCCAGGACGACTGCTGCCATACCGGAGGTTCCATCGCCTGGGACAAAAAGGGAAATCTATATCTTTCGACGGGTGATAATACCAATCCTTTTCAGTCGAACGGTTTCTCGCCCAGCGATCTGCGCCCCGGACGCGAGAAATTCAGCGCCCTGAATTCAGCCAGTAACACGGCCGATCTGCGTGGTAAAATCCTTCGGATCAAGCCCCTTGCCGAAGGCGGTTATGATATTCCCGAAGGCAACCTTTTCCCCAAAGGTACCGAAGGAGCTCGTCCCGAGATTTATGTAATGGGCAACCGAAACCCCTACCGTATTGCAGTAGATCAGCGTAATGGGTACCTGTACTGGGGTGAGGTAGGGCCGGATGCCGGTGAAGATAATCCCAAGCGCGGTCCCCGTGGCCACGATGAAATCAATCAGGCCCGCCAAGCGGGGTACTTTGGCTGGCCGCTTTTTGTGGGCGACAACAAACCCTACCGTCTGTTCAATTTTGCCGATAGTACCTCCGGACCGTATTTTGATCCTGCGAAACCTGTAAATCCTTCCACAACAATCAAGGGGCTTAAGGAATTGCCTCCCGCGCAAAAAGCTTTCATCTACTACCCCTACGCCGAATCGCCTGAATTCGGGGCAATTGTGGGCAAGGGCGGCCGTAACGCTATGGCCGGGCCCGTGTACTACTACGACGATTATGCCGACAGTAAAGTAAAATTCCCCCGTTATTACGACGGGAAGCTATTTGCCTATGAGTGGATGCGGGGCTGGATCAATCCGGTAACCATGGCCCCCAATGGTGATTTCATTTCGATGGAGCATTTTATGCCTTCTTCTACTTTTAACCACCCCATGGATATGCAGTTTGCTAAGGATGGCTCACTCTATATGCTGGAATACGGCAGCAACTGGTTTGCGCAGAACGACGAAGCCCGGCTCACGCACATCACTTACAATGCCGGCAACCGCACCCCGGTAGCCATGGCCGCAGTCGATAAAACTGTGGGAGCCGTACCGTTGAAAGTAGCGTTCTCGTCCAAAGGTTCGATGGATTATGATAAGGATGCCATTAAGTACGAGTGGACGTTTGGAAAAGGTCTTCCCAAAAGCACAGAAGCTAACCCGACTTTTACTTATACCAAAACCGGCGAATATACGGCCACACTAAAAGTTACGGATGCCAAAGGCAATGCGGCTACCTCTGAGGTATCTGTAAAAGCCGGAAATGCCGTTCCTGACGTAGAAATCGCGATGACCGGAAACAAATCGTTTTATTGGGACAACAAACCCATCGCTTACGAAGTGAAGGTGAACGATAAGGAGGATGGCTCGCTGGCGAAGGGCGTCGATCAAAATGACGTGCTGCTGACGGTTAACTATCTGGAAGGTTTTGACAAAACCATGATTGCTCAGGGACACCAGGTCAATACCGGTTTTGCCACGGGCAAGCGCCTGATTGAGCTGAGCGACTGCAAGGCTTGCCACAGCATCGACAAAAAATCAGTGGGCCCGGCCTATATTGACGTAGCCAAAAAATACCAGAAAGACCGTAATGCTCCCAAGACGCTGGCCGAAAAAGTAATCAAAGGCGGTGGCGGCGTATGGGGTGAGCAGGCCATGGCTGCCCACCCTCAGTTGAAGCAGGAAGAAGCCGAAGACATGGTGAAGTACATCCTGTCGCTAGCGAATGAGAATAAAGTAAAAAGTGAACCGCTGAAAGGTACCTATGCAGCTCAATCAAAAGCCAAGGAAGGTTCGTATGTGTTCACGGCCAGCTACACCGATAAGGGAAATGGAGCCATCGGCCCGCTGACGGGTAGCCAAACCATTGCCCTGCGCCCAGCCAAAATGAAGGCCACCACCTATGATTCCGGTAAGGATTTCATGAAATACAAGCTTCCCCAGGGTAATGAGGTAGTAGTAGCAACCGCCGATGGTGGCTACGTGAAGTACGATAACATCGACTTGACGGGTATCAGCAAGTTGAAAGCCAGTATTTTTACGGCCAAAGGCATGACTGTGGGCGGCGCGCTTGAGGTACACCTCGACTCGCCAACTGGCCCGAAAATCGGCTCGGTGGATGTAGGCGAAGATACCATGGGTGCAGTGGAAATTCCGCTTCAGGTACCTGCCGACCGTCGTCAGCGCGACCTATACCTTGTATTCAAGAACCCCAAAGCGGGCGGTAAACCGTTGTATACGATCGATACGCTGGAATTTATCAACGGAGCGATGTAACAAAAATACCATGACCATGTACGAGCGGGGGCGGGTAATACCGACTCCCGCTTTTTTTGCATTTATGCTCCATCAGCAAGTATAAATCAAGTGTGGATTTCTCTGGAAATCAGACTGACAGCATGTGTTAATTTAACAGCTTTCCTGTAAAATCCCCCAACATCAAAGACGATGAAAATATATAAGGTACTTGTCTGCGGACTTTTAACATTTTGTTCCACTTCATTTTTTATCCCGTCGTCAATGCCTAGGGTGATAAAAATCGAATCGGGCATGATTGAAGGTACCCTAAGTGCCGATAGTCAAATTGCCATGTACAAGGGGGTACCCTTTGCAGCGCCACCGGTGGGCGCACTGCGCTGGAAAGCCCCGCAACCGGTAAAACCTTGAAGCGGCGTGCGGAAAGCCGATCAATTCGGTCCCAGCCCCATGCAGGGTACCCCGGCACCATTCAGCATGTGGTCGGCAGAATTCCTGATTCCCAAAGAACCCATCAACGAGGATTGCCTCTATCTTAATGTTTGGTCGGGAGCACAGGGGCCCCAGGAGAAAAGGCCGGTTGTGGTATGGATCTATGGAGGCGGATTTTCGAGTGGGGGTAGTGCCGTGCCCATTTATGATGGGGAGGCTATGGCCCGGAAGGGAATTGTGTTCGTAAGCACCAACTACCGGGTTGGGCCCTTTGGTTTTTTTGCGCACCCTGACCTGACCAAAGAGTCGCCCCACCAGGCTTCGGGCAACTACGGACTTATGGATCAAATAGCGGCTTTGAAATGGGTAAGGACGAATATTGCCGCATTTGGCGGTGACCCCAATAACGTCACCATTGCCGGACAGTCGGCGGGCTCCATGAGTGTGAATTGCCTGGTAGCCTCGCCGCTGGCTAAGGGGCTATTCAATAAAGCCATTGCCGAAAGCGGAGCAAGCTTTTCCCGAAATAACTCGGGACTTGACCAGGCCGAAAAAGACGGTGTCAGAATAGCTGAAAGTCTAGGTGTCAATTCTGTAGAAGCACTCCGCGCCCTATCGGCCGATGACATCCTGAAAAAAGCGCAGGGGTTGCGGGGACCCATCATCGATGGATACGTGCTGCCTACTACCATTGCTGACATATTTGCGGCGGGAAAACAGAACGAGGTTACCCTGCTCACAGGCTGGAATCAGGATGAAGGGCTTCTTTTCGGCCCGCTCAAAAACGCCGTTGATTTTCGAAAACAGAGCGAAGCGCAATATGGCGCTGATACCGAAACATTTCTGAAATACTACCCCGCCAGTACCGATACCGAAGCGGCGGCCTCTCAGCTAAATCTTTCCAGAGATATGATTTTCGGTACCCAGAACTACGCCTGGGCCAATGTGCAAGCTACCCAGAACAAATCAAAAGTATATGTATATCGCTTCACGCGCAAAGTACCAGCGACGGGTGAGTACGTGAAGTACGGAGCGTTTCATACCGGCGAGGTACCCTATGCCTATGACAACCTGCGCTTTGTAGACCGTCCCTGGGAGGAAGCTGATCGGAAACTGGCACAGCTAATGTCTGAGTATTGGGCCAATTTTATTAAAACCGGCAATCCTAACGCCCCAGGTTTACCCCCTGGCCGACCTATACCCCAAAAGACAAGCAGATCATGATATTGGGCAAAGACCAGCATACCAAGCCGCTGCCCGATCAGGCCGCCTTGGACTTCCTGCTTTCAAAGTCGTCGGGCAACTAACCAACTCCGTAATATGCTCGCCTTTCTGGGTCTTTTGACCATCGTTCTCTTGCTGCTGTTGGTTATGACCAAAACAGTCTCGCCGGTAGTTGCCTTGATCATGGTACCCGTTACCACGGGACTTTTGGCAGGTTTCACATCGGAGCTGCTGGCTTTCATGACCGAGGGTATCCAGTCTATTGCCACCACGTCCGTCATGTTCGTGTTTGCCATTCTATTTTTCGGTACCCTGATGGACGCCGGTACTTTCCGGCCTCTTATCGCCTACCTTCTGAAACTTGCCGGAAATGATCCCGCCCGCATCACGGTCGTCACCGCTCTGCTGGCTATGCTGGTGCATCTGGACGGCTCCGGGGCCGTAACCTTTTTGGTTACCGTACCGGCTCTGTTACCCCTATACGACAGTCTCGGCATGCGCCGGACCACCCTGGCTACTACGGTGGCGCTGGCCGCCGGCACGATGAACATTCTGCCCTGGGGAGGTCCTACCATCCGCGCGGCCACGGCGCTGGAGGTACCTGTCACCGAACTTTTTAATCCGCTGCTCATCCCGGTGGTGTGCGGCCTGCTGACCGTAATGATCATCGCTTTTGTGTTAGGGGTCAAGGAACGAACCTACCTGCAGGCCGCCAGAATCATCACCCGAGAGAAAACAATCCAAGAATCGGCAGAGTCGTTCCGGGAACTCGAACGGCCGCGTTTAGTGGGGGTCAATCTACTGCTGGTGGTAGCTGCCATTACGCTTCTGATTGCAGGGATAGCGCCGCCCCATGTCATTTTTATGATCGCTTTTGCCCTGGCTATTACCCTCAACTATCCTGATTTGAAAATACAAAGGGAGCGTATCGACGCGCACGCCAAAGCCGCGTTGCTCATGGCGAGTATCCTCTTCGCGGCAGGCTGCTTCACGGGTATTCTCAAAGGATCGGGTATGATCAAAGCCATGGCCGAAGCGGCTGTGACCTATATCCCCGCCGTGGTAGGTAATCATTTGGCGGTAGTTACGGGGGTAGTTTCCATGCCAGCCAGTCTGCTTTTTGACCCCGACTCTTTTTATTTTGGTATTCTGCCGCTGCTGGGTACCACCGCTACGCACTTTCAGGGCGATGCATTGGAGGTAGGTAGGGCCGCTATTCTGGGGCAGATGACGACCGGATTTCCGATAAGCCCCCTCACCGGGGCTACCTTCCTACTGATTGGCCTCACGGGCGTAGACCTGGGCGACCATCAGCGCAAGACCATTCCGCTGGCTTTTCTGGTAACTTTGGTGATGCTTACGGTAGCCATTCTGCTGGGGACAATAAGCTGGTAATGTATTTTAGTGGTAAAAATGGCTCTGGGTAATCAGCTAAAAAAACAACAATCAATGGTTTATCTATTTTGTCTAAAATTCAGTCGACAATAGTCCGACAACTTCCATGAAACAAAAAATCAGAATAGGCTGCGGCGCAGGGTTTTCGGGCGATCGGCTGGAACCAGCCGTAATATTGGCTGAAAAAGCGCAGCTGGACTATCTGGTACTCGAATGCCTGGCCGAAAGAACCATTGCCCTCGCTCAGAAACGAAAAATCCAGGATACTAACCAAGGCTATGATCCGCTGCTCGAACGCCGTCTGGAACTGCTTTTGCCCCTCATAAAAAGCAACAAAATCCGACTAATCACCAACATGGGAGCCGCCAACCCGATTGCGGCAGCAGAAAAAATAGTTGAAATCGCCAGGAAACTGAAAATCGACATTACTGTGGCTGCGGTTACCGGCGATGACGTATTCAGTAGCCTTAGCCCGCAAGACCGTGATCTGGATACCGGACGACTACTGACCGACTTTGGCCCCTTGATTTCGGCCAATGCCTACCTCGGCGCCGATGCACTGCTACCCGCTCTGGCTTCCGACGCCGAAGTGATTATCACGGGCAGAGTGGCCGATCCGTCCCTATTTGTAGCGCCGATGGTGCACGAATTGGGCTGGTCACTGGACGATGCCAACAGGATTGGACAAGCGACCATCATCGGCCATTTGCTCGAATGCGCCGGGCAACTTACGGGAGGGTACTTCGCCGATCCGGGCAAAAAAGACATACCCGATCTGGCCAATTTGGGGCATCCCTTCGTCGATGTGATGCAGGATGGTACGGCAGTTTTCAGCAAGGTACCTGGCACCGGAGGTACCTTGCGGCTGGAAACGGTCAAAGAACAACTGCTGTACGAAGTGATGGACCCCAGCCAGTACTTCACGCCGGATGTCGTAGCTGACTTCACCCAGGTAAAAATGCGTGAAACCGGTCCCAGCTTACTCGAAGTGACGGGCGGGCGGGGCCAGGCCAAACCAAAAGCGTTGAAAGTAAGTGTAGGCTACCAGGCCGGTTTTGTGGGTGAAGGAGAAATATCTTACGCCGGTACTAATGCCCTGGGCCGCGCTCAACTGGCCGGAGCAATGATGGAAGAACGTTTGAAAAACCGATTTACGGAACTTCGTATCGATTACATAGGAAGCACTTCCGTGCATCGAACCCAATGGGGTACCTGGCCGGAGCCGTACGAAATTCGGCTCCGGGTGGCGGGGAAGGCACCCACCGCCGCTGAGGCTGCCGTGATCGGCGAAGAAGTGGAAGCCCTCTACACCAACGGCCCTGCGGGTGGGGGTGGTGCTCGTAAGTATGTACACGAAGTCGTGGGGATTGTGTCCACTTTCCTGAACCGTGAGCAGGTGGAACCTACCCTAACCATCAGAAAATCATGAAAATAAAATTGTATGACCTGGCCCACAGCCGGGCTGGCGACAAAGGCGACACGCTCGTACTCTCGCTCATTCCCTACCGCGAAAAGGATTATCCACTGTTGAAAGCAAAAGTGACTGCAGAAGCCGTGAAAGAACATTTGAAAGATATCGTAGCGGGTCAAATTGAACGTTACGAATTGCCCAATCTGCCTGCCTTACAGTTTGTCTGCCGACAGGCGTTGTTGGGCGGAGTTACCACATCACTGGCTATGGATACGCATGGCAAAAGCCTGAGTTTCGCTTTACTGGAAATGTGGATTGAAAACAATGAAATTTGAAACATCTTTATTTACCTATCGCCTCATGTCCAAAACAAAAAATGTCACTGCCTTACTTTTTTTGTGCCTGCTGGGCCTGAATGCAGCCGCGGCAAAAGTAGATACCCTTGATGTGTACAGTGCGCGAATGAACCGTACCCTAAAGGCCGCCGTAGTGCTTCCTGACAACTATCAGAAACTAAACCAGGCTTTCCCCGTATTATATCTGCTCCACGGTGGCTCAGGAGGTTTTCGTGACTGGCTGACCAAGGTACCTGACAAAACGCTGCTGCACCGACTGGCGGATCAGTACAACCTGATCATCGTAACGCCCGATGGTGATCCTACCAGTTATTATTTTGACAGTCCGCTCATCAAAACCAGTCAGTTCGAGACGTTTATCGTCAAAGAATTAATGGATAAAATCGACAGTTCTTACCGTACCGTTAAGGATAAAAAAGGGCGACTTATTGCAGGATTATCGATGGGCGGACACGGAGCTATGTACATAGCGAGCCGTCATCCCGAATTGTACGCTGCGGCAGGAAGCATGAGTGGAGTGATGGATATCAACACGGCTACCTGGAAAGTACCCGCGGAATTTGCCAAATCGCGAGCGGAAAACTTTGCCAAACTGTTAGGTCCGCCCCAGACAGGTGCAACGCCCTATCCCGGCTATACGATGGTTACTCTGGCCGATCGCCTCAAATCCAACGGTCTGCCCCTCATATTCGATATTGGGGTAGATGATTTTCTGATTGATACCAACCGCGATCTTCATCACCAGTTGGTAGAGAACAAAACTCCGCACGACTACACCGAGCGGCCAGGCGGACATAGTTGGGAATATTGGGAGAATGCCCTGCCCTACCAGCTATTATTCTTCCATAAAGTCCTGAAAGCCAATGGTACGTCTATTCCTTGAATAGTATTGTGGAGTGCAATGCTGCTACCTACTCGGTTGCTTCTGGTACACCAGAAAATGCTGAATGGGAAGAAAATCGCCGCGCTGGACCAATTTAAATCCGTTTGCTTCCAGTTCTTTATTAGCCTGATCCACACTGAGTTTGTGCAGCTTTTTGATGGGAATGGCAGGGTCTTCGGCGCGGTATTCCAGCAGCAGAATTTTTCCGTCCGCTTTCAGGGCTTTGCGCAGGGCCTGCAACATTTCGTATGGATATTCCAGTTCGTGGTACACATCCACCATAATGGCCAGGTCCACCGAATTGTCCGGCAGGTTGGGCGATTGGGGGGTACCTTTAACCACTTCTACATTTTTCAGCCCCAGGTTTTCGGCTTTGTTTCGTAAATACTTGATCGATTCGTCCTGCACATCCACGGCATACACCTTTCCCTGAGGTACCTTGGGTGCAATCCTGAAGGTGTAATATCCGGTACCCGCGCCAATGTCGGCCACCACACTCGTGGCGGAAATAGGTAGCTTGCTGATCGCCAGCGTGGTGTTTTCTTCCTCCTGTCGTTCGTCGCGCTCCAGCCAGCTGGCCCCGCCGAAACCCATCACGTGGGCTATTTCCCTACCGAAGTAGGTCTTGCCAATGCCATCGTACGAGGCAGTTTGCCGCCCGTACACATTCGTATCGGCCTGGGCTTCGGCAGTCTGTTTTTGTTGGGAAGAGGAGGTAGTGCAGCTGAAAAACAGAATAGCCAAGGCTAAAAATAGCTGGGGTAGCTTCATGACGTTTTGATATTTGTATTTCATAAATTCTATTTTTTCGCTTTTTCTTTCCAACCATTCAGGCCGTAACCTTCTCTACTATAAACTCAGTAAAATGTAAATTGTGTTGATTTCTTTTGAAAAAGTACCTTTAACCCTTTTAACAATAAACGATTATCGCATGAAAAACCTCCTGCTCTCATTCCTATTCATTAGTCTCTTCAATCCGATTTTGGCCCAAACACAGGGTAACCTGACTGGCAAAGATTTTACCCACGCCTCTATGCAAAAAGGACAATGGTTTCTTGGCCTAAACGGAACGGGAGGACTGGGTCGAGGGAATGTTTCAGACAGCGACACTTGGTCTGCTACAGGGCAGGCGGGCTATTTTATCGCCAATCGTTGGATAACTGGAATACAAGTCTCTTACGGAGCTTATCACGCTGTTAACAAATTAGCCGCAGCGAGCAGTATGTTTCCGCAACCTGCCTGGAAAAGGAATGAACGCTTTATTACCCCGGAACTTTTCACCCGCTATTATTTTACTTCTGGAAAAGTAAAGCCCTTTGCCCAACTATCAGGTGGCTGGAACTTTCAAACTAGGGAGGCAACATATTTCATAGGAGAGAATACCCAGGCTTCAGCCTCCAATTTCACTGCCAAAGCCGGGTTGGGTGTGAGTTTCAGACTCAGCAAGCGCATTAACCTCGACTTGATGTACAACCGGAGTATTCTGAGCAAACAGCAACCCGGAGATTTCAATGGCTTGCGGCTGGGACTGACTTTTCTTATAGGCAAATAGATAGGCCCACATTTGGCCCGGCAACCAGTTTTTTCTCACTCATATTATTTTTCTCTAATTTCGTGAGGGTTTAAGCGAAGCCGATATAGATGGCTTGAACTAAGTTCTCACCTCATACATACCCCTCGATACCCAACCCAAACAACGCAAAATCATACTTCACCGGATCATAAGGATCGAGTGCTCGAAGGGCAGCCGTAAGTTCCAGAGCAGTAGACCAATCGGTTTGGGGCCGCTGGATTAGGCCCAGGTACCGGGCCACACGGTCCACGTGCACATCGCAGGGCATCACCAGCTGGTCGGGGCGTATGCGCTGCCAGATCCCGAAATCAACACCTCGGTCGTCCTGGCGCACCATCCAGCGCAAAAACATATTCAGCCGCTTACAGGACGACTTACGGGCAGGCGTGGCAATGTGTTTTCTTGTCCGGGGGGGGAAATCTTCCAGGCCACAGAATAGGTCGTGGAAAGCAATCAGGCTACCTTCCGTAGTAGTTTGTTCAGCCTGTCCAGGAATCAAAAAAGCTTCTTCCAGCGAGTCGTGTTTTTTATAAAAATCCTGGAAGAAGTGAAGAAAGTACAGCGTATCCGTAGCGTTGAAGGTACGGTGCTTGAACAAGAGAAAGCGTTTCAGGTCATTTTCCTGATGATTCAGGACAAAATCATAGGGTGCATGATCCATCAAAGCATCCAGTTCCAGACACTTGTTGATAATGGTTTTCCGCTGTCCCCACGCCAGCATAGAAGCCCAGAAACCCATAAGCTCAATATCCTGCTTCAGGCTGTACCGGTGAGGAATGCTAATGGGATCGTGAGGGATAAAATCCGGACGGTTGTATTGCTCATACTTACGCTCGAGCAATTCGGCCAAGGTTTCCAGGGAACTATCGGCGGACAACTTTTCCAAGTACATAAGCCAAACCCTGTGAGATTCCGGAAAACACCATCACCAGGCTGGAAAAAAGGAAAGTGAAAATCGCAATGAACGGATATAACAACGTAAAAGCCACGCTCCACACTTTGTAGCCGGTGGTTTTTTTGAGTTCAGCGCGTTCCTCTTCGCGGCGGGATTTGAATTCGGGAGCGTGTTTCATGCAGATCAGTTGGCCGAGATGTAGTTGATCTCAGCCCTAAAACGGCGGCTGTTCGGAGAAAGTTTCTCAAATGCCCGGGCCGACAGTTTAATCACAATGTCTTCGTTGATACTCGTACTGGGAATCCGCCCGACCACTTTCACCCAGATTTTTTCCTGATTATACTGGTTCTTCACTTCAATCAAGGTACCCAATGGAGCCGAGCGGTGCAGGGCCAGGTACTTGCTGCTGCTCTCCTCAGTGTCGATCAATTCTGCCAATCCCGATTCGCTCATTCGCCGACCCGTTGTTTCCTTGGGTTCGGGTTCTGGCTTGGTCTCTTCGACTACCGGTTTTTTGGGTTTCTCCACGGTAGCTACGGGCGGGGGGGTAGGTTCGGTCTTTTCCGCTGCCTTGGGCGCCGGAAAAGGGGTCACGCTAGGGCGACGTTCCGAATAGGCCTTTTCGGATACGATCAAATCCTGCCCCAGCTGCACATTGTCGGAAGTCAGGCCGTTCCATTTGCGTACATCCGCCATTAGCACTCCGTATTTTACCGCAATGCTGTACAAGGTCTGCCCCTGCTCTACCTTATGAATGCCCGGAGCGGACTTTACCGCAGGAGCAGTAGCCGGGGCGGGTTCGGTTTTCTTCTCTTCATTTTTTTTCTTTTCTTCCCGGGCCGCGATCCGCTCCTCCCGGGCCGATGCCCGGCTCGATTTAGGCGGTGTGTAGGGTACCCGTATGACCTGATCAGTCCGCAGATTATCGGCCATCCCCGCATTGGCGGCCTTGATTTCGCCTACTGGTACACCGTATCGCCGCATCACGGCATATAGGGTTTGCCCGGCATCCACTTTGTGCAAAATATAAGTTTTTCCATTTGCCCGCTCTGTCCCGATGGAATCCCTGAGGGCTGCCACCGAGCCTGACCCGGATATAGCTGACGCCGGACTCATAAGGGCTATAAAACAGACCATTAGAAAAATCTGACCAAATGCGTATTTCATTCTAGGGTGTCAATTTTATACTGATGAATTCATTACTGTTTCGAAGACAAACCAGGCGATGGGCTTTCCAGATAATCGTGTCCCGTCCCACGCCTTGTCGGTTTTCACCCAGCCGTTCATGATGGACAATTTGCTTCCCACGATCTACAATCAGAAGATACTGAGCTACTTTTTCCTGCTCGTAAAGATAATAAGAAAAGACTAAATAAGGGTCCGATTCGAGGTAATCAACGGCAATTGGATCCCGGACACGGACTATTTTCTCCAAAAACGACGAAAGTACATCAAAGTATATGTCCTGGGGCCATACCGCACCGGAATCCGGAAATCGGACGTGGGTAGGGCTCTGCTTTTTTCCCTATCAATAGGTTGTAAGATACGCCCTGTATGAGAATCGCACTGCTGGTACTGAATGGTTTCGGGCAACTTCCTGGCCACAATCAAGGTACCTGATTGGAGGTCTTGCTCAACAAACGTCCAGCCGGGTAACGCCCAGCGTAGGGTACCCTCCAATCGTGAAACTGCCAGCAAATCCGTCGGTTCGGGAATGTCGGGGAAGCGGTAATTGTGGAGGTACAGGGCATCCTCCGCAAAGGCCACGAGGGTACTCCACCAGTCGGTCGCTTCCGGGGTGGTATGCCAGCGCAGGGCGGGCAGCGCCAGATCCAGTAAGGCCCATGAAACGGTTTTACGGTCCGCATCCCGTAATTCTACCGCCCACTCGTCGCGGGTGGCATGCGGCAGTATACGCCAGATGGTCTGTGAAAAAGTGTGTACGAATAGGTTTTCCGAAGCGGTAGGCACGAGTTATGGGATTGATGTGCTAGATTTGGTGTTTTTAAACCAAGTAGTAAAGCTATCAGCTAATTGCTAACCGCTGCTGGCTTTTTTGGTATTTTGTTAAAAAGCCGCTCTTTCCCCAATGCAAATCGTTGGAATTATTCCTGCCCGCTACGCCTCCACCCGCTTTCCGGCCAAAGCCCTGACCGAGATAGGCGGCATAAGCATGGTTCGCCGGGTTTATGAGCAATCCAAACTCTCTTCGCGGCTTTCGCATGTGGTAGTAGCTACGGACGATGCGCGGATTTTCGACCACGTCCGGTCCTTTGGCGGTGAAGTCGTGATGACTTCCGCAGCGCACCAAAGCGGTACCGACCGCTGCTTTGAAGCCTTGCAGTATCTGGAAGGTGTCTATGAATATGTAATCAATATTCAGGGCGACGAGCCTTTCATCCAGCCTACCCAGATCAACCGGCTGGCCGCGGTACTCAACGGCGACACCCAACTGGCTACGCTGGTGAAAGTGATCGAGGACGAAGAAACGCTCTTTAACCCCAATTCGCCCAAAGTGGTACTGAGCGCCAAGCGGAACGTGTTGTATTTCAGTCGTCAAACTATCCCCCAGATACGGGGTACCGAAAAATCGGACTGGCTCGCCCGGCATACCTTTTACAAACATATCGGTATTTATGCCTACCGTACCGACGTCCTGGCTCAAATCACACAGCTACCCGTATCACTGCTGGAAAAAGCCGAAGCCCTGGAGCAACTACGCTGGCTCGAAAACGGCTTCTCGATTCAGGCCGTCATCACTCCCGATGATTCCCACGGCATCGACACTCCTGAGGATTTGGCACGCGTGGCACGAAAGTTTTTGCTATAAATCGTCTATCTACCAAATAACGTATATAGGTTGGCTTCGAGCGGATTAGACTGTTTTTCAAAATTCTCTCACCCACTGTCACGTACGAGGCTGCCTCTTTTTACGTTAAAAAAAGATTGTCACAAGTCGGCTTACCGGTGGCGGGTCGATTTTGACGACGATTCATCCATAAAACAAAACGCTGAACCATGCAATACAACATCCTTTGGGCCGACGACGAAATAGATCTATTGAAACCCCATATCATGTTTCTGACCAACAAGGGCTATGCGGTGACCCCCGTCAACAGCGGTTCCGATGCCCTCGATAAGGTCGAGAAAGAACGCTTCGACATTGTGTTCCTGGACGAGATGATGCCCGGCATGACGGGCCTGGAAACCCTGGCCCAAATCAAGCAGATGCGCCCCTCGCTTCCGGTTGTGATGATTACAAAAAGCGAAGAGGAACATATTATGGAGGATGCCATTGGCTCCAAAATTGCTGACTACCTCATTAAGCCCCTCAATCCCAATCAGATTCTGCTTTCGGTGAAGAAAATCCTGGATAATAAACGTCTGGTTACCGAAAAAACCACCCTGAGCTACCAGCAGGAATTCCGCAACCTGGCGATGCAATATCAGGATCGGATTGGCCATGAAGAATGGGTAGACATCTACAAAAAGCTGATCTATTGGGAATTGGAACTGGAAAGTTCGCAGGACCAGGGTATGGCGGAAGTATTCAGTATGCAGAAAAGTGATGCCAATGCCAATTTTGCCAAGTTCATTGAGGAAGAATACGAAGACTGGCTGAACGATCCCCGCGCGGATCGACCGATCCTGTCGCACCAGTTGATGAAGCAGAAGGTGTTCCCGCACCTGAAAGGCAGCGGCGAACCGCTGTTCTTCCTGCTGATCGACAATTTCCGCTACGACCAGTGGAAGATGATTCAATCCGTGATGCAGGAGTACTTTACCATTGAAGAAGAAAGCGCCTACTATTCTATCCTACCCACTACCACGGGGTACGCCCGGAACGCAATTTTTGCCGGGGTGATGCCCAGTGAAATCGAGCGAAAGTACCCCCAATGGTGGGTCAGCGACGAGAATACGCCCGAGGGTGAAGAAGGCCTCAACAAACACGAACACGAGCTTTTGCAAAAGCAACTCGACTGGAACCGCTTGAACATCAAGTTTTCGTACAATAAGATATTGAACACCAATCAGGGAAAATCGCTGGTGGATAATTTTAATAACCTGATGGGGAATGCGCTGAATGTGGTGGTTTATAATTTCGTAGATATGCTCTCGCATGCCCGTACCGATGTGCAGATGATCAAGGAATTGGCTCCCGACGAAGCGGCTTACCGCTCGATCACCAGGTCATGGTTTCAGCATTCACCGCTACTCGATTTCATCAAGAAAGTAGCGGAGAAAAAGGGACGCCTGATTTTGACTACCGACCACGGTATGATTCGGGTTCAGAAGCCGGTCAAGATTATCGGCTACCGCGAAACGAATACAAACCTGCGTTACAAGCATGGCAAAAACCTGGGTTTTGACGACGATCACCTGCTGGTCTGCCGCAAGCCGGAACGCTTTTTCCTGCCCAAACCCCATGTTTCCACGTCTTATGTGTTCACCAAGGAAGACTACTTTTTTGCCTACCCAAACAATTACAATCAGTACGTGAATCTATACCGCGATACGTTCCAGCATGGGGGCGTTTCACTGGAAGAAGTCATCATACCCTTCATCGATATGAAAGCGAAATGATTATCACGTCGAGAAAACATAGCCGTTCTTATACTCAAAATATTGTATAAAGCGGCTTATGTTTTTTTTTCGTTTATTTGCCCTGAAAATGGTGTTCGCTTCATGAGCCTCCTCTCTGCTGAAGAGTTGTTATTCATTTTACAAAAACGAACAAATGCTGGCACCCACCCCATTTTATTCAAAGCCACAAATATTCCTGGTTGACGACGACGAGGACGATCGATTTCTCTTTTTGGACGCAGTGACCGAACTGAGAAACGATCTGGAGTTCAGGGAATTTGCGGATGGTGAAACCCTTATGGCTACCTTATCCAACACGTCGAACCCTCCGGACGCGATTTTCCTGGATCTGAACCTACCCAAACGGAGTGGAATCGAATGCCTTGATTATCTTCGAACCGCCCTGGGCGACAAATTCACCAAAGTATTCATTATATCCACCAGTTCTTCCGATTTGATGATTGAAACTACCCGTGATAAGGGTGCCAATCTTTATATTCGTAAATCAGAAAATTTCACCCAACTAAGAGACCTGATCAAGATCGCCCTTCAGCAAATACACTCTTCGGCGATCGTCCCCTATTACTTAAACCAATTAGTAGAAGAATAGCCTTTTGAGCTACCCCCATACTTCTATTTAGAATGATTGATTTGACTAATCACACAGTTGCAACTATTACCGACTGTGACCAGGAACCCATTCATATCCCCGGCAGTATTCAGCCCCACGGCTACCTGCTCGCCGTAGATTCTGAAACGGGAACAATCACCCATGGCAGTGCCAACCTTTCCGAACTTTTCCGCATT
The DNA here is from genome assembly GCF_009296315.1 of Salmonirosea aquatica. NCBI lineage: Bacteria > Pseudomonadati > Bacteroidota > Cytophagia > Cytophagales > Spirosomataceae > Salmonirosea > Salmonirosea aquatica. The sequence continues at coordinate 794,177 of NZ_WHLY01000002.1, forward strand.
CCGTTACAGAGTATCTTGGGAAATAATATCCTGCATTTTTTTCCCGATCAGCAAGACGAACTCCGGGACTATCTGGAGCTGAAAGAAAACTTCCAAAGCAAAAGGCTTCTCACCCGCCTGCAGGGTAGGGAATATCTGCTCAATGCGCATCGAGTCGATGCCACTTGCCGGATTGTCGAACTGGAGCGCTGGTCAGATGAGGCGTCCGATTCGCTTCAGATTGCCGATTTGCTAGATTTGATCAAAATTCCGAACAATCTGACCGAATTATGCCAGATTCTGGCGGAACATTTTCGAAAAACGCTGGGCTATGATCGGATCATGATTTACCGGTTCGATCAGGAAGACTTTACGGGCGAGGTATTGGCCGAAAGCCTGTCAGAAGGTCTGGAGCCCTATCTGGGGCTAAGGTACCCCGCCAGCGACATCCCGCAGCAGGCCCGTGAGCTGTATCTGAAAAATTCCTTACGCTCCATCAATGATACTTTCTATGAGCCCGTGGCGCTTTATGGGCTGCCGGACGCCCATGGTACCGCTCAGCAACTGGATTTGAGCCTGGCTTACCTGCGCAGCGTATCGCCCATTCACATTCAGTACCTTAAGAACATGGGGGTAGCTTCCTCACTTTCTATCGCGATTGTCATCGGCAACAGATTATGGGGGCTTATTGCCTGCCATCACAGTGCTCCCCGACACCTCACCATAAAGCAACGCGACAGTGCTCAGTTGCTGGGTATGCTGCTGTCCTCCCAAATCGAATTGCATGAGCGGAACGACTCGTCGGCCTATGCCCGTGGAGTCGAAGAGAAACTTCATCGCCTGCTTCCGGCACTGGACCAAAATGAGCTGGGAATAGGAGAAATTATTATTCGGCCCGAGTTGCTTGAGATCGCTGATGCCTCGGGCGTTGCGATCTTGACCGATGGGCTGGTGTATACTCATGGAGGTACCCCTTCCAGTGATGCCATCAAGAATCTGGCCTTTTTTCTCTCTGAGCGAACCCAACACAAAGGATTTTCAAGTAAAAATCTCGCGGGCCTCTACCCCGAGGCGGAGCAATTTGCCGACAGCGCTTCGGGCATCCTTTACCAGCCACTGAGCTACCTGAACGAAGACTGCATACTGTGGTTCAGGCCTGGTATCGAACAAACCATCAACTGGGCCGGCCGTCCCAAGGGTACCTCGGCGCAGCTTGATGTCAGCCAACGGCTGACGCCGCGGAATTCATTCAGTGCCTGGCAGGAGACCGTTCGGAATGTCAGCCGGCGCTGGCTGCCCGTTCACAAGCAAGCCACTGAATACCTGGCTTCGGTACTCCAAAAGCAACTTCGCTTGCTACAATTGCAGCAGGAAGCCGACAAGCAGCGCGCGCTCAACGAAAAGCTGAAAGCGGCTACCGAAGAGCTCGAAAACATCAACTGGATCAGTATGCATGATCTGAAAGAGCCTCTGCGTAAAATCCAGGTACTGGCTTCACGGGTACTTAGCCGCGAAGCCCAGAGCTTGACGGAATCACTGCTGGACTCGATTAACCGAATGCACAATTCGGCCATGCGGATGCAAAAATTACTAGATGATGTTTCGGCCTACTCCCACATTTCTTCCCAAAATGAACTGATTGAGCCTGTGGATCTGAACAGGTTACTGGCCGATATTATCCGGGAAAAGGATCAGGCTATCCGTTCTCAAAAGGGGTTCATCCACTACGAGCACCTACCCACCATTCGGGGAGTTCAATTTCAGCTGAAGCAATTGATGCTAAATCTGATCGACAATGCTCTCAAGTTTAGTAAGCCCGATGAAGCACTATACATTACAGTGCGCAGTACCGTTCCGACCGCAGAAGCGCTTCTGGAATCAGGCATCGGATTCGACCAATATCTGGCGGTATCGGTGAAGGATAACGGAGTTGGCTTCAATCGTGATTATCGGGATATCATTTTTAAACTTTTCAAACGTCTCAATAACGACACCAGCGGCCATAAAGAAGGCACAGGAATTGGATTGGCCATCTGTAAAAAAGTAATGATGAACCACGAAGGGTATATTTGGGTCGACAGCGAACTGGGGCAGGGAACAGAGTTTCAGTTGCTCTTTCCAAAAGCGAGAATCAAGGAATCATGAACGGACCCACGCATGCGGCCTTGCAGGAAACGAGGCCGGGAGAAAACGAATTCCTCGCCTTATTGAAGAGGAGTACCCAGTACCACCATCAGGCTTTGGAAGCCACTGATATAAGCCGTCTGTTGATGAGTCCGTCGCTTAACGTGGAGGCCTACACACGTATTCTGTACGCATTCTATGGTGCTTTTGCACCGTTTGAGGCCATGCTACTGGAAGCACTAAAAAATAATAGAATCAATTTTTCAATTGATTTCCGCGCTTCATTAGCCGTTGAGGATATCCGTGATCTGACGGGTACCTTTGATCCTTCCATCCTGCTTTGCCCGCCGCCCCGTCAGCAGCAACCTTCTACGGCCAAAGCACTAGGTACCCTGTATGTTCTGGAAGGATCTAAACTGGGCGGGAAAGTCATCAGCCGGCAGATTTCAAAGACAATCGGGGTAACTCCCCTGCGCGGAGGACGTTTTTTTGCCGGCACCGGCGGTTCAGGCACGGAGGGTTGGAAAGAATTCCGATCCCAGTGCGAATCCCATGTTAAGCTTTTTCCCCTTAGTGCGGAGGAGATTATCGAATCGGCAAACGATACTTTCTGCTCTATCCAAGACTACTTCGATCGTTTTTATTCGGCCACATCCTGACAGAAAAGGTAGATCGACAGAACTCAGGACTCCTTCACTTTACCGCCTTCACATCGAATAATTCGGGCGGGATGGTTTTTCAGCAGATCATAATCGTGGGTTGCCATCAGTACAGCCGTACCTGCACTGTTGATGGTTTTGAATACCTGCATAATCTGATCGCTGACATCGGGATCGAGGTTCCCGGTAGGTTCGTCGGCAATCAGAATCTGGGGCTCGTTGAGCATGGCACGGGCAATAACTACCCGTTGCTGCTCGCCGCCTGAGAGCTGATGCGGCATTTTCTTGGGTGATGTACCTAACCCCACCTGCATCAGCACCTCGGAAATGCGCCGGGCAATGTCCGCCTTTTCTTTCCAACCCGTAGCGCGTAGCACAAAAGTCAGATTTTCCTCTACCGAGCGATCGGTAAGCAGCTGAAAATCCTGAAAAACGATACCGATGCGCCGCCGCAGAAAGGGTACGTCGGAGCGTTTGATCTTGTGCAGTTCATACCCAGCTACCTTAGCCGACCCGGTCTGGAGCCACAGGTCGGCGTAGAGGGTCTTGAGTAGTGAACTTTTCCCGCTGCCGGTTCGCCCGATCAGGAACACAAACTCCCCCTTGTCGATCTGGAAATTCACATCGGCAAGAATAGGCTTATCTCCCTGGTAAATATCCGCATGTTCCAGCGAAACTACGGGTTCGGAAGAAATGGTCATCTCATTGAAATTTTTGCATGGATTTGTTTACCCGATTGGCTGGAAAGCAAAGAATCGTGTCCATCAACCGCTGATGCCTGCCTTAGCGAATCGCCCGGAAAACGGCTTGTACAACTATTGATTTCCCTTCTTGTAATCGGCCAAAAATTTCTCAAGGCCACTGTCGGTGAGCGGATGCTTCAATAACGCCAGAATGGCGCTAAGGGGCCCTGTCATCACGTCTGCACCGATTTCAGCGCACTGCATGATGTGCATGGGGTGACGGATAGAAGCCGCCAAAACCTGGGTTTCGTAGTTGTAGTTGCGGTAGATGGTCACGATCTGCTCGATAAGCGCCACACCATCGGTAGCGATGTCATCAAGGCGGCCAATGAACGGTGACACATAGGTAGCGCCGGCTTTGGCGGCCAACAGAGCCTGCCCACCCGAGAAAACCAGGGTACAGTTGGTACGGATACCTTTATTGGAAAAATATTTGAGCGCTTTCACGCCGTCTTTGATCATAGGTACCTTCACGACGATCTTATCATCTATTTCGATCAGCTCTTCGCCTTCGCGGACAATACCGTCAAAATCGGTTGAAATAACTTCGGCGCTCACATCACCATCCACCAGGTCGCAGATCGCCTTATAATGACGCATGATGTTGTCCTTGCCGGTAATACCCTCCTTAGCCATCAGAGAAGGATTCGTGGTGACTCCGTCGAGTACCCCTAAGGAATGGGCCTCCTTGATTTCGGACAGATTGGCCGTATCTATGAAGAATTTCATGTCAGTAAAATTGATTAGGTTTTGGAGATTATTATCCGCAAAAGTAGGGAAAGCAGCGGAAGACCGAAAGGAAGGAGATTTTTTGTCAGGAAAAGAAACAAAAAAAGGCAAACCGAGAATCTCACCGCTACGACCACCTACCCTTGCTTCGGTCAGGACCTGGGGGATTCGGCAGGAGCTGGTAGTTCCGATTTGCCTCTGCAAAGGTAATGACTTTTTCTTGACAAAAAGAAACCATTCGCACAGCTTTGTGCCGTACTTTTGCAGCGATCACTTCCGGGCAGGTTAGGTTTTGAATCCAGACCCAGGCCTCATTCACCTCTTTACTACCTGAATAATAACGGACTATCACTTTTTTGGGACTAAAATCTCCCACAAGTACCTTCCAGTCAGGCCAACCATGATGCAGCACGCTTCTTTTCAAAAATCACTTTCATTCGTTCTTATTCTTTTCTGTTCCGGTTTTCTGCTTTCCGCCTGTTCGGATTCATCAGAAGCTTTTCTGAACAAAGGAAAAGCCCTGCTGCGCGAGGGAAAACTACGCGAAGGCATCGGGTACATTAATCAGGCGATTGAGAAAGATTTGCGGAATGCCGATGCCTTCAACTCCCGGGGGGTAGCCTATTTTGAACTCAAGGAATATCCCAACGCCTTGCTCGACTATGGGCAAGCGATTCGGATTGACCCTCAGTTTTATGCCCCCTACCTGAATCGGGCCTTGCTCTACACGGCACAAAATCGCCTCGACTCGGCACTCAGCGACTACAACCGCGCCGCTCACCTAGCTCCTGATACCGCGGATATCTACCTCAACCGGGGACAAGTGTACGCTTTGCTGGACCAAACACCAAAGGCCATTCAGGATTTTGAGAAAGCTACCCTCCTTGACGAGGAAAACGTACTGGCTTGGTACAACCTGGGTAATCTGTACTACCGCGAAAAAGAATATGCAAAGGCTACCCTGGCTTTCCGACAGTCAACCCGCTATGATCCTACCTTCGGAAAAGCTCACTATGCCCTTGGTCTGAGTCAATGGGAGAGCGGTGAACATGAGTTGGGCTGCACGAGCTTCAGGCAGGCCGAACGATTGGGTTTTAGCGAAGCTACAGCAGCCCGTAGCCAATACTGCGGAGAAACCAGCCCATAATCTTTTTCAGACAGCAGGTCCTCTGCTTTGAAAAAAGTACCCGTTTGATAAGTTTTCCAATATTTTAGACGGCTCCCCTAGTCATTGTAATTCTTAAATTTTATATTTGGACAAATTACTCGATTAGGAGTGATTCTGTGTTCGTAAAATTCACCTACTGAACAGACGTTTCGTGATGAAAAAATCTACTTTAGTATTGGTCGGTGCCTTAACTCTGCTGACTACCCTTTCGCAGGCTCAGGACTCATGTCCTACTTCCATAACGCTTACCGCGCCAGTCTCAGGGGCAAAAATAGTAGAACAGGCCAGTGAGCACCTCACTGCTTCTAACCTGGTTCAATCCGCCGAAACTGCCTACCGTGCGGGACAGTCGGTAACACTTACTCCCGGCTTCGAAGTAAAGCCAGGCGCGGTGTTTGAAGCTTCTATCGCTGCCTGCCAGGCTGTGGACATTAACCTTACTGCTTGGGAAGAAAATGTGTTTACTCTGGGAGCCTACCCAAATCCCTTTGCACAAAATACGTTAATCGAATATACGATTCCCGAAACCTCTACGGTCAGTATTAACATCCTGGATGTACGGGGTGTGGTAATATCGAGATTGCTCAAAGACCAAAAGCAAGACGGTGGGACGCACCGGGTTACTTTCGAATCTGAAACGCTGCCAAGCGGCGTGTATATTTGTACGCTCGATACGCCCAACGGGCGCCGTACCCACAAAATCGTGAAGCAGAAGTAGCATACTGTACACATACATCAAAGCGGAGACAGGCCACCTGTTTCCGCTTTTTGTATTTTTCACCTGCCAATAAGTAATTTGGCTCATTTTTTGGCTTCTATAAAAAAGGGCCAACTCCCAATTGTCTATCTCGTTTCGCCGCTGGTACGTATGAAAATCGTAGCTATTATTTTCGGGTTAGTTTTTTTACTTTTTTCTTATTTTCAATTCAACGATCCCGATCCACAGATTTGGATTCCCGTATACTCGGCGGCGGCGTTGGGGTGCTATATGGCCTATCGTGAGCTTTGGCCCGCCTGGGTATTTTATATTATGGCAGCCGTCTACGCAGTGGGCGCAGTCTTACAATGGCCTCCTGCCTTCGAAGGAATCTTTTTTGGTGATCTCGCTATGAAAAGCCTCAATATCGAACTGGCTCGAGAGTCACTGGGGTTAGGAATCTGCGCCCTGGTCATGGCGTTTCTTGGCTGGAGTACTGGTCGGGCCACAACCACTCCACTTCCTTGATATCATATTCGAGCTGTACCCCATCGGCATGCCTAATGCATAGTTTGCCCAAAGCAGTCACACCAGTGACCGTTCCTTCAAATATCCGCCCATCCTTCCCGCGAAACAGCCTTTTCTCCCCATAGCCCAGCAGCGCTGATTGATAGTCATTTCTGATGGCCTCATACCTACCCCCACGTAGCCGAAGGTAGGTATGTTCTAGAGCCTGCAGGAGGTGGGGCAGTTGTGCGGCCAGTTCGAAGCACTGCCCTGTTTCCAGGCGCAGTGAGGTCGCCCGTTGCGGGGTACCTTTGGTAACGGAACCTATACTTGACTCAAAATGTGTCTGGTTGATATTCAGGCCAATCCCTACCACAGCGTGAGCCATGCGCGCCCCTTGCCATGTACTTTCAATCAGAATCCCACCTAGTTTAAAATCATTGATATACAAATCATTAGGCCATTTGATTTGTATATCTTCCGTAATACTTGATACAAAATCCCTCACACCTAGCGATATTGCCTGACTTAACAGAAATTGCTCTCCAGGCGCGAGAAAAGTAGGGCGCAGAATGAGCGAAAATGTAAAATTTTGTCCTTGTGAAGTAACCCAGCTTGCGCCGCGCTGACCCCGGCCCGCGGTTTGTGAGTCAGTAATGACAAGGGTACCTTCTGAAAGGTTTTCCTTGCGCACTAATTCAGCCGCTATGTCGTTGGTAGAATGACAAGTTGGCAGATAAATAATCTTTTTCCCGATAAAGAGAGTTTTAACACAAGGATCGTACACTTTTTTTAAAATATTTTATACTTTTATTAGAGGCGAAATGCGGCTATTCCATTTCGGCCAGTCACGGGTAATCACATCGCATGAAACAACGCAAAAATAAAGAAGTATCTTCACAAGACCTCTGCCAGTTAGTGGCGAAAGGTATGATGGAAAAGAAAGGGCAGGAAGTTGCCATCCTCGATCTCCGCAAAGTTAAAAATGCCATTGCCGATTTTTTTGTTATATGCTCGGGTACCTCTGATACCCAAATCGATGCCATTGCCGATTCGGTGGAACACGAAGTGTATAAAGCCGTTGAGGAAAATCCCTGGCATAAAGAGGGAAAAACAAACCGTGAGTGGATTTTGATCGATTATGTTGATGTCGTAGCCCACGTATTCAAGAAAGATCGTCGGAAATATTATGATCTTGAGGAATTGTGGGGAGATGCCGATCTTACCCTCATCGAGGAGTCGGCAGCCTGAGCCGGTTCGTTTGAACATTAAACAGGCAGAATTCGTTTTACTTTCAAATTTCTACTAATGACCCTTTATAATGTCTGATAACGATAACAAAAGAAATCCCTTGAATCCTAAAAGTCCGCAACGGGGCTATCAGGGTTGGATCATTGCCGCCCTCATTGCTACGATTCTGGGAATAACATACCTGAACAGATCGTCCTCACTCCGTGAAATTACCCAAAAGCGGTTTGAGAAAATGGTGGCCGATAAGGAAGTGGCCCGCGTGACTATCGTCAACGACAAGTCTGTGGAGGTTACCCTCAAACCAGAAGCCCTTAGAAAGGATAAATACCAGGTTATTTCCAAGGAGAACAATTACTTCGGAGGCGAGGCCAGTCCGCACTACCAGTTCCAGGTCACTTCGGCGGAAACTTTCAAGAAAGATCTCGAGAAAATGCAGGAGGCCGTCCCTGACGGTGATAAAGTCGAATACAAAATTGATACCCGAAACGATTGGACCGGGTTTATAGGTACCTGGGGCTTTTTCATTGTCATGATTCTGGTGATGTATTTCCTGCTGGGCCGTATGTCGGGAGGCGTAGGACCAGGAGGTCAGATTTTTAACATCGGTCGGTCCCGGGCTACATTGTTCGATGCCGAAAACAAAGTCAAGATCACCTTCAACGATGTAGCAGGCCTTGATGAAGCCAAAGAAGAAATCAAGGAGATCGTAGACTATCTGAAAAGTCCTGACAAATTCAAGAAATTAGGGGCCAAAATTCCGAAAGGCGCTTTGTTAGTGGGACCTCCCGGTACCGGTAAAACCCTCCTGGCCAAAGCCGTAGCGGGTGAAGCGGAAGTACCTTTCTTTTCGCTTTCAGGTTCCGACTTTGTCGAAATGTTTGTGGGGGTAGGTGCCGCTCGGGTACGTGACCTGTTTAAGCAAGCCAAAGAGAAGGCTCCCTGTATCATATTTATCGATGAAATCGACGCCGTTGGTCGCTCACGTGGCCGGGGTGGTATGCCGGGTTCAAACGACGAACGGGAAAATACGCTGAATTCACTTTTGGTAGAAATGGACGGCTTTGCCACGGATTCAGGTATTATCATTGTGGCCGCCACCAACCGTCCTGATGTACTTGATTCAGCTTTGCTACGTCCCGGTCGTTTTGACCGTCAGATATCTGTAGACAAACCTGACGTTATTGGCCGGGAAGCGATCTTCAAGGTACACCTTAAGCCGATCAAAATCTCGGAAGATGTGGATATTCAGAAATTGGCTGCTCAGACGCCCGGTTTTGCTGGAGCCGAAATTGCCAACGTATGTAACGAAGCGGCCCTCATCGCCGCCCGGCGCGATCGGGATAGTGTGACCATGCAGGACTTTCAGGATGCCATGGATCGCGTGATTGGTGGTTTGGAAAAGAAAAACAAATTGATTTCTCCCGAAGAGAAGCAGATTGTGGCCTATCATGAAGCTGGTCACGCTGTGGCAGGTTGGTTCCTGGAACACGCCGATCCTTTGGTGAAAGTGACGATTGTTCCTCGTGGCGTAGCTGCTTTGGGATACGCCCAATACCTACCCCGAGAGCAGTACTTGTACCGCACTGAGCAACTATTCGATGAGATGTGCATGACACTGGGTGGTCGTGCGGCGGAGGATGTGGTCTTTGGAAAAATATCCACGGGTGCCCTCAGTGATCTGGAGCGCGTTACCAAAGTGGCCTACAGCATGGTTACTATGTATGGTATGAATGATAAGATTGGAAATATATCGTTTTACGATTCCAAACAGTCGGACTATTCATTTACCAAGCCCTACTCGGATGCTACTGCTGAGAAAATCGACCATGAAGTACGCCTGCTGGTTGACAAAGCCTACCAGCATGTGATGTCCATGCTGCGTGACAAACGCGAAGCGTTGGAAGTGATCGCCCAGGAACTTCTGGAAAAGGAAATCCTGTTCCAAAGTGACCTTGAACGATTGATAGGTAAGCGGCCTTATGAGAAAGAAACCAACTACCAGGCTTATGTTAACCGTCGCTCGCGTGAGGAAGCCGCCATCCATGATGAGGCAGTAAAGCAAGCGCACGAAACCAACGAACAGGCTGGTGATGTGGTGGTGGAAACCGAAGTAGAAGGCGGTGAGCCAAAAGTGTAAATCACACTTTTCATATAAATAAAGAGGCCAGTTTAAGAAACTGGCCTCTTTATTTATATGAGCTATTCATTTTTCAAATACCACAATGCCTTATGGTATAGAAGGCTAAATTCGGAAGCATAACTTAGATGCAGTTTGCCAACCTTTAAGCGATCCAACAAAGTATCGCGCATGGTCAGAGCGTGGCGAAAATATGCCCATGTCGAGTTCTTAGGATTCTTAGGCATATTTTCCCACTCCTTCAGAACACTGCTTGATAAGGTTTTGGGCGTGACGTCAGGCCATTCTTTTTTCCATTCCAAACCCAGGCCTCTCAAGACTCCCAGACTATGTTCCACCAATTTTTGGATTCCCTTCTTCTGAGCCATCTCATTGATTACTTCCCAATCGGTTTCATGCCCGTATCTTGAAAGATAGGTTGCAAAATCAGCAATATATTTCAACTTCAACCAGCGTTCTTTGCCTCCGTGGTGCATTAGCAAAAGCAAGAATTGATATTCATTTGAAAAACTACGAAGGGATTCGTTCTGAATTCGATGAAACAATTCGAATGTAGACCATTCTGAGGAAGGAAAATGAAAACCCAATCTGGGATAGGATACTTTCCAATGCATTTCCAATGTAAATTCCAGGGAACTACCCGTAACTTTTCTTAACATGGGCACATGATAATCTGTGCGCAGAAATGCGTCTCGCAAAGTAGGCGAACCATTCAATAAATATATCCGATAAGGGTCGGCAGAAAAACCCGCCTTTGTAACGAGGTCCAACGCAGATTGGTATTTATCCACACCCACCAACATATCAATATCACCGAACTCCCGTTTCCCGACTTGTCCATATAACCATTCGGCCCAGACGCATCCCTTATAGGCATATACCGGAATCTGGTTTTCCTCCAGTATTTTGGCCACTCGAATTGTCTCCTGCGTGTTGATGAGATTGGACACTGTAATGTCCAAACATTCTTGTCTAAGCTCAGAAACCCAACTTTCATTTTTCCCTTGTACCAACGAGAACAGTTGAGGCCGGACATTATGCCAACGTGCAAGAGCCAACAACCGATCGCTTCTAACTGACCTCATTTCCTGCTCGTCCAAAGGCAGGTCTATGCTGGTTGAGATCAGTAGAGATAGTTCTGGCGAAAAACCTACGCTGCGTTTTTCCATTATACTTTCGTCGCATTAGACAGCACCCACTCCTCCAGCGAGGCAAAGTCCTTGGGGCGGCGCAACCGCCATATAGAGGCCGCCGAAGCACACCAAATGCTTTGCATGAAATGCCGCTGCAGGGCTTTCCCAGTAAGGAGGTGGGTAGCCAAAGGAAAATGCCTGACCAACTCGACTGGAGCTTCGGTAGGTTGTACGGCCTGTAGGGCAGAACGATTACGTGCCTTATGAAGAAAATAGATTTGCGCCACCGGAACGGGTTTACTTGGAAAATCCATATCAGGTACCATGGCAAACTTATTGATGCCTTCGCTAACGGGGACCAATCGAGCCGAATCTAGCCCCAGTCCTTGTACTGTATTTCCCCATATTTTCAATTGAGGATAAGCCGGTAGTACAAAAGGCTGATTCTTTTTGTCAAATGCAATGGCCGTGAGGTCATCGCTGAGTAGTTGAGCTCCTTGTTTGACAAAGGCCGATGCAGTAGTAGACTTACCCGCCCCCGGCTCGCCCATGAAGCAAAAAGCTTCCTGGCCTACTTGTACCGAGCTGGCATGTAGCAGTAGCAATCCTCGCTGGAAAAGGACACATCCCAGCGCCTCACTAACTGTAAAAAGACTGAGAAGAGCGAAATCCTCTGTATAAGAATCGACATAAAGGGTATGGCCACCAACCGCCCGGAAGCTCGCTATGCCTTCCCATTGCAAGCAGATCGACCCATCCGAACCCGTCCCACTTCGCGCCATGACGCCTCGCCTATGAATAGCGGTTTGTTCCATGGACGGAAACGTGATCGCTGACCGGACAATATGAATGTCCGGGATAGAATTACCGTTTTCCGGTAAGGAAATCAATTCGGGGAGTAGGATATCGGAAGCAATGGTCAGCTCGAAAGCACGGTACAAGGGCATAATTCCTTTTCTTGGTAATTACTGCCATACCCAAATGGGCCGGTAGTTTGTTTCTTCAGGCCAAGCGCCAATGACAATATGCCCATCCTTCTCGACCCAGGCATGGGCCTCGAATCCTTGGGGGGCCGCTGTCTGCACGCCAATGTGTAATGGCATATCCGGATCACACCGAAGGATATATTTTAAAGCCAGGGCCTGGGGTAGGCAGGTCAATGCAAAGGGTAATCTAAACGCTGCCGTCTGCACGGCCCACGCCGCATCGGCTATGTATTGTTTTGGATAAACACCCGCTTGCCGTACCCGTAGGGTATATGCGTAGGCTTTTTTGAACTGGTTAAAAGAAAGGAACCGCAGGCTCGCTTTAATAACGAGTAGAACTACCATGGCTTTCCCCAGTAAGAGCCACTGCCTGCTGCTGAGTTTTCGTATCTTGTTCCAGTCCATGTTCTACCAGCTCACTCATTCGGCTGCGTTAGGCTTCATCGACTACTAATTTTTCACGTAGCAGTTCATCAAGCAACGCCGCTATATCCTCCTCGCAGTTTACGCGGTCAACTTCGTATTCATTCATTACCAGCTCGCAAAGTTCGTCAAAGGATTTCGGGCCGCTTTCAAGGGCGCTCCATACTAAAGCACCTACTTCACTCAAACCGTAGTACATACCTTTGTCGTGGTTCAGGATAACTACCTCATCGGCCATATTTGATGACACCTGCGCGGTAGATAAGCTGAATTTTTTATTGCTCAATTCATTCATGCAATGGAAATTGTTATGCTTGTGGGGTAGGTGGTGTTGAAATTATTCACAAAAATAATAAATATACCTCCCGTTGGAGTCAAGCTTTCACTTATTTACCGAAAATCACCCTATAATTCAAACGTAATCCCTTGGGCCAACGGCAGAGAATGCCCGAAATTGATCGTATTGGTCTGTCGGCGCATATAGGTTTTCCAGGCATCCGATCCCGATTCGCGTCCCCCGCCGGTTTCTTTTTCGCCCCCGAATGCTCCTCCGATTTCGGCCCCCGAGGTACCTATGTTGACATTTGCGATGCCGCAGTCACTACCCGCTGCCGACAAAAATCGTTCGGCTTCCCGCATGTTGAGAGTAAAGATGGCCGATGAAAGTCCTTGGGGTACCCCGTTCTGTAAGGCGATTGCCTCTTCCAGCGTGGCATATTTGATCAAATACAGAATGGGAGCGAAAGTTTCCCGCTGCACGATATCCCAGTGATTCTCCACCTCAGCTACACAGGGTCGAACATAACAACCTGACTCGTATCCGGATCCTGTCAGGGTACCCGGCTCAATAACAAAGGTACCCCCCTGGGCTTTGATAGTTTCTAATGCGGCCTGATAGTCGTCTACGGCCTGTTGGTCAATGAGGGGCCCTACGTGGTGGGTCGCTTCCATGGGATCACCAATCCGGAGCTGAGTATAAGCTTTTTGAAGCCGTTGCTTCAAATCCTCGTAGATTTTTTCGTGTACAATAAGCCTGCGCGTACTCGTGCAACGCTGACCAGCCGTACCTACTGCCCCGAACACGATGGCGGGAACAGCTACGGCAAGGTCGGCCTCGGGGGTAATGATAATGGCATTGTTCCCTCCGAGTTCCAGCAGACAGCGGCCTAGCCGCCGCCCGGTTGCTTCGGCTACGGCCTTTCCCATGCGGGTACTTCCTGTAGCCGAAACCAACGCCACCCGCGCATCACTGGCAATCCATTCCCCAGGTTCACGACCACCCAACACCAGGCAGGATACGCCTTCGGGAACTTCATTGTTTCGCAGTACCTCCCGGATAATATTCTGACACGCGATACCCGTCAATGGGGTCTTCTCCGAAGGTTTCCACACGCATACATCCCCACAAACCCAGGCAATCATGGCATTCCACGACCAGACAGCCACAGGAAAGTTGAAGGCGGAAATAATACCTACCACGCCCAGTGGGTGCCACTGTTCGTACATACGGTGGTCGGGGCGCTCGCTTTGCATGGTAAGACCGTACAACTGGCGCGAAAGACCAACAGCAAAATCACAGATGTCAATGATTTCCTGTACTTCACCCAGCCCCTCCTGTAGGCTCTTGCCCATTTCATAACTGACCAATTGGCCGAGAGCTTGTTTATGCTGCCGGAATTGCTGGCCCATCTGGCGCACTATATCACCCCGAAGAGGTGCGGGTTTCAAGCGCCATACTTCAAAAGCGACCTGAGCCTGCCGGATCACCGCATCGTAGTCCTCGCGGCTGGCTACCTGCGTATTTGCAATACAGTGTCCGTCGACTGGCGAATAGGATTCGAGAACCTTTCCATGTCCTGCCCACTGATTTTGTCCGGTACTTACCCCAGGGTTGTCCGCTTGTATGGTAAGTTCTCTAAGAAATTCTTTCATCTTGTTTCAATTGGGACCTGATGGTTCATCAACCCTGAGTATGGTAGAACGATCCATTCGTCGTATCCAGAAATTTATCCAGGGGTATGTCCTCCTGACGAATAAAACCGCGCTGGGGTAAACTGCCAGCAGCTACCATCTCCACCACTGCCGCAATGGATGCGGCGGTGGTCCATGAAATAGCCCGCCAGTGTTGACCGTCGATTTGAATGGGATGGTAGGCGCGGTAGAATTCCTCACGTTCCAGGTGATTCCCCTTCCAGCCTTCCACCACCGCATACACATACACGACGTCCTCTTGTACAGGCGGCTTGGCCTCGGTCAGAATTTGCTCAATGAGTTCCCGCTTATTTTTCAGGATCAATTCATATAGCATGAATCGCATCAGACTGGCATGACCGGGATAACGAATGGTTTTGTAATTGAGTGTATCGACTCTTCCCTCGTACGTTTCGCACATGGTACCCAGTCCTCCTGAGGTTGTAAAGGCTTCAAACTCCTGTCCTTCGATGTTGATCACTTCGATGCCATCCAGCGAAGAAACCGTTTTGCGGGTACCATTATGGATTACTTCCGCGTCATTGATGTACTCATTGATTACCCCCGCCGGCGACCAGGTAAACGAGTAGCCCATCAGGCCGTTCGGGTAGCGCGGCAGGGCCCCTACCCGAAGTTCAATGTCACGTAGTTTGGTAAACTTTCCCGCCAGGTCAGCTCCCACAATGCCGATGAAACCGGGTGCCAGGCCACACTGCGGAGCCATGACTCCCTGGCTGTCACGGGCCATTTCCCGGATAGCGGCTGTGGTAGGTACATCTTCGGTTAGGTCAAAATAGTGAATACCTAATTCGTAAGCCGTTGTGGCAATGGGAAGATTGAGATTATACGGCATACACGAGACGACCGCATCATAGCCTTCCATATTTGCCCGAAGTTCGGATAAATGGGTCACATCGGCTGTTAGAACGGGAAAGTCCAAGGTCACACCGGGTAGATGCTTGTCCATCCCCGTAACCTCGAACTGCTTGCTGAGCAGGGTACCTACCAGCAAACCAACTTTTCCCATTCCGATTACCAAAATTTTTTTCATACCATATTCAACAATAGGGAGCGTGTCGACGATTCTTGACTGATTCGGGCCAGGCACGTTGACCGCCCCTGGATTAGCAAATATAGTTTTTTGTAGCATACAATAAAAAAGACAGAACCCAGCGGCTGTAACCGTTGCCTGAGCTATCTTACCAAAAATCCCCTGCGCCGCTGATTGGCTGCGCAGGGGATTTCTTAAAACTTTTTGCCTAGTCTGCCTTAGTTTACAGAACAGTGAGCGGATTCACTTTTTTAGCTTCGGAAATTAGTTTTTTGCTTTCGTCCACATTGCCCATTGCCAGCGCAATCTGACTAGCCTGTTGTAGTAGTTCGGGATCTTTGCTTCCCGTGCGCATGGCGGTCTTGATGTACTCCTGGGCTTTCTTCATATTATTCTGCTGGAAGGCTACCGTCGCTAATGCATGATTCACATCAATGTTATTTGGACGCCTGGCGAATTCCTTTTGTCCGTAAAAAGCGGCCGAATCCAGTTGCCCCGTCTTGGTATACAGTTTGCATAGTTCCAGATCAACAGCATGACCCGACTGAGCATCTTCGTCCAGCATGGTCACTACCTCCGCATACTTTTCAGCAGCTTTTTCCTTGTTTCCCTGTAAGGCATAAATTTCGGCCATTTGCTCGTGGAATGAAAACTCTGGCAGAATGGCTGTGGCCTTGTTCAGGGTAGTCAGTGCCTTGTCATATTGTTTTCGCAAGGTCTGCACTTTTGCCTGACCGCCCATTGCAAAAGCATAGCTGGGACGAACGGCCAGAATCTCGGCGTACTCATTCTCCGCCTTGTCAAGCTGTCCGGTCACGATATATAAATGCGCCAGTGTGTTCTTACTCCAGCAGTAAGGTTCCGAGCCAGGGAGTCCCGCCTGTACGGCAAGCTTCATGGCTTCTATCGAGCTGGGGTAGTTTCCGTAAATCTCCCGCAGGTACGAGGCCCGCGAATATGATTCGAGGGAAGGCTTGAGCGCCTGCATCTTATCCGATACTGCCACAGCTTCTTCGTAATCGCCCAATTCTACATTGGCATCCACCAGAACACCATATACATAGGCATTGTTGGGATTGATCTTCCGGGCTTGTTCGGCTAGTTGGCGCGCTTCGGAAAACTGGTGCTGCGACATTTTTACGGACGCCTTAAAGGTGGTTGCCTCAAAATTCCGAGGATCGATGCTGAGCACCCCATCCAGAATTTTCAACACCGCCGGATAATAGTACGGGTGTTCTCCGGTGATGCGGGCCTCGGCCATGTAGATGGTAGCAAGTTGCAAACGGGGTTTCACTTCGCCGGGATTTTTGGCGATTATCTGCTTCAGCTCATCCACCTTTGCCACAGTCTTGGGCCATTCTACCGCCGTAGCCAGCTCACCCTTGCGTTGAAAAAGGGGAGGGATTTCCATTGAAGTTGTAGAAGATGCCGAACCCTCATCCGACTTACCTGTGTCTTTACAAGCCACCAGTACGCTAATTAAAAGTAGAACTACCCCTATTCGGCCGGGTACCCCTCTGAATTTAGTAAGATGCATTGCCATCATTGAACTGATTTTTATTCTGTTATCCATGAATTGCCGGAGAGGAATAGACGGATACCAAAGGTTTTCCGATGTGCCTATTCATCTCCGGCTAATCTAATTGTACTCAGGTACCTTGAGGTACCCGAATTTATTTATTCTGTTACTGACGAAGCAACTTAATGGTCCGGCTATCGGTAGGAGTAGACACTTTTATGAAGTAAATACCAGGTTGACGGCCGAGCTTCATACTGCGCTGCTCCACATCACCCGTAGCCTGGAAAGTCTGCTGGGTCATGATCTGGCCCTGGCTGTTAGCCAGCCCCATCTGCATGGTTTGCCCGGCTACCCCTTTCACTTCTACGGTTACCCGATCGTTCGTAGTAGGATTCCCCAATACAGTCACCGAGAAAGGCGAGACTTTTTCGGGAGATTCGTAAGCGATACGAGCCTGGCTGCACTGCTTACGAAAATCATATTGCATAGAAACTTCCGAACCGGGATCGCCTACGTAACGGGCTTTGATATTCAGTACGCCGCTACTGTTATTATCCCAGAATAATTCCTGCTCGACACGCTGGCGGGGATTGGTTGTCCAGGGCGTTACACCGGCAGCTGAATACTCGACGGTACGTCCCGCGGCAGCATTATCAGTTGCAAACTCAATGTCTCCATTGGTACAAGCAAACCGTAGCACTTTAACAGCGAATGCAGTACTGGGGGGCGTAGGTACGTCTATTTTTTTACCTTCGTAGCTTGGGCCACGGAAACCTCTCCAGGGATTCTGTTCGTAGGGGAAAACGGCCTTCAACGTAGTGTCGTTCTTTACGGGACCCGCTTTGAAACCGAGTACATTCCCTAATTGGGCGGTTACGGGATTTCCACCTACTGTGTAGTCGTCGTACCAGAGTCCAATTGCGGCCAACACGACGCCACCTACTGCCTGCAATTCGATGGTAGTTACGTCATCCTCCAGACGGCGTCCGTTGGGAAAGCCATCCATGTTAGGAATAAACTGCAAATCCTTGGTAGCATTGTACATCGGGTCGGTAAGGCCCAGCGCAGCGGCCTGCACCAAACCCAGTGAGCTGAATTTGGGATCATTCCGCGGCGTAGCAGGTACCGCCATATTCAACCGCAACCAGTCGCCCAGTGAAGGGAGGAAGTTATTGATGAATGGCTTACCGGCTGCCAGTGGATTGCCTGCCGGCTTACCTGTTGCCAGCTGGTAAGGAGGTATGTTAGGTACCCCCGTATAAAAGATTGGCAGCAAATCCACCGCCCGAGGACTCTTGTTGTCAGGTAGCAGGATACCTCCAAAATTGGCTTCGGAGAGCGCCGTTCCATCCAATGCCGCGTTTCCTTTCAAAGGGAAAAGGCCGGGCTTGCCGTTACGGAAGTCGAATGTTCCTAGCGACTTGGTCTGAATACGCAAGGGAGCAAGACCTGGCACAGCTCCACCGAACTGGGAATCATCCATATACAGTGCCAGCTCGGGATTCGAGAAGTACTGAGCAAACTGCAAATCGTTGGTAGGTAGCGTCGCATTCCAGCGGTCTTTCATGCCGATGGGAATGATGGCTTCATTAGTCAGGGGCATGCCTAGCCGCGATACTTGCTTCCATCCTCCATCGTAGCCCACATCACCACCATTATAAAGTGTTTTGATCATTTGGCGGCTGGCTGAGGCGTACACACCAATCACATAATTAGCGTCCAGAATATTCCTGGCTTCGGCCAACGACTTATGATCTTTTTGCAAAGTCGATACAGGTACCTCGATTACGATAGAATGGCAGTTGAATTTGGCCACGGCATCACGGGGATTATCAGCTCTAACTGCTCCTAAATCAAAAATGCCCAGATCCACGAAGAACGGATCGTCCACGGGACCGGCGAACACCTTCTCGCCCGTACTGGCCGTCATGATCGATTTCTCGACCAATTGATTATAATTGGCAGCCCCCAGGCCAACCGTCTTGTTCTCGATGGAACGGGGACCGATATTCGGCGGAGGTACAATCCCATTGGAGATAATCATCTGAAAGGTACGTCCGCCATCCATGCTGCGTTCGCAGGTATAGGTAGTTTTCAGGTTTTCCTTACCCAAACGGATATTGAAAAAGGTGGTAGGATCCTGATTTTCCTGCTTAAACATAAACCGGTAGATGATGTCCCCACCAGGGGTACCTGCGTTATTATCTACGTGAATTTCGTACCGGACATGCTCACCGAAAGAGTACCAGTTAGGGCCACCAGCCGGGTGCTCAAACGGAATATAATTGGCAATTAGCACGATATTATCTGGATTCGCAGGGCTTTTGAAGGCATACACGTCGGTATTGTCGGCCAACGGGTCATTGGAAATAAGGGGCGCTTCCCGGTGCGAAGAGGCAACCGCTGACGAGGGCTGAAGAACGACCAGCGCCAGAAGCCCCACTATATAATATAAGAGATTTTTCATAGTTCTCAATTTTGTAAGAGTGAATATCAGAATCTGTCTTTTTGTGGATAGTCGAACCCGCGCCAAGGCTTAGCCATGTAAGGAAATGTGCTCATCAATGGCGTGTCGTTCATCGTAGGTCCGGCAGTGAAGCCCAGCACACTGCCCAGCTGAGGAGTCACAGGACTGGCTGTCACGCCAGGCTTGAAGTCGTCATACCACAAACCCACAGCAGCCAGTACTACCCCCGAAACAGCCTGCAACTCAATAGTCGTCACGTCATCTTCGAGGCGGCGTCCGTTGGGGAAGCCATCCATGTTTGGAATGAACTGCATTTTAGCGTCCGTATTATAAGCGGGATCAGTAAGTCCCAGTGCAGCGGCCTGCACCAGGCCCAGTGAACTAAATTTAGGATCATTGCGTGGCGTAGCAGGCACCGCCATATTGAGCCGCAACATGTCACCCAGGGTAGGCAAAAAGTTGTTAATGAAGGGCTTGCCTACTGCCAGTGGATTACCACCCTTGCCCGTAGCTAACTGATAGGGAGCCAGGTTAGGTACCCCCGTATAAAAGATAGGTAATAAATCGACCGCCCGGGGGCTTTTTGCGTCAGGTAATAATATACCACCAAAAGCCGCTTCGGCCAGCGCCGTACCGTCCAAAGCGGGATTGCCTTTTAAAGGATATAAGCCGGGCTTGCCATTACGGAAGTCGAAAGAACCGAGTGAATTAGCCTGGATCCGCAGAGCATTCAGTGAGGGTACCGCTCCACCAAACTGAGAATCATCCATGTACAATGCCAGTTCGGGATTGGTGAAGTACTTGGCAAATTGCAGGTCCTCTCCTCCATAAGGGCTGGTGGCATTCCAGCGGTCTTTCATGCCGATGGGGATAACCGCTTCGTTGGTAAGCGGCATGCCAAGGCGCGATACCTGCACAAATTTGCCATCGGTCGACATATCGCCGCCATTATTAATGGTCTGGATCATCTGACGGCTTGCCGAAGCCCACACGCCAATCACATAGTCGCCATCCAGAATGTTTTTGGCCTGGCCAATGTCTTTCCCATCCTTTTGGAGCATACCGACCGGAATCTTCAACGCAATAGTGTGTACATTGAAACGATTGAGCCCATCTTTGGGAGCGTTGGTCGAATTGCCCTCGGGACGGAAGTTACCCACATCAAATGCACCAGCCAAATCCACAAAGAAGGGATCGTCCACAGGCCCGCAGAATACTTTTTCACCAGACGAAGCGGTCATGATCGAATTAGTCATCAGGGCCTCGTAGGTTGTATTCAAGCCTGCCGCTCCTTCAATCGACCGGGGGCCGATGTTGTTGGGGGGACCATCCCATCGGCAACGATCGTCATAAACGTCTTGCCCCCGTCCATGCTTTTTTCGCACTTGTAGGTGGTTTTGAGGTTCTGTTTACCCAGTCGGATGTTAAAGAAAGTAGTAGGGTCTTCGTTGGTCTGGTAGAATGTAAAACGGTAGGTGATATCGTCGCCGGCCGTAGTCGTTTTATTCTTGATGTGAATCTCATAGCGGACATTCATGCCGAAATTGTAATAGTTGGGTCCCCCTTCGGGCGACTCAAACGGAATGTAGTTCGCAATGATGGTGATCATGTTGGGATCATCGGGACTCTTAAAGGCATATACGTCCGTGTTGTCGGCCAGGGGGTCCTGAGAAATAAGCGGAGCTTCCCGGTGGCTGGAAGCATAGCTACCGATGGTCAGTAGCAGCAGGGCGCAACTCAGTAAGCCAGTTCTGAGCGACCCAAAAAGTATAGGGATCATTCGCATAGTGATTGATTAAAAAGGTTAGAATAGAAAATGAAACGGGTAAAGACAAATAGGCAGGAAGCAACCAAAGCAGTGGGGTTGCTGAGAGTAAAAGCAGCCGGAAAAGGCGGGGTTATTTCGGCATCGAATGCCCGGCCCGGTGATATAGAAAAACCGGAATGCCAGCAGAAGAAGAATACTAGGTAGAGTCGATGTAAAAGTTTTTACTCATTTGCTGGATTTGGTTACTAAAATTATTAAGCTAAAAACGCACACGAAACATAACGTCCCTATTCGAAGGGAATGAACACAGCCAGCGCACAGTACCTTCGAACAGAAGATGCATGGCTAGTAGCTGGAATGAACAACCAGGGTATGCTTAAAGAAAGAGAGGACTATCAATCTTTCGAGGGATTGATATATGAGCTATTTGAAAGGGAGAGTCGTGTTGATCGTATTCAGGCACCACATGTTTGCATATACGCCCGAAACAATAGAAACGGATTGAGGCATTTGTTAATTTAGTCAATTTACCTACCCTACCATCAATCCGACCATAACAAAATTGTGCCCAAATCTGGTAAGCCTAATTACTTACACCGTTCTAACTAGGAAGTAATTGTAATTGTTTGCTTAAAATTATTACTTTTTTGAGTACAAACAAATGAAATGGCTACTTTGGTCGATTATATGTTATCTATAATAAGCCCAATTTGATCTTTACTGGGTACCAAACTATCGTAGCTAACCGTCCAGGACAACAACATCGATTCGTACTAGTAAGGTAGGGGTATGTTATCTTGCTAGATTCCCATGGCTGTGGTAGAAGAATTCCCCATTCTGGGGAACAGGTTCGTTCAAGGAATGAAATAGCCGGGGAAAGTATATAACCTGCACTTAAAAAAAACTAAAAAAACCAAAAGACAAAGAACACATTCTCTGTCTTTCGGTTTAGACTGACCCGGTAAGGTACCTTATGAATCCAGCCGCACCACTTCGCCCGTCCGCACGGATTCGTCGCAGGCAAAGGCTACCCGCAAACTGTTCACCGCATCCTGCACGTGATCGGTCAAATCGATATTTTCCCGAATTGACTTAAGAAAATAGCGCTGCTCCCGATTGCAGAGTTCCTGGTGATCGGGTTCATCGGTGAGGTTGATCCATTCATCTTCGTGTACAAACTGGTCATCAGCATTCAGATCGGCACGGTGGACGCGCAACGATTCGGTTTTCGTATGGGCATCCACGTTATCGGATTTGCCACTGCCACCCGCCTCTTTCGCCACGATAGAAACACACCCTTTGGGGCCAATCACATCCTTCACAAAAAAAGCCGTTTCGCTCATCATGGGACCCCAGCCTGCTTCGTACCAACCCACCGAGCCATCGGCAAACTTAATCTGCAACTGACCGTAATTATAGTTGGTCGTCGGAATGTCGTCCGTCATTCGTACCCCGATTGCCGTCACCTGGGTAGGTTGTGACCGGGTCATCTGGCACATGACATCGATGTAGTGTACGCCACAATCCACAATTGGGCTCAGGCTCTTCATCAGATTCCGGTGCACGGTCCACATGCGGCCGTGGCTCTGTTGGTTCAGGTTCATGCGCATTACCAGCGGTTTACCCATTTCCTGCGCTATTTCCACAAATTTCTCCCAGGAAGGATGGTGCCGTAGTATATAACCTACCACCACTTTTTTATCTGCTTTCCGGGCAGCCTCCGCCACCCGCTCGGCACCCGCCACGGTATCGGCCAGGGGCTTTTCGATAAATACATGGCATCCCTGTTCAAGCGCCATGATGGCGAACGTCTCATGCGTGTCGGGGTAGGTAGAAATACAAACGGCGTCGGGTTCGGTAGCGGCCAATGCTTCGGCATAATCAGAGAAAAGGGGGTACCCTCCTCCCAGTTTTTCGTTCAATACGTTTTTGCTATCGCCGGTAGAGACGATGCCGCAAATCTCGAAGCCGTCGATGGACTGGTAGGCTTGCGCATGGGAAGCTCCCATATTACCACAGCCTACCACGAGTACCCGGATGTTATTTTGAGTTGTCATTCTAAATAGTTTTGATGATTAGAATAGTAATTCTTAGGCTAATGGCCATTGGCTGATAGCTTTCTTCTATTTTACACTCACGTATTTATTATTTTTTATGTAAAAACGATAAGGCAGGTCGGTTCCCTGCGTAATGCCGATGCGGGTGGTGGTAACCATTTCAAAATCAGAAAGTACCGGTGCAGTGATTTGGATTTCACTACCCGACAGCGATACCGCGTTATGCACGGGACGGATCCCCATCGCCTGAACCAGCTTGCCGGGACCATTGCACAGGTCTTTTTCAGTCAGGGCCTTTTTCCGGGTTTGGGGCAGAAGCGTTTTAGGATTGAGCTGTCGCCGTTCCTGCATCAGGTCCAGTCCTTCGGTCGGTTCCAATGCCCGGATCAGTACGGCTTCTCCCTCTCCTACCGCCCCTCCTACTACATTGACGCAGTAGTACATCCCGTATATCAGGTAGACGTATAAGGTACCTGCCGGTCCAAACATGGCGGCGTTGCGCTTCGTCTGGCGGCGGTAAGCATGGCAGGCCGGATCGCCCCATAGGTAGGCTTCGGTTTCCACAATCAACCCCGCGGTGCGCCCAGCCTCACTTTCGTGCACCAGTTCGCAACCCAGCAGTAATTGCGCTAGTGTCAGGGTGTCATGTTGTTGGTAAAAATCGGCCGAAAGGTACCCCCGCATACTTTCTAGATCACATTCATGGTCTGTTCCTTGATCTTCTCCAGTTCATCCTTCATCTGTACCACGAGCCGCTGCACCGTAGCATCGTTGGCCTTGGAGCCGATGGTATTGATCTCGCGACCGATTTCCTGGGCGATGAAGTTGAGCTTCTTACCGTTGCTGTCCAACGAATTCAGGGTTTCCAGAAAATAGTCCAGGTGGTTGCCCAGGCGCACTTTCTCTTCTGAAATGTCGTATTTTTCAATGTAGTAAATCAGCTCCTGCTCGAAGCGGTTGGGATCGTAATTGTCGTCCGAGAGCAAATCCTTCACCTGCTTTTCCAACCGCTCGCGCACGGCGGGGATGCGCTGCGAATCCTGAGCCTGTATCTGGAGTAACAGCAGGCGAATGGCCCCAATATAATCCTCTAGTTTGTCGGCGGTCAGCTTGCCTTCCTGTTTGCGGAACGTATTACACCGGTCAATCGCTTCGTGGACAGTCTTTTGGATAAGCCCCCAGTCCTGATCGCGACGCGCGTCATCGGGTACATCCGTTTGGTAGGCATTTGGCATTTGCAGGCATAGTTTGAACAGCTCGGTCGGATCAGCCATGATGCCCAGTTCCTGCGAACTTTCCACCAGGTTGCGGTAGTAAGCATTGATAAGCGCGCGATTCACCACCGTAGCGCCCGCCCCGGTACCTTTGGGCTGAATGGTCAGGTTCAATTCTACTTTGCCCCGTTCCAGCACTTGTGTAAGCAGGTTTCTAATCTCAATCTCACGCTCAGAATATTGGCGGGGTATGCGACAATAAATATCCAAAAACTTAGAGTTCAGGGTCTTGATTTCTACCGTAACGGAAAGTGAATCGGAATCAAATGTGGCGGTTCCGTAGCCAGTCATGGATTTAAGCATGGAGGGTCTGTTGACTTGTGGATTGGAGTATTGGTGAATTAGTAAATTATTGAACTACGTTTTTGAGGAGTGAGGTAGGTACCTGCCTGTAGACACCAAGCTGGTCGGCCTAACGACCTAGCGGCGGTTCGACTTCTGCGCCTTACCGGGCGCCTGGCTTTCGGAGGCCTGAGGTGTAGACACCAGCGCATTTTTGGCCAGCTCGGCCGCTTCCAGCCGGTAGCGCGACACGTCGCAGGCCAGGTAGATGGCTTCCAGCATGGAGCCGGGTTCCGCTACGTTCTTACCCGCGATATCGTAGGCGGTACCATGATCCGGTGAGGTACGTACGGCGGGTAGTCCGGCTGTAAAATTCACCCCCGAATTGAAAGCAATGGTTTTGAAAGGAATCAGCCCCTGGTCGTGGTACATGGCCAATACCGCGTCGTATTGTTTGTAAGTGGAAGCGGCAAAAAAACCGTCGGCCGGGAACGGCCCGAACACCAGTTCCCCTTTCTCACGAAAGCTAGTCAGCACCGGGCCGATTACGTCCAGTTCCTCACGGCCCAGCAAGCCGTTTTCGCCCGCGTGGGGATTGAGCCCCAATACCGCCAAACGCGGCTTGACTATTCCGAAATCGCTTCGCAGCGAATGCAGCATCTGCTGTATTTTGGCGGTTAGCTTCTCGCTGGTAATTTGCGAACGTACTTTTTCGAGAGGTATATGGCCCGTAAGTACCCCTACCCGGAAATCGTCGGCTACCATGAACATAAGCGCTTCTTGGGTATCGAATGCCTGCGCCAGAAATTCGGTATGGCCGGGAAATTTAAACTCCTCACTCTGCATCGAATCTTTATTGATCGGCGCTGTCACCAGAGCGTCGATCCGCCCGGCTTTCAAATCCTCGGTGGCACGCTTGAGGGCGGCATAGGCTCCTTTGCCCGCGTCGGCTGTGATTTTACCCGGTTCTATCTCGGTTTGTTGATCGTTCCAGCAGGTAATTACATTCGTAGCCTTGGGATTGGCCTGCTCTGGTTTATGGATGCTCTGAAGGTTCCAGTCCTTCATGTGAAACATCTGCCGGTAGCGGTTCAGGACGCGCAGTGAACCATAAATTACTGGTGTGCACTGCCGCATCAGTTGGTTTCCTTCCAGTGCTTTCAGAATCACTTCCGGTCCGATGCCGTTATAATCGCCCATGCTGATCCCGACGATCGGCTTTTCATTTAGTACTTCACTCATTTGGATTCTTAGCTGATGGCCGTCGGCGGTTAGCCAAGGGCCTAAAAACATTAGGTTTTAAAGCAAGTTGTTGTTAATACTGTTAAGAAATCAGGATTTGAAAGCGAACCGTTCGTGCCGGATAATAAAAATCCATCCCCGGCAAAACCGAACAAAATCCTATGTTTCAATTGCTTGAACTGGCAGACAGCCGGCAGTCATCCGCCGACAGCCCCACATAGGTATGCTTTTTACGCAAATACCCCTGACTTTTGTATATCAACTAACGGGCAAGTTACGAAAAATCTCCCGCTCCTATGAAAATACTCATCGCCGATCAAATGCATCCCTCACTCTTCGCTCTGCTTGACGCCCAGGGCTGGCAGTATGACTACCGACCCGATTTCCGCCGCAACGACATCATTTCGTGCCTGGCTGAGTACGACGGTTTGATAATCCGTAGTAAAACCCGCATTGACGAGGAATTGTTGACCCAGGCTACCCGGTTGCAGTTCATTGCACGCGCCGGCGCCGGGCTCGATCTGATCGACGACGCAGCTACCCAGCGGCTGGGCATCAAACTTTTCCACGCCGGGACGGGCAACCGCGACGCCGTGGCCGAGCACACGGTGGGCATGTTGCTCATGCTGTTTAACAACCTTAGCCGCGCTGACCGCGAGGTACGGCAGGCAATCTGGGACCGGGAAGGCAACCGGGGCGTAGAATTGATGGGCAAAACCGTAGGGCTGATCGGCTATGGCAACAATGGTACCGCCACCGCGCAGCGGCTCAGCGGCTTCGGTTGCCGGGTGCTCGCCTACGACAAGTACCGGGAGGACTACTCGGATCAGTATGCGCAGGAAGCCACCCTGGCCGATATTCAGCGCGAAGCGGACGTACTGAGTCTGCACATTCCGCTTACTGAACTTACGAGTAATCTGATCAATGAAACATTCATCTCGAATTTTCAAAAACCATTTTACCTCATCAATGTATCGCGCGGCGAGATTGTCAATTCCAAAGCCGTGGTTCAGGCCATGAAAAACAATAAAATCCTGGGCGTGTGTCTGGACGTACTCGAAAACGAGAAACTCAGCCAACTCACAAACCCGCAACAGGAAGCTTTTGACTACTTCCGTTCTTCCCCACGCGCCGTGCTTACGCCCCACATCGCGGGCTGGACGCACGAAAGCTACGTCAGAATCAATGAAGTACTGGTGCAGCAGATCACCGAATGGGTAGCTGAACAGGATAGGTAGGTTGCGTATAGAGGAAAGGGACTTTGGATGGTAGAAGTTTCAAACTATTTCCAACCCTTTTCTTCTTACGCGGGTCCTGCGGGTACCTGAACCTTTTTCCTGTACTCCCCATGAAAAAACGTATGCTCCTGGCCACTTTATTGGCTGTTTTCTTATTCACAGCTCCCGGTTGTGAAACTCACAAAAAGCAAGATCCTGACCAAGGGTGTTTCGCCCATGCCCCGCTGAAAACCGTCCCCTGGGCCAAAGCCGAGCTGGCCAACTTTCAGCGCCCGAAAAGCGGCCGCCTGCGCGTAGTGGTTTACTCCTACAAAAATGACTACTACCTGGCGTTTGAAAATTTGATACTCTCCTCGCCCATGAGCCATATCTTCGACTGCTCCGGCAAAAACATTATGCAGAAAGGTATCCCTTACAATGACTTTACGGCTGATGCCCAGGAGCTTAAAGTACTGCTTGACAAGTTGTACTAGGTATCCTGGTCAGAACTTCCTTAAAAAAAGTTAAGCCGTAGACTTCGGTTACTAAAATCAGTATCTTGCTTTCTCAAATACAAACCATACCAAGACATGAAAAAACTTTTTCTATGGGGTACCCTCATCGGCCTGAGCGGCTGGATTCCGGCGCAGGCCCAGGCTCAAAAGGGTACCACCTACTGGGGCGGGACAGTGAGTTTTGAAGGCAATTTTCAGGCAGAGCACGAAACAAACAATCGTAATTTTCCGGCATCGGATCAAAAGCAGCAAACCTTCGCTCCTGAGCTCCAATGGGGGAAGTTCGTGAACTCAACTACTTTGCTGGGAGTAGGTACCACGTATGCTTTTAGCTGGGGTCGTGGCAGCCAATTTACTCCTAATTATTCCAACCGAACCCGATCCACCAGTCATAGCATCGGGTTGCTTCCTTTTATTAGAAAATATAAGGCATTGGGCGAACGGTGGTCCATTTTTCTTCACGGGGAAATTGGGCCAACCTATAGCTGGAACAGGTCAAAAAATGACAATTTGACTCAGTACGATAGAGAGAATCATCAATGGCGTTACGGACTGAGCATTAAGCCCGGTTTGGTTTATTTTTTTCCAAAGAAGAATCTGGCGATTGAAGGCTATGCTAATGTGTTGTCGTTCAATGCGCAATACGCTGACTTTGATCAGTATGGAGATGGTAGTTTTAAAATATCTACCGGTCTTTCATCCAATTTCCCCTCCTACTTCATACTTCGGATCGCTAAGTATATCCCCACCAAAACTAACTAGACGACCTATGAAAATCTTTCAAATTCTACCGGTTCTCATTTTACTTTCTGGGATTACCAAAGCCCAATTCAATGCGGGAGAACGTTTCGTGACAGGAGATGTCAACATTTCTCTAAACGATAATAAACATGTCAATCCTAACTCGACCCCCCACTATGGCACCTACGGGTATAATGTTAGTGCTAGCCTGGGACATTTCACCACGGACAACAAAGCAGTTGGCTGGACCCTCAATCAATCCCTGTCGCTGATTAATTATGACGATTGGTTCGGTACCTACGCAGCCCCGCGCACTTTACAGGGTTTTGGCGTGGGAATAGGTCGATTCGTAGAGTATTATAAACCGATTTCCGAAAAACTGGCGCTTTATATTCGTCCCAGCCTTGGGCTGACCTATCAGTTGGAGAACCAGGATAACCGCCAGAATGGCGATATTATTGTCATTAGAAACCAGAGCAATACACTTACTTCGGGTATAAACCTCAGTGCAGGAATTGCCTGGCGTTTGGCATCCCGGTGGGCTTTGTACGGTGGGTTTGCCTTCGCTAATCCTGTCAGCATTTCCTACGGATGGCAAAATTCTGAATCTTACCAGCAGAGTTCCCCACAAACAGGGTCTACAAAAACAGAAGGAAGCTTTTTTAAATATAATTTCTCCCCTACCCTTTCTTCGGGTAACATTAGTCTAGGTTTTCGCTATTTTTATACGAGAAATAAAATCTAACACTTTATGTACCCACACCATGAAGCGCTCCGTCAAGTACCTCGCCTGGATGTTGCTGATGGTCTGCTGTGCGGGCTGTCAGTTTCTGCTGTTTGACCCTCTGCCCGGCGGAAAGCCACGTATTGTTTCCATTCATATTCCCGGAATCCCGCCGGAAAACATTTCGATTGATCAGGAGAGGTACCTTATTCACGTGAAGGTACCCGAGCGGATGCCACCCGGTTCATCGGTTCCCGACATAAAGGTGAGCGGGAAGGTATATGCCGGAACGAGCCACCTCTCCGGTGCCATTTTCGTGCAGGACTCTCTGGTGTACCGACAAATCCCGCTTTACGAAATAGGTACCTTTACCAACAAAACAAATTCTCAGAAGATCGCCGCTATCTACCGCGTCGACCTAATCCCGCAGGGGCCGCTGGAAATCGACCCGGAGAAGCTTGCGCAAATGTCGTCCCATGAGGTAGGTTCCTGGCTTCTTCACATTCCCTTCAAAAACCTGTACGCCAACGCGCTGCCCGTCCAGACTCGTTTCATCAATCGCGAAACGAAGGAAGTTTCGGTGTACGATAGTACCTCGCCCAACCTGCTCTACTACGGAAACCCTTATGTACGGATGATGAGCCGTTCGTGGGGGACTAGTGCCGAGCAGTTGAATATGCTGAATGTAGACGTGATTGATTTCGCTGCCAAGGTGATTCCCGGTACCTATGATGTGGAATTTGTGACCAAAGACGGAGACGTGCTCAAGGTACCCCAACCGATCACCTTCCAGCTAAACCTGGTGCGGATAAATGGTTGGGAATCGGATGAGGTACCCCGCCTGCGTCCGGGCGAAACCTACGTTCTTACGGGGCGCAACCTGTTTGCCAACGATATTTCGGTTACGGTATTGGACTCGAACGATCGGGTGGTTGAGGTACCTGAGGTGGAATTTGACCCCTACGGTACCCGAATGGGTTTGAAGCTACCCACTTCCATCAAACAGGGACATTACGCGGTTCGAATCATCAGTAAAGCCACTCAAATCCAATATTGCCGCCAAATCCATGTGACTCCCCTACCCCTCGCTCCTTTGGAGATCAGTCGCATCAGTCCCCCTTCCATCGCCTGTTCCATTCAGGGCCCGCTCGTGCTGGACCGAACTGTTTATACCCAACTACTAGTCCAGGGAACCGCGGCGCGCGCCCAACTGAAACTGGTGGCCGTGCAGGACTCAGCCCGCGTGCATTCTGTCTTTATCGGCTCGCCTACACCTTCGGAAGACAAAACAAAATTCAGGCTACGTACCTTAATCCAAATCCCTTCGGGCATGTACCATGTATCGGTGCAGGTGATTAATGAATTCGGCAGCATAGTCCAGGAAGGCCCACCCTACTGGCGCGTGGTGGAGGTACGCTGAATTTCCGTAAAGAAAATGCGTCCTTAATACTTGAAAATCAGACCCATCTTATTATTATTATACACCATCCAACCGAGCTGCACGTATGAAAACGAAATCTGTAAGGTACCTTGCCATCGCGCTGCTGGCACTAGCAGGCTGTAAACCTGAGAAAGACGGTGTTTTTTATCTGGACCCTATGCCCGTTTTTGAAGAGAAAAAAGGCAGTCCATTGGCGTCTGATTCGATCAATGCCTACAGGCCCGTCATCGGAGCGGCTAATGTGGAGCGGGCCTTTCCTTTTGGAACAGTCAATGAACCCGTTGGGGTGAGGCTTTTAGAAGTTATTGAAAAGGTCACCAATTCCATCACCAATCCCAGTGAACGGTACAACGACAAGACAATTTACGAATATGGTGCTTCGGGAAATTTGGTTAAGAAAATCCGCCAAACTACCAAAGGCATGATTTGGGACATCAATACCTATGAGCCTAATGCGGAAGGAAAAATTCAAATAGCTACCAAAGTCAATACGGGGATAGACTATTTCAGAGGAGAATTAAACGAACTGAGTCTGTTTGGCAACACGCTGTATGAATCCACCGACGAGGATTTTTCCTGGGGCCTGAAATCCTTTCAGCGCTATTATAGCAATAATCAGAATTCACCTATTGAGCGCACCCGGCTGGGTTTTGATGCCAAAGGGCAGTTGGTTTGGGAAGAAGGAATATATCTGGATGCCGCCAGTTCACGAATAACCTCATACAAACTCTACAAACGGGATGCGAATGGCAATGCTACCTTCACGAGATACGTGAATGGTAATTATCCGATCACGGAACACAAAATGACCTACGACGACAAGCCGAATCCCTACCGCACTACGGGGGATATTTTGCTGCCGGAAGTCACCAATTCCAATAACATCCTGACACAGCAGATCATTGAAAACGGAGTAATCACGACATTCCGTTACGAGTACGAATATCGGCCCAATGGGTACCCCTCGCGGGTACAAACCTATAAAAACGAAGAATTAATTAGCACCAGAGAGTTTCAATACAATCAGTAACAGCACAAGAATGCCCCGGCCTGATTGAGCCGGGGCATTTCACATTCACAACCCTTAATTTTTTGGCTTTTACTTACTTCGATGGCATCAGTACCGTGTCGATCGAATGTACCACGCCATTGGTAGCCTTGATGTCGGCCGTGTTAACTGTGGCCATACCGCCCTTGGCATCTTCGAGCATTACTTTTCCATCCTTCATCCGTACAGTCAGCATACCACCATTTACGGTTTTTATTTCCTGTCCATCCTTCAAATCACTGGACATCACCGATCCCTGCACCACGTGGTAAAGCAGGATACCCGACAGCATCTTTTTGTTTTCGGGCTTCAAAAGTGTCTCTACCGTACCCGCCGGAAGCGCTTCGAACGCGCTGTTCTCGGGAGCAAACACCGTAAAAGGGCCCGCCTTAGTAGCCTGATCGGCCAAACCAGCCGCTTTCAAAGCCGCTAGGAGCGTCGTGTGGTTTTCGGACATTCCGGCACTACCCGCCAGGTCTTTCCCCGTCATAGTTTGCGCATTCGCACACAGCATCACTCCGCAAGCTAACAGCATCATGGTGCCAATTTTCATCCATCCCAGTTTCGTCTTCATTTTGCAAGTTTGTTTAAAGTGTAAGCGTTATTGCTTATCATTATTACACTCACAACCTAATGTTTTTTTATTTTGTTTAATTTATTTATATAAATACTTAAACAAAATTATCTCTATACTAAGACCGCCTGCTAAACCCACGACTCCAAGTAAAGCTGGTACAGGATTAACTTATTACCTTTACGCGTTCGAGGAAACCTTATCAGCCACTTTATGCTCCAACTGATTACAAACGCCAGTCAATATCTCAGTAACCCCGCTATTGTGGCCGAGAACAGGGTATATTCCTACCATGATCTCTTGGAAGCTTCCGCACAGATGGCATCCCTACTCCTTGGGGACGCTTCTGACTTGCAGGAAACCCGGATCGCTTACATGGTCACGCCCGGTTTCGACTACGTCCGGACGCAGTGGGGAATCTGGCGCGCGGGAGGAATTGCCGTTCCGTTGTGTACTACCTACCCCCTACCCGCTTTACAATATGTCATCGAGGATACGGGGGCCGAGATTGTCATCGCCAGCCAGGAGTACCTTTCCATTTTGGCCCCTCTAGCCCACGAAAAAGGATTTCGATTTATTATTCTGGGAGGGGTAGAAGACGAAAGTGTGCAGCTGAACCCTCTGCCTGAGCTTACCCCCGACCGCCGGGCCATGATTCTGTATACCAGCGGTACTACTAACCTGCCCAAGGGCGTGGTTACTTCCCACGCCAACCTGAACGCGCAGATTTCGACCCTGGTGGAAGCCTGGCGCTGGTCCTTCTCCGACCATGTTCTATGTATCCTACCCCTGCATCATGTACATGGTATCATCAATGTGGTATCCTGTGCATTATGGTCCGGGGCAACCGTAGAATTTCTCACCTCCTTTTCGGCGGAGGGAGTTTTCGATGCTTTTCTGAAAGGGGAGATCAATGTATTCATGGCCGTGCCAACGATCTACTTCAAGCTAATTGCCTACTGGGAGAGCCTGCCACCCGACGATCAAAAACGGTTGTCAGAATGCATGGCCAAGTTCCGCCTGATGGTATCGGGTTCGGCCGCCCTTCCCGTATCTGTCATGAAAAAATGGAAGGATATAAGTGGACATACACTGCTGGAGCGCTACGGCATGACCGAGATTGGCATGGGGATCAGCAATCCCTACCAAGGCGAGCGCCGGGCCGGCCACATCGGGCAGCCTCTACCGGGTGTAAAAATCAGACTAGTGGACGAACAGGATCAGGTGCTGGCTTCCCGGCAACCGGGCGAAATTCAGGTAAAAGGACCTGGGGTATTCCGGGAATACTGGAACAAACCCGAGGCCACGCAAAAGGCTTTCACCGAAGACCGGTGGTTCAAGACGGGCGACATAGCGCTGGTAGAAGATGGCTACTACCGGATTCTGGGCCGCGACTCGATTGATATCATCAAGTCGGGCGGATATAAGATTTCCGCGCTTGAAATTGAGGAGGTACTTCGCACGCACCCCGCCATTGCCGATTGCAGCGTAGTGGGCATTCCCAACGAGGAGTGGGGCGAGTTGGTGGCCGCGGTGCTGGTTCTACAGGATTCCACGCTGGATGTCGCTACCCTTACGACCTGGCTTCGGGAGCGAATCCCGGCCTACAAGACTCCGCGTCAGTATAGGATTGTGATCGACCTACCCCGCAATGCCATGGGCAAAGTGACTAAAAACGATTTGAAAAATATATTCTAGTTACTATTATCTCCCGGAGGTACCGCTACCTTCATTTTCGATTCCCCATGCTCTGCAATAACAATTCTACGAGATGATCATATATGGTGTGGCCCTATTGGCTTTTTGTTACGTGGTCGGGCAACTAGTGGGTGAGTACCTGGGATTGCTCATCGGGGTGGATGCCAACGTAGGAGGGGTCGGCTTTGCCATGCTCCTGCTGGTAGTGCTGCACGACTGGCTGCACAAAAAAGGGCGGCTAGACCTACCTACCGAAGACGGGATTTACTTTTGGAACCAGATGTATATCCCCATCATTGTAGCCATGGCAGCCATCCAAAACGTAAAATTGGCCGTATCCAGCGGTCTGGTTGTTCTATTGGCCGGTAGCGTTCCGGTGGTAGTTTGTCTCGCTGTACTTCCCCTGCTTTCCCGCTTGTCCAAACCTACCTCTAAGCGCCCGTATGGAAATTCTGAATAAGTTTCTGGACAAAAACGGGTTGATTTTCGCTTTCCTGGTCGTAGGTGTGATTGTCTACGGGTCAGGGCTGATCTCGAAAAAACTAACCAACCATAAAATACCGGGGTCGGCCATCGCCATCATTATTGGACTGTTGCTGGCCTACCTGGGCGGCCTGTATTCGGGCGGGCAAAAGGGATTGGCCGATGTCCCCCTCTTTTCGGGCTTTGGGCTCATGGGTGGGGCTATGTTCCGCGATTTCGCCGTTGTCTCCACTGCCCTGGGTGCCAGTCTGCTGGTGATGCGAAGCACGGGGTGGATCGGAGCGCTCTCTCTACTACTGGGTACCCTACTTTCGTTTCTGGGAGGCGTGGGCGTGGCGCTGCTCTGGGGCTATACCGATGCTGTCAGTCTCACTACCCTCGGAGCAGGAGCCTGTACCTACATCGTGGGGCCGGTGACCGGTGCCGCCATTGGAGCCAGTTCAGAAGTGATTGCGCTTAGCATTGCGGCCGGAGTAGTCAAGACCATCGTCGTGACCATAGGTACCCCCTTCATTGCCAAATACATCGGTCTTAACAATCCGCATACGGCCATGATTTTCGGCGGACTCATGGGTACCACCAGCGGGGTGACCGCAGGCCTGGCTGCTACCGATCCGAAACTGGTACCCTACGGAGCCCTGACGGCTACTTTTTATACGGGCTTAGGATGCCTGATGTGCCCTTCGGTACTATACCTGCTGATGCGGATGGCCTTCTGAAAGTCTGTTTCAACACCATCGAATACCCTTACAGGCACCTCACGCCCAATTCATTGCTGAAAAGTTTTCAATGCTCAATTACCACTGCTCTTGGGCTGCAACCAAAAAAAAACACCTGAGGCCGTTAATCCCATTTACAGGCTGCTTTTCCGATACTCCTCTGTAATTTTCCTGCAAGAATCCTAAACTGATCCCTATGCTCGTAATCACTACCTCAAGCGTTGAAGGCAAAAAAATAATCAAGTACATCGGCATCGTCAACGGCGAGGCCATCATCGGTGCCAATGCCGTCAAGGATTTCTTCGCGGGAGTCCGCGATGTGGTCGGTGGGCGCGCCGGTTCTTACGAACAGAGCCTGCGCGAAGCCAAAAGCATCGCCATTCGGGAAATGATGGATCAGGCGCAACGTCTGGGCGCGAATACCATCATCGGGGTAGATCTCGACTATCAGGCCATCGGCAGCAATGGCTCCATGATCATGGTAAGTGCCAACGGTACCGCGGTGATCGTAGAGTAGGGTAAAAAAAGCAGAACTCAGAAAACGCCCCGCGCGATCTGCAGCACGTTATCCGATTTGCCCATGGTGTAGAAATGCAGCACGGGTATCCCGTATTCAATCAATTCCCGACACTGCTGAATACCCCACTCTACCCCTACCTGCCGTACCTGCTGGTCGGTTTCGCATTGTTCAGCGGCCCGAACCAGATCTTCTGGCATATCGAGGTGGAAAATCCGGGGTAGTACGGTGAGTTGCTTTTTGGTAGCAAGAGGTTTTAACCCGGGAATAATCGGAACGGTAATCCCCTCCGCGCGGCAACGCTCCACAAACTTGAAGTACCGCTGATTATCAAAAAACATCTGGGTTACGATGTAGTCAGCGCCAGCCTCCACCTTTTTTTTGAGGTACCCGAAATCGGTATCATAATCGGTCGCTTCAAAATGCTTTTCAGGATAACCCGCCACGCCAATGCAGAAATTGGTAGGCGAAGCCTGAGTTTCCTCGTGCAGAAGTACCCCCTGATTCATCCCGCACACCTGCCGGATCAAATCCGAAGCGTAGGCATGTCCACCCTTTTTGGCCGTGAAAACACCCGCCGATTTTTCGGGATCGCCCCGCAGCACCAGCACGTTGTCAATCCCCAGGTAGTGCAGGTCGAAGAGCATGTCCTCGGTTTCTTCCCTGGTGAAGCCTCCACAGATTACATGGGGCACGGCATCGACCCGGAATCGCTCCATCAGCCGGGCGCATATGCCCACCGTGCCAGGTCGCTTGCGAATGGGTATGCGGAGCACCGATCCATCGGAATTATGCTTGTCAATGAGTTCCTCACGGTGGTAAGTGACATCCACAAAGGGCGGCTTGAATTCCATCAGCGGATCGATGGAGTCGAGCAATTGGTTGATATTTTGCCCTTTCAGGGGTGGGATAATTTCGATTGAAAAAAGCGGCTTGCCAGCGGCCTGTTGAATATATTCGGTGACTTTGGTCATGAAGAACAACAAAAAATAGCTTATTTATCACCGCAAAATAAGTGATAAATAAGCTAAATAGGGTAGATTAGGTACCTTAAAATCAGAATCCGGTTTTCTTTAAAACCATCCCATTCCTTAACTTTTATCTGAATAAATAAAAAATTTTAGATAAAAAGTCTGCACTTTAACTAGGTACTTAGACAAAGATTGTCCTTTAAAAAAGATATTCTATCTACTCCCATGCAGGAGCAGCCGATACCTATTCAGGAGTACCTTTTCCTGGGCTCGTGGCTATGGAAGTCAGAACTATAGGTTGGCACTTCCATTTTTCGTTGGGATAAATTTCTTTTTGCTCAGCACTGAACACAACCCGCAGACTATCCTGCAAAAAAGAAGCGGGCAGATTGCAGGCACAGTAGGGGGTACCTGCAACGACGGGATAATAAATTGTCGCCTCGGTTTCACTCCCGGCCGTCGTCAGTACGATAATCCCTTCCACCTTATCGAAGGTATCGATCGTTTTGCGGGAACTGTAATAACAGTCGTCGGTTGGCAAGGCATCGGCAGCCGGATCATCTTTTCCGGACTCACAAGCCAGTAGCGACCCCAATAGGGCTATCGCAAGCAATGGTCTTTTTAGCATATCCATGTTTTTTTACCGAAGACACACGCCGATAAAAAAAGGTTGGAATGTCAGGACTGCGGCAGGCAGTTTTTTTGTTCGGTTCGCCTCAATTTGCTTACATCAAATCCCTTCTCCGTGGCAATTGCCGTCAGCTGGTCAAAGGTACCTTCCGAAAGTTGGGGCAAACGGCTCAAAATCCACAAATACTTGCGGGTAGGTTCACCCACCAGGGCATAGGAATAGTCGTCGGCCAGCGCAATGATGAAATAGTCGCCTTTAAAAGGCCAGAAAAACTGGACGGCTAATTGTGCATTGGTCGTCTCGTCCTGAACAATGGCTTTGCCAGAGGCTTTTTCCCATTTTTCTTTTTTAGCATTGTAACAGCGGTTGTCCACCCGTATGGTACCGTCGTCGTTAAGGGTATACTCGGCAGTCGTGCAAGTGCAGTTTTTCTCGAAGCGCGCCGGAAACGCCGCTATTTCGTACCATTTGCCCAGGTATCGCGACAAATCCACTTTTTGGACCGTCTCCAACGGCTTGTTGCGACGGAAAGATGAAGCAACTAGGGCGATACCACCCAGTACCGAACCTGCCACCAGAACACGTGTAAGATTTTTCTTCTGAGTTTCTTTCATTGTATTCTTATTTGTTGGTCTTTTTAGCCTCCTGTTCGTCTTCGGCTATATTCTTTTTTTCCACAGGTACATCGACGGCCGTTTCATTGTAGCCCCGGTGATCGTTCATGTTGTGCTTTTCAAATTCCTTCTTCGCTTCATGATCGAGCTGCCCGGCGGGCTTGGCCGAATCGTCCAGGTGTTTTTTATCATTTTCTGGCCCGGAAGGTACGGGCGTTCCCGTCGCAACGTGCTTTAGCTGTTCGGGGTGGTCTTTTTCGTTAACCGTCTCTTTTTTAGGGTTCGTTTCCATGATTCATGTGCTTGTTTATGCAGAGGTACCTTCGATAGCCGTACTGCGTAACTATAAAAATCAGCAAATTGTATTCCATTGTCCGGCTTTGCATGCAGAAATCCGGAGTAGAGGTGCTAACACAGGGGGTAGAAAATAAAAATAGTCTACCGCATGACAGTAGACTATTCGATGTAAACCCTCCTCTATCTGTGATATCATAAAAGCTCTTTATAAAAAGTCGCTTATTTACGCTTAACACAGGTGTCAATAGCTTGACGATTAATAGTTTTAAAATCATTATGCCTAAAATATATACTTCGAAGGTTATTTTTTCATAAAAATCTCAAAATCAGTTATTTAAGTCCAATTATTTAGAATATTGTATTGAACGCGATAGGAATATACGGTGGAAAAACAAGGTAAAAAAAATCCTCACTTTCCATTTTTTTTGCCCAATATTGTCCCCACTCCTAGCTTAAGGTTCTGGTCATGGGAATATGTTCAATACCATCTTCCAGGTAAGCATCGCCCGATTGTAGAAAGCCAAATGATTCGTAAAAAGCCTGTAGATATGATTGTGCACCGATTTGAATAGGAGACTGGCCGTATAAATGATACATTTCAACCAAAGAGCGCTGCATCAGTTCCCGTCCCTTGCCAAAACGGCGGGCATTCAATGCAGTTGCCACCCGACCGATCGAAGGGTGCCGATAGATGACTCCCGGAGGTACCAGCCGGGTGTAAGCCAACAGGCAGCCGGTTTCACCGAAGCCAAGCAGGTGGTGGCAAAGCGGGTCTTTCCCGTCCAGATCAGGAAAAGGGCAGTTTTGTTCTACAATAAAAACCTCGTTGCGTAAGCGTAGCAACGCGTAGAGTTCTTCGACAGTGAGTTGGGGAAAGGATTTGAGTATCCAGTGAACCTGCATGGCTTCGGAAGGGTGAGATTAGTTGGCGGAGTACGCTTGGGTTTTGTAATTTTGCAAAAAATACCGGGAGTGAAAAAAATATTCACTCCTTCATTCATTATAACATTCACTCATTAGCTAATGGGAAGAGCATTTGAATATAGGAAGGCCCGCATGTTCAAGCGGTGGGACCACATGGCCAAAACCTTCACCCGTATTGGGAAAGACATTACACTGGCCGTGAAAGCAGGTACCGACGATCCGGCGACCAACTCCCGGCTGCGGGTGTTGCTCCAGAACGCCCGGGCGGCCAACATGCCTAAAGACACGATTGAACGGGCCATCAAACGCGCAACGGCCAAGGATCAGGACGACTATAAGGAAATGGTGTATGAAGGCTATGGCCCGCACGGAGTAGCTATTCTGATCGAAAGTACCACCGACAACCCTACTCGCACGGTGGCTAATATCCGCAGCTATTTCAACAAGTTGGGGGGTAGCCTGGGTACCATGGGTATGCTGGATTTCCTTTTTGACCGAAAGTGCATCTTCAAAATCGCCAACAAAGGACAGGATATCGAAGAGCTGGAGCTGGAATTGATCGACTACGGTGCCGAGGAAGTATTTCTGGACGAAGAGAAGGACCAGATCAATATTTACGGCGAATTTGCTTCTTTCGGAACCTTGCAGTCCTACCTTGAAGGAAAAGGTATCGAGATCCTCGAAGCAGATTTTGAACGGATTCCGAGCGACACCAAATCGTTGAATGAAGAAGAAACCGCCGAAATTGAAAAACTCATCGAGCGCATCGAAGAAGATGACGATGTGCAGCGGGTGTACCACAATATGGCGTAAATAGCTATCGGCTAAGAAAAAATGAGTTCTCTAACGAGACGGTACCCTACTGGTCCGTTTCGTTAGAGAATTTCCTCGATTTTTCGATTTTTAGCTTTGAACAAAAAAGTGTCCTTCACTTCTTTTCCAATCAGTGCCTGTCCTATGGGGGTAGCTGCCGACACAGCCAGGATAGTCTCACCTTTTAGGTTGATGGCTCCGGCACTCACGGCAATGAAAAAGTACCCGGCTGTAGTTTTTACGAGTGAGCCTGTCGCCACTCGCTCATAGGTACCTGATCCGTTCACAGCCTGCAGCCGTTCCAGAATCGTGCGTTCCTGCCGGGCCTGCTCGTACTGCCGCGCATGCATATTGCGGTCAAGTTGACCCATCGAACGTGATGTTTCGTACTTGTCGCCCGCCGAGCTTTTGCTTTGGTCGTTGGCCGATTCCTGCGCGGCTTCCATGGCATTCCAGGCGACGGCCATCCGGTCGTCGAGCATGGCAATGAGGTGCTCAATAAGGTGTTGTTTCAATTCCAATTTGTTGCGATTTCCAAAGGTACCTTCACAAGATAGTGAAAAAATACTAGGTGTGGAAGTGACCGGACGAATCAATAGGCCAGCACGGGCGACAGCCATTTTTCCACGTCTTCCACCGACATACCCTTACGCCGGGCGTAGTCTTCCACCTGATCTTTATGAATTTTTCCGACCGGGAAATAACGGCTATCAGGATGGGAAAAGTACCAGCCACTCACGCTGCTAGCCGGGTACATAGCGTAGCTTTCCGTGAGGGTAATGCCCAGTCGCTCAGCATCCAGCAATTCAAATAAAGCCCGCTTTTCGGTATGGTCGGGACAGGCTGGGTAGCCCGGCGCGGGACGGATGCCCTGGTACTTTTCCTTGATGAGCGCCTCGTTGTCCAGGGTTTCATCGGCGGCATAACCCCAGAATTCCTTGCGGACACGGACGTGCATCAGTTCGGCAAAGGCTTCGGCAAGGCGGTCGGCCAACGACTTGACCATGATACTGTTGTAGTCGTCGTGTTCGCGTTCGTACTTGTCCAGCAACGTCTCGATCCCAAGGCCGGCCGTTACGGCAAAACCGCCGATGTAGTCGGTATGGCCGCTTTCGAAGGGCGCTACAAAGTCGGAAAGACAGTAGTTGGGTAGGTTGGCGGCTTTCTGGCTTTGCTGCCGCAGATGATGCAGTACAGTGAGGGTATCGGCCACTAGTTCTCCACCCGTTTGAGAAACAGGGCTTACTTGCCCCGCTACTTCTTCAGCGTTCCGGCGGCTTATTTTGTACTCGATGTGCGTATGCGAACCGTGTCGTTCGCAGGGTACCTCTTGGCTTAGTTCCTCAAAATCATGCAGCAGGATATCGTCCTCAATCCGGTTAGCAGGCCAGAAGCCGATCACGGCGTTGGCCTGTAACGATTTGTCCCGGATGATTTCACCCAGCAATACCGCCGCATCTTCATATAACTTCTGAGCCTCCTGACCCACCACTTTATCTTCAAAAATGGCCGGAAACTTGCCGTGCAACTGCCAGGTCTGGAAGAAGGGCGTCCAGTCGATGTATTTAGCGATTTCGGCCAGATCGTAGTTTTCCAAAGTCCGGGTACCCAGGAACTGCGGACGAGTCGGAACGAAGTCATTCCAGTCTATTTTCACCGCGTTGGCGCGGGCCGCTTCAATTTTAAGGTGTTGCTTGTCAACCTGACGCTTCGCGTGATCCTCGCGCAATTGAGCGTACTCAGCTTTTATGTCGCTCAGTACTTCAGCCTGGCTCTTGTCGCTTTGGGTCAGTTTGCCCGCCACAGGTACCGAGCGCGAAGCATCCAGCACGTGGATGACCGGCCCGGAATAGTGCGGATCGATCTTGACAGCGGTATGGATGCGGGACGTAGTAGCCCCGCCGATAAGGAGTGGCATGGTCATACCCCGGCGTTCCATTTCCTTGGCTACCCCTACCATTTCGTCCAGCGAGGGTGTAATCAGGCCCGAAAGACCGATGATATCCACATTATGTTCTTTAGCAGCCGCCAGGATTTTATCGGTAGGTACCATCACACCCAGGTCGATGATTTCGTAGCTGTTGCAACCCAGCACCACGCCTACGATGTTTTTACCAATGTCGTGCACATCGCCTTTTACCGTAGCCAACAGGATTTTACCCACGGCTTTGGCTTCGACACTTTTATCCGCCTCGATGAAAGGCTGCAGGTAGGCCACGGCTTTTTTCATCACCCGCGCCGACTTTACCACCTGCGGCAGGAACATTTTGCCCTCACCAAACAAATCGCCCACGATACTCATGCCATCCATGAGCGGGCCTTCAATGACTTCCAGCGGGCGGTCAAACAAGTGTCGGCATTCCTCCACATCCTCATCGATATAGTCGGCAATGCCTTTCACCAGCGAGTGAGAGATACGCTCTTTGATGGGAAGCTCACGCCAGGTAAGGTCTGGTCCGGTTTGCGCTTTTCCCTTATCTTTAACCGTTTCGGCAAAGGTCACGAGTCGTTCG
Source organism: Salmonirosea aquatica (assembly GCF_009296315.1). Lineage (NCBI taxonomy): Bacteria > Pseudomonadati > Bacteroidota > Cytophagia > Cytophagales > Spirosomataceae > Salmonirosea > Salmonirosea aquatica. Next base: position 836,784 of record NZ_WHLY01000002.1, read on the forward strand.
GTGGCATCAGGACGGCGGTTGAGCAGTACGTCCTCCACCAGTTCCAAGGTTTCTTTGGGGATCTCGTCATAAATGCCGATCTGCCCGGCGTTCACGATGCCCATGTCCAGCCCAGCCCGGATGGCATGGTACAGAAAAGCCGTGTGGATGGCTTCGCGGATAGGCTCGTTGCCCCGGAAACTGAACGATACGTTGGATACGCCGCCCGATACCTTGGCGTAGGGTAGGTTTTCCTTAATCCAGCGCGTGGCGTTGATGAAGTCCACAGCATAGTTGTTATGTTCCTCCATACCCGTAGCGACGGTCAGGATATTGGGGTCGAAAATGATGTCCTCGGCAGGAAAACCCACTTCATTGACCAGAATATTGTAGGCCCGCTGACAGATTTCGATCCGGCGCTCGTAGTTGTCGGCTTGTCCGTCTTCATCAAAAGCCATCACCACCGTAGCCGCGCCGTAGCGCAGTACCGTACGGGCGGTTTCTTTAAACTTCTCTTCGCCTTCTTTGAGCGAAATAGAGTTCACAATCGCTTTACCCTGCACACATTTCAGGCCCGACTCGATAACCTCCCATTTGGAGGAATCCACCATGATGGGTACCCGCGAAATATCCGGCTCGGCGGCGATCAGGTTCAGGAAAGTCTTCATGGCTTCCACGCCGTCGATCATGCCCTCGTCGAGGTTGATGTCCAGAATCTGCGCGCCGTTTTCAACCTGTTCGCGGGCGATACTGAGGGCAGCATCGTAGTTGCCCTCGCGTACCAACCGGGCAAACTTCTTGGAGCCTGTCACATTACAGCGTTCACCGATATTGACAAAGTTGGCATCAGCTGTAATTTTGACGGGTTCCAGACCCGAAAGCTTCATGTTTTTGGCAAAGGTAGGTAGCAGGCGCGGCCGGAAACGGGCCGCCAGATCGGCAATGACCCGGATATGGGCGGGCGTCGTACCACAGCAGCCTCCGATGATATTGATCAGATTATCTTTCAGAAATCCTTCGATCACGGCCCCCATTTGCTCGGGGCTCTCGTCGTACTCACCCATTTCGTTGGGTAGGCCCGCATTGGGGTGCGCCGAAGTATTGAAGGGCGATTCGTTGGCCAGCATCTGCACGTAGGGCCGCATCAGATCGGCACCCAGGGCGCAGTTCAGTCCCACCGAAAGCAGGGGTAGGTGCGAGACAGATGTCAGGAACGCTTCGGTGGTCTGCCCCGAAAGGGTACGGCCCGAGGCATCGGTAATGGTACCCGACACCATAATGGGTAGCGGCTTGTGCTGGAGATTTTCAACAAAAAATTTATCAATGGCAAACAAGGCTGCCTTCGCATTCAGGGTGTCAAATATGGTTTCTACCAACAACAGGTCGGCCCCACCATCTACCAGGCCACGGACTTGCTCGTAATAAGCAGCCACCAGTTGATCGAACGTGATGGCGCGGTAGCCGGGATTATTCACATCGGGCGAAAGGGAGGCGGTGCGGTTGGTGGGTCCCATGGAACCCGCCACGAAGCGTGGCTTATGCGGCTCTCGGGCCGTGAATTCGTCGGCTACCTCACGCGCCAGCCGTGCTGACTCGTAGTTGAGTTCGTAGACAAACTCCTCCATCGCATAGTCGGCCATGGCAATGCTGGTACCCGAAAACGTGTTGGTTTCGGCAATATCGGCGCCTGCTTCAAAGTAGGCGGCGTGAATTTCTTTGATGATGTCGGGGCGCGTCAGCGACAGCAAGTCGTTGTTACCCTTCACATCGTGGGGCCAGTCTTTGAAGCGCTCGCCCCTATAGTCCTCGTCTTCCAGCTTGTAGCGCTGGATCATGGTACCCATCGCACCATCCAGCACCAGGATACGGTTTTTAAGAATCTCGCGGATATCGTTTTTTACAATTGCAGTGGTCATATCGTCTTTGAAGCGTAGAAAGTAACGGAGGCTACCTTTGTTTTATACTATAACCACAAAAATACGATGCTTTGAAGCAAATTGAGAATTAGTGCGTATTATTGGTTATTCTATCTGGCAATGGATGCGAACTCACATATTTTACCTCGAAATTTGCTGGATTCAAGATTTTTTGGAAATTTTATCTAGCTACTCCTACCCTTTCTTTTTTCAAACCGCATTAATACAATCCTGTTCATTATCCATTTTTGACCTTCCATGATTCACTGAATAAATGCATACACTAGACGATACCGATCGGGCCATACTGCACTACTTACAGGAAGATGCGACCCTGAAAACCAGAGAACTAGCCGCCCGGCTCAACCTCTCCTACACACCTGTGTACGAGCGCGTCCGGCGATTGGAACGGGAAGGGGTCATCCGAAAATATGTGGCGCTGATCGACCGGGAAAAGGTAGGTAAGAAACTGATGGTTTTCTGTCAGATTGCTCTGAAAGAGCACTCGCTGGCGATGGGGGAGAAATTTGTGGAAGCGATCATGGCCATTCCCGAAGTACTGGAATGTCACAATATATCAGGCGATTATGATTTTCACCTCAAAATTCTGGTCAATGACATGCCGGAGTACCAGCAGTTTCTGATGCAGAAGCTAGGCTCGCTGGAAAACATTGGCAGTACCCACAGCCTGTTCGTGATGGGGGAAATCAAGAATAATTCGGTGATTGGGGTGTAGCGGCCAGCAGCACCGTTAGCAAAGCCTCCCGTACAAGCCCCTTTTGTAACAACTGAAGTGCATGGTTATGCAACAAATCGGGTAGGTACTGGCAACCTAGCCGCGCCTCTTCGCGCAAAGCCTGAATAGCTTCGGTGCCGCTGAAAGATTCAACTTCTGATATATCAGGTAGTTGTGTCAGGCTACCCAACTGCCCCAGGTCATTACCAGTCAAAATTTTAGAGTTACGCACCGACGCGGGCAATGCATCCACACCGATGCCGTACTGCGGACGGGGTACCTCAAAGAGCGCTCCACCACTTGCCCGCGCGTACCAGTCGCCGCCCATCCGGGCCACCCAGTCAGTGCGGGTCTGGTCGATCTGGCCGTTTTCATCCAGTATATGTTCGGCAAAATGCGCTAGTACCACCTCCGCCAGCACGAGTACCATGGTACCTATTTCTTTTATTTCCAACACCTTGCACTCAAACTGCGCCGGAGATTCGGCCACTCGGGGCGGCTGTACCCGCTCGGAAGGTACCCTGGTGAAGCCCGCCTTGGCGAACTCGTTGATGCCCCGCTCGTATTCGGCGCTGCTCAGCGACATCTGCTGCACCATCTCGAACGTAACCATATTTATGACCACCTCGGGTACCTCAAAAAGATTCAACGCGGTATCTTTATAAGAATTATCGCGTCCGCGCCGTCCGGGCGAAAACACCACAATCGGCGGATCGATGCCCACATAATTGAAGAAACTGAACGGGCTAAGGTTCACATTGCCATTTTTGTCTATTGTACTGGCCAGCGCAATGGGGCGCGGTGCTACCGCCGACGTCATGTATTTGTAAAAGGCGCGGGAGCCGATCGTATCGGGAGTGATGGTTTTCATAGCCAAGAATTTTAGTTTTCAGATTCTGGCGAATCCAGAATGCTACCCCGCACTTCACCAAATCCGACCCGCACATCACCGCGCCCGGCATGACCGCGCATGATCACTTCGTCGCCATGCTGCAGGTAGGTACGTTCAGTTCCATCCGTCAGGCGAATCGGCTTCTTGCCGCCCTCGGTCAGTTCCAGCAGGCAACCGCTGCCGTCCGGTCCACTGATGGTACCCGTTGCCAGTAAATCGCCTACCCGCAGGTTGCAACCCGACACGGTATGGTGGGCGAGTTGTTGCCGGATGTTCCAATACACGTACCGGGCGCTGGTACGGCAGACCACGGTTTCACTCACGTCCTGAGGCTTGATCGCCACTTCCAGATTCAGATCAAAATTCAAAGCGCCACTGGTTCTCAGATACGGCAGCGGTTCGGGATTTTGTTCCGGGCCCGCTACCCGAAAAGTTTCCAGCGCATCGAGTGTCACGACCCAGGGTGATAGGGACGAGGCGAAATTTTTGCTCAAAAAAGGCCCCAGTGGCTGGTATTCCCACCGTTGGATATCCCGCGCCGACCAGTCGTTGAACAGCACGCAACCAAAGATGTACTCCTCGGCTTCTTCCACGGAAACAGGTACCCCAAGTTTTGAGTTTTTGCCAATTACAAACCCCAGCTCCAGCTCATAGTCCAGCGCCTGGGTAGGTTGGAAAATGGGCACCTCGGCTCCCATCGGCAGAACCTGGCCATTGGGACGGTTGATAGGGGTACCCGACACCACAATGGACGACGACCGACCGTGATAGGCTACGGGTAAATGCTTCCAGTTGGGTAGCAAGGGGTTGTTGGGGCGGAACAATTGGCCGACCTGGGTGGCGTGTTCCAGGCTGGAATAAAAATCGGTGTAGTCGCCAATAGCGACGGGCAGGTGCAATTGGGCGATGGCTTGTGGTACAAGTACCTCAGCCGCCAGTTTGTGCAAAAAAGAATCGGTTTGGGTAAGCTGCCGTTGCAAAATTTCCCGTATTCGACGGGCAGCAGGCCGTCCCAGCGACATAAGAGGATTAAGGGTAGGGTGCTGAAAAACAGAAACCGCCACTCCTGCCTCGGACATAACCCCAAGCTGAGCCGCGGTGCTCATATCGATAATAAAATCCCCAATGGCTACCCCTACCCTGGGCTGTTCTAATCCGGTGCTGAAAACCCCAAAGGGTAGGTTGTGCACGGAAAAATCAGAGTCGGAAGCAACGGGGAGCCACGAAGCAGGCAATGTCATTCGGAATTACTGAAGTTGGCATAGATCGAATCCATGATGCGTACAAATTGCTGATAGTCAGCCTCATTCAACTCTCCCCAACCTTTTCGGCGGATTTCGGCTACCACCGGAAAGGCTTCATCTCGGATTTGTAATCCCTTCTTGGTCATGTGGATGTTGAACTTACGGCGATCACCCGCCGCCATCCGGCGCTCCACAAAGCCTTTCTTTTCCAATAGATCAATGATGCGAGTTACCGTCGGGGGATCTTTGTAGGTAACCTCGGCTAAAGCATTCTGACTGATCCCCTCATCCCGGGAAATATGGTCTATCAGTACCCACTGATCCACGGTCAGGTCGATGCCGCTTTCATTCAGCATTTTCTGGAGGGAACTGCGGATTTTTTTAATGGTGGTATCGATCTTGAAGAAATAGGCGCGTTGGTCGGAGTGATGCGTCATGATACGGTTAGGGGATTCAGGACTGTATATAAATCCTACAAATATACTAGGCGGAAACTATTGTCTTACTAATAAAACACTATTTTTTTTGCGATTCATTTAGTGAACGGAGCTATTTTGTGCAATATTCTCCAAGAATCCCTCAATTTCCGGAACCGAATCAAATAACTGTTCGTACGAATCGATTACAAAATAATGATCCTGAAACCGATCTATGTGGTAAGGCGTCTGCAGGAGCTTCGCAACATCAAAGTCAAGCTTAGGTACCTCCTGCTGTAAACAATACGCACTCTCGCCGGGCGACGAGATAATACCCCCTCCATAAATCTTCAATTCGCCCTTCTCGCGGATTAACCCGAACTCCACGGTGTACCAATACAGGCGCGAAAGGCGCTGCAGAGCATCCTCGTCATCAATAAAGCGCAGTGCCACCTTACTCAGGTTGGCCATAAAGTCGCAGAAAGCCTGATTACTCAGCAAGGGTACATGCCCGAATGTATCATGAAACATATCGGGCTCTTCCAGATAATCCAGCTGCTCAGGCTTGCGCAGCCAGGTCGAGGCTGGAAACTGCCGATCGGCCAAATGCTGGTAAAATTCCCTGTGCGGGATAAGGCCCGGCACCACATAAACTTCCCAGCCCGTGAGTTTTCGCAGCCGGGGATTGGTGTCCAGGGCAAAGTTGGGAATATGATCGGCTACGAAACCGACCTTTTCAATTCCGCTCAGGTAGGCTTCACTCGCAATGTGGGGAAGTTGCTCCATCTGCCGCTCAAAAAGCTTTTTCCACATGGCATGGTCGGCAGGAGTGTATTTGTTATAGGGCTGGTTCATTTTCAAAGGCAGAAAGTTCCTAAGGCACTTAGGCACAAAGGGGTTGATACTTATTTCCAAAACAAAGCACTACAGGGACCAAGTCAATTTTTAGTTTTATCCGATCCAATTCATTTCTGGATTGTCTAATTCACTCTGTGTCTCTGGTACTATGTCCCTTTGTCCCTCAAAATCATAAGGTACCCCGCAATTCCTGTTCCCGCTCAATGGCTTCGAAAAGGGCTTTGAAGTTTCCCTTGCCAAACGACCGGGCACCCTTGCGCTGGATAATTTCAAAAAATAGCGTCGGACGGGGCATAATGGGTTTGCTGAAAATTTGCAGCAGGTACCCCTCTTCGTCCCGGTCGACCAGGATACCCAGTTTGCGCAGCTCGTCCAGCTCTTCATCGATATCCCCCACCCGACTCAGCAGATCATCGTAGTAGGCTTGAGGTACCTGCAGGAATTCCACGCCGCGGTTTTTCAGATCGGTCACCGTTCCAACGATATCGTCGGTGGCTACCGCGATGTGTTGAATTCCGGGTCCGTCGTAAAAGTCGAGGTACTCTTCCACTTGTGATTTTTTACGTCCTTCGGCGGGCTCGTTAATCGGGAATTTGATGCGCCCGTTGCCATTGCTCATCACTTTGCTCATCAGAGCCGTGTAGTCGGTGGAGATATCTTTGTCATCAAAAGACACCAACTGACTGAATCCCATCACCTTGGCGTAGAAGGACGTCCAGGTGTTCATTTCGTTCCATCCTACGTTGCCCACCATGTGATCCACATAGTTCAATCCTACCGGAGCGGGCTGATAGTGAGGCTCCCAGACCTTAAAACCGGGCAGAAAAACACCGGCATAGGCTTTGCGCTCTACAAAAATGTGCACTGTATCGCCATAAGCCCGAATGCCCGAGCGTACCACGCGTCCCTGTCCATCTTCTTCCAGAGTAGGTGCCATAAAGGGTTTGGCACCTCTTTTCACCGTTTCTTGGTACGAGTAGGTAGCATCATCCACCCACAAGGCCACCACGCGCACTCCGTCGCCGTGGCGGTCGAGGTGTTTCCCGATTTCGGTACCCTTGACTAAGGGTGAGGTAAGTACGAGGCGGATTTTGCCCTGCACCACCACATACGATTCTTGGTCGTGTAGTCCGGTTTCCAGACCCGCGTGGGCCAACGGCTGAAAGCCGAAAGCAGTTTGAAAGTAGTGAGCAGCCTGACGGGCATTTCCCACGTAGAGTTCAAGGTAGTCCGTCCCGTTCAGCGGCAGGAAATCCTTAGTTGTTTCAATAGTTGGTTTGGTTAATTCCAGCGTTTCCATATCTCATATCTAATGATTCATAATTCACATCTCTTCACTCAGCCAGCTTTTATAGTATTTTCCATCATCAATTGCCATCGCCGCCTCCGTGAGCATCAGAGGTCGGAAGGTATCCACCATTACGGCCAGTTCATGGGTTTCTTTCTTCCCGATACTCCGCTCGTACGCGCCCGGATGCGGCCCGTGCGGAATGCCGCCGGGATGCAGGGTGAGGTACCCCGGTGCAATGTCGTTGCGGCTCATGAAATCGCCATCCACGTAATACAGTACCTCGTCAGAGTCAATGTTGCTGTGGTTATAAGGAGCCGGAATGGCCTTGGGGTGGTAGTCGTACATCCTCGGACAGAATGAACACACCACAAAAGCGTCGGTCTGGAACATCTGATGGACAGGCGGCGGCTGGTGTACGCGACCCGTAATGGGTTCAAAATCGTGGATGGATATACCCCAGGGGTAGTTGTAGCCATCCCAACCTACCACATCAAACGGATGCGTCGCGTAGGTGAGCGGGTGCAGGGCGTTCTGTTTTTTGATCCTGATCAGAAAATCACCCGTTTCGTCGTGGGTTTCCAGTTCGGTGGGTAGCTTGTAGTCGCGCTCACTGTAGGGAGCATGCTCTTTGAGCTGGCCAAAATGATTGCGATATCGGCGGGGCGTTTCCAGTGGCGCGTGCGATTCCAGGTACAGCAGGCGATTATCGGTACCATCAAAGTCAATCTGATAAATTATTCCGCGTGGAATAACCAAATAATCCCCGTACTCAAAAGCAATCGAGCCAAACATAGTCCGGAGTCTGCCGCTCCCCCTGTGTATAAAAAGAAGTTCATCGGCATCGGCATTCTTATAGAAATAGTCGGTCAGAGAGTGGCGTGGTGCCGCTACGCCAATCGTCACATCCCGGTTGACCAGCAGCGGCACGCGGCTGTCCAGAAAATCCTCCATCGGCTTCACCGAAAATCCAAGCAGTTTCCGCATGGTGAGATTATTCTCCACCACTACCTTCGGGCTGACATCCTGAGGTACTCCCACTCTCCTGACCTGCGTGGGCCTATGAACGTGGTAGAGCAACGATGACATACCCTCGAAACCCACCGTACCGAAAACCTGCTCGTAGTATAGCCCACCGGTTGGTTTCTCAAACTGCGTGTGGCGTTTGTGCGGAACGTTTCCTAAATGGTGATAAATCGGCATATTCCAATCAATGATGGTAATAAAAACGGTACAGTTGTTTAAGCAACAATTATACAGACAATTTATTATTCCAACAAATTTTTGAATTATTTTGTTTATTTGAAAACAAATCTTCTGGTACTTCGCAAGTATGTTTAGGCCTGATTCACAAGCAGAGGGCGAAATACCAGACGCGGAAAATGGAAAAAGGTGGATTGAGAAATATGACGAAGCGGCTGTTTGTCGTTATCCAAACTAAATAAATCACCCAACTGTATCAAATTAACTCCGTCTGATCATCAAATTTGCTCCATGAAAAAACTACTTGTATTGTTTCTGATTGTTTCAGTGGCTGCCTGCACGAATAAGGATGACGAGCCCAAGCCCGATTACGCCACCAACTTTGTGGGTGAATATTGGACCAATACGGCCGACGGGGCCAACTCCACGGCCCAGACCTGGGTAGTGACATCGACTACCGAGAACACGCTCAACATTGTGTATACCATTGATTATACCTTCAAGAACCAAGGTAAAGTGTTCACCAGCAAGGATGTATATCAGCTCAAAGACATTCAGGTACTCAATCCTGTTTCATTTAAGATTGATCAGGATGCTGAACTGAACGAAGATGGAACGCTGAAAACCCGCCATGTGTCGGGCGAAGCCACCAAGTCGAAGGATGGAAGCGGAGGCGAGAGTATAGGCATCACCCTCACTTTCAAAGATCCGGGAGCCACCACCACCACTTCTACGGATTTCCTGGAATTTAAGAAAAGATAAACCTACCTACCCCCACAAAAAAGCGACGCCGGAGTTCCGGCGTCGCTTTTTTGTGACAAATTCTTTTTTAAAAGTTACCCTTAGGCTGAATTTCGGGCCGCATTGATAATCCCAAACATGGCGCGCATGATGAGCTTGTTCAGCGTTTCCACTTCCATGCTGCGATTCCCGGGCGCTTCCGAGAGCATTTGCAGGGCATACTGCTGAATCGTGATCAGGGGCAGTACGATGCGTTCCCGAATTTTGATCGATTCTTTGGTAACTACATTGCTATCCAGCAATTCTTTCTGACCGGATATTTCCAACAGCAGCCTATCGGTCCTTTTGAATTCTTCGTGCATTTTATCATAAAACTCCCGGTACTCTTCTTCGTCGCGCAGGTACTCCGTAGCCGGGAAAAAGGCTTTGGATAACGACTGCATGGAATTCTCGATCAAAGTGCGAAAGAAGAGCGATTTTTTGTAAAGCTTCTTGATGTCGTCCAGCTTACCTTCGTTAGCCAACTGCTCGATGGCCGAGCCGAATCCGTAAAAACCGGGTACGTTCTGCTTCATCTGCGCCCAGGAACCCACAAAAGGAATAGCCCTCAGATCCTCGAATTTGAGTCCTTCACCGTCCTTGCCGCGCTTGGTAGGGCGGCTGCCGATGTTGGTTTGGCCATAAAAGCGCAGGGGGGTTTTGGTATCGAGGTACTTTACGAACGCCGGATGATTTTTTAAATCCAGATACGACTGGTAGGCGGCTTCGGCCAGTTCTTCCATCAGGGCCTTGTCGGCGTCGGTCAGTTGTTCGTCTTTATGGCTTTTGCGGAACAAACTATTTTCCAGTCCCGCCGAAAAGAGCCGTTCGAGGTTGTACACGGCAGTCTGGACGGTACCATAATTTGAGCTGATGGTCTGCCCTTGCACGGTAAGCTGTACTTCCTTGTCTTCGATATCTTTGCCCAGTGAAGCGTAGAAGTTTTGGTTATTGCCGCCGCCCCGGCCCGGAGGGCCGCCACGTCCGTCGAAAAACGTAACCTTAATCCCAAACTCACGCGATACTTTGGTAAGTTCTTCTTTGGCTTCGTAGATCGACCAGTTGGCGCGCAGGTACCCTCCGTCTTTGGTACCATCCGAAAAACCGACCATGATGGTCTGATGATTGCCCCGACGCGACAGATGCGCGCGGTAGTAGTCGTTCCCGTACAGCGTACGCATTACGTCGGCCGAATTGGCCAGGTCGTCAACAGTCTCAAACAAAGGTACCACATCCAGCGTAAGGTACCCCTCTGCGTCCGCGATCAGATTTTTGGCCAGAGCCACGACTCCCATCACGTCCAGGGCTTTCTGTGAATTACTGATCACGTAACGGTGTGCACCCGGCACTCCGTTACGTTCCTGAATGGTTTTTATCGCGCGCATGGACGAAATAATATCCTTGGTAGTCGCATCCTCATAGTCTTCATCCCGCAGGGGTATGTTGAGCGAAAGCAACAGATCGATTTTCCTGTTTTCGTCCCAATCCTGGTACTCATGGTACCTCATGAGCGGAATTTTTGACTCCAGCCGCTTTAAGATATCCTCCCAGGCCTTGGTATGCTTGCGGCTATCCTGACGCACATCCAGGCTGGCAAAGAAGAATCCAAACAGCTTCACTTTGAGGATAAAGGTATCCAGTGCATCCAAAAACAACCCCTGATGCTTTTCCACAAGTACCTGCCGCGTTTGCTGCAACTCGCTCATGAGTTCATCCGCACTTTTATAACCCTCTTCCTCTGGACCAAAAATGGAACTGTTCATCTTGCGTTCCATCATCGAAATCGTATCCTCTACGCCTTTGAAGGTTAGCCGTCGTTTCAGATTACGGATGTCGCGGTAGTACCCCCGCAGCAATGAATCGCGGAGCTTGGCAGCCACCTTGAGCGTAATGTCGGCATTGACGAATGGGTTGCCATCACGGTCGCCACCCGGCCAGAAGCCCAGCCGGAATACATCAGGATAGGGCCAGTCGTGGGCCGACATGCCCAGACTGTCGATGAGCTTTTTGAGAATGGTCGGAACCGCTTCGTAGAATACGTTTTCCAGAAACCAGCTCAAACTCACGGCTTCGTCGTAGGGGGTAGGTTTAGTATGGTTGATGAAGGCGGTTTTTCCCAGCTGCAGAATAAGCTCGTTGACCGCCTTAAAATCGTTTTCGCGAATCGATTTTTCGAGATCATGGATAATGCCCAGTACTTTGCCCGGATAAAACTGCGTGGGATGGGCCGTGAGTACGATCCGGACGCTGAAATCCTGTAATTTCTCCAGCATTTTCCGTCGCATCGCGTCACTGTCGAGGCGATCGGCCAGGAACTTCACCGAGCCTTTCCCCTCCATTTCGTGGGTCAGGTCGAAAGAGGCATCTTCCACCGAATCGAACAAAACCACCTGCCGCTCGATATACTGAATAAAAGCAAACAGCAGGTCCATGCGTTGCTTGGGGGTAGCTTCTTCGAGGTATTCATTGAAAAAATGCTCGATAATCTGCCGGGGCGACTTATTCTCCTGAAACCCTTCCTCGCATTTCTGGGTCAGCAAAGGCAACAACGACCCTGTTTGGAACACCCCCCGATAGGGCAAACTCAGAAAGAGGCTATTGAAAATATTGTACTTCGTAACGACGGCGTCTTGAAAAACGTTGGCCATTTAGTTAGGGTAGGATTGAGAGTTGAAAAAATTGAGAATATAAAGTGGGAGAGCTAACGGTAGGTGCGTCCTGTTTTCTGCCACTTTTACAGAATTTAATTTGTGTTATTCAAGCAAATATACCCCGAAAAAGTTGTTTGGAAGGGCATATATAATATTCTTAGAAGAGAAGTTTGGTATAAATATCTCATTTTTAACAAATTAACTCGCCTCGCTTTCCGCATTCGACGCTCAATTTTTAGTTTCTCTAAGCTTTCGGATGGGCCTGCTGGTGGGTTTTCTTAAGTTTCTCAATGGAATTATGGGTGTAGATCTGCGTGGCGGCCAGGTTGGCATGGCCGAGCAATTCCTTGATGGCGTTCAGGTCGGCACCCCGGTTGAGCAGATGTGTGGCGTAGGAGTGCCGCAGCACGTGGGGACTCTTCTGGGAAAGCGTAGTGACGACCGAAAGGTACCTCTTCACCCTACGCTGAATGAACACAGGGTAGGCGGGTTTACCCGCATCGGTCAGGATGAGTTGTTCCGTGGTCTCCTCGGGCACCCGAAATGCCATGTATTCCGTCAGTAACTGCGCCAGGGAAGTCGTCACAGGAATGAGGCGCTCTTTGGCCCGCTTGCCCAACACCCGCACCAGCCTCGATTCAGTGTCCACATGCCCTACTTCCAGAGCCAGTAATTCCGAGAGGCGCATCCCGGTACCATAGAGTAGTTCCATAATTACGCGGTCGCGCAGACCCGCAAAATCATCTGTAAACTCCACTTCGTCAAAGAGCACCCCCATGGCCTTCTCTTCTACGAAGGCCGGTAGTTTCCGTTTGGTTTTCAGGGAAAGCAGATTACGGGCAGGATCCTGGGTAATGAGCTGGCGACGGCGCAGGAATTTATAATAGGATCTGAGCGTAGCCATTTTCCGGTTGACCGAAGCGGGATTCAGCCCTTCTTCCACCAGACTCACCACCCAGGAGCGCAGCATGGAGGCGTTGGCGGTTTCGGGAGCTGCACATTCATACTGGAACAGCAGGTACTTGGCTAACTGATCGAGATCATTGCCATAGGCGGTAAGCGTGTGGGCACTAACGCGCTTCTCGTAGCGCAGGTGATCGAGAAAGGTTTCTATCATCGCCCTAACATACGAAAAGGGGATGTCTTGCGCAAGACATCCCCTAGGAATATATATACGGAAAAAGATATAGTTTTTCCGCACTAGCTGGTCAGCAAAAAGAAAAGCCCAAAGGACTAGTCTTCCAGGTGACCGTAGGTTTTCTGCTTATAGATAGCGTTCAGAATTTCGTGACGACGCTTTACGGAAGGCTTGGTAAAAGCCGTCCGGGCACGCAGCTGACGCATGGTACCGGTTCTTTCAAATTTCTTCTTGTACCGCTTCAACGCGCGGTCGATTGATTCGTTGTCTTTGACGTTAATGATAAGCATAGGAGCTATATACTGTTTTTTGATTGGTTTTCGAAAAAAATAGGATTGCAAAGAAAACGCAGATTTACCAGAAAATCAAGCATTAAGTATTCAAAAATCTAACTATTTTTGGAATTCTGGCAAAATCACAATGCATCTATCCTAACCTTTTTCCATGGACCATCAGCGGCTGGGCATTATTGATCTGGGCACCAATACCTTTCACTTGCTCATTGTCGAGCCCCCGGGCGATGGCTATCGGGTAGGTTCTGCCAGAAAGGAGCCCACCCGTACCCTTTTCCACGAAAGCCGCGCGGCCAAAATCGGGGAGGGCGGCATTAATCAGCGCACCATTACCCCGGCTGCCACCGAGCGTGCCTTGACGGTACTGCGCTATTTTCGTGAAAAACTGAATGCCTACGACGTCGCGCCGGAACGCACATTTGCCTTTGGTACCAGCGCGATCCGCAATGCCGAAAATGGCCGGGAGTTCTGTCAGACAGTGCAGGAAGCTACCGGAATTTCAATTCAGGTGATCGATGGGGCGCGGGAAGCTGACTACATCTATCGGGGTGTGCGTGCTGCCCTGGATTTGGGACCGGATCCCGCGTTGGTGATGGATATCGGGGGAGGGAGTGTGGAATTCATAATCGGAAACCACAGCCAGGTCTTTTGGAAACAGAGCTTTGAGATTGGAGGACAAAGAATCCTGGAAAAATTCATGCGCACCGATCCGCTGTCGGAGGCTGACCGCAAGCGCCTGTACAGCTACTTCGATGAACACCTTATTCCGCTGGCCAACGCCATCCATCAGTACGCTCCTACCGCTATTGTAGGTTCGTCGGGTTCGTTTGACACGCTGGTGGCCATGGACTACCAGCATCGGACCGGCACCTGGCCCGACGCCACCCAGACGGGCTTCGAGCTCTCACTGGAAGAATTCCGCCGCAGCTATACCCAACTCCTCACCAAAAACCACGAGGAACGACTGGCCATTCCGGGCATGATACCGCTACGGGTCGATATGATTGTCGTGGCCGTTTGTCTGATCGACTACGTACTTCGTAGCTACCACATCCAGCGCCTGCGGGTATCTACCTACGCCCTGAAAGAGGGGGTACTTTATTCAATGGAAAATTGAAAATAGCATTTCAGTGGAATCCAAGGGATTTACTACCAAGTTGTTATCAATCGACCAATTTTTAGAAAGAATCGAAAATTTTCCATTTTCAATTATCAACTGTCCATTATTTTGGCTACCGCTCACTCCCTTACCGTTACCCGTTCTGCCCGCTACTTCACACTGGGCGAAATGAGCGAGCGCACGCGCCATGTATGGTTTGTATTGCACGGATACGGGCAATTGGCCGAATACTTCATTCGAAAATTTGAGAAGATCAGCGACGAGCAGACCTACGTCGTCGCGCCGGAGGCTTTGTCACACTTTTATCTGAACGGCAATTCAGGTCGCGTCGGCGCGTCGTGGATGACCCGCGAAGATCGCCTGAGCGAAATCGACGATTACGTCGCCTATTTGGAAAGTATTTATAAGGCCGTTTTCCTGAATCACTCGCCGGACTCCCTTCGTATCACGCTACTGGGCTTTTCGCAGGGGACGGCCACGGCCTGCCGCTGGCTCGACCGAGGTCGCCTACGTTGCGATCGTCTGATACTCTGGGCGGGGTACTTCGCCAACGGTATCCGGGAAGTGATCGATTCCAACCGCCTTCCCCCCCAGGACACCCATTACGTGTATGGTAACCGGGACGAGTACCTGACTCAACTCAATCTGACCGAGTACCTTGAATCACTGCAAACTGAGCTCCCTTTTCTCAAAGTACTGGAATACCCGGGTGGTCATGCGATTGACACGGAGGTACTGAGTAGTAGGTTCAAAGAATAAAATTCGCTTTTTCTCTGTTCTCACCTCATCTCTTAACCCGTTAGCCCTTCCGATATACCGTGGTAGCGGCCGCTTGTGCAGCCGCCAGAATTGTAATGTCGGCAATGGTCACGTGGGGTGGCGCATTGATGGCGTAGAGAATACTATCGGCAATATCTTCAGCCCGCAGGGGATCAAAACCTGCGTACACCTTGTCTGCCCGGGCTTCATCACCCTTGAAACGTACCATCGAAAACTCAGTTTCCACCGCGCCGGGCGCAATGTTGGTCACTTTAATCCCATGCTGGGTAAGGTCCAGCCGCATGCCCGCGCTCAGCGCTTCCACAGCGGCTTTGGAGGCACAATACACCGTACCGTTGGCGTAGGTTTCCTTTCCGGCAATAGAACTCAGGTTCACGATGTGCCCCCGCCCGCGCCTGACCATGCCGGGTATTACGGCTTTACTCACATACAGCAAGCCCTTGACATTACTGTCCAGCATGGCGTCCCAGTCGTCGGGATCGCCCGCATCCACGGGGTCAAAACCGTGGGCATTGCCGGCATTGTTAACCAGGATATCAATATTCTGCCAGTCGGAGCCCAGCGACTCGATCGCCTTGAAAGTATCCTTGCGGTCGCGGACGTCAAAGTCGAGCAATGTCGTTTTTATGTGGTGAAACTCTTCGCTTAAGTCGCGCAGGCGGTCTTTACGTCGGCCACAGAGAATAAGGTCGATGCCACTTTTGGCGAAGGCTTGCGCGGTGGCTTTACCGATTCCGGACGAAGCGCCGGTAATGAGGGCAATTCTGGACATGATTGCGTATAGGGGTTAAAAGTGAATAAGTAAGGCAGGCAAGGTACTTCCTAAAAGGCAGGTTTTCTGTGGGTACCTCGCCCGAAAAATCCGTTCCAACGATTTTTTGCATGGTAAGGAAAAGGCCGTTCTTGTGTTTTTCTACGTACCTGACGAGGTGCTCCGGGTAAAATACCCTGTATGCATTCTTTATCTTCAGTATTTATTTCTACAAAAAATGACTTCGAGAACCATTTCTTCGATTCGGCTGGCGGGGTACCTTGTGCTGCTTTTCTTGGTTACTACTGCCCATGCGCAGGATTTGTCCCAATACGAAAAACGGGAGTACAAAACCGCCGCCGGCAACACCCTACCCTACCGCTTGTTGTATCCTAAAAATTATGACAAAACCAAAAATTACCCCGTGATTCTGTTCCTGCACGGTGCGGGCGAACGCGGCAACGACAATGAAAAGCAGCTCACGCACGGCGCAAAAATGTTTCTGACCGAGCAAAACCGCGAGCAGTACCCTTGCTTTGTCATCATGCCACAGTGTCCGCAGGAAAGTTATTGGAGTTCGGTGCAAGCGGATCGCACCAAACAGCCTATGACCTTTAATTTTGATTATACCCGCCCGCCCAATTGGCCGCTGGAAGCCGCGCTGGATGTGGTGCAGCAACTCACCCAAGAGGAAGGCGTCGATCAGCGCCGCCTGTACATCATGGGACTTTCGATGGGCGGCATGGGTACCTTTGAAGAACTGTACCGCCACCCCAATGTCTTTGCGGCCGCTGCGCCCATCTGCGGCGGAGCCGATGTGCCCGCCTACGACAAGCGCGTGCGCAAAACGCCATTCTGGGTGTTTCATGGTGATGCGGACTCGGTGGTACCCGTGGAGAATTCGCGGCAGATCGTCGAAAAACTCAAACAACTAAAGGTACCTGTGCAGTATACCGAGTACCCCGGCGTGAATCACAACAGTTGGGACAATGCCTTCGCCGAACCGCAGCTGCTACCCTGGCTATTTTCGCAGGCCCGGAAGAAGAAAGCGAAGTTTTGAGAACCTTGTACCCGTGGTACGTTTCAGAGCCTGGCCACGGACAGTCGTCATTACCGGCTATTTTCGCATAAAATGTGCCCTAGTAAGGAAAGTTTTGATAGCTTAGCTTATCGGTCAACTTTCAAGATAGTATGCTACAACTTTTGTGGAGTGCGCTGAACGTCGCCCTGCTCATTTATTTTATCGTCCTTTGTTTCCGGGCCGCCAAACTCATTCGGGAAAATTCGGGCTTGTTCGCTTCCATCCTTTTCGGGCTTGGTTTGCTGTCCTTCATGGGACAATCAGGAAAAGATAAAAATGCGAAAAATCAGGTCGTGAAGCAAGGTTTGACCTCGCAGGATAAAGCAGATCCAGCCTCGGTTCGTCATACTTACATAGACTTGGAAAAATCACTGGGAAACTCAATGGCCTTGTCCATACTATACGGAAAAGACAGCACCGGAAAGAGGGTACCCATTGACGCCCACTCAATCCGGAATGGGTTTGTCGGCGGGCTTGAATGGGTACCCCATAGAATCCTCGTCAACACTACGGCCGATGGGAGTGATTTCAATTACACAGTCGACGGTATGCTGCAATGGAAGCTGCTGGGCGTAACGGTTTATCATCAGGCCAAAAAATTCAAAAAAGCAGAGTAGCTTCATGGAATATAGCCGCCCCATCTACCTCGACTACAACGCCACCACCCCCGTAGACCCACGGGTACTGGATGCGATGCTCCCGTGGTTTACCGAACAATTCGGCAATGCCGCCAGCCGCACGCACCTCTACGGATGGGAAGCTGCCGACGCCGTAGCCCATGCCCGGCAACAGGTCGCCCGGCTGATCGGTGCCAGTGAAAAGGAAATTATCTTCACCAGCGGGGCTACGGAAGCCAACAATCTGGCATTGAAAGGTACCTTCGAAGCGCTCGGTGCGCAGAAGAACCACATCGTAACGGTAGCGACCGAGCACAAAGCCGTATTCGACACCTGCCAGCACCTTGAAGCCCTCGGGGCTGAAGTCACCTACCTCATGCCCGCCTCGGACGGTCTTATTACCCTGGAACAGCTTGAAAACGCACTTCGACCCGACACCTTGCTGGTATCGGTGATGTATGCCAACAACGAAATCGGCGTAATCCAGCCCATCGCCGACATAGGAAGGCTGTGTCGGGAACGGGTCATAATTTTCCATACGGATGCTACGCAGGCGGTAGGGAAAATTCCGGTCGACGTAGCCAGGGACAACATCGACCTACTTAGTCTGTCGGCGCACAAGTTGTACGGCCCTAAGGGAATCGGCGCTTTGTATGTGCGCAAAGGCATTAAACTCACCGCCCAACTGGATGGCGGCCGTCACGAGCGCGGACTGCGGTCGGGTACCCTGAATGTGCCGGGAATTGTGGGTTTGGGGAAAGCCTGTCAGCTGGCGGGTACTTCGATGCTGGAAGAAGAGAAACGGCTTTCGATACTCCGTGATAGACTGGAAAACGAAATTCTAAACGCAGTAATTGATACGCACGTCAATGGAAATCGTACCTACCGCCTACCCCAGACGACCAATATTTCCTTTGAGAATGTAGACGGAGAAGCCCTGTTGATGTCCTTCAACCGTATCGCCGTATCCAATGGGTCGGCCTGTACGTCGGCGCTGATAGAACCCTCGTACGTGTTAAAAGCCCTGGGGGTACCTGACGACCTCGCCCATGCCTCGGTGCGGTTTAGTTTGGGGCGTTTCACCCGCGAGGCGGACGTTGAAGAAACTATCGCCCACGTGCGGGATGTAGTGGAACGGCTGCGGAGGTAATCTCAGGGTCGAGTTTTTTCCTAACTTGCCAGAAAATGAGTCAGTCATTTTTTCCAAAATCCATTGTCTACTATCAATTTTCAAAAAAATGCCCCGCTTATTTCCTTATATGCACGTCGAAAACTTCCTTGACGAAGACCTCAGCCAACAGCTACTGGCCTACGCAGTTAATAATAAAGATATTTATACGCATTCGCTGGTAGGAAAGGAAAATAAGATCAACGAAAAGGTACGTATTTCGCACGTATCGCGGGAGCTTGGCCCATGGGAGAAAGTCATTCAGGAAAAAGTGGAAGCATTTTACCCCCAAATCCGGCAGGGACTGGGTATGGCGGATTTTAACAAAAGAAAAAACTTCGAAATCGAACTGGCCGCCCACGGCGACGGCGCATTTTTCAAGCCCCATATCGACATGCGGCTCGGCGAAACCGGCGACCGCGTAATCAGTGCCGTATACTACCTGCACGGTACTCCTAAAAACTTCGCCGGTGGTGGGCTTAAAATTTATCCCATGGAGATTTTTCCGGGCGACGACCAGCCCGTCGTGCTGGAACCTACCCACAATTCGCTAGCGGTATTCCAGTCGTACGTCCACCACGAGGTGTTGCCGGTCAGCTGCCCGAGCGGAGAGTTTCAGGACTATCGCTTCGCCATCAACTGCTGGATTCATAAGGCGTAGGCTGTTGAAGCTATCGTAGGGTCGCTGTGCAACCTGCTTGATAGTGTGCTACTACTATATTCTTATCCGAATTATAGAAATGGCTTTCGTTTTATTTTTTCCTCACGAAATTCTATATATTTGGTACCCTATGGGTCAGAATCCTCTGAACCCACCTCTTACCTGAACGCGCACTAAACCCGGCACTATCGAGATGAAAGCAAAGCAAACCCTCGACATATCACGGCACCTGGCTGTCCGAAAATTGGATGATATGGTAGAAAACCGGACCGTTTACCCGCTGAAGATGGCTGAACTCAATATATACGAGACACACGCAGTTGCCGAAAAGGTGCAGCTGTCGTTCAGCAGTCCGGTGCTGGCCAGTATGATTCGGGGTAAGAAGATCATGCACCTTGAAAACACCCCGGCTTTTGATTTTTATCCCGGCGAGTCGGTGATGGTGCCCGGGCACAGCGCGATGCACATCGATTTTCCGGAAGCTACCCTCCAGAACCCTACCCAATGCCTGGCGTTAGCCCTGTCCGAAGAAAAAACCCATCAATTGACCGATCAGTTGAATGACCGCTTTCCGCTGATCGATAGCACCGAGGGCTGGAAATTTACGCCCGACAATCTGTATTTTACCAACGAAGAAGCCATCAATCAGCTGCTCAACCGCCTGATTTTCGTCTGCTCGGAAGGTAATTCAGCGCGGGACTACTTTGCGGAGCTTATCCTGCAAGAACTTACCATCCGGCTCATGCAGACTAAGGCGCGGCGCATTATGCTCAACGATCCGGCCGTATTTGCCAACCAGAATCGCCTGGCTTATGCCGTACAGTACCTGCGTGACCATCTGCACGAAAGCATATCCGTGGCTACCCTGGCTGAAAAAGCCTGCATGAGCGAACCAAATTTCTATCGTTGCTTCCGGCAGCAATTCGGATTTTCGCCCGTCGAGTTCATCAACCGCGAACGTATTCAATGGGGTACCCAGCTCCTGATCCACACGGATCGGACGATCACTGAAATAGCCACCGACTGCGGGTTCAACCACGTCAACTACTTCACGAAATTATTCCGCCGCCAAACAGGTGCCACACCTACCGAATTCCGCGAGCGCCAGAAGACCCGGACCAACACCCAGTCGGCTTTGTGGGCTACCTCCGAATCATGGCGAAACGGAGCTTTTTGAGGCTATTTACTCCGTAGTATTTTTTCTTCTTCTCAGGTACCCTCTTTCTGATAGAATCGTGTAGTAGAATGAGGCAATCGTTCTAATGAATAGAATTATTCTTTTGTAAATTTGAACTGTTTCAATTTTCAAAAATTCTGAACGATGGATTTATCCGGCTCCCACATCCTCAATGCCACGCCCGATCGGGTGTGGGCCATGCTCATGGATACCGACGTGCTGGCGCGAATCGTACCCGGTGTCACAACTTTGGAAAAAACGGGTGAAAACGAATACAAAGCCATTGCCCAGGTTAAAATGGGGCCCGTCAATGGTTCGTTTTCGGGTGGCCTGACCATGCAGGACATTCGTGAGGGCGAGGGCTACACACTGAATGTGAAGCAAAGCAGCAAAATCGGCAACGCCGACGCCACCGTCAAAATTGATCTGAAATCCGTTGACGACGACAAGACTGAACTGGTTTTCGATGGCGGGGCCAAGCTATCGGGCCTGCTGGCCCGCACCGGCAACCGCGTCATGAGTGGAGTCGCAAACTCACTGACCAAGCAATTTTTTGAAAATTTCGAACAAGAAATTTCAAGCAGTTGACAATGGACAGTTGACAAAACTCACATCGACTTCGGCTTTGAGCATTTCACATCCGGTAGCTTTTGACCTTGTGCCTTTGTAGCTCTGTGCCTTTGTTCCTAAAAACATTTACTAACCCTTAACCCAAAAAACATGACCCAAATCACCGTAAAAGTCAATGGCAAAGTACACTCCCACGAGGTAGAACCCCGGACGCTCCTGGCTCACTACCTGCGCGAGCAACTGAGCCTGACGGGTACCCACATCGGCTGCGATACCAGCAGCTGCGGTTCCTGTACCATCCATATGGACGGCATGGCCGTCAAATCCTGCTCCATCCTGGCCGTTCAAGCCGACGGCTGCGAAATCACTACCATCGAAGGCCTCGCCACCGACGGGCAACTACACCCTGTGCAGGCGGGCTTCAAGGAATGCCACGGGTTGCAGTGCGGCTTTTGTACCACGGGCATGATCATGACCGCCGTGGACTTGCTGAATCAAAATCCCGACCCCACCGAATCAGACATTCGTCATGGCCTGGAAGGCAACTTCTGCCGTTGCACGGGGTACCATAACATTGTGCGAAGCGTGCAATGGGCCGCAGAAGCAATGAAGAAAGAGATCATGGTAGAGTGATAGGGTTTTGAATAATAGAATCCTAATCTATTCCATGACTTGACCTCATAAGATCAAGTACTCTATACCAGTGTACCTGTACCCTGAATCATTTATTCTCTCATCGCACCGGCCACCCGGTCACTCATCCAAAAGCAAACCCATGAGCAATACTAAATACATCGGCCAATCCGTGAAGCGGGTCGAGGACAAGCGCTTCATTACCGGAAAAGGCCGCTATACCGATGATATCAAACTAGTAGGCATGACCTACGCGGCCTTTGTGCGCAGCCCCTACGCCCACGCCAAAGTACTGAGCATCGAAAGTGCAGAAGCACTAGAAATGCCTGGCGTCGTAGCCATCTTCACCGGCGACGATATCAAGGCCTCGGGCATCGGGGGGGTACCTACCGGCTGGGTTATTAATTTCAGAAATGGCGACACCATGAAGGAACCACCTCATCCGCTGCTGATCGCCACGAGCAGTACCGCCAAGCACATCGGCGATCCGGTGGCGGTAGTCATAGCCGAGACGTACGCTCAAGCAGTAGACGCTGCGGAGGCCGTGGTAGTGGACTGGGAAGACCTCCCCGCCGTGACCGACGCCTTCAAAGCCACGCAGGATGGGGCCACGCTCGTTCACGACAGTGCGCCCGGCAACCTGGCTTTCGACTGGGAATTGGGCAATCCGATCAGTGAAGTGGATGCCGCTATTGAGGCCTCAGCCCACGTCACGACGCTGGATTTCATCAATCAGCGCATGGTTCCCAACGCTATCGAGCCGCGTTCCTACATCGGACACTACGACGAAGCGACCGACAAGTATACGCTCTACACCTCTACCCAGAATCCGCACCTGATCCGGTTGCTGATGTGCGCTTTCGTGCTGGGTATCCCCGAACACAAAGTGCGCGTGCTGGGCCCGGATGTAGGCGGTGGCTTTGGTTCCAAAATTTTCCATTATACCGAAGAAGCGCTCGTCACCTGGGCTTCACAAAAAATCAAACGCCCCATCAAGTGGACCGAAACGCGCTCCGAGGCCTTTATGCTCGATGCCCACGGCCGCGACCACGTCAGCAAAGCCGAAATGGGCTTCGATGCCGAGGGTAACGTCACGGCGCTGCGCATCAAGACTTACGCTAATCTTGGCGCGTACTTATCCACGTTTGGCCCGGTGGTACCTACCTTCCTGCATGGTACCCTGTTGCAGGGACTCTACACGACCCCAAAAATTCACATCGAGTTGTACGGCGTGTTTACGCATACCGTGGCTGTGGACGCCTACCGGGGTGCCGGTCGGCCCGAGGCTACCTACCTGCTGGAACGCCTGATGGACCTGGCCGCGCTGGAAATGGGCAAAGACCCCGTAGAATTGCGCAAACGCAATTTCATCCCCGCCTTTGATGGCGTGGAACAGCCGGGCTATCAAACCCAGGTGGCCCTGCAATACGATTCGGGCAACTACCACGGTGTGCTGGAGCGGGCCGTAGAAATGCTGGATTACGGGAATTTCCGGAAAGAACAAAAGGAAGCCGCCCAGAATGGCAAGCTACTGGGCGTGGGTTTTTCAACTTATATCGAAGCCTGCGGCATCGCTCCTTCGGCGGTGGTGGGGGCACTGGGCGCGCGGGCCGGCCTGTACGAATCGGCGCAGGTACGGGTGCAGCCTACGGGCAAGGTAAGCGTTTTCTCGGGTTCGCATTCGCACGGTCAAGGCCACGAAACGACTTTTGCCCAAATCGTTGCTGACAAATTCGGGATTCCGATGGAGGACGTGGACATTGTGCACGGCGACTCCGACGCCGTAGCCTTCGGCATGGGCACCTACGGTTCGCGGAGTTTGGCGGTAGGGGGTTCGGCTATCGTCAAAAGCATTGATAAGGTACTGGAAAAGGGTGCGAAAATCGCTGCGCACAAACTAGAATGCGCTGCCGACGATCTGGAATTCGCCGAAGGAAAATGGACAGTGAAAGGTACCGATCAATCCATCAGTTTCGGCGACGTCGCCCTGACCGCCTACATCCCGCACGTGTACCCCGAAGGGCTCGAGCCGGGCATGGATTTCTCGAGCTTCTACGATCCGGCCAATTTCACCTACCCCTTCGGCTGCCACATTGCCGTGGTGGAGGTGGACAAAGAAACCGGCAAGGTCAGGCTCAGGCGCTTCATCGCCGTGGATGACGTAGGCAATGTCATCAATCCTATGATCGTGGATGGACAAATTCACGGCGGGCTGGCGCAGGGCATCGGACAGGCGTTGCTGGAAGGCGCTATTTACGACGAAAACGGACAGCTGACCAACGGCTCCTACATGGATTACGCCATGCCCCGCGCCGACGACCTGCCCATGTTCGAAGTGGATCGGCAGATAACGCCTTGTCCACATAATCCATTGGGTGTAAAAGGCGCCGGTGAAGCGGGATGCATCGGCTCCACACCCGCCGTCGTCAACGCCGTGATCGACGCCCTGTGGAGCGGCGGCTATCAGGTCAAGGACATCGCCATGCCCCTAACCGGTGAGCGCGTGTGGCGGGCCATGCAAAACAATTGAAAATGGAAAATTGAAAGTTTAAAATTGAAAATGAACTACTTATGATCTCATATCCCTTTGAATATAGCCGGCCCGATACCATCGAGGAGGCCCTGGACCAACTGGGCGACAACGTCAAGCTCCTGGCGGGCGGCCATAGCCTGATCCCAGCCCTCAAACTCCGCCTGAGTGCGCCCGACAAACTCGTAGACATTGCCCGGATTCCGGCTTTGAAAGAAATTAAAGTGGAAGATGGCGAAGTCGTCATCGGCGGCGCGGCCACCCACCGCGAAATCATGGACTCGGAAATTATCCAAGAGCACCTGCCCATGCTGTCCAAAGGTGCCGCCGCGGTGGGCGATCCCATGATTCGGTACAAGGGTACCATGGGGGGTAGCCTGGCCCACGCCGATCCGTCGGCCGACTGGCCCGCGATGATTCTGGCGGCGGGCTGCACCATTGTGGTACGGAACAAAACCGGCGAACGGCGCATTGGGGGCGACGACTTTTTCACGGGCTTTTACTCCACCGCGCTGGAAGACGGCGACATCCTGACCCAAATCCGTTTTCCCATTCCGGCGGAAGGTACCCGCATGACCTACCAGAAATTCACCCAACCCGCCTCCCGCTTTGCCATTGTGGGCTGCGCCGCCGCGCGCCTGCCCGACGGCTCGGCGCGCGTGGCCTTTACGGGCGTAGCCGATGCCCCCTTCCGCGACCATACCGTGGAAGCAGCCATCACGGACTGGTCGGAAGGTACCCTCGAGGCCGCCGCGGCCCAGGCCGCCGAAGGCCAAAACATCAACGCCGACCATTACGCCTCAGAAGAGTACCGCCTGCATTTGGCGCGGGTGTATTGCAAGCGAGCGTTGATGGCCTTGGTATGATTTTGGGTAGAAAGGTGAATGGTAAAAGGTCAAGCGGCGTCCTGTGCCTTTTCTAAAAACGTCCTTAACCGTTTACCTTTAACCGTTTAACCCCTTACTCCACGCTAAAATTGATCCCCGATCTTCCCCACATCGCCGACTTACTGAAAACGCAGGGCTACATCACGGAGCCCGCGGTAACGATGGCGGTGTACCTATCGATGCAATTGCAAAAACCCCTGCTGATCGAAGGACCGGCGGGGGTTGGTAAAACCGAGATTGCCAAGGTGATGGCCCGGGCACTGGATACCGACCTCATCCGGTTGCAGTGCTACGAGGGCCTCGATGCCTCCCACGCGCTATACGAGTGGAACTACCAGCGGCAGTTGCTGCACCTCAAAATGCTGGAAACACGGCAAGGTACTCCCGGCGCGGTGGATGCTTTGGAGGAAGAGATTTTCGGAGAGAAGTTCCTGATGAAGCGGCCCCTGCTGCAAGCGATCACGCACCACAAATCCCCGGTCCTGCTGATCGACGAGGTAGACCGCGCCGATGAGGAATTCGAGAGTTTTTTACTGGAAGTACTTTCCGACTGGCAGATTACGATTCCCGAAATAGGTACCATCCGGGCCACGCACATTCCGCAGGTGATTGTGACGGGCAACCGCGTGCGGGAATTGTCGGAGGCGTTGCGCCGCCGATGCTTGTACCTCTGGATCGACTATCCCGACTACGAGAAGGAATTGGCGATCGTGCGGGGCAAGGTACCTCAGATTTCAGCGCAACTAGCCGAACAAATCTGCCGCTTCATGCAGGAACTCCGCCAACTGCGCTTGGAAAAAACGCCCGGCATCGCCGAAACTCTCGACTGGGCTACCGCCCTCTCCACGCTGCATTTCGATCACCTGCCCCAGGAAATCATCGAACAAACCCTGGGCGTCATCCTGAAAGATTGGAAAGACACCCGCACCGCCCAGTTGTCGCTGAGTGAGTTGTATGAAAAAATGGGAGTAGTGTCGAAGATTGAGGAGTTGTAAGGAGGCAAGACTAAGTCTGGAAATATTCACTCAACCACTCATTCAAAATTCACAATTGATTCAGCGCCACACTGACCTCGTCGCCAACGTCGTAGCCTTCTGCCGCTACCTCCGCGCCTACGGTTTCCGCATTGGGCCGGAGGAAGAGGCCACGGCCCTGCGGGCGGCGGCGCTGGTCACGCTGAACGACCGGGGTACCTTTGCGCTGGCGTTGCAGGTGAGCCTGACGCGCTCGGTGCAGGAAGTGGCGGAGTTTAAGGTACTTTTTGAGAGATACTGGCGGGAATTGGAAAATGCGCTGGACAGCAAGATCAAGGACGACGAAAGCCAACG
Source organism: Salmonirosea aquatica (assembly GCF_009296315.1). Classification (NCBI taxonomy): domain Bacteria; kingdom Pseudomonadati; phylum Bacteroidota; class Cytophagia; order Cytophagales; family Spirosomataceae; genus Salmonirosea; species Salmonirosea aquatica. The sequence goes on from NZ_WHLY01000002.1 coordinate 863,481, forward strand.
ATCGAAGTACCAGAAAAATACGCAACCGTCTTTCAACGCCCTGAAATCGTGGCTGAACGGTAACCGCAACACCGAAGAAACCGAAACAGCCACCTACTCCCCGACCGAATCGCTGAGCCACCAGGATTTTTCGCTCATCCCCGCCGACCAACTCGCCGACCTCGAACGGTTACTGCGCGAAGTATCGCTGGCGCTGGCGCGAAAAGTGAACCGCCGCCGGGAAAAAACCCTGCACGCCAAAGCGTTTGATTTGCGGGGTACCCTGCGCCGCAACCTCCGCCGGGGTGGCGAACTCATAGACCTGGCCTACAAGCGCCCCCGCCGCAACCGGATGCGGCTCGTGGTGCTGGCTGACGTGAGTAAGTCGATGGATTTGTACAGCGCGTTTTTGATTCAATTCCTCTACGCTTTCCAGAACGTGTTCCGGCGCATCGAAACATTCGTGTTCAGTACCGACCTGCACCGCGTCACGGCGGAATTGAAGCAGCAGAATTTTCAGGAAGCCCTCAAAAAACTGGCCGAAAGCGAAACGGGCTGGTCGGGGGGTACCCGCATCGGGGGGAGCCTGCACACCTTCGTAACCGACTACGGCAAGCTACTCAACCGCGAAACCATCGTCGTGATTTTGAGCGATGGCTGGGACACCGATGACACCCGTGACACGGGTACCTTGGCTGAGACTATGCAGCGCATTCAGCAAAAATCCCGTAAGGTCATCTGGCTCAATCCTCTGGCCGGGCGAGCCGGTTACGAACCCCGAACCGCCGCCATGCAGGCGGCTCTACCCCATGTGGATGTGTTTGCCCCGGCGCATAACGTAGAGAGCATGCGGGCGTTGGGAAAGTGGTTGTGAAAGGAATAGACCTCCTCAGTTTTCAGGTACCTTCAGCTTCTCTGTCGTCGCTACCGGCACGCCAAAATCGGGAGTACCGTCAGCGTTCCAGCCGAAGGGCTGCATGCGCGGATTGCGTTCCCGGCAGGCTTTATTCGCAACCGACTTGGCGTGGTAGACTAGCCAATTCTGACCGTTTTTGGTTTTGAAAAAACCATTATGACCCGGTCCGTACACGCCGTTGGCCTCTGATTTCTCAAAGACCGGTTTTGGTGTCTTTATCCAGGCGGCGGCGTTCATTGGATCGGCGTTGGCCGGGGCCGTGAGCAGACCAAGGGAATAATTATCGTCCCAGCAGGCCGAGGCGGAGTATACAATGCAGAGTGGACTTTTGTCGTCACGTTGCAGAAATTCGGGGCCTTCGCAGATCTCACGACCGTCGTACTTTTCCCAGTCGTGGGTAGGGCGGGCAATGGTCACTTCCGATCCTGTGAGCGTCCAGGGGTTTTTCATTTTCACGATATGGAGCACACTCTGCGGACCGTCGTATGCCGAGTATAGAAAGTACCGCTGGCCCTTGTGCGTCATGATGGACCCATCCAATCCCGTAAACTTCGTATTCATCTTTCCTTTATCCACCCAGGTACCCTGCAGCGGATCGGCCGACGCATTTTCCAGCACAAACACGTAGCGGTTCATATCGCCGGGCTTGGCCTGGTCGGTGGCGGTGTAGTAGAGGTACCACTTGCCGTCAAGACGGTGGAGTTCAGGTGCCCAGATATCCTTGGAATTGGGCCCGGTGGCAGGCGGTGTCCATACGGTTTTGGGCTGCACCTGGCCCAGCTCCGCCAGGTTTTGGGTTTTGTACAAAATGAGCCGATTCCCGACGGTATTGGTGTAGTAGTAGTACCCGCCTTCGTAGGTCACCCACGGATCGGCGCCGTTGGGCAGGAGCGGGTTGGTGAAGGTTTGGGCGTAAGCGAAGCCCGTAAGGAAAGTCAAGATCAAAAGCACAAAAAATGGCTTAGAAGAGTAGGTCATTCTTAAATTTGGCACTGAACTAGTTGGGTTTATAAGCAAATATTCTATCACTGTAAATTTCTATGCACCCCTCATTCGTTTCAAAGAAGCTTTTTAAATAATCGATATTTTCCTCCAGTATAGCTATCAATCTAGAGGTAGTTATATTGCCCAAATTAATCTTCAATAGTTTCCTGGGAGATTTCTGAAGTAAAAACGAATCCAGAAAATCAGCATCTTTGGTGATCATCACATAATCACCCTGATCTGCAAAGTCACAAATTTCTGGGTCAGCGGTAAAACAGCCATTGGGCAACTCATTCACGTGCTTTGTTTCAATACCATTTTTTTGCAGGAAATAGACTACTTTGAAGGCAATGTGAACATCGCAAAGTGCTTTCATGCAGCAATCGGGAGTGATTTGCCAGCTACTGTACGGCTGGCAAATTGCAGGCAGGCTAAAATATCGTCACGCTCCAACTCAGGATGATCTTCCAGAATTTCTTCAAAAGTCATATCCGCCCCCAGCATATCCAGGATTACTTCGACAGGCCAGCGCATGCCCCTGATGCAGGGTTTGCCGTGGCAAATAAGCGGATCTATGGTAATTCGGGTGAGTAGATTCATTTCAAATACTATTTGGTGAATTCCGCAAATTTAACCGATTATTCCTCCACCGCCACCCCGGTTACGTAAAAATTCCGGTCGATGGTCAGTGAAGTTTCACCTTTGGTTTTCAGGGTTTTCCAGGAGGTGGTCGGGTAGATAAACTGTGCGGCATCGCTACCTGCCAGCGTAATTTTCACGGGCATGTCGAAGCCGGGTACCACGTTGGCCCAGCGGTATTTCAGGGTTTTTCCGGCAAAGGAATATTCCAGCCGGGGAATACGGATATCGCGCAGGTACTGATCGAAAATTTTACTCAAATCCCGGCCCGCCTGCTGGCTCAGGTACTGTTCGATCTGGGAGCCGTCGACGGTTTGGTGGTAGAACGTCTTGTTCAGTCCGCGCAGCATGGCCCGCCATTTTTCGTCGTCGTTCACGATCTGCCGGATCGTATGCAGCATGTTGCCGCCCTTGTAATACATATCGCCCGAGCCCTCGTGATTGACGCCGTAAATCCCCACGATCGGACTTTCGTTTTTGATCAGTTTGCGGGTACCTATTACATAGTCGGCACCGGCTTCTTTGCCGTAGTAATATTCAGTAAAGAGGTTTTCGGAGTAGTTGGTGAAGCTTTCGTGCACCCACATATCGGCCACGTCCTTGTAGGTGATGTTGTTGGCAAACCACTCATGGCCACTTTCATGGACGATGATGAAATCCCATTTCAGGCCCCAGCCCGTACCCGACAAATCGCGCCCCCGGTAGCCATTCATGAAGCCGTTGCCGTAGGTCACCGAGCTTTGGTGCTCCATGCCGAGGTAGGGTACCTGCACCAGTTTGTAGCCATCCTCGTAGAAAGGGTACGGCCCAAACCAATGCTCGAAGGCTTTCAGCATAAAAGGTACCTGCTTGAACTGCTCCTTGGCTTTGACCAGGTCGGCGGGCAGAGCGTAGTAGCTCAGGTCGAGTTTTCCTTTTTCGCCATCGTAGGTTTCCTTCCAACTCGCGTAGTCGGCCAGGTTCATATTCACGCCGTAGTTGTTGATCGGATTGTTCACAAACCAGTCAAAGGTACGGCTGCCGTCGGCGTTTTCGGTGACTTTACGAAGGCGACCGTTGGATACGTCCATCAGCGGCTTAGGTACCCTGATGCTGATCAACATGCTGTCGGTTTCGTCGTACATGTGATCCTTGCAGGGCCACCACACGCTACTGCCCAGGCCCTGGCACGAGGTAGCCACGAAGGGGGTACCCTGACTGTCGCGCACCCACTGCACCCCACCTTCCCAAGGTGGATTCTTGGCGATTTGGGGCCTGCCGGAATAGAATACCTCGACCGATTCCTTCTGACCTACCTTCTGTGGTTTTTGTAGCGTAATAAAATACGCATTGCCATCGCGGCGGTAGGTTAACTCCTTTCCATCCTGTACGACCTTGCTGATCGCCAGCGGGGGTTGCAGGTCGATTTGCATGGTCTGGTAGGGTTTCAATACTTTGTAATGCACCGTGTTGCTACCCTCGATGCTACTATCCGCCGGATTGGCGCTGATGTCCAGGTGGTAATAGGTCAAATCCCACCAGGCGCGCTCGGGCGTGATGGCCCCGCGCAGGCTATCCTGATGCGTGAAGGTAGGTACCTGAGCCAAGAGGCTGATTGAGAAAAAGGTTAGAAGAATTCCCAGGAGGTATTTGGGCATAGAGTTTGTTTTTTTTAGCGCTTTGGAAAAGTTATTTGACATAACACATCTGCAAGCTCTGAGAGGACTCAGACCACGGTGAAGAAAAAACTGTAACTAACTTATTTACAATTAATACCTATCTAAATATGATTTAAACAAACTATTTGGCAAGTTCCAAAGTATTCCATTCGACTTAACTGCCTTCCAATATCTTATGCACTTTTCCAAGAAATCCCTATCTGGTCCACATACATAAAACTTACTTTGTTCAATCAATAAAGCGTTAAAATCAATAGCATTTTCAAGGGAAAATGTCATTTCTATTTTTTTCTTTGTTATTCTATAAATTCTTTTTGATGAAATGGGTAAAATGTAATCTCCATTTAATAATTCATCTACCTGAGAAGGCATTTTCCTAAATAGAATAGGATAATCCCCAGTTAAAAAAATATCCTTATTAAATCCAAATAGCTGTGAAGTTGAGCTACTCTTATTAGAGATAGCTACGTTTTTTATAATTTCAAGCGAAAAATTGGGTCTGAGAAATTTTAAATAGTTTGGGTCAGACTTTATCTTCTTCTCTAATTCTGTCTTATCTACAATTTCTCCTGTTTCCGTATCGATAAAAGTCGTTTTCGCTCTACTAAAATAATCTATTGCTGCAAAATCTGATTTTGGGACTCTCCAAAACAAGCTTATTATGAAGAACCTTAGTAAAGCAATTGTTTCATCTGTTTGAATTCCATCTTCATTCGGTTTTTCTCTTAAATTTCGAATCACTTCTGCACAGTCAGAATCTAAAAAGCCATAGTAATCTTCTATCAAATCTATACTTCCACTTCTCGAACTGATTGTATTTCTATTCCATTCGTAAAAGATCTCTTTCGGTGAAGTTTTCTTTTTCTTTACTTCATCTTTATATTTGTCGTAGACATAAAATTTTTTATCTTCATCTAAAAAGCCTTTTGCATAAAATTTTGGTATATAATGGTGTCTTTCGGATAAATTATTCATTTTTTATGTGTTATACCCAACTAGTAAATATCTGAAAGTTTTATATTTATTTTTACCTTATAAAAATAAATAGTATTTCTAATGCCGTAATTATCCACAGAAGCTTTTTCCGAGTAGCGACAATTCAATACTAACTTCCCAGTATTTCCAGAAACTTTCACTAAATAAAGTTCAGTAAAATCATACAAAACAATTCAAATTTAATAGCCAACCACCAAAACTACTTCACCAAAATCTCCATCGAATTCAGCTCCGGTCCGCCGCCGCGATTGGCCGAACCGGCCACGACGTACACCTTGCCGTTCATCGCTACGGCCCCCGTACCGTGCCGCCCCTGAATCAGCATCGGCATTTTCTCCCACTTTTCGGTTTTGGGATTATAGGCTTCCACCTCACTGTGGGCGGGTACCTGCTTGTCGCTTTCGCCACCAATAATCAGCACTTTATTGCCATGCGCCACGGCCATGTTGCCGGCCCGGAGGGTAGGTAGGTTCTGGTCTGCGGGCAGAGTGGTCCATGCGTTGGTTTTGAAATCATATACGTCCACCTCGGGGATGGTACGGTTGAGGACCTGATTGATTTTGGCCGTTGAAAGCCGTCCCCCCGCTACGTATAATTTATCGCCTACCATTGCCACCGACACGTGGTCGCGCGGACGGGGGGCGTCGGGTAGTTTGCGCCAGGTATTGGTTTTGGGATCAAATTCATCGAACCACGCTACCTGTCCATCCCAGTGCCCGTCCTGAATCCCGCACACGACGTAGATCTTGTCATTATGTACAAAAGCCCCGGCGGAACCGCGCAGGCGATCTGTAGGTACCTCCGGCCCTTTGCGCCATTCGTCGCGCTCGGGATTATAAATGTACATCGCCGGAATGGGTGTTTCGTGGGGGTAGCTGCCCGTGAAAGCCCCGACCACGTACACTTCACCTTTATAGCTGATCGCCTGAAAGTGGCTCATTTCAAGAGGAGCCATGGCTTTGGTAGTCCAGGTATCCTTTTTGGGATCGTACACATCGATGGGCTTTACGCCCCGACCCCCAAGTAGATATAGTTTTCCATTAGCCTCGGTCATGGCACTTTCGTGCCGTTGGGTAGGCAAATTGAGTGGTTCGGCGGCTTGCCAGTTCTGTGCCGTGGCTATCGAAATACTGATGGCCAGCGCAGCCAGGCCAGTCAGCCATTTTTTATCTGAGAGATGTTTCATAACCGAGGGTTTGATTTATATTACAAACTAAACCAAAAATAAGCTTTTTCCCGCTTTTCCCCTAACCCATGCTTCACCAGGCCACCGAACAGAGCCTCCTTGCCTGCCAGCCCGGCGACCCGGCCGCGATTTTGCTACCGAAAGCGGCTTTTGAGGCACTTAGGACCTATGCCCTGCGCGATGATGCCGAGCCGATTCTGCGGTATTTCGTGCAGCGCGGGTGGGAGTACCTGCGCGTGGGACCCTACGTGGGGCTGTTACAAGCCACGCCGTCGGTCGCGATCGAAATTTTGCCAAAAACTTCCCAGGATCTTACCCCTGAGGCTGTAATCGCCGCCCGAACTTCCCTGTTGCGGATGCTGCTCTCTGTACCCGACCTGTTTCCACACCCACTGCCCGAATCTCAGTTCAGTCAGTTGGTCCGCTTTCCGATGCCCGAGGTTTTGACCGCGCTTTTTTTACAAAATGCCGAAAAGCTGCTACATCGTGGCTTACAGACCGACTACCGAACCGTGGAGGAGGAGTTGCCTTTTGTCAAAGGCAAACTACGGCTTAGCCAAAACCCATTCGCATTGGCCATGCACCCCGAGCGACTACCCGTGGCCTTTGACGAACGTACCCGCAACAATCCGCCCAACCGCCTGCTGAAAGCCAGTCTACGACGTTTGAGCGGAGGTGGCTCTGCTCGACGGGTACGGCAATATCTGTTTGTGCTGGATGAAATACCGGATACCCTCGACTGGCGTAAAGATTTGGCTCTGGCCCGTCGCCTTGACCGTACCTTCCAGTCGTATGCTTGGTTGTGGCCCTGGGTCGAATGGCTGCTGGGTGGGTATGCCCCCGGCCTGACCGAAGGCAAAAACCGCCTGCCCGGCCTGTTGTTTCCTACCCAACGTCTATTTGAAAGCTACGTGGCGATCAGCCTTAGAAGGTACCTACCCCCGGAATTCCGGCTGAGTATCCAGGAATCCGCCTACCACTTGCTGTTCGATTTTGCGGGTAAAGCCACACACCGACTGCGGCCCGACGTGGTGGTACGGCGGGGAAATGACGTATGGATTCTGGATACGAAATGGAAACTGGTACAGGGCAGCAGCTCGCACATCAGCCACCTTGCCCAAAGTGATCTGTATCAACTGTACGCCTACGGGCAGCGCTACCTGACCGAAGAGGGAACGGTGAAACTCGGGCTGATCTATCCCCAAACCCCTGACTTCAGTTCGGCTCCCCCGCCCCACCGGTACGAGCCGCACCTACCCCTATACCTGCTGCCCGCCGATCTGTCGGTTAGTGCGTCGCAGATGGTAGCAAAATTGTGGAATGATTTGGGAGAATGAATAACTGTCAACTCTCCACTGTCAACTGTCAGCTCTCTTCGTACCCGACACGACGTACATCATAGCCCCGCCCGCCGCGTGGTACTTCTGGGCGTGGATGTAGCGCTCGGTACGTTCGCTCAGGTGCGCGTACTTGCGGAGGTATTCTTCATAGAATGCGAGGGACTCCGGCCCGAGCGTTTTGAAGTAGTCGTAATCGCTGAATTCGTCGGTCGTCCAGCGGTCGGCGGTACGCCACTGCTGCATGGTGGCGCGTTGTTCGGGGGTGTCGTAGGGAGGGTACATGGCGATGGCCTTGTCAGAAAGGCGCACGTCGATATTTTCGAAGCCCGCCTGCGCCAGCATGCCGGGTACCAGGTCGCCCAGAGAGTTGTCGCCCTGCCCCAGTTTTTTCTTTCCCCGCTCGAAAAGTAACGCGTACTTCACGTGGTCCAGCACTTCGTCGATGGGGTCGTTGCTGGAAATGGAACTGCGCGTTAGACTCTGCACCAGATTGTTAGGCTCCACGCACAGGATGGTACCTCCCGGCTTGAGCACTCGTTTCATTTCGGCGAGTACTTCTTTGGGCTGGGGCACATGAATGAGCAGCGTCTGGCAGGTTACCAGATCGAACGTATCGTCAGGGTACGGCAGGGCGTCGGCGTTGGCCTTTTTCAATTCAAACTCCACGCCTTTGTCCGCGAAGTAAGCACGCAATGCGGGGGTACCCTTGACCCATTTCCGGTCGCTATCCACCCCGCATACCCGTGTGGGCTCGATTTCCGAGGTACCCAGGTAGTTCACCAAGAGTTTGCTCCAATGGCATTGGCCGCAACCCACATCCAGCAGGCTGTGGCAGTTTTCCAGACCCAGACGCCGGGCCAGCAGCTTCAGAAAACTCTCGTTCCACCAGAAGTCGCGGTAATCGCCGAAGAAGTCTTCCGAATGGCCTTTTTTTGTTTTTTTCAATTGGTTTTCAGAAACGAATCGGGTAAAACCATGTGTTCAAAAGAGTACCGGGGTATCCGGGAAAATGGCATTGCATGATCCCTTTTCCGTGGTCAAAAGTAGAAAACTCACTTGGGATTTGAGGGATTTGCTTTACTTTTAATGCCCAGGTTTGTTCCTGCTTTACTCCTAACTTTATCCTTTTATGAAAAACGTATTCCCCCTGATTCTGCTTTTACTGGCTTCGTGCATGGCTCCGGCACAAAAAAAATCCAGCCCGGATAAAGAAGAATGGAAGCAACTCTTCAACGGCAAAGATCTCACGGGCTGGGACATCAAAATCCGGGGCTACGACCTCAACGATAATTTTGGTAATACGTTTCGGGTCGAGGATGGCAAGATCGTGACGCGCTACGATGCCTACGACAATTTCAAGCAGAAGTACGGCCACTTATTTTACAAAGAAAATTTTTCCTACTACCGCATCGTGACCGAGTACCGCTTCGTGGGCGAGCAGCCTCCCGGTGGCGAGGGCTGGGCCCAGCGCAACAGTGGCATCATGGTGCACGGGCAAACGGCCGCTTCGATGGGCAAAGACCAGGATTTCCCGATTTCGATCGAAGTGCAGCTTCTGGGCGGACTCGACAAGGGCGAGCGTCCTACCTGCAACCTTTGCACGCCCGGCACCAATGTGGTGTACAATGGCAAGCTCGACACGCGGCACTGCATCAACTCTACCTCCAAAACCTACAACGGCGATCAGTGGGTACGGGCCGAAGTACTGGTGCTCGGCGATTCACTGATCCAGCATTTTGTCAATGGCGAAAAAGTACTGGAATACACCAAACCCCAAATCGGCGGCGGCAACGTCAGTAGTTTCAATCCAGCCCAAAAGTCCGATGGCAAGCTCCTGACCGAGGGCTCCATTTCGCTGCAAAGCGAGAGCCACCCGGTGGAGTTCCGCAAAGTAGAATTACTAAACCTGAAAGGCTGCATGGACCCCAAGGCCACCAACTTCAAGTCGTACTACGTGAAGGCGGATAACTCACTGTGTACCTACGGCAAAAACAAATAGCAGGGTACCTTTTTCCTGCATTTTTCAAAAGCCCACCGCAACGAATGGTTTATCCGTTGCGGTGGGCTTTTTTTCTTTGATAAGCACCTCGGCGGGGTACCTCTGTAAGTAAGGCATGCTTTTTTAAGGACTGTGGTTGTTTCATTTTCCATTCAAATACGCAACTTCATGCCCCTACTAGGTAGTTTTATAAAAAAGGCCGTAGAACTCGGCGAAGCCCTCACCAGTTACGATTCACCCGTTGAAGAGCAGGAAAAAGTGCTGCGCAATCTGCTGGAAACTGCGCAGAATACCGCTTTCGGCAAACATTATAATTTTGCCCAAATCCTGAAAAGCGATACACTCTTCAAGACTTTTGCCGAGAGCGTACCTACCCACGATTACGACAAGATTCACACGCACTGGTGGCACCGTACCCTGGCCGGAGAAGCCGACGTCACTTGGCCGGGTACCCCCGATTACTTCGCCGTTAGTTCGGGCACTACGAGCGCCAGCAAGTACATTCCCGTCACCGACGACATGATCTCGGCTATCCGCCGGGCGGGCATCGGGCAGGTACTGGCCTTGTCGGAATACGACATGCCGCCTGCTTTTTTTGAGAAAGAAATCCTAATGCTGGGTTCCAGCACCGATCTGAAAGAAGTGGACGGCCACCTGGAAGGGGAAATCAGCGGCATTAGCGCCAGTAACATTCCGGGCTGGTTTGAATTCTATTATAAGCCGGGCAAGGAAATATCGTCCATCAAAAACTGGGACGAGCGTGTGGAGCGTATCGCGCAGGAAGCCCCCAAGTGGGACATCGGTGCGCTGTCGGGCATTCCGTCCTGGATCGAGCTGATGCTCAAGAAAGTCATCGAATACCACGGTCTTAAGACCATTCACGATATCTGGCCCAACCTGCTCGTGTACACTTCGGGTGGCGTGGCACTGGAACCCTACATTCCGAACCTGAATAAGCTGATGGCCCATCCGCTTATTTACATCGATACCTACCTGGCTTCTGAGGGTTTTCTGGCGTTTCAGGCCAGACCCGAAACCAAGGCCATGAAGTTGGTACTCAACAACGGCATCTACTTTGAGTTCGTACCTTTTCAGGATCGTTTCATGGCCGACGATGGTACCGTGCGGCCGGATGCACCTGTGCTCAACAGCCGCGAAGTGACCGAAGGCGTAGATTATGTGCTGCTCATTTCCACAGTTTCGGGCGCATGGCGGTACATGATCGGTGATACGGTACAGTTTACCGACGTGGAGCGCGGCGAAATCATCATCAGCGGCCGCACCAAATTTTATCTTAATGTAGTGGGCGAGCAGCTACCCGTCAATAAAATGCAGGATGCGGTGCAGGCCCTATGCGACGAAAAAGGCATCGCGATCACCGAGTTTACGGTATCCGCCGTACGGCGCGACGACGGCGAGTACATCAACCGATGGTACCTGGGCAGCGACGACCCCTGCCACGAACCGCATGATGTGGCGCAGCTTTTGGACGAAAAGCTACGGGCTTCCAACAAAAACTACGACGTGGCCCGCAGTAAGGCACTTAAAGGTGTGGAGGCTTTTGTAATTCCGACGGATATGTTCCACAACTGGAATGAGCATACCAAGCAGAAAGGCGGACAAGCCAAGATGCCCAAAGTAATGAAAGAAGAGGATTTTCTGGAATTCGAAACCTTCGTCAAAGAGCATACGCTGTCCTAGATGCGGCGAGTTCACAGCTTTTTCTCGTATTCCTCTACCAGCAAAACCGTTTCTTCCGGCGATACATACAGTCGCCGGATTTTTTCTTTATAGCGCTCGGGCAGGTGGGCGTGGTCGAGGATGAAGTTTTTGGTCGCAATGATTTTCTCCCCCAACCCGTGACTGATGGCGTGTAAGTCGGCGGTGCGTTCAGCCTGCATGAGGTACCTTCTTGAAAAGAGGTACCCTAGCCCGTAGCGGGCCATCGACCACACCGACCGGTCGAGGTAGTCCATAATATGACCTAATTCGTGTCCAACCCACCCGATCAGGATATTTTGGGGAATGGTTTCGATTGGGAGCAGATGCGAATCGCCTTGGAAGTAACGGCTGATTTTAATGACATAGCCCCGCTCGGCCCGAGTCCGAAAAAGGGTAGAGATCAGCGGCTGCGCCTGCATGATCGATTTCTTGATACTGGGGCTGAGAATGACAAACTCGATGTGCGTATGCAGCAATTCGGGGTAGTACGACAGCGCCAGCAGGATTTCTTCCCGCAACAGGTCAGGAATTATCTTCTTATTTCCAAATCGCACGAGGGTCGTCGATTCAGGTTGTTTTTTGTCGTTTTGCATGAAGAAATAAACAGGGTACAGGGCTAAAGGTTTGCGGAAATGAAAACGAATGCTGATCTGCCCCACCCTTCAGCAAAAAAGGACCAGCACAACTGAATACACTACAAAAACAGGCCCATTGGCGAATTCCGCTCTGAAAATAGTAGCCAAAGTATAGAGCCAAATTCCTTTTTCATCGGTCAAAAGTTCCATTTAGTCGAGTAGTCGGTAGTACCAGTTAAACCGCCTGTAATTTCATAAATCAAATCCGGCGAAACTACCTCATCAGATCCCCATGAAAAAGATCCTATTCTCCTTTTTATTCGCCATCCTCTGTTTGACTTTGCAAACAGTCCGCGCTCAGAACTACCGGCTCATCGGAACGGTGGTGGATAGTGTCGCCCAAAGTCCCGTAGTAGGTGCCTATGTGAGTGTGGAAGTGCCGGGCTCAACGGCCAAGCCGATCTACACCACCACCAACCTCGACGGAAAGTTCGAGTTTACGGGCTTGAGTCCCCAAAAATACGCTCTTAAAGTTACCTACCTTAGCTACCACGATGTCCAGAAGTCTGTTGAAATCAAGGACCCCCTTACCGATCTGGGGAACCTGATCCTGACAGAAGCGGCCCAGGATCTGAAAGAGGTACAGGTAGTGGGGCAAATTCAGCAGTCGCAGATGAAGGGCGATACGACGCAATTTAACGCGGCGGCTTTCAAAACCAATCCCGATGCTAACGTAGAGGATTTGATCCAGAAAATGCCGGGTATCGCCGTCGTAAATGGCGAGGTGCAGGCCCAGGGCGAAAAGGTACAACGTGTACTGGTCGACGGCAAGCAATTCTTTGGCGATGACGCTACCCTGGCGCTCAAAAACCTACCCGCTGAAATCGTGGATAAGATCGAGGTTTTTGACCGGCAGAGCGATCAGGCGCAATTGACGGGCTTCGACGACGGCAACGCCCAGAAAACCATCAACATCGTGACCCGGGCGGACCGCAACGCCGGTAAATTCGGCAAAGCGTTTGCCGGGTACGGCAGCGACGACCGCTACATGACCGGCGGAAACCTCAACATCTTCGGCAAGCAAAAACGTATTTCCATCATCGGGCTTTCCAACAACATCAACCAGCAGAACTTCGCTTCGCAGGATTTGGCGGGGGTACTGGGTAGTGCTGGGGGCGGCGGTGGAGGCCGGGGTGGTCGCGGCGGCGGTGGAGGCGGTGGCTTTGGCGGTGGTGGTAACGCCGGAAACTTCCTGGTTGGCCAGCAAAACGGGATTACCAATACCAGCGCTTTCGGACTCAACTATACCGACAAATGGGGCGAAAAACTGGACGTGACGGGCAGCTATTTTTTCAACCGATCGGGCAATGCCAATACTCAAACCACCAACCGGGAGACTTTCCTGAGCAACGGCAGTCAATTCTATAAAGAGCAAAACAGCTACGCGAACACCAACCTGAATCACCGCATCAATTTCCGGTTTGAATACAGTATCAACAAAAACAATACAATCATTTTCTCGCCCAGCGTCAACTGGCAGGACAACCAGGCCACCACGCTACGTATCGGCGCTACCACATCGGCCGAGGGCACCCCGCTGAACGAAACCAACAACGACAAGTATAGCCATAGTAATGCGCTGAGTTCCACCAACTCCTTGTTGTGGCGGCATAAGTTTGCCAAAGTCGGCCGTACCTTTTCGGTCAATCTTTCGGGCAATGTCAATAACCGCAGTAGCGATGGTTCCCTGTACGCGCTCAATCAGTACTACACGTCCACCCGCAATCCCAGCGATACTATCGACCAAATATCTAATACCAAATCGGACAATATGCGGCTGGGAGCCAATGTGAACTATACGGAGCCCCTAAGCAAAACGATTCAGCTGCAGCTAAGCTACAACTTATCGTTGAGCAACAGCGATTCCAAAAGCCAGACGTATAACTTTACTGATAGCGAACGGGGGTACTCTCGCCTGGATACACTGTTATCCAATACGTTCGACAACCAGTACCTCACGCATCGGGCCGGGGTGTCATTGCGGGGCAACAAAAAGAAAGTCACAGGTTCGGTGGGGGTAGACTTCCAGAGCGCCGGACTGTTCAGCCAGCAGCTGTTTCCCCGCCGCAATGAGGTGGACCAAACATTCAACAATCTGCTACCCAACGCGTTTTTTATGTTTCGGCCCAGCCAATCCAAAAACCTCCGTCTGTTTTACCGCACCTCTACCAACGAGCCGTCCATCACGCAGTTGCAGAACGTAGTCAACAATACCAATCCCTTGTTCCTGACGGCGGGTAATCCGAATCTGAAACAGGAATACGCCCACCGGGCCAGCCTGCGGTACTCGGCTTCGGACACCAAACTGGGACGCAACTTTTTCATCTATGGCTCAGCCAACTACACTGCCAACAGCATTACGAATTCTACCTTCGTGGCGCAGCGCCTCACCATATTACCCAACGGCATTCAGCTGGAACCAGGCGCGCAATTGACTTCACCCGTCAACCTGGATGGCAACTGGTCGGTACGTACCTTCGCCAACTATGGTTCGCCCATCAAGGCCATCAAGACCAATTTCAACCTGAATACCGGGGTGAATTACAGCCGTCTGCCGGGTATGATCAATTACAAACTGAACGTTTCGAACAACTACGCCATCTCACAGGGTATTGTCCTGAGCAGCAACATCAGCACCAAACTGGACTTCACGCTGTCCTTTAATGGCAACTACAACATCGTGCGCAACAGCCTGCAGCCACAGCTCGATAACAACTACTTCTCACAGGTGAGCTCGGCGCGGCTGAACTGGATTTTCGGCAAAGGTTTCGTTTTGCAAACGGACATTACCAACCAGTCGTACCGGGGCCTGGGGGCAGGTTTTAACCAGAACTTCACGCTCTGGAACGCCAGCCTGGGCAAGAAATTCCTGAAAGACAACAAGGGCGAACTGAAGCTGACCGTATTTGACATCCTGGCCCAGAACAACAGCATCAACCGCAATGTGACCGAAACCTACGTGGAGGACGTAACGAGCCGGGTACTGACGCAATATGCCATGCTGACGTTCACCTACACGCTACGGAATTTTGGCAAAGCACCCGCTCCGGCGCAGGATCGTCCCCGGGGCGACTGGCAACGGGGCGAGCGCGGACCCGGGGGTGAGGGCGGTGGTTTCCGACCCTATGAATGACAGTTGATTGAGAAATCCCCCGCTACCTACTAGTGGGGGATTTTTTACGACGCCTACCTCATCAACTGTACCCAGGCGGCCAATTCCATAGCCCAGGCTATGCCCACGTGTACCAGTAGCCCGCCCCAGACCGACCGTGAGTGCAGTGCAATCACCCCAGAATGTACCCTCCGAACACCGAACCGATGGTTTCGCCGAGGGGTTTGCCAAAATGCAGGGAAGCATAGCAGACTACCATGGGCAACAGGGTACCCCGGCCCAGCCAATGCGCCATGCCGATGATCAGAAAGCCCCGAAACAGTAGCTCGGTTGAGATAAAATCAAACCCATAAAAAGCTCATAGGCCAGCGCCGTAACCCAAGGCGCTACGCCGAAAAATTCGTCTGCGCCGGAGTCACGGTACGAGGGGTAGGTACGCAGAAAATCGGGCTGAAAGGAAGCCCAGACAATCAGCGGCAGCATAGCCGCCAACAGGATCAGGTAGGGACTGACCGGCTGGGCTTTGAAAAGTCCGTAAAAGCGGGTACTTTGATCGTCTACTATGAAATAAAATAGAACTAAGGGCAGAAAGACCGTCAGCAACGACGACAAGTTAGACAGCCCATAGTACGCGAACCAGTAGATTTGTCCGTCAAAAAGCTGTTTGCTCCACGCCTGGTACCCATAGAATCCGCCATTCCAGGCCAAAACGGCCAGTCCGAATAAGCTATACAGCCATACGTGGCGATTTCGGAATATTAGCATTTGTCTGGTATGAAGGGCCCAGATCAGCAGCGCGCCATAGTAGGCGGTAGCGTACAGCAGAAAGTACCAGACGATCCGGATCGGATTGCCGATCCAGGCGTCGATGATCCGGTCTTCCAACTCAATGGCATAGTTGATGCTGATGAGAATACTCAGAAACACGGCCTCTTTCAGATAAAGACTTTGATCAAAGTCTTCATGCACATGAGTACGTAGGCAGGCTGTGATCTTTCGCATACGGTAAGGGGGAGGGTACCTTGGAAACGAGAAAAGGCCGGTAAGCTGCCGCTACGGAGGTACCTACATCGTGATCACCACATTGCCGGTTTTCTGTCCTGTGAGTACAAAGCGATATGCTTCGGCAATCTCTTCAAGCGGATACGTCCTGTCAATCACGGGCCTGAACTTCCCTTTTTCAATGAGATCCCGAATAAAAGCCATGCTCCCTCTGATATCGGAAGGGATCGGAAAAATGACCTTTTTCCCGCTCGCCCAAAGGCCCCAAAGCGCCAGAAAAACATTCTGACTTCCCGGTCCCAGTTCTGATGAAATGTAGGTACCCTTCGCTTTCAACAAAGGCTTGCAGCGGCCAAAGGTACTTTTACCCACGGCATCGAAGATGAAGTCATACTTTTCATCGTCCGTTGTGAAGTCCTGCCGGGTATAATCGATGATTTTATCAGCCCCTAATGATTTAATCAATCCAATATTTTTGGTGTTGCAGACGGCCGTAACGTAGAGCCCGTGGTACTTTAGAAATTGCAGAAGCGCCGAGCCAATAGCACCGGTAGCGCCATTGACCAGTACCTTTTGGCTGGGGTTAAGCTTTACTTTATTAATGAAGTGATAGGCATAATGTGCTCCTTCTAAACTGGCAGCGGCCTGCTCATACGTAAGGTTGTCGGGAAAACGGGCGATAGCTTTTCCCTCTGGAAAACACAGGTACTCTGCCTGTGACTTAATGCCGTAATCACCAAAACCCCAGACCTTATCCCCTACTTTGAAAGACTGCACATTGCCGCCAATTGCCTCGATTTCGCCAGCGAAGTCGGTACCCGGAATGGGTTGCCTGGGCTTTGTCAGCCCGTTTATGAACCGCATGATGAAGGGTTGGGCGGTCAGATTGGCGCAGTCGGTCCTGTTGACCGTCGTGGCATACACGCGTACCAATACTTCATTCTCATTAGGCGCTGGTTTTTCAACTTCCCGTACCGAGAGAACCTCGGGAGGACCGTATTGGGTAAAGAAAGCAGCCTTCATAAACGGGGGTTTTAGGGTTGAGTTTCAACGCGTCCAGAATTACAGGGACAGGGATGCTCGAAAAGCTTCGAGCAATCACAAACAACTACCTGAACCGCGACAGCGAAACCAGAACCGGCCGTTTACTTCTTCTTCCCAAAAGGAATGATTAGTTTTTCACCGCGCTCGGAGTAGTTACGGGTTTTGCCATTGGCCTCCATCAGGAGCTGCAGGCTGATTCCGTATTTCTTGGCTACTACGCGCAGTACATCGCCGGGGCCAACGGTGTGCACGGCCTGTACCCGCACGTTGAGTTTAGTGACGCCCGATTTCAAATCGGTGGTGGTATTACTGAGTTGGGGATTCAGCGCTTTCAGCGTTTCGGTACTTAGATTGTACTTATTGGCGATGCCAAAGAATGTTTCGCCCGGACGCACCGTGTGTGTAATGGCCGTTCCGCCCACATCCACGGTTTTTTTCTCAGGCGCAGGCGTTTCGGCGGGTGGTTCCTGCACGGCAACGGGGGTACCTACATCTTCGGGCAAGCTCGTTTCGGCAGGTTCTACCCGTTCGGGTTCAGCCAGGTCCGGCTCCGTGTCCACCGAAGGAGGGATGAATTTGCTGGTGGTATCAGGCACAATATCGGTCACTTCTTCCGATCCCGTGACATCGTCCGTGATGTATTCCCAGCCGACCGCAAACAACGCCACAATGATGGCCAGCAAAGTCAGCAGGGTGATCAGGGGCAGCCTGGAAGTCTCTTTGGGACGGATATTTCTTTTTCTTGGCGTTTCTTCTTCTTGCATTGTTGGCTGATGACTAGGGGCTGGGGCCGGGCGGCTTTCCGCTGATGGCTTTTGCATAAAACGTTCTCTATTCAGACAAAGGTAAGAAATAGATGCAAATCAGGCTTAGGTATTCGTTTTCAGAGCCTTATTCATATCCGCTACCTTATCTTGCAGCTCTTGCTTGTACTCGTCTAGCCGCCGGGCTACCGCTTGGTCGGAGGTACCCACAATCTGCGCGGCCAGAATACCAGCATTTTTGGCCCCATTCAGGGCGACGGTAGCTACAGGTACCCCACCGGGCATTTGCAGGATAGAGAGCACCGAGTCCCAGCCGTCGATGGAATTGCTGGACAGAATAGGTACCCCAATAACGGGCAGCGTCGTCAGTGAAGCCACCATGCCCGGTAAATGCGCCGCTCCCCCGGCACCGGCGATGATCACTTTCAGGCCCCGTGAACGGGCGGTTTTGGCGTAGTCCAGCATCCGCTCCGGCGTGCGGTGGGCCGATACGATCTCCATTTCAAACGCCACGCCCAGTTCATTTAGTGCCTCAGCGGCCTCCTGCATCACCTTGCGGTCCGAGATGCTACCCATGATGATTCCGACCATTTTTTCAGTTGACAGTGGACAGTTGAGAGTTGACAGTGCCTTCGCGGTTGTGAACCTACTTCTATCCGTATGAATTTTTATACCTGGTAAACTTATAATTTCAAATGATTGAATAACAATAAAACAACTGTCAACTGTCAACTGTCCACTCTCCACTGACCACCCTCACACTACGCTGTACTAACGCTACCTTCTCCTTCAAGCGCTCCGTATTTTCATCCATAATGGTCACGTGACCCATTTTACGGTAGGGCTTGGTGATGGCTTTTCCGTAAAGAAATGGAAAAACTTCACTGGTCGCCAGCAAGGTTTCCATACCTTGGTAGTAGGCCGGGCCCGTGTAGCCTGCTTCGCCCAGTAGATTCACCATGGCAGCGGGTGCGTACTGGTGCGTGCTGCCCAACGGCAAACCCAGAATGGCCCGCCAATGCTGCTCGTACTGCGAGGTGGCATTGGCCCGGATGGTATGATGCCCACTGTTGTGCGGGCGCGGTGCTACTTCGTTGATCAATATTTCGCCATCTTTTGTCACGAACATTTCCACGGCCAGTAGACCTACGATGCCGAACGCCTCAGCCGTTTGGCTGGCTATTTCCTCCGCCCGGAAGCGCACATCATCCTTAATTTCGGCGGGAGCGAACAGGTACTCCACCAGATTGTGCTCGGGGTGGAACACCATTTCCACCACCGGGAACGTCTTCATATGCCCCTCCGGATTACGCGCCACGATCACGGCGATTTCTTTTTCAAAATCCACCGCTTTTTCCAGCAGACCGGGAGCATCGAACGCCTTGTTTAGATCTGCTTCCGAGCTGATGCGCTGAACGCCGCGCCCGTCGTAGCCATCTTTTCCCAGCTTGTGAAAAGCCGGAAGAAAATCAGGGTACCTTGCCACATCGGCGCGGCTTTCCGTCAGGATGAAATCGGCGGTAGGTAGCTTATTGACCCGATAGAATTGTTTCTGAATGCGTTTATCCTGGATTTGTCGGATTACCAAAGGCTGCGGATAGACGCGCTTGCCTTCTTTTTCCAGCGCTTCCAGCGCATCCACATTCACTTTCTCAATTTCGATGGTAATCACATCCAGGTCTTTGCCAAAAGCATAGACCGTATCATAATCCTGTAAGGAACCTTGCTGGAAGTGCGGGGCAATGCGGCTGCACGGGGCGTCGGCGTCGGGGTCGAGAACGTGGATGTCCAGATTCCAGTCGATAGCGGCCTGCAACAGCATCAGGCCGAGCTGACCGCCGCCGAGGATGCCTATTTTGTCATATAGCATAGATGGCGATAATGGCTTATGCGCAAAGTTGGGGGAAAAAGGGGAAAACTAAAATTTCATAGCCCCATTTCCGCCGGATCGTAGCCAAAGCGCCGGGCTGAATCTTTTATAATTTCCAGCATTTCACGGTAGCTGAACAACCTGCCCGTGAGGTAATCCCGCTCTTCAGCATTGGCATATACTTTCCTACCCTGCAAGTCGCGGATATTTTCGTGCAGGGTAATGAGAATATCCTGAAAAAATTCCTGGCTGTACTTCTCTGTCATCTCAAACAGGTTTGTTTATTAATTTTTCTGTACAGGATAAGCCTTTGAAAACTAAAATATTATAAATCAACGTATCGAAACCAAACGTCGAGTATTACGGCTGAATTACGCAGTTACCCAATCTTTAAAAAAAAATTCAAAAACAGTTCACATATGCTTAACCGCTCCCGCCATTGCCTTTGTCGAATTTTGCGGCTGGAAGCGTTCCTGGTTTCGGACACCTTCCCTTTTCGATGGTCTTACTCTAACCAACCTCTTTAAAGCGTATGATGTTACGTGTATTTTCTCCACCGTTCCAAACTCGTTTTTTTCGGACTTTTTCATGCATTCTGTTGGCGGGGCTATTTTGCCTGGAAGCCTTCGCCCAAAACCAGCTCACGGGCCGGGTGACCGACCAGGCTACGGGTGAGCCCGTGCCGGGTGCCAGTGTTGTGATCAAAGGTACCAATGTAGGTACCAGCACGGCCATTGACGGAAAGTACCAAATCAGCGTTCCGGCTACGGCCACCACGCTGGTATTTTCTTTTGTGGGTTTTACCACCCAGGAAATCTCCATTGACAACCGCTCGACCATCGACGTTGCTATGTCCACCGACCTGCGCCAGTTGCAGGAAGTAGTCGTGACGGCGCTGGGTATCAAGAAAGACGTGCGCCGCATCGGGGTAGCTATCCAGACTGTCGACGGCACATCGACGGTAAAGGCCCGTGAACCCAATGCCGTCAACGCGCTGGCGGGCAAAGTAGCCGGGCTTACGGTAGGAATCCAGCAGGAACTGCTGCGCAAGCCCAACATTATGTTGCGGGGTAATTCGGATGTACTTTTCGTGGTCGATGGGGTACCTGTCAACTCCGATACCTGGAATATTTCGCCCGACGACATCGAAACCTACTCGGTACTGAAAGGTGCGACGGCTTCGGCGCTGTACGGTTTCCGGGGTAAAAATGGCGCTATCCTAATTACGACCAAACGCGGTACCAAAGACCAGCGCGGTTTTTCGGTGGATGTAAATTCGTCCACGATGATCGACAATGGCTTTTACGCCATTCCTAAGGTACAGGATGAGTACGGTCCCGGCGACCATGGCCGCTATGCGTTCGGTGATGGCAAGGGCGGCGGACTCAACGACGGCGATTACGACGGCGGCTGGGGGCCCAAATTTGAGGGACAGCCTATTCCGCAGTACGATAGCCCCGTCGATCCGGTAACGGGCGTGCGGCAGGGTACCCCCTGGATAGCACGGGGAAAAGACAATCTGAACCGCTTCCTGAATCCGGGGGTACTTTCAACCAATAATATCTCGGTAGCGGCTTCGAGCGAGAAATACAACCTGCGTTTTTCGGCTTCCCAGATTTCGCAGAAAGGCATTGTCCCCAACACCAAGCTGAACATCACGAACTTCAACGTCACGGCGGATTATAATTTCTCTAAGCGGCTGACTTTCCAGTCGGGCCTACAGTACAACCGCCAGTATACGCCCAATATTCCTGATGTCAACTACGGTCCCAATTCTATCATATACAATATGACGCTCTGGGCTGGCGCCGACTGGGACGTGGCCGATATGCGCAATTACTGGCAGCCGGGCAAAGAGGGGATTCAGCAAATTTACGCCGAGTACCAGCGCTACAACAACCCGTACTTTATGAGCTACGAGTGGCTGCGCGGCCACTATAAAACCGATGTGATCGGCCAGGCTTCGATGAACTACAAGATTACTGACTTCCTGGATGTGATGCTACGCACACAGGTAACGACCTGGAACCTGTTCCGTAACGAGAAGATGCCCTACTCCGCCGGATCATACGGACGCGACGAACGCCGGGGCGACTACCGCGAAGATCGCCGGAACCTGTTCGAAAACAACACGGACGTACTGATAAAATTTGATAAGGATTTGTTCAAAGATTTCAACGCCAAAGTATGGGCCGGGGGCAACATCCGTACCTTCGAGTACAACTCGCAGTACGGCTCCACAGACTATCTGAACGTACCCGGTCTGTATAATTTCAACAATTCCGCTAACCCCGTCCGCACGTCCAATTTCGCCTCGGCTATGCGTGTAAACTCAGCCTACTATTCGGCGGATTTTACCTACCGCAATCTGTTTACCGTTTCGACCACGGGTCGGGTGGACAAGCTTTCGACGCTGCCTAGCGGAAACAATACCTTCTTCTATCCTTCCGTGGCGCTTTCCACGGTACTTTCTGACTATATCCAATTGCCCAAAGTCGTATCGTTTTTCAAGCTGCGCGGTTCCTACGCCAACGTGAAAGATGCCCTAACCCGCTCGACGATCGGTACTACTCCCGCCTTGGGCGACGGCAATCCGCTGGGGTACGGCGATCAGTACTACTCGCCTTACGACGGACCTACCTACCAGAACGCCGCCGTATACTCCACTCCGTTTGCTTACAACAATACCCCTGCCGCTTACTACACCAATACGCTCAACAACCCCAACCTACAGCCCAGCTCGACTTCCCAATCGGAGGTAGGTCTTGATTTTCGCGTGTTGGAAAACCGCATCGGCCTGGATGTGACCTACTTTGTTTCCAACGAAGGTCCCCGCATTTTCTCGCTGCCCATTTCCACCACTACGGGCTACAGCTCGGCTTTGGTGAATGGCATCAAAACCCGCAAAACGGGTTGGGAAGTAGCACTGACGGGCTCGCCTTTGCGTTCCGCTACGGGCCTGAACTGGAATATCGTGGCTAATTACTCCACCTTCAAAGAGGTACTCACGGAAATTTATCCCGGCGTGGACGCGCTGAATACTTTCTTCAAGGTAGGCGACCGGTTGGATAAATACTATGGCCGGGCTTTTGCCAAAACGGACGACGGGCAGATTATCAACGACGCTTCGGGCCGCCCCATTTACTTGCCGGTGAATCAGTTCTTGGGCTATGTAAATCCCAAGTTTGTATTCGGAATCAACAATAAATTCAGTTACCGCGACTTCAATTTCAGCTTCCAGTTCGACGGTCGCATCGGCGGCATCATTTCCAACTACATCCAGAAGCAGACTTTCCGGGGCGGTCGTCACATCGACCTGGTGCAGGGAGCCATGGGCGAAGCTCGCTACCAGGACTATCTGGGCAACAAAACCTGGGTAGGTGAAGGCGTACAGGTAGCCAATGGCGCATCGCTCAACTACGATGCCGACGGTAAAATCACCAATATGAGCGAGTTGACGTTCACCCCCAATACTACCCAGCAATTCCTGCAGGATTGGGTAAGCCGCTACTACAACTCCGATGAGGGCAACCTGATGAGCCGCTCGTTCGGGATGCTACGCGAAGTCGTGATCGGGTACACTCTACCAGCCGGATTACTCGAAAGAAGCAAGTTCATCAAGAACGCCTCGGTATCGCTCGTAGGGCGCAACCTACTGTACTTTGCCGAGAAAAAAGACATTGACCTCAACCAGTACATCACCGACGGTTCCTCAGGTTTGCAGACGCCCTCGACCAGAAGGTACGGCGTGAATGTAAGTTTGACATTTTAAAAAGGCACTAAGTGGCAAAGGCACAAAGGTCTCTTCATACGTCGATTGTCACTTGCAGCGAACAACCTAACAACTAAACTATTATGAAAATCAATAAGCATATCACCCTCGCTTTCCTCGTAGTGGGCCTGGCCCTTTCGAGCTGCGATAAATCGTTCGAGGAGCTCGAAAAAGATCCCAACCGTGCCGTATCGGCACCGGCGTCGCTGGTGTTGCAGGGCATCGAATACGACCTGTACAATAACACGGGTCGGCCGTTCAGCTCCGAGATGCGCTGGAACCAGTTTTATGCGATTAATTATAACTACTACGGTACCAACGAGTACCAGTGGGGCGAAATGCCGAATCACTACTTCACGCTGAAAAATGTGGTGCGGATGGAAGAGGAAGCCAAACGCGCCGGGGCTGCCGACGTAAACGGCTACTCGGCGCTGGGTAAGTTTTTCCGGGCGTTCTTCTTCGATCAGATGTCCATTCGGGTAGGCGACCTGCCCGTGATGGAAGCGCTGGCGGGCAACGACAATTTTACGCCTAAGTACGATTCGCAGAAAGCGATTTATGTACAGATTCTGAAATGGCTGGATGAGTCCAACGCGGACCTCGCTTCTTTGATCACCAAAGGCGAAAATACCGTGGCTGGAGACTTTTATTTCGGAGGAGACCTGCGCAAGTGGCAGAAAGCGGTGAATGCCCTGAAATTGCGCATTCTCATTCGCCTCAGCAAAAAAGAAAGCGACGCCGAACTGAACGTGAAAGGCCGTTTTGCGGAGGTTCTGAACAATCCCGCCAAATTTCCGCTGTTCGAAGGGATGGGCGACAACCTCCAGTTCATTTCCAACAACTTTAACAAGTACCCCTCCAACCCAGACAACTTCGGTTTCGACGCCACGCGCCAGAATATGGCCAAAACCTACGTGGATTTATTGGTAGCCCGCAAAGATCCACGCGTGATGGTAGTGGCCGAGCCCGCCGGTGCCGAACTGAAAGCGGGAAAAAAGCCCTCGGACTTCACGGCTTTTGTAGGTGCCAGCTCGGGCGAAGACCTCACCGACATGAGCGAAAAAGCGGGTCGTGACAACGGCGCGGGCTTCGCACCCGGCGCATATTCGTTCCAGAGCCGCTCGCGCTATTACTCCAATTACGTGGGCGAGGCAGTGTTTATTCTGGGGTACCCTGAGCTATGTTTTAATCTGGCTGAGGGTATCAACCGTGGCTGGGCCAGCGGCGACGCCGAGCTATGGTACAAGCAGGGCATCAAGGCTTCGCAGGAATTCTACGGTGTGAAGGATGGTACCCTTGCTTTGCGCTATTCCCGCACCGGAGGCCGCGACGCCGCTGACTTTGGTACCTATACCATCGACTTCAACTTCGATACCTACTACGCACAACCTTTGGTCAAGTACGATGGCAACAATGCCGCCGGGCTGACCAAAATCCTGACCCAGAAGTATCTGGCCTTCTTCATGAACTCGGGCATGGAAGCTTATTTCAACTACCGCCGCACGGGGGTACCTTCCTTCCTGACGGGCGTAGGTACGGGCAATTCGGGCCGCATCGCCACGCGCTGGCAGTACCCGTTCTCGGAGCGCACCACCAACGAACTCAATTATAAGGCGGCTATCCAGAGTCAATTCGGCGGACAAGACAATATCAACGACGCCCTTTGGATCTCTAAATAATTTTTTCCTCATAGGTTATGATGTTTTTAAAAAGCGGGGGTACCTTACTCCCGCTTTTATTATGGAGCCTCATATCCTGGCCGTATAATACAGCCACTCATTGATTTTCAACTCATAAACTTGTTCCGTTGTGCGATACTTCCTATTCCTGACCCTTTTCCTGTCTTATTCTGCCTTTGCCCAAAAACGCGTCGTGGTCATCGGCCTCGACGGCCTGAGTCCCGATGGCATCCGCAACGCCTCGACGCCCGTGCTGGATTCCTTGATGAAAAACGGCAGTTATTCCTTGAATGCCAAAGCGGTATACCCCAGTTCGAGCAGTCCGAACTGGGCTTCGATGATCACAGGTACCTCACCCGCCCACCATGAGGTGTGGTCGAACGACTGGAAGCGTACCGACATTGCCGATAAGTCGTACTGCGGCGGGCCCAACGGGCAGCTGTACCCGACCATCTTCCGCGCCGTTCGGGAACAAAAAAACGAGGCCGTCATCGCCTGTTTTTACGACTGGGACGATTTCGGGCGACTGCTGGAGGATAATGTATGTACCGTAAAGGAGGACCGTAAGGGCGAAGACGATACCGCCCAGCGAGCCGCGGAGTACATTGCGGCCAACGCCCCGCTGTTTACCTTTGTGCATCTCGACCATGTGGATCACGCCGGTCACGACGCCGGGCATGGTACCCCTACCTACTACAAATCGGTAAGCAAGGCCGATTCACTGATCGGCACAATCATGAACGCGATC
This sequence comes from Salmonirosea aquatica, assembly GCF_009296315.1. NCBI lineage: Bacteria > Pseudomonadati > Bacteroidota > Cytophagia > Cytophagales > Spirosomataceae > Salmonirosea > Salmonirosea aquatica. The sequence continues at coordinate 889,526 of NZ_WHLY01000002.1, forward strand.
CGGGCCTCGGGAAAGGCTGACGAAACGGTAGTCCTTATTACGGCCGACCACGGCGGCGTGGGCAAAGGCCACGGGGGTACCAGCCGCGCCGAAATGACCATTCCGTGGATTATCTCGGGTAAAGGCATAAAGAAAAATCACGAACTTAGTACCTCCATCGACACCTTCGACACCGCCATGACCATCGCCAAAGTGTTGAAAGTAAAACCGTTCGAATGCTGGACGGGAAAGGCCATTGTGGAAGCAATAAAATAGATAGGAGATATGAATTATGAGATATAAGATTTTTTTAAAGTATCACCAAACTTTTGATCAATGCTTCCACACAGGTTTCTAACAGGTTATTTACCCAACAAAACATAAGGCCTCGCCCATAATTCATATCTCATAACTCATATCTAAAAAACGTGCCTTACGCTACCGAAGAAATCCTGACTGAAATCCAGTCGCTATTTGACCAACATGGCCGCGAACCCTACTACGGCGAGGATGTCTCGCAGTTTGAACACGCTGCGCAAGCCGCCGAACTCGCCGTACGCGACGGCTACGATGAGGAAGTACAAATCGCCGCCTTCCTGCACGACATCGGCCACATGCTGCCTACCGACGATCCCGCCGAGCTTATGGACGACTACGGCCGCCGTGACCACGAAGGCGTAGCCGCTGACTGGCTGCGGAGGCGCGGGTTTTCCGATAAGGTGGGGATCCTGATCGAAAACCATGTGAATGCCAAAAGGTACCTTACCTGGAAAAATCCCGCTTATTTCGCCGCGCTGTCCGAAGCCAGCATCCAGACGCTCGCCTTTCAGGGTGGTCCGATGGAAACGGCCGAAGCCGAAGAATTTGAAAAGAATCCGTACTTTGACCTGATCATCCGCATGCGTCGCTGGGACGAAGCCGCCAAGCTGCAGGACTACCCTACGCCGGATCTAGATCACTATCTGGAATTGATTAAAAGCTACCTCCAAACCCAGAAGTCCACCTGACCTTTTCATCATTTCCATTTTTTCGATGACCACGTTGTTATTCGCCACTACACCAGGTACCCCCATGAAAAGCGATCCTTCCTCCCTGCTGATGCCCAGGTTGGTGGGTACTGCCACGTTCATGCTGGGCATACTCACCATGACTCCCATTATTTCGATATTCGGCTGGCCGAAATCCCGGAAAATGGGCATTGCTACTACCCCGATGAGGGTAGTAGCGCTGATTTCTATTATCCTGATGTCGATCGTGTGAGTTTTTGAAATCTTGTCCAGTCTTCTGAAATAGTTTGTTGGGTCATATCCGTCTGGCGAAGTAGAGCCATTTCAAAGTCAGCTGGTTCTAGAGTGAATTTTACTACTGTCTGCTACATTGCGTCTACGATTGGGTTTTTAGTCGACGTAGGCATATTCCCACTGAGCGTAAAGAAATCGCCACGTATCAATTTCTCAAAAGGTATCTGCTAACTATCAGTAATTTGCTCGTAGCAATTAACTATAAAACGAACAATTACCATGAAAGCTATCGTTTGCACGGAGTACGGCTCACCCGATGTTCTTACCCTCAAAGAGGTAGAAAAACCCACGCCTGGTGACAAAGAGGTACTGGTTAGAATATATGCCGCATCGGTCAACGCCGGCGATTGGCACTTGCTGCGTGGAAAGCCGCTGCTTGCCCGCCTGTCGTTGGGGCTTTTAAAACCAAAACACAACATCCTTGGCTTCGATATGGCTGGCCGGGTGGAAGCAGTAGGCCGGGACGTCAGTCAGTTCCGGGCAGGCGATGAAGTATTCGCAGATTTGTCGGCTAGTAGTTTTGGAGCATTTGCGGAGTACACCTGCGTGCCCGAACACCTGCTCGCCTTAAAACCAAACAACCTGACTTTTGGTGAAGCCGCGGCCGTACCCTGCGCGGCAGTCACGGCTTTACAGGCCTTGCGTGATGAAGGAAAAATCAGTGCGGGGGAAAAAGTACTCATCAATGGAGCATCGGGTGGAGTGGGAACCTTTGCCGTGCAAATTGCCAAATCGTTTGGCGCCGAGGTCACCGCAGTGGGCAGTACGGGAAAACTGGATATGCTGCGTTCCCTGGGTGCCGATCACGTTATCGACTACACCAAAGAAGATTTTACCGCATTGGCAGCACAGGAAAAAGGAACAACATACGACCTGATTTTGGCGGCCAATGGCTACCATCCAATCCTGGCGTACAAGCGAGCCCTGAACCCCGGAGGAAGGTACGTCATGACCGGCGGGGTAAACGCCCAGATGTTTCAGGCGTTGCTCCTGGGTTCATTGGTTTCAGGGAAGGAAAAAAAGCTGGGAGCAATGTTGGCTAAGCCCAGCCAGAAAGATTTGTTCATTCTGAAAGAACTCATTGAAACCGGGAAGGTAAAACCTGTGATCGAAAAGAATTACAAGTTGAGCGAAGTACCTGAAGCGATTCGATTCGTGGAAGCAGGACACGCCAGGGGGAAGATAGTTATTGAGGTAGCGACGAAAGTCTAAATCTTTACTCACTCCACCATCCCCTTAAATAAACTCACGAAGGATTAATCTTTAGAATACTGGATGATGGTCACCTCCATAGGGGGAGATGAGTACCGAATTAAAACAGACAGTCTGTAACTACCGGGCCGAACAAAAAAATTGTCCTTCCCGCTTAAGACAACCAAGAATTCGAGTTAGCGAGTAACCTTCACTCCACCTGATCATTTAACCAGTCGGACATGACGGCCAACGCGGTTGGCGAAAAAGTTTCCTGAATGCCTGCGTACTCGCTCGGATGGCCGATGCTACACTGCTGGAAAAAGTGATTGAGATTGGGTAGTTCCTTCACCGTCACGTTTTGATTGCCTCCCTTTTTTACTGCTGCCGCGATAGCAGGCAGATTTTGCCGGGCATCCACCTGCAAGTCTTTCGCTCCGTTTATTGCCAGTAGCGGACAAGTAATTTTCTCAAAATAGGTTGCTGGCTCTACCTGGTACAGGAACTGGTACCAGGGCGTACACATGGCATCGATCTGGTTTCTAAAAAACTGCTCTTTGGTTTGTCCGGGAGGTAGCATTTGCTCGGGGTAATTCTGCATGTGATCCTTCACGTATGCGGTCATGTTGGGTCGTGTCCGTGGATTTCCTGAGTATATCGGTAGTTTCCTGATTTATCTTTTTAAGCATCGCTATTCCTTTTTCGTCCACACCGCCGGCCCGCGCGATTAATTCCGCCTGTAAGGTCATCACTTCGATACCGGTAACGCCCGGTCCGGCCAGTGAAATAACAAAGCTGATATCTTTTGAGCGGGATGCCGCAATCGCGGCGACGAGTCCGCCTTCGCTATGCCCGGCCACACCCATTTTTTCCAGATTAATTTCCTTTCTGGATTTCAGATAGGCCATCGCGCTTTCCGCATCGGCGGCAAAATCCTGCGAAGTCGCTGTCATAAAATTTCCGGTAGATTGGCCAACGCCCCGGTCGTCGTACCGCAAAACCGCGAAACCCTGCCGGGTCAGGTAATCGGCAATCACCAGGAAAGGTTTATGTCCAAAAACTTCTTCATTTCTGTTCTGAGGGCCGCTGCCGGTGATCAGTACCACGGCCGGAAAATTTCCATCCTTTTCTGGTATAGTCAGGGTACCTGACAGCGTAATGCCCGCCTGGTCGTTCTTGAATTGTACTTCTTCGGTATGATAGGGATAGGGTGGTTTCGGCTCCTGAAATTTTATTGCGAATGGCTTTTCGGACAAGACAATGTACACGAGATAGGCCAGGATTGCGACAGAGGCGGAAATGAGGACGACGTTTTTTCTCATGGAGAAAGAAAGGGGTATTTTTAACTGTGAAGAAATTCCTGATCTAATTAGGTTGAGTACTCTACCACAGACGAAGTTATTACTTTTTAAACCGAAGGTATGTTAGTACTTTATTACCGTATGAGCTATTGTACTATTGTTCTCACTTTTCATTCTCACGATTCCGCCAGCTTGCAGGTGGTGAATGAATCTAGCTTGCAGTCACCTACCAATTCTAAGTACATAAATTTTATCTAAGGCTTATACTAATTCCTAAGACGTAAGCAATTGGTAATTAAATATTTCCCCTACTATTAATGTATTTATTTACATTTTGTATGTATAATAAATACATTTTACATACATTTACGCAATTAAAATCAGAGATGAAAGGTACAAACCTCGGAGAATTTGAAGAACTGGTGCTGCTCACCGTCGCGGCGTTGATGGAAGAAGCCTACAGCGTCGCGATCTGCGACGAGCTCACAGAACAAACGGGCCGTTCGGTAAAACTGGGCGTGGTACACGCCGTGCTCAACCGCCTCGAAGAGAAGGGCCTTGTGAAAAGTGAGCTGGGGGAAGCCACGAAGGTACGGGGTGGGAAACGCAAAAGATTCTATCAACTGACCATACCGGGCAAGGCCGCGTTGGTAAGCGCCAAGTCGATGCGCGATCAGTTGTGGGATAGGATACCGTCGCTGGTCTGGAAAAAAGCGTAGCATGGAAGAGCCACGGTCACCCCAACCGCCCGCCTGGGCGCAGCGATTTGTAGAATGGTACTGTAAGCCCGGACTGGTGGAGGATCTTACCGGCGATCTCCATGAGTACTTCGAGCGGAATGTGCGATCCGTCGGGCCGCGTCGCGCGAAGCTAATCTACATCATCGATGCCTTCAAGTTTTTCAGAACCTATACGGTACGCAAACCAACACTTGTCAATTTTTTTATCAACTGGATCATGATCGGAAGCTACTTTAAAACTTCGGGACGCAGCTTGATGCGTAACAAACTGTTCTCGTCCATCAATATCGTCGGCCTTGCCATCAGTATGTCCGTCGGGTTATTGCTGATCGCGTTCGTGCTCGACCTGCGTTCGTACGACCGTTTCCATAAGCAGGGTGAGCGTATCTATCGCATCACCAGCGTAGCTACTTTCAAGGGAGCACAGGGCGGCAAGTTTGCATCGACATCCCTCAAAACCGGGAAGCTCATTCGCGAGAAAGTGAGCGGCTTTGAAGAGGTAGCTATTCTGCGCAATGACTTTACGCAGGATGCGCGGGTTGGCGACCATGTTCTTCCCATCAAAGGCTTCTGGGCGGAGCCGTCGCTGTTTAGGGTCTTTACCTTTCCGATGCTGGAAGGCAATCCCGACACGGCACTGAAAGACCCCTACTCGGTCGTTCTTACGGAAACTGCCGCCAGGAAACTCTTCGGCAGTGAAGATGCCCTGGGCAAGGTGATCAAATTCGATACCCTCGACTATCAGGTGACTGGCGTCATGCAAGACGTTCCCTTCTTTTCGCACATCAATTTCGAAGCGTTAGTATCGCTGTCAACGGCCGAGCAACTCAATAGGAACGATCAGAATTTCGAAAAATGGACCAGCATGTTTTCGAACTCCGTGTACCTGCTGTTACCTCCAACGGCCGACATCACCGCCATTCAGTCACAGCTCGATGCCCTTGCCAAAGAGGAAAATCTCGCCGAAGAAAATACAAAAATCCAACTCGAGCTTCTTCCCTTATATGATATCGTGGTCGGAGAAAATCTCCGTTCCGGCTCCATGAGTGGCTCCAGAGGCCCACACATGCCTCCGATTGTGCTTTGGATACTGGGTGGGCTGGCCTTCGTGGTGATCCTGTCGGCATGTTTCAACTATACCAACCTTTCGATTGCGCGGGCCATGCGCCGATTTAAGGAAATAGGGCTTCGCAAAGCGATCGGCGCCCGCAAAAGCCAGGTGTGGCAACAGTTCCTGACCGAGGCAATCATGATTTCTCTGGCCGCCCTTCTGCTTTCATTTTTTCTATTTCTCGTATTGCGGCCGCAGCTGATCAACCTGGCCCCGGAGATGCAGCGCACCGTGAAGCTCGACCTTACGCCGTCCATGGTTGCAGCATTTATCGTCTTTTCGGTCACCGTGGGTGTCATGGCCGGTCTGGTACCTGCCCTATTCTTTTCGAAGGTCAGCGCGATTCAGGCGCTTAGAAATGTATCGAAGGTGAAAGCCTTCAAACACGGAACATTTAGACGCACTTTGGTGGTCATTCAGTATACCGTCACCCTGATTTTTATCACCACAACCGTCGTGGGCTATGTGCAGTACAAAAACATACTGGCTTTCGATCTGGGATACACTACTGAAAACATCCTGAACATCAATATGCAGGGCAATAAACCCGATGTACTGATGAAGGAACTGAGCGAGATGCCGGAAGTTACGGCCTTGTCCCGATCATTGATCGTCACCAGCGTCGGAAATGCCTGGGGCGGCTACATGAAATACAAAGATTCCCGGGATTCTGCGCTGGTCATGACCAACAACGTGGACGAAAACTACTTGCCGCTGCATGGCTACAAACTCATTGCCGGGGGAAATTTCAGAGCACGCCCTACCACAGCCAGCGATGCCCACGAAATAATCGTGAACCAGCAGTTTTTAAAACGCTTCAACATCAGTGCCAGCGACCCGGAAAAAGCAATCGGAGAGGAGATCACATTCAGCAATTTCAAAATGAATGACCACAAAATGACCATTGTGGGCGTCATGAAAGACTTTCACTATGGCAAAATCGAGAACCTCATCGAGCCGGTGGCATTCACGTTCTGGACTCCGGAAAACGGGGCAATCATTAATGCCAAAATACAAAGTACGGATCTGCTAGCGACGATGGACAAGATCGAGTCCACCTGGAAGAAAATCGATCGGGTTCATCCCTTGAAGGCCAAATTTTACGAAGAAGCCATCGAAGAGGCCTACAGCGAATTTTCCACCATGATCAAGATCATTGGCTTCCTTTCATTCCTGGCCATTTCCATCGCATCGATGGGGTTGTTCGGGATGGTGGTGTTCACTACCGAAACCCGACTCAAAGAAATCGGCATCCGAAAAGTGATGGGCGCCAGCGACGGCAGCCTTGTTTACCTGCTGAGTCGCGGTTTTCTAGTGTTGTTGTCCGTATCGGCACTCATCGCGCTGCCCGCGACCTACCTTTTATTCGAAAACTTTGTACTCAGGAATTTCCCCTATCATACACCGGTACAAATCGGCGAGCTATTCGCGGGTCTGCTGGCGGTATTGCTGATTGCATTCGTTATGATCGGTTCGCAAACGATGAAGGCCGCGAGGAGTAATCCGGTGAAGGTACTCAAGAGCGAATAAAATGAACTGGGGGTCATTTCTGGAACAACGGGTATGTAGAGTAATTACAGTCTTCGAATTTTATCGGATGTCTGCAAAAAAGTGCACAAAACCCAAAACTTCAACGCGAAAGTTCTGAGCGTTTTTAGGTAGCTTGCGTAGTGTAAAAAAGCTAACATTACGATGAAGACGGTACCTACTTTATACGAATGGGCGGGTGATATCCAGACCTTTGAAACCCTGTTCGAGACATTTTACGATAAAGTCCTGCGGGACGATTTGTTGGGTAGTCTCTTCAAAAACATGTCTCCCGACCATGTCCGACACGTGGCCCACTTTGTGGCGGAAGTCTTTGGCGGACCTACCCTGTACACAGAACAGGACCAGGGAAGCCACGCTAAAATGATCGGCGAACATATCGGTAAAATGCTCACCGAAGAAAAACGGCAGCGCTGGCTCCAGCTTCTTTTACAAACTGCCGACGAACTGGGACTCAAAAGCGATCCGGAATTTCGCTCGGCCCTGGTAGGGTACCTTGAGTGGGGTACCCGGCTGGCGGTCATTAACTCCCAGCTTACCGAAAATCCCATGGTCGAGTCCGAACCCATGCCCAGGTGGGGTTGGGGAGAAACGGGAGGACCGTACATTCCGAACTGATTTGTACAACTCTTAATTTCTTAAGATCATCTCTCCCTTCTCAATCCCAATCGATGAAGAAGGTACCCCTTTGTTTTTCTCCACTCTCGCCAGATTGCATCTACTGGGGAGGGTACCTGGAATGGGGTACCCTGCGCTCGATTTGAAAAACGAGCATTCGACGTCGTGCTCACTTTGCCTAGCATTGGCCCCACACAAGTGAGAAAATCCAATCGGCATAGATTTTTTCCGGTTTTGATACCCTTTCACTAACCACTTACCGAAACACAACCTCATGGCTAACGAAAATAACACCATCACCGTAGAGACGACCATCGACGCCCCACTTGACCAAGTCTGGAAATGCTGGACTACGCCCGAAAACATTAGGCAGTGGAACAACGCCAGCGACGACTGGTACACCCCCAGCGCCGATAACGACCTGACCGAAGGAGGGAAGTTTGTGTTCCGCATGGAGGCACGGGATGGAAGTTTCGGCTTCGATTTTACAGGTACCTACCAGACAGTCAAGGAAAAGGAGTTGCTGGAGTACGTGCTCACCGATGATCGCAAAGTTTCGGTGGCTTTCGGGGAGTCGGACGGCCAGACCAAGGTAACGGAAACCTTTGAGCCCGAATCGGAAAACACGGTGGAGATGCAGCAGGCAGGATGGCAGGCCATTCTGGATAACTTTAAGAAATACGTCGAAAAGCAGTAGCTGCCATACAAACGGGCTACGCGAGTAAACCGTTTGTGATCCAAATTCATGGATTGGATTCCTATCCACATCAACCCGTTACTTTCTGTAGCGTACCTTTGTGGCATTTTTTACACCAACTCCTTTCCCAATCGAATGACATCCTTAGAAATCGTTCAAAACTATTACGCCGCATTCAACGACAAAAACTGGGCTGGCATGCTCGCCCTCGTAGCCCCCGAAATCAGGCATGAACCCAATCAGGGCGATGTCAGGGTAGGTATCCAAAAATTTACCGAATTTCTGGGTATGATGGACACGGCCTACGAAGAAACGCTGTCTGATATGGTATTTTTTACGGAGCCGTCGGGCAGAAGAATTGCGGTGGAATTCACCGTAAACGGAATTTACAAACAAGGTGAGGAAGGCTTCCCGGAAGCGCACGGCCAGGCTTACGAACTCCCCGCGGCGGCTTTTGTGGAGGTTGCCGATAATAAAATCACCCGGGTTACTACCTACTACAATCTCCCCTTGTGGATCAGTCTGGTTTCCTGAAATGTCCGAAACTAAGTACGAGATAGTCAGGCTAAAAGGAGCAGAAATCGCGTCGGTTTTTGATGAGCTTGCCGCTTTGAGAATTGCGGTTTTCAGGGGGTACCCCTACCTATACGAAGGAAATGTGGCCTACGAAAAAGACTACCTACAGATCTACTCCAGGTCCGAACGGTCGTTCATGGCGGCACTCTATCTCCGTGATAAAATGGTGGGAGCGACAACCTGCCTACCGCTGGATGAGGAAACGGATGAATTGAAAAAGCCCTTTCGGGAAAACGGTTTAGATCCAGCTACCTACTTCTATTTTGGGGAGAGCATCATTTTGCAGCCTCATCGGGGCCAGGGTTTCGGCCACCTGTTCTTCGACGAACGGGAGGCTCATGCGAAGTCGTTCGGCACCCACACGCATACCTGCTTCTGCGCCGTAGACCGGGGTACCTCACATCCGCTTATGCCCTCCAACTACCGAAGCAACGATGATTTCTGGCTCAAAAGAGGGTACCAAAAGATGCCATCGCTTCAGACAACCATGGAATGGCCCGATGTCGGGGAGGAAATCTCAACCCCCAAACCTATGGTGTTTTGGGTAAGGAAAATACCAAAGTAGGCCTACTTTACTCTAATTCCCTACGTCAGGTACCGCCTCGATAAAAAACGCAAATTAACCAACACAGGAAACGCCATTGGAGAAGTCGTTGTTAGGGGTAGATGAGGAAGAAACGGGTTTTTCCTTTGCTCATCCAAAATACTAATCAACTACCCTACCCTATGGAAATTATTATCTCCGACCGAAGAGACCTGAAAATAGAAGATATCCTGGCGTTGTACCAGGCCAACGAATGGAGTGCGGCCGGCAAGCCTTCGGAACTGCATCAGGGTTTGCTCAATTCGCACTCTTTGTACACTGCCTGGGAAGGCGACAAGCTCGTGGGCCTGGGTAATGCCATCTCTGACGGGTACCTGGTGGTGTACTACCCGCACTTTCTGGTTCATCCCGAATATCAGGGAAAAGGAATCGGACTCAGACTCCTGGAAAAAATGCAGGAGAAATACGGCCATTTCCACATGCAGGTACTCACCGCCGACGGCGACACGGTGGAGTTCTACAAGAAGATCGGATTCAAACGGGCCGGGGAGACTAAGTCCATGTGGATTTACGACGGAGACGAGCATTGATCGGCACCCGACTCCGCCAACCATCACTCATGAGGCTACGTCCCGCTCGAAGTACAGGTAAAAATAAACGGCCGCACCAAAACCGGTAGTGTTGGTAGATACCAGACGCCAGCCGTTTTGGGCGTACTCATCCAACTTGGCCTGGATGTCTTTCGTGGAGGAGTTGAGTATATGATTGGAGTCGAGCGTGAGTTTACTGTAGTAAATCAGGCTTTCGAGCTTATATTCTTTCATCGGGTTATCAGAATTTTGGAAGGTTAGAAAATTCTTTCTGACAAGAATACGAAAGAATCGTCAGGAATAGCAGCCTTTTTTGTGCTGCATAGAACAATGCTCCTTGCTGCTTGATAATCCTCGGAATTAGCTTTAACGGGGCAGATGCGTGTTGTACGAAAGGTACGGATTTCTTACTTTTACCCTACTACAAACCCTTCCCAGCTCTTGAATCTGTTCTCTGCCCTGCGTGAACGCAACCCAATTCTGTATTACGCCGGATTGGCCAATCTGGTTGGTGCCTTCCTCATGGTGCTTTTCATGCTGGTGGACGATACCCAAATTCTCGGAATAAACCGCTGGATCAAACCTTTCAAGTTTTTCGTCTCCGTGACGATCTACCTGTTCACTTTTGGCTGGCTCGCAGGAGATTTGCCCAAGAGCCGTTTCGTCCGTATATTTTCGATACAGATCGTGGTAGCTATGGTTGTGGAAATTACAGCCATTGTCATACAGGCAGCGCGGGGTGTCAAGTCTCATTTCAATATGGAGTCGCAGGAAGGAGGCATGGTTTATTCCATCATGGGGCTATTCATCCTCTACAATACCCTGTGGACCGTACTCTTTACCATCCGGTATTTCAGAGCCGATTTAAGAAATCTGCCGGGGCCCTATGTACTTGGGGCTCGCCTGGGTCTTTTTCTTTTTCTGCTGGGAAGCGCCTTGGGAGGCTATATGTCGGCGCAACGGGGCCACACGGTGGGCGCGCCCGATGGCGGACCAGGCCTCCCGTTGCTTAATTGGAGCACTCGTTTTGGCGACTTGCGCATTGCCCATTTCTTCGGACTACACGGTTTGCAGGTCCTGATGCTATTGGGGTTATTTCTGGCTACTCGCCGATTAACGACCAGACAAAAGAATGCGGCAGTTTTGGTAGTGTTCGGAAGCATCCTGATTTTTGTACTTTGGAGCTACCTTGAAGCAATGCAGGGTGTTCCACTGATCAGTCAGGAATAACAGATTATGCAAATGCCCCTTTTTGCGTGTTTGTAATAATGTATCCCAACCATACTATGAATACTGCCCAAGCCTACGACCTGTGGTCGGAGCAATATGACACGAACCTGAACAAAACCCGTGACCTTGAAGGCCAGGCTCTGCGGATCACGCTGGCCGAGGTACCCTTTGACAACGCCCTGGAAATGGGATGCGGCACGGGCAAGAATACTGAATGGCTAATCACAAAAGCCAGGCACACCACTGCGGTGGATCTTTCGACCGAGATGCTGGCCAAAGCCCGGCAGAAAATCAATTCCGATACGGTAGAATTTCATCAGGCCGATATGACCCAACCCTGGACATTTGCCGATGGGAATTACAACCTGGTGACATTTAGCCTGGTACTTGAACATATTGAAGACTTGGGTCCTGTTTTTCAGAAAACGACGGCAGTCCTGCTGCCGGGAGGATACGTATATGTGGGCGAACTGCACCCTTTCAAGCAGTATTCAGGCAGCAAGGCCCGGTTCGATACGGCAGAAGGTACCCAGGTTGTTCCTTGTTTCACGCACCACATATCCGATTTTGTGCAAACGGCCAAAAAGTACGGGCTGCAGCTGGTAGATATGAACGAATATTTTGACGAGAATATCCGGACAACGGTACCCCGAGTCCTGACTTTGCTCTTTAAAAAATCATAAAATGGAGTTACTTCCCATCAGGCAGACAGTCGAGGAAAACGAAGTATTCGCCATGCATCCCGACTGCCAGGATAACCTGCTCAGTACTCTGAATTATTTTAATAAAATCGGCTATCATCCACCCTGGATCGGCTATTATGCGCAGAAGGATGGTGAATTGGTAGGATGTGCCGCCTACAAAGGGCCGCCAGCAGCGGGCAAAGTTGAAATAGCCTATGGTACCTTCGAGCGGTTCAGGCAGCAGGGAGTAGGAACTGAAATAGCCAAAAAACTGGTCGAACCGGCTCAGGCAACCGATTCCTCCGTACAAATTACCGCCTGCACCCTCCCCGAAAATAATTTCTCCACCAAAATTCTGCAAAAAAATGGTTTCAGGTACCTGGGAACCGTTTATGATGAAGAGGATAGGAAAGTCTGGGGATGGACATACGAGCCTGCATCACCCACCCTATCCGACTAACTGGAAACTTTGTCTGCGAGCTGAAACACTCCACTGAATGGCCGCTTCCCCTCATAATTCTTCTGGAATCGCTTTTACCAGGTACCTACCCCTGGTTCTTTCGGCTCTTATCATCGGCGGAGGTACATTGTTCTACTTTTTACTGCCCGATTTTCAGCAGTTTTGCCGGGAGGCCTGGCAGGTACTCACCAGTGGAGAGGAAGCACGCGTTGCCTCTTGGGTTTCGCAGTTTGGTTTGGGAGGGCCAGCACTGCTTTTAGTTCTATTTTTTGTACAAATGATTGCTTTCGTGATTCCTTCGTGGCTATTGATTTTGGTATGTACCTTAGCCTATGGCCCCTGGTGGGGCAGCGCACTGGCGCTTTTGGGAATCTTGCTGGCATCCACCGCTGCTTACTTCATTGGGAAATCTTTGAGCAAGGCTACCCTATTGGCTCTATTGGGTAAAAAAGCCGAACAGAAAATGGCCACTTACCTCAAAAACTACGGTCTGGGAACAGTGATCCTATTCCGGCTGGCTCCTTTCCTTTCTAACGATACAATTAGCTTTATGGCCGGGCTTACCCGCATGCATTTCTGGCGCTTCATGGCCGGAACTGCACTGGGCATCACGCCCCTTATCGGTTTTTTAGCCTACCTCGGCGGCAACACCGAACGCCTGCAAAGGGGGCTTATTTGGGCGAGTGTGGTATGTACGGTCGGTTTCGGAATGTACGTTTGGTGGGATCGAACGAAAAGACCAAAAACAAAATAGGTTTGGGCCAGTAGCCCGAACCTATCGGATTTATCCATAAATCTTAGCGACGAACCGCTAAAACTACATTTCACTCTTTTATTGTTTGCAGCTGTATCCTAACAAGATTTACCGGGTTTCCCGCAAACAAAACAGCCCCAGGTCAGAAACCTGGAGCTGTTCATTTATCCATAAAACCAAAACTACATTATGCTCTTTGGGCCCATCCGCCGTCGCTCAGTTGCAGGATACGGATGACCTGATCCTGGGCGCTGTTGAACGACGCTTCGTCGCAGGGAATGCACTCCAGGGCCGAAATCAATTTATCATCATAGGTCGTGCGCTCCACCGAAGGGTTGAACTCATACAGGCACACGATTTTCACACGGTCGCCCTCACGTTTGAAGTACTGTCCACCTCCCTTGCTCTTAAAAAATGCTGGATTCGTATTCATGATTCTGTGCGTTAAGATTAAGTGTTTGTTTAACCGGCCATTTTCTCGAACCGCCGCGGTTCCAGCGGAATGACGGCCGCTTCCTGTGGTCCTTTGGGACCATTTCCGAATTCATGGCGGAGGTACTCAGGCAGTGATTCCTTGAACTCCGCGAAACGTTCAGCTCCCATCGCCTTGGCGACGTAGGCCTCGTGCACGGAATTGATGTACCGTACAGTCTCGAACAAACAAGTGTGAAAAAGACGGAAATCAATTTCTGCTTCCAGAAAGCGTTCAATCTCACGGTGCGTCGAGGAAATCTTCAACCGGGCAAAAAGGTCCAGAAAACTGGTAGGGCTCACGCGCTTAGCCACCTCGGCCCACTCTTTGGCACCAAAACGAGTTGCGATTTTTCCGGTCTTGGTGCGCAATGCCTTCTCGGGATCAGCTTGAGTCCGGACCCGGGCCGCCTGCATCTGCTGGGTGCGGGTAGTCCGTAGAAACTGTCCTACCTGCGCCTGCCACTCATGCGGCGTATCGATCAATTGCAGATTGGGCTTGAAATGTCCGGAGGGCAACCCCAAATGCATAAAATGACCCGGGTACCCCATCGCGCCAAAGGCAAGGGGGGCAGGGTACCAATTGGCCGCCACAAGCCGCCCTACGCGCGCGCGCGCGACCCATTCGTTGCTCACACTTCCTCCCTGCACGGTCAAAAATGCTTTCGTAGCAAAGAAAATACTGTAATAAGCCTGCGGGAACGTCCAATACAGCGCATTGCGATGAAACGTTTCATCACGGTTCTCGGCGGTCTTACGAAGGGCATATTCCGTATTCCAGGCTTGAATCAGTAATCGCTTGGCGATATCTTCCTGCTCCTGAGTTAATTGTGGAGCAAATTCTCGAAAGTGCAACACCTGACCCAAGCTCTTCGTGTGCCGCATGTGCTCAATGTGGCGATGAATACCAAAGAAGTGATTCAGGAAAACCTGAGCGGGTATGGAACGCCGCCATTCTTCCTGATCTTTATATGATTTTTCCAAGTTCGTCTCCATAGTCTACAATGCTTTACGCCTGTTATAATTAAACGCTATAATTACCAAAATGATTCCCTTATATAATATAAATATATACTATCAATCATTAAAAAATCATGCCGCCTGCTGCCACTTTTCAGGTAATTCCACGCCCAGGTACCTATAGGTTTTTTCAGTTACCTCCCGGCCGCGCGAGGTGCGCTTAAGGTACCCCTCCTGAATTAAAAAGGGTTCGTATAGCTCCTCGATGGTTTCGGCTTCGTCGGCTACCGCGGTCGCGATAGTCGAGAGGCCTACGGGCCCCCCGGCGAACTTCTCCACAATGGTGGTCAGAATACGATTGTCCATCTCGTCAAGACCGTTTTCGCCCACCTCCAATGCCCTTAGCGTGCGTTGTACCACATCGGTGGTAATCGTGCCCGTACCAAGTACCTGCGCAAAGTCGCGGGCACGGCGCAGCAGGTTGTTGGCAATACGGGGGGTACCCCGGCTACGGGTACCCAGTTCCAGCGCACCATCTTCGCTGATGGGACATCCCAGTAGATCGGCTGATCGTTGAATGATGGTAGACAAGAGACTGGGCTGGTAGTACTCCAAACGACAGGAAATGCCGAATCGGGCGCGCAGAGGCGTTGTAAGCATACCGGCGCGGGTGGTAGCTCCCACCAGGGTAAAAGGACTCAGCCCGATCTGAACCGAGCGAGCATTAGGACCGCTATCGAGCATGATATCGATCTTGAAATCCTCCATGGCAGAGTACAAGTACTCCTCCACGACAGGGTTCAGACGATGGATTTCATCAATGAACAAGACATCGCCCGGCTGCAGATTGGTAAGCAGGCCAGCCAGTTCATTAGGCTTATCGAGTACGGGCCCGCTTGTAGTCTTGAGATGCGCTCCAAGTTCATTGGCCAGGATAGCGGCCAGGGTGGTCTTACCCAAGCCGGGAGGGCCATGCAACAGGACATGATCCAGCGGTTCCTTACGCTCGATCGCTGCCTGAACAAATATTTTCAGATTGTCCAGCACCTTTTCCTGACCCGAAAAATCGTCGAAGCTCAGCGGGCGCAAGGCGCGCTCCAGCTCGGCTTGCTGAACCGTTTCGGGCATCGTTTGTCTCACAATGTTCATGTACGCTTTTAATTTTCTAGTACAATACAAATATAACATAATTTTACAATTTAGCCCATAGTTATATTATAAAGTTTTATCTTTGTAAGGAAACAATAAGCACCAGAATTATGCGAGGAAAGCAAGGCATTATTTTGTATTTAAAACAGTGGACGGCTCAACATGGCTCGGTTTCCAGCCAGTGTTATCAGTTGGCCCAATCGGGTGGTCTGACCGCCAAGGAAATTCGGGAAGCCATACGCGCTGGACTGGATCTATACGAAGAGAGAGTACGTCTTTTCAATGGCAGGCAAGCAGCTTAGCCTGTTTTCAAGGTGTTGTTCGTGCAGCAGTAACTCATAGGAAGTTGAGTGAGGAAGAAAAGAGTGATATGAGTGTCGCTTTACAGTTCGTTAGCCAACGGCTTTATCATATGCTTATCTACTGTTAATTGAATTTTAACCAGTGGCAGATATCTTTGATAAGGCCAAAAGGCGGAAAATCATGCAGGCCATTCGGGGGAAAGACACCCGGCCCGAATGGCTGGTCAGGAAGTGCCTGCATCGGCATGGCTTCAGATACCGGCTGCATGATCGTCGACTTCCCGGTCGTCCTGATCTTGTCTTGCGTAAATACAATACCGTGATTCTGGTGCAAGGGTGTTTCTGGCACGGCCATGAACCTTGCAGAATCGGTCGTCTGCCTAAATCCAATCGTACTTGGTGGGAAGAAAAAATTAATCGCAACCGTGCGCGGGACCAACGAAACTTATTTCTGTTGGAAAAGCTGGGCTGGAACATCTGGACTATTTACGAATGTGAACTTCGCACGGCCACTGACCGCGCCCAAACCCTGGGCCGATTGCTGTGCTACCTGCATGGCCGTCAGAAAGTAGAGTATACGCTGGCGTCCGAAACTGCCGAACGATACGAGGTAGTTGAAGAAGAACTGATTTTTTATACCTCTAATCCCAAAGGGTAAGGGGTACTTTTTCTATTCTTATCTTGTAGTTTGGTTTATTTGAGGAGGTACCTTTTCCATCCTGATCTTTTGGCTCCGGATGGATTTTTCCGTTTATAAGGTCACCGTTTCGGGAAAATTGGGTATATTATGCCACCTCCCCTCTCAATTGTACCAATCATGAAGTCACTTGCCCTCCTTCTACTATACTTCCTTTTTTCGCTTTCACTGTTCGCCCAGACGGCCTCATCTCCCTCACCCATTCTTTTCATTTATGACGCCAGCGGTTCCATGTGGGGGAAATTGCAGGGAAAAACCAAAATGCAGATTGCCTCCCAGGTACTGTCAAACTCGATAGAAAAACTACCTGATAATCAGAATATCGGCCTGGTGGCATACGGGCATCGTAAAGAAGGAGATTGTCAGGATGTGGAATTTCTGGTGGATATAGCGGATGGAACAAAAAGTCGGGTCGACCAGTCGTTAAAAACCATAAAACCCCTTGGTAAAACGCCATTGGCCTATTCGGCACGGCAGGTGTTCGACCGATTGCGGGCCACTCAGATGAAGGCCACTGTTATTTTGATTACCGACGGAATCGAATCGTGTGAAGGAAACATCTGTGAGGTGGTAAAAGCCGCGAAAAAGGAGGGCATCGACTTTAAACTCCATATCGTTGGTTTCGGACTAAAAGCCGGAGAAACCGAACAGCTGCGTTGTGCCGCCAAAGCCGGCGACGGCCGGTACTTTGATGCTGCCGATGCGGGTGGACTGGGCGATGTGCTGAATGAAGCAATCGCCGCCAGTGTAGACAAACCCGTTGAAAACATGTCTCTTTACGCTCTTAAAAACGATAAGCCTATCGACGCGTACATTGTTGCCTATCGAGCGGGTACAAAGTCAAAGGCAGGAATTGCCCGTACATATGCGGACACGGCTCTTATGTTTTTACCTCAGGGCGTTTACGATTTCGAAGCCACCCCTATCAGGGGTGATATTCTGCCCGTTACTTTAAGCCGTATCCAGAGTTTCAAAGACCAGATTAATCATCAGACCATAAATTTTGACGGAGGTAAAATTGAAGTTAGTACCACAAACAACGGAGAGGGATGGGATGCAATGGTACGGGTTTACACTTATTCGGACAAGAAACCCGTTGCGGCCGCCCGTACCTATGGCAAACCCCGTACTTTCGATTTAAGTCCCGGAGTCTACGATATCGAAGTACAAGCTCTTGTAATTGAAGGTTCTTCCATTTCGCACAAACTGGAAAATATTGAAATAAAGGCCGGGGAGGAGGCAAAAAGGAGTCATGAGTTCAAGACAGGTACCGCCCTGATCGGAGCAAAAAGTTCCTCTGGCCTAGTGGATGCAATGGTACATATATCCGATAATAAAACGAAAACAGGGGTATCAAATCGTCGTACCTACACTTCCCCGGAAAGCAATCCCAGGAAATTTATCCTAAGTACCGGCACCTATGATGTGAAAGTGGAAACCATAGGAAAAAGTGGTGGACAGACCCGTACTTTTACCATCACCATCGAGGAAGGAAAAATTGTGGAGAAAATTATTAGTTTTTAGCTATGCATCGCATGAAGAAACCTATGAACTTGGTAAATAAAAAAACCGACTCTCCCGCGTGAAACGTGAGTAGCCGGTCTGTATAGAGGGGTGAGGGATTGTCCTCCTAAGGTACCCTATTCTGATACCTGTATTAGTCAACTTAGGTTAGGTATAGTCTTCAATACGTCTAGGCATATAGCCCTACTGGTAATGTTTTCACCATATAGTCTTTAGTCCTTCTTTTCGGTAAGCATTGAATCGCAGATCCGGTGAAACAATGGGTACGCCCAGTAGCAGGGCATGGGACGCAATCATGCGGGTGGGGCGCTCTTCAGCGTCAAGCCGGATACCGATCAAATCACCGGGCTTGCGTTCCCAGGAAATCTCAACGGACCCCGTGCTTTTTATTGAGAGATACTTCTGATATACCTCGGCCGTCGACGCGACGCCTTTTAGTTCAAAACGGGCAAAAACCTTATCGAAAAAGCCGTTCTCCTTACTGATAATATATTGTCCTCCGCGCATCTTGTCGGCCCATTCCAACAAGCTCTCGGGGCTTACCAGGCATTCGACGTCTTCGTCGTTGAGAACCAGCAGCGCATTGTGCGAAAGTTGGGAAGGACAGCGGAACAGGTAGTCAAGCGTGGGCGTGTCGAGAAGAACCTGCCTGGGGATTCTTTTCAGGTCTTCCAGAAGCTGCGCCCCGTGACTCAGCTCCGAGGCGTGGGTACGCCACACATCCGGACTTACCGACACGACACATTCTTTTACCCACTTGTCCCAGCTGGCCTGATTCTGTTTTTTTTTCTTTTCTGGCTGGGGGGCAGCCAGCACAGGGGTTTTCTTACTAGAGGAGGATTCAGATGCCTTACGCTTAGGCGGCGTTTTTACTATCGTTTGCATGAGGTTGGGTTAGGTATCCTAGAAACCACCGCTCCGGTAGTTTCTCTTTGAAGTCGTCGGGCCAGGGGTTCACATCCGCCTGGCATCGGGCCTGATGGGTTTCTTCCAATTTGGCAGCCCGCCATTCCAGGTAGTCGGTCATCACGGTAGACAGATCGTGGACAAACTTTCCCTGCTCGCGGCGGAAGGCATACATCAGGTCACGCAGGCTCTCATGGCTATAGGTTTCAAATAGCCACTCAGCGGTTTGCCGTAAGCGCCAGGTACCCCAATGTGCCTCGGGGTTGGCGGAAAGGCGACCAAAATATACTGTAAGGGTAAGGCCAATCAAACGGCAAACCAAATCCTTACCGTGTTTATCACCAAGCTGGCTCAGTTTGGGCGAGGCCAGAGCTTTCTGTAGGTTCAGTCCGAGTTCGATACTCCGGTACATATCCAGAATACCGGACTGGACACCATTTTTCAAATCTCCCCAACTCATTTGCTGCGTAGCCCGGAACAACTCCCATTCGGGAGAAACCACGGGCCGCTGCCAGGTTGAGCGGGATAAATCCAATGAATCTTTGATTTCTGACATATACAATAACTATTGATTTGAATGTATTTTAAAAATATGTTCTGGAAAACCAATAAGTATTTGATATTTTTGTGAATCTAAGCAAATATATATAATATATTAACTATATGAAAGATTCCGTACTAGATATCCACGAGTGCATTGAATTTATCCTGCAAGCCAAAGGAATGACCGTATATGCACTGAGCAAGGAGTTGGGTTTCGACAAGCCTGCCAAGCTCTATACTATCCTGAATCGCCGCACCAAACCCAGCTATGAAACCCTGGTCAGTATCACACGCCGCTTTGAAGACGTGAATGGTGACTGGCTATTAAGGGGAACGGGAGATCCTTTTGTGGCTCCTCAAAAAAACGAATCGTCCAGTAATCAGACCGACCTGCTGCGTGAACGCACCCGAAGTCTGCAAAATCAGATCGCCGATCGGGACGAAACGATTGAATTACTGAAACAGCAAATCATGATTCTGCGGGAGGTCATTAACCATTCTCACCGGAACGAGGTACTCTCGTAAAGTGAGTCTTTTCTTAGCCAACAACCCTTAACCCGGGTACGGTTGGAGCCGATGAGTCGGCTCCAACCGTACCCGAATCTTAAAAGGGTAGATCAGCCAGACGCGGATACAAATCACGGCTTGAATTCTGCGCCGTCATTACCTCCTGCATCGCTTCCTCACAAAGCAGGCTCAGCGTATCCATGTTAGAGCGTGTATCCACTTCGATGACATGATAGGGGGTCACAATCCGCGAGTGCTTCGCCCCTACCTCTACTTCTTTGATAATATGTCGATCCACCATGTGGAAGGAATTAAGCCCGCGTAGGGCAATGAATCCGTTCTGTGTCATGATTTTATATTGTTAAGCAGCCTGCTGCAATGAATAATCGTCCAGCGGATCGATGGCCATGTAGTAGCCCTGCGATACCAGCTTGTGTTGCGCCGAAACGGTCAGCGTTTCGTTACGGTAAACCCGATGCGTCCTGACAAACTCACGCATTTCAGCAATACGTTCGGGTTTAGCCGGCTCGTAGGTGAATCGCGAAATGAACCATGATTTGCTGGGATCGTTCTTGCTTTGCACCCGCTCGGGCTTTATGGTAAGTAT
Source organism: Salmonirosea aquatica (assembly GCF_009296315.1). Classification (NCBI taxonomy): domain Bacteria; kingdom Pseudomonadati; phylum Bacteroidota; class Cytophagia; order Cytophagales; family Spirosomataceae; genus Salmonirosea; species Salmonirosea aquatica. The sequence continues at coordinate 910,515 of NZ_WHLY01000002.1, forward strand.
TACGTCGCACAGCGATTTGCGCTCGTACAGAATGGGCTCAAGTAATCGGTACAATTCGTTTACCGAGGTATTGTTGAACATAATGGAGGCCACGCAATTGTCGTCATCCACAAAGAACAATTCGGCCCACAACTCGCGCAACGAACGACCAAACAGGCAGTCTTCGAAGATCCGGTAAGCAATCGGCTGGAACGAGAATGACGAAAGCAGGCGCCCCGACTTGTCAGTAAGTACCCGGTCGCCATACAGATTGAACTGTCCGTTTTGCCCGTTGAACCGGTACTCCCGCGGACGTCCTTCGAAGTAGAGGTACTTCTGTTCGTGGGCGGGTACCAGGGCTTCCTCCGAGCGTTGCATGAGGCCTACCTGAGCGGGGACTACCTCTTCTATCTGATTGCTGTTCTTTTCAGTTTCCATATATCATACATTTGCTATAAAACATATTACAAATATAGAGCATTTTTATATTTTATTTATATCATAGTGAAAATATTTTGTATTTTTTATTATATTAAATATGTACATCCGGGCAAAATCCTTTTCCTACCTTTGTCGTGATCAAAACAAGGGGTATGCTGACTGATTTCGGGATAATTCTGCTGTTCATTATTGCGGGCTTCGCTTTACTGGGGGTCGTGCTGGGCATAGGACGGTTACTACGCCCCCATCATCCCAACCCCGAAAAAAACACAACGTACGAGTCGGGGGAAGATCCTGTAGGCAATGCCAACGTACAGTTTAACGTGCGCTTTTATGTCGTGGCTCTGATCTTCGTACTGTTCGAAGTAGAACTCGTTTTTCTTTTTCCCTGGGCGGTTGTTTTTGGAAATAAGGACTTGATCGCACAGACTGACGGGCAATGGGGCTGGTTTGCGCTAGCCGAAATGGCCGTGTTCGTGGGGGTACTTGCGCTAGGACTAGCGTATGCCTGGGTCAAGGGGTACCTTGACTGGGTGCGGCCCCAACCAAAAGCAACTCCGCTCAACAGCCCTGTACCTGCCGACCTCTACGGAAAACTGAACGAAAAGTATAGGACTGAGCCATCAAAGGTGAAGGAGTGACGGGTGGGAAAGGCACTCGGGTGGCATATCCGATATACAACTCATACAAAACTGAAACCATGGAACGTATCAAAACCGGCGATGGGGGAATCATTTTGACCAGCGCCGAAGACCTTATGAACTGGGCCCGGCTGTCGTCGCTGTGGCCGATGGGCTTCGGACTGGCCTGCTGTGCCATCGAAATGATGGCTACCTTCGCTTCTCACTATGATCTGGAACGCTTCGGCATCTTTCCTCGCCCTTCGCCCCGGCAGTCGGATGTGATGATTGTGGCGGGTACCGTCACTTTCAAAATGGCCGACCGCGTACGGCGGCTCTACGAACAGATGCCTGAGCCACGCTATGTGATTTCGATGGGTAGCTGCTCCAACTGCGGAGGTCCCTACTGGGAGCACGGCTACCATGTCGTGAAGGGAGTGGATAAGATCATACCCGTCGATGTGTATGTCCCGGGTTGCCCACCCCGTCCGGAAGCGCTGATCGGGGGCTTTATGAAATTACAGGAAAAAATCCGCCGCGAACATCCCCTGGCACCTACCCTGCTTCTGGAAATGGAGGGTTTGCCTCACTCCGCTTAGTTATTGCATTTTAGAAACCACAATACTTATTTAGAATAAATTCAAATAAGTATTGCTACTTACTGGTCAAGTCCCTATTTTTGCGCAAAGGTTTAATCAATAGGCTTTTCCATTAAATGACCAATCAGGCAATCAATTCGAACGAACTATACCGGGTACCTAAAGGATGCTCGTGGCAGTGTGATCTTACCAATCGGGTGTATATCCAATTCCAGGAAACAGTTGCCGCCTTCCGCCTTCGCGACTTTTTTGCCTTTCATCGGAAAGTAAGTGCGATCGATATCCATGAGATGATCTACAACTTATCTGATGATTTCGATTTTGAAATCATTGAAGCTCCTCAGCAGGGGGTATCGCTACAGTTGGGGCTTTGCGAACTCGTTCAGCTTCGCGATTTGCTGGATGGCACGAAGTTCGCTTTGAAACTCAATAGCATGCTGCACGAAGCGCTGGGAACTGTATCGCTGGTGTAGGCAGTACCCTATAAACTCAACCTAACACGCTCAAACCAAAAAAACAGACATGAAAGACCTCGTAAGACTCCATACTTCCCTCACTGAAGAAATAGAAGCCGCCCTGAATGACCAATGCAAAATGGAGGCCGAGGCGTCGCTGAAGTACCTGGCGATGGCCGCGTGGCTGGATCGCAACGGATTCGATTATTCGGCAGGATACCTTTATGCTCAGGCCGAAGAAGAGCGGGAGCATTTTCTGAAGATTTTCAAATACATTACCGAAGTAGGAGGCGTAGCCATTACGCCCACGCCCAATGAGGTGCAGCAGGAGTTTGGTTCGCTACGGGATGTTTTTGAAACCGCTTTACAGGGCGAAATTGCCGTGACGCATTCGATCAACCGCATTGTGGCCAAGTGTCGCGAATTGAACGATTACGCTACCGAAGAATTCATGATGTGGTATGTGCGCGAACAACGCGAAGAAGAACACAACGCCCGCCGTGTCATGGAACTCTTCGAGTTAATTGACGCCAATAGCTCCACCGGCCGTTTCGTGCTCGACGAAGAAATCAGCAAGGTAGGTCGCCGTGTATCGTAAGTAGCCGGTAAATCTAACTAACAAAACCAGCACAGAAAGGGCCGCAAGCGGCCCTTTCTGTGTTATTGACCCAGCACGATTTCATCGAATAACTGTCGAATTTGCTTCTCGGAGACCTCCACAAACCATTGGTTACCGGGTTGGAAACACACTACCGGCGCTTGCTTGCAGTGATCGGTGCAGTCCATTTTGATTACTTCCACCTCATGCTTGAGGCCGTGTTCTTTGATAGCGTCCTTACAGTATTTACGAATTTCACTGTACCGGCCACATTTTTTGCCATCGCACACAAAAATCACTTTTTCCGGAAAACTCGATTTTCCCATAGGTACCTTCTCTCTTTTAGCTCTGCTCTTAGTGAGTAACAAGGTACCTTCCCTGCAGGTTTAGCGATGAGGCTTTTTATTTGGGAAAATGGCGACTCAATTCGAACCGGGCATTCACTTGGCTTGCCTGCCCTACGCAGGCCCGGAGGGTAGCTGAATTTTGTCGAAGGCAAATAAGTGTGCGATTCATTACCTTTGCTTTATGGATTTTCCCGCTATTCATTCCCTGCTAACCGACTGCCTGGGCGCCGATGTCATTAGCGAAGCCGTTGAAAATGTGCCGCAGCCTTTTCTGGTTGTTCCGGCGGTGCGACTCGCTGAGGTGGCCGAGGTACTCTACCGCCACGAGCAGTTGTATTTTGACCACCTGGCTTGCATCACAGCCTTGGACAATGGCCCCGAGAAGGGTACCATGGAGGTACTTTACCATTTTGCTTCCATCCCCTACGGCCACACACTGGTGCTGAAAGTGGTACTGGCCCGGAATGGGACAGATGAGCCGCTTCCCGTAATACCTACCCTGAGTCACCTTTGGCGTACCGCCGACTGGCATGAGCGCGAAGCCTACGACTTGTTGGGTATACGCTTCGAGGACCATCCCGACCTGCGCCGCATTCTATTGCCCGCCGATTGGGAGGGACATCCCCTGCGGAAAGATTACGAGGCACAGGAATTGTACCATGGGATACGGGTTAAATTTGAAGATCGGAAGGAGGAGTGAAGTAGTACTTTAATTTATGAATCCAGGAGTTATGAGTAGATCGCTTTACATGATTAGATTTTCCGCTTTTTGGCTTGCTGTCGGTTTGATGCTTACAGTTGGCGTAAGTAGTATTTCCTTCGCCCAGCCCGATTCCGTGGTGATTACCGGGCGCGTGCTAAACCTGACGGCGGCCTTATACCGTCAGGCTCCGGCCATCACATTTACCCGCAACAATATTCTCCAGCCCCAAAGTGAACTTGCACGACAAGCTCCTTTGCAGGCTGACGGTACCTTCCAGGTCACGATGCCGCTAATCTATCCCCAGGAGGAAGTGTACCTGGATTATGGGGGAAAAGTATATACTACCTTCCTGGCTGCACCAGGTCGCCTGCAACTCTCGTTCGATGCAGACTCCATGTTCAAAGCAAAACGGCTGTTCTACTTTTCGGGTGTCAATGCGGAGGCTAACAACAAGTACATGCAGTACGTGATGGAGGAAGACCGAATCATGAAAGCGAACAAGCGCTACGGTGAGAACTTCTTCGAGACTTTCTGGAACCTGGAAGCTTCCGAAGCTTTGAGAGCCTTGGATCAGCGGGCCCAACTCCGGCTATCAGCTCTGAAAAACATCTCTCAGAAAACCACAGTACCGCCGCAATTGCAAGAGTGGATCGAGACCACCATTAGAGATGAAAAACGCTCGGCTCTGTTCGAGCATGCGCTGGTCAATGTAGCTACCCCCCAACTGTATGCCCTCGGTGGCCTGCCGGAGTTGACGCAGGGTATTTTGACCTTCCAACGTGTACAATGGATGATTCGGGTGGGGGATTACGCCGACCGGTTGGTTGAACAAAAGGAATATCAATATCCGACTAAATCCAAATCATTGAAGGTGGAGACTATGGCGGAACTCATCAAGCGATACGTCCCGCTTTTATCCACCGGAGAAATCGAGCGGTTGAACACCATGATCCAGGAAGGAAGCGCGACAACGGCCGGGCTGGATTTCCTCAATACGCTATATGCCCGCAACCGCCGGATACTGGATCTGGTCACACAGTTTGAAAAGCAGAGCAGTGCCTATGCTGACAAATTTAGCACCTCCACCAATGACCTGCTAGCCGCCCGTTGGCTGGTACAGCGATTTTATCGGCTTTCTCTTCCGGAGCAGAGCCTGCTCTACTCCCATATCCGTAGTAAAATAGAAAAGTCTGTTGTCAGATATTCGCTGGACGAGTTGTACCAGTTGGAAGTGAAGGATAGTACCTACATCAGATTGATAGAAAAACGCACTGATCTGAATGCCAACCCTACGGAGGTACTGAGCGGAATCTGGCTGGCTGAATCGGCCTCCTCGGGAAAGTCCGCGTTGGATCAAGTCGAGGCGCTCTTCAAGGGAAAAACTGTATATGTGATCAAGTGGAATCTATTCGACGACGAAAGTCGCAACGAAGTGTTGTACGCCCCGGCGCTGCGGGCCCAGTTGCCCACGGATGTGGAGTTGCTCTATATTCATCTGCCCGACACGGAAGTGAATGACAACAGCGCGCTCTGGAAGAAATTCATTGTCCGCCACAAATTAAAAGGCGTACACCTGTACCTGACCGACGATCAGGTGGTGCAACTGCTTTTCAGGCTTAACCCATTGGCCTACCCAAGTTTTGGCATCATGAAGCCTAATGGCAAGTACGCCTCCCGCAACGCCCCACCGCCTAGTCAGGGACAAAACGCCGCGCAGGCGATTCTGAAAGTGCGGGAAGGACGGTAAGTTATGGGCGTTTGGCTTTGTGTGTGGTTAAATAGTTCGCAATGAAATATTTACTCCTACCTATATTCATCATCTTGTTTGCAGAAGAGGCGGAAGCAACAGGAAAGGCCAGTGATAAACTTGTCAAAGATGGCGATACGCTCACTCTTTTAACCAAACCGCTCGACAAACTGCTTTTCGTGGACAGTCTGTGGTACAAGACTGATAAAAAACCGGAATTCAGTAGAGTTATTGACTGCTGGACGGGCTACACGGCTATCTGGACTTTGGAAGGCCGTGAACTTTTCCTAACGGCTATCGAAAGTTGCACCCGAACCGATGAACACTTTCAAGCCGACCTGTCGGTGTTGTTTGGCTCGCAAGTGAAGAATGGGAAGGTCAGGGCTGACTGGGTGAGTGGCGAGCTCGTTATCCCCGTTGGGAAACTGCTCCGCTACTTTGAGACGCCCTCTATGTCTTACTACGAAGGCGAACGCGTTCTGACGATGCAGGATGGCCTGCTGGTAAAGGAAGAGCGGTTCGATAACTCAAAAACCTACCAATCCAAATTCACAAAAAGCGCGAAGCTATTTTACGAATACATTTACAGCCACATCGACTGGTCAAGGATTCCAAATTTAGGAGATAAAAAAGTGAAAGTCTTCTTAAAAGTTACCGCGGGAAGTGATCGAAGACCTGATTCGGTTGCGTTTATGAAAAAATCAAACTACTACTCCATAGACCAGGAAGCTATGAGGGCAGTAAAGTCTCTACCCGAATGGGACGTTTATTACCGTCGTGGGAAGCCCTACCCGGTACCCTGGAGTTTGCCTATCCTCTTTGACGAAACTACCCGGAAGAAGTACGCTTTCTAAGTAGATTGATTCCATTTATTCCCAGCGGGGAAAAATTATCCTATTCTTCGTATATATAGGATTATTCTTAAAATACATCTGTGAAATTCCCTTTTTACTAATCCGAGTGAGCCTTTTCGGCCTGCGCGCCTTAACTTTGTGGAATTTTTGGGCGTACCCCTCGCCGGTTCCCTATAACTTCGGTTGGGAAAAAGTACGGCGAGCGTTCAAAAAGCACGTATAAGCTCGTATTATTTTATAAACCCAAACTACTACCGTGCCAAAAAATCCGAATATCAAGTCCGTTCTTATTATTGGTTCAGGTCCCATTGTCATTGGCCAGGCCTGCGAATTCGATTACGCCGGCTCACAGGCGGCCCGATCGTTGCGCGAGGAGGGCATTGAGGTAAGCCTCATCAACTCCAATCCGGCCACGATCATGACCGACCCGATCAATGCCGACTTCGTGTATTTGCTCCCGCTGGAAAAAAAGTACATCATCCAGATTCTGGAAGAACACAAAGCCGCCGGAAAACCAATCGACGCCGTTTTGCCAACCATGGGAGGCCAGACGGCGTTAAATTTAGCAATCGACTGTGATAAGGCGGGTATCTGGAAAAAATACGATGTTAAGATCATCGGCGTGGATATCAAAGCCATCGAAACTACCGAAGACCGTGAGCTGTTCCGCCTCAAAATGCTGGAACTCGGTGCCAACGTATGCCAGGGCCGCATAGCGCGTTCGTTTCTGGAGGGTAAGGAAATCGCCCAGGAAATCGGCTTCCCGCTGGTTATCCGGCCCTCTTACACGCTGGGCGGCACAGGTGGCGGCTTTGTGGACAAGCCCGCTGATTTCGACCGTGCCCTTACCAACGGTCTGCACGCCTCACCTACCCATGAAGTACTGGTGGAGCAGAGTGTGATGGGCTGGAAAGAATACGAATTGGAACTCCTGCGCGACGGCAATGGCAACTTCATCATCATCTGCTCCATCGAAAACTTCGACCCGATGGGCGTTCATACGGGCGACAGTATTACGGTGGCTCCGGCCATGACCCTACCCGACACCCTGTATCAGCAAATGCGCGACCTGGCCATCCGCTGCATGGCGGGCATCGGTTCATTCGCGGGGGGATGTAACATTCAGTTTTCGGTCAACCCTGAAAACGACCAGATCATCGTCATCGAAATCAACCCGCGCGTGTCGCGCTCCTCGGCGCTGGCTTCCAAGGCTACAGGGTACCCCATCGCCAAGATTGCCGCCAAAATGGCCATCGGCTACAACCTCGACGAGTTGATCAACCCCATTACAGGTACCACCTCGGCCTTCTTCGAGCCCAGTATCGACTACGTGATTGTGAAGGTACCCCGCTGGAACTTCGATAAATTCCAGGGTGCCGACCGCTCGCTGGGCCTGCAGATGAAATCGGTAGGAGAAGCCATGGGTATCGGACGCAACTTCCAGGAAGCTTTGCAGAAGGCCTGCCAGTCGCTCGAGATTCGCCGCAACGGCCTGGGCGCCGACGGCCGCGAACTACGCGACCAGGAAAAAATCAAGCAAAGTCTGGCGCACCCGAGTTGGGACCGCCTGTTCCATATTTACGACGCCTTCAAGATCGGGCTTTCATTCAAATCCATCCAAAATCTGACCAGGATTGATCCCTGGTTTTTGCGGCAAATCGAGGAATTGATTGAACTGGAAAACAAAATCCACGCGTTCGATCTTGAAACCCTACCCAAAGACTTGCTGCTGGAAGCCAAGCAAAAGGGGTATGCCGATCGTCAGCTTGCGCATTTATTGGGCGTGAAAGAAAGCAAAGTGTATGACCGTCGTAAAGAACTGGGCATCAAACGTGTATACAAATGCGTGGATACCTGCGCGGCCGAATTCGAAGCTAAAACGCCCTACTACTACTCGACTTTCAATACCTCGCAGGAGAATCCCGACAATGAATCCATTGTCAGCGATAAGAAGAAAGTGGTGGTGCTGGGCTCCGGCCCCAACCGCATCGGGCAGGGCATCGAGTTCGACTACTCCTGCGTCCACGGGGTACTGGCCGCCAAGGAAGCGGGCTATGAGACCATCATGATCAACTGTAACCCCGAAACAGTATCCACCGACCCGGACATTTCGGATAAGCTGTACTTCGAACCTGTCTTCTGGGAACATGTGTACGATATCATCGAGCACGAAAAACCCGAGGGCGTCATCGTGCAGCTCGGTGGACAGACGGCTTTGAAAATGGCCGAGAAGCTCGACAAGTACGGTATCAAAATCATCGGTACCAGCTACCAGGCGCTCGACCTGGCCGAAGACCGCGGGCGGTTCTCGAATCTGTTGCAGGAGCTGGACATCCCCTACCCTAAGTTCGGTACGGTGCGGACGTCGGATGCGGCCGTAGATTTATCCCGTACGCTGGGCTTCCCGCTGCTGGTGCGCCCCAGCTACGTACTGGGTGGACAAAGCATGAAGATCGTCATCAACGAGCAGGAACTGGAACAGCATGTAGTCAAGATCCTGCACGATATTCCCGATAACAATATCCTGCTCGATCACTTCCTGGAAGGTGCCATCGAAGCCGAAGCCGACGCCATCAGCGACGGTGAAGATGCCTACATCATCGGGGTTATGGAGCACATCGAGCCCGCCGGGATTCACTCCGGTGACTCGCACGCTACCCTACCCCCTTTCGATCTTTCCGATGAAATCATCGCGACGATGGAAGAGTATTCCAAACGCATCGCGCTGGCGATGGGTGTCAAAGGCTTGCTCAATGTGCAGTTTGCGATAAAAAATGGCGTAGTATACGTGATCGAAGCCAATCCGCGCGCATCGCGGACGGTACCTTTCATCTGCAAGGCCTACCAGGAACCGTATGTCAACTACGCTACCAAGCTAATGCTGGGCGACAAGAAAATTTCAGATCTAACCTTCAACCCCGTCAAGAAAGGCTGGGCCATCAAAATTCCGGTGTTCTCGTTTAACAAATTCCCCAATGTGAACAAAGAACTCGGACCTGAAATGAAGTCGACAGGTGAGGGGATTTTCTTCATTGAAGATTTACAGGACGATTTCTTTCTGAAGGTATACGGAGAACGGAATATGTACATGAGCCGTTAATGACTTTCAGCTCAAAACAAAAAAGCGGGTGGTTCCGAAGAACCACCCGCTTTTTTGTTTTGATTGCTGCCGATTCTACCTAAAGGTACCTACTCTGCCCCTTTGGCAGAAAGGATATCCACATATTCAATCGTGGGGTCTTCGGATAAAAGCGCCGAGGCATTAGCCATCAAGGCTTTGGCAATTTCGCCGTTCATGTGAGCATCCCGACCCGAGGTATCGTTGAAAGAATCAAAAATTCCGAATTCGTTATCGCTTAATTTGATCGCGTACCAGGTAATGGTACCTTCTTCGGCCTGTGCCAGCGGCAAGGCTCCTTTGATAAACTCTTCTACTTCTTTTTCTTTTCCGGCCTTGGCTTTCAGCCGGGCCAATATTCCTACTTGTACCATTTTTGTAAGGATTAGTTGTTGAAAAATACGACAGATACTTCCCTAACAACTACCCCGAACGCATTCGGTTCAAAGTTCTCCCCTATTCAATCATTTGGTGCCGCCCTGAATCGGCGGAACTTTAATCTATCCCTCCCCGACGGGTAGCATCTCGTGGAGTAGGCCAGGTGGTAGGCTCGCCGTTGCGGCCCACAGGTACCCGCACTTCCCGTGAAGTCATTTTATCATCCTCGCTGGCCTCGTAGGCCAGGATAGCGGCCAGAATCACGTTGTTGCGCACATCGTCGAACACAATCTTGTCGTAGGTATCCAGGTTGGTGTGCCAAGTGTAGTTGCCATACGACCAGCTCAACGAGCTTAGGGAAAAGGCAGGTACCCCGGCGGCCAGAAAAGAAGCGTAGTCAGACCCGCCGCCGCCCGGATTGCCAGGAAAGGTGTAGGTAATACCCTTTGTGATATCATCGGGAACCGGCCTGAGCCAGCGCCCCAGGTAGTCGTAAGCCTGCACGAAGCCCTGCCCCGAAATACTCGCCACGCGACCCGTACCATTGTCCTGATTGAAAAGTGCCTGAATTTTGGGCATCATATCGGCATGATCCTTCACGAAGGCGCGGGAACCGTTGAGCCCCTGTTCTTCGCTGCCCCAGTGTCCAACCAGAATCGTCCGCTTGGGATTGGGATAAACGGCTTTTAGCACGCGCATTACCTCCATCATGGTGATGGTACCCGTACCGTTGTCGGTAGCGCCCGTGCCACCGTCCCACGAATCGAAGTGGGCCGAAAGCATTACGTATTCATCGGGCTTCTCGGTGCCTTTTATCTCGCCGATGGTATTGAAGGTAGGTACCACGCCCGTTTCCTTCGATTCGGCCACGATATTCAGCGTAGGTTTTTCTCCGCTTTCGACCAGGCGGTACACCAGGCCGTAGTCTTCCAGGCTGAGATCCAGGGTAGGTACCTTTTTGGTGTAGGCACTGAAAATCTTATTGGCCCCGAATCCCTGCGACCAGTACGAAGTCAGGATGCCCACCGCTCCGGCGTTTTCCAGCGCCAGGGGTAGGTCGCGCCGTCCTTTGCCCGTTTTTTGTACGCGCAGATCCCAGGCTTTGGTCATTTCTTCGCGCTCCTTTTTAAGTTTGTCGAACGACTCCTCCGTGGCAAATTCCTTCCAGTTATAATCGGGCCGCCCGGTGGGCTGTAGCATCGAAATCATCACCAGCTTGCCCTTCACGCTGGGTAGCCACTTCTGGAATGCCAGCGAATCGGCAAACTCGGGCAGAATAATCACCTCCCCTTTCACACCGCCTTTGGGGGTAGCCGGACTCCAGGCCAGTTGGGTACCCGCCAGGGTTTTTACCCAGGGGCTCACCATGTCGATATGCGTAATGCCACGATCCCAGCCCCGCCATTCGCCCCACTTCTCATTGCGGGCCGCAATTCCCCAGCCTTTGTATTTTTCCACGGCCCAGTCGTGAGCCTGCTTCATTTTTGGGCTACCTACCAGCCGGGGGCCGATTTCATCCATCAGCTCGTGGGCAATTTTTTCAAGCTGCGAATTCTCCTTCTCTTCTTTGATGATTTTATCAACAACCGTGTTTTGTGCTTTTACAAAAGAAAATAATCCAAAAATCAGAAAGTAACAGAGTGCATAGTGTCTTTTCATTGAAATGAAGTTTTTTGTTTGGTTAAATATAGGGGTTGATGCTGAGAAAATGACAGGGTACCCCAATTTTTGCAAAAAGCCTTTTAACTTCTGCTTTTCTTCCTTGATCAATTCCGATTAGCTTTCCGTTAACAACGCCCGCAGTCCCGCTACGCACCGCTCTACCTCGTCCTGCGTAGTATAATGTGACAGGCTGATTCGAAGTACCCCATCGTTCATATCCTCCACACCCATCGCCCGCAAAAGTCGGTAGGCGTAGAAGTGGCCATTCTTGGCGGCAACAGTGTAGTCGACTAACCCATCGGCGAGCGCTTTCGATGAAATTTTTGGACTCGAAAGCGCAATGTTCGCTTCCCGCTGCTCGGGCCCGGGGCGGCCAAAAATCCGCACCGGCAAGTTCGCCAGGTTTTCCAGCAAGTAGGTACACAGCTTCATTTCGTGCTGGTTCATCAGCGTTGCCATCGCGCGGGCTTTCACGTGCAGGGGTACCTTGTCTGCCCCGAAATGGTGGTGGTATAAGGTTTCGAAATAATCCCCGATTCCGGCCAGGGCCGCGATGGCGGCATGGTCGGGCCCGGCGGTATCGAGGCGTTTGGCAGAATAGGGTACATTGAAAAAGTGGCACTGCGGCGTCAGTTCGTCCAGAAAATCCTCCCGCACGACCATTACACCCTGATGCGTGCCGTAGGTTTTATAGGTACTGAACACGTAGGCATCCACGTCCAGCTCATCCAGATTGGGCCAGCAGTGCGGAGCGTACGATACGCCATCCACCACGAGTCGGGCGTTTACCTGCCGAACCCGTTGCGCGATCTCGTTGATGGGGTTGAGGGTACCTATGATGTTGGAACTGTGGGTGACGGCCACCAAAACCGTTTTTGGACTCAGTAGTTTTTCCAGGTCGGCAACATCCAATTCCCCGGTTTCGGAATTTGCTTTCCAGATTTTCAAGGTCCCCCCCTGCTGCTGGCAGAGGCGTTCCCAGCCGCCGATATTGGATTCATGATCCTGCTCGGATACGATTACTTCTCTGCCTTTTTGAAACAGGGGCGCGCAGGCTTGCGCCAGGGTGTTGAAGCATTGAGTAGAGGAAGCACCCAGTGTCACCCGGTCAGGAGGTACATTCAGAAGGGCGGCTATGGTGTGTCGACCCAAATCCATCGCTTCTCCTGCTTTATTAGAAAGCGGATTGGCGCCGTAGGGCTGTACTTTGTAATTCGTGTAAAAATCGGTGAGGCGGTCAATGACGGCTCCGGTTACGTAGCTACCTCCGGCATTATCCAGAAACCCGATTTTTTGGCCCAGATCAGTACTAAATACAGGGAATTGATTGCGGACGAAGTTCAGGTCGAGCTGAGGCATTTTTGGCTTTTGGTTATATATTGTCAAAACAAAAAGCCAAAATAACGCTTTACCGCCTTCGTGCAACAAAGTGCACCTGATACCTTTCGATTAGCAAAGAAAGAGGAAACCAATCCACAGCAACGCCCAGACCAGCGGGGCGATGGACTGAGCCCGAATGCCCAGCATACGAGTTGAGGAATATTCTACTAAAAATGAGATGGAGTATTTGCCCGAAAAATAAAGCCAGACAAACTTGGAAGCTAGCATCAACAGCACATACACTTCTTTGGAGTCCAATAAATCACGCATACAACAGAAGGAAGGTTCTTATTCTTACGGTTTTAGCGAGCAAAAATAAGATCGCCTTTCCGAATTTAAAAGCATCCTTTTCCTAAAATTTTCTTAAACTTCGCTAGTACTTACGTGGAGAACCTCCTGCTTGCCAGGCTTCCGTAAAAATACCAGGGGCAACAACAAAGAACAGATCGAAAGAGTTATAAATAAATAATTTATCCATTGATTTACAATCCTTTCACTAGTACTTAACGCCCATGATCATGAAATGGATGTTCTTGTTGTCGCTCGTAACCGTAGGTAGCCTGGCTTTTCTGAAACCCGGGGAAGTAGAAAAGCCTGAACCCGTTGCTGTCATCGAACTTTTCACCTCACAGGGCTGCTCCAGTTGCCCGGCGGCCGACCGGCTGCTCTCCAAAACGATCAGCAACCTGAACACCAAAGACCCGAAAATACTGGCGCTGTCGTTCCACGTCGATTACTGGAATCACCTGGGCTGGGCGGATCCGTTTAGTGATAAAGCCTACACGAGAAGGCAGTATGAGTATGCCAAGGTCTTTCATTCCAAGTCGGTCTACACCCCGCAAATGGTCATTAACGGTACGCGCGAAATTGTGGGCTCCAACGAGGCCAATCTGAAAAACGCCTTACAGGAAGCAGCCAAACGCACACCGGTGACGACTTTTGAGATTTTGAATGCCAAAATCGAAGACGGAAATCTTTTGAAAGTGAAGTACGCCCTAGCGGGCGACTATCAAGGCTGTAAAGTAAACTTTGCCCTGGTTTCACGCCACGAAACGACCCCTATCAAACGCGGCGAAAACGGCGGAAAAACACTGACCAGCGATAATGTGGTGCGGCAGTTTATTCGCGTCGATCCCAAACAATCGGGAGAAGTACTGTTTAACCCCACTACTCTGAAGCGGGAAAATATGGCAGTTATTGCCTATGTTCAAAAACAGACGGACTACCAGATTGTTGGAGCGGCAAGGACAGAGATTCATTGATTGTATAAGACCGAATGCTTCATGGCACGGATGAAGCAGGGAGTCCGGGCATACTTTTTTGCAGAAAGCGAGTATTCCTTTATTCGTTTTAATGAATCACAGTGACCATGAAGATCGGTGATAAATTACGCAAAGAGTTATCTAAGAAATTCGCCCCTTCCAGTACGATTGACAGGGAATTTGGAAAATATGCTCTAACGCTCAAGACCGACGAAGCCGGAAACGCCGTCCTGGCTTTTTTGGGAAGTCGTGAAGAAAGTGGCGACATAAAGGGTTTCCGCTACGTGCGCACATTGATCCGGGATCAGGAGGGAAAGGTAGTAAAAGATCATTGGGACAACCATGGGAAAGTATAAATCCCTACCAAAGCAAATCATAAGTCTTTCCCCATCTCCATGAAACCTGATTTTGAATTAAGTAGAGTCCTCGACCATATCGAGGAAGCCATCCGTCCCTACCCCAAAGCCGCCATGTTCGAATTGACCGAGCGGGGGTACTCCACGCTTTTCGAGCAACTGATTTCCTGCATTATTTCCATTCGTACTCTCGACGAAACTACCATTCCTGTCTCGCTGCGACTATTTGCGGTGGCCCGTACCCCCGAAGCCATTTTGAAACTCAGTCCGGCCGAGTTGACCGAGCTGCTCGACGGCAGTACCTACCCCGAACAAAAAACGTATACAATTCTGGGCATTGCCAAAGCCGCCGTCGAGCAGTACGGCGGCCAGCTACCCGCCGATTTTGCCCAACTGACGGCCCTGAAAGGCGTTGGTCCCAAATGTGCCAACCTGGCCTTGGGGGTAGCTGCTGGCCAGGCAGCCATCAGTGTAGACATTCATGTACACCGCGTAGTCAACCGCTGGGGTTACGTGCAGGCTGCTACCCCGGAGAAAACATTGAAAGCCCTGGAACAGCAGGTACCCCTAGCGCTTTGGACCGAAATCAATCGTTTGCTTATGCCTTTCGGCAAACACATCTGCATGGGTACCCTACCCTACTGCTCGGCCTGCCCCGTGCTCACCTGGTGTGAACAGGTGGGGGTTACCCGCCACCGCTAACTCCGAAAAAGAAAACCCTTATGGCTACTTATCAAAACCTGCACCCCTGGACGGTCACTCCCGCAGAAGCCGTAGCTTTACAGCAACGGCTTCGCGAACGTGTGCGCATCGAACCGCTACCCGCTGAGCCAGAAACGATTGCTGGTTGTGACATTTCATTCAATAAATACGAAGAAACCGTCTACGCAGGCATCGTGGTACTACGGCTGTCTACCCTGGAAGTGCTTGAAGAAGTAGGTGTGGTGAGTACTGCACCGTTCCCGTATGTACCTGGCTTGTTAACGTTTCGGGAAGGCCCCGCCCTGATCGAAGCCTGGCAAAAGTTGACGATTGAACCCGACGTGGTGATGTTCGATGGCCACGGCATAGCGCACCCACGGCGCATGGGCATCGCGACGCATATGGGACTGTGGATCAATCGGCCCAGCTTTGGCTGCGGCAAATCGGTGCTGGCGGGGAAGTTTGATGATCCCGCACCTGAGCGGGGCAACTGGACCCCCATGCTGCATCGGGGCGACACCATCGGTGCGGCCCTGCGGACCAAAAATAAAGTTAATCCGGTTTTTGTTTCCCCCGGCCACCTCATCGACCTGCCTACTGCCATTGATCTGACCCTGCGCTGCGACGGGGGCTACCGCCTGCCCGAACCCACGCGCCGGGCCCATTTGTTCGTCAATGCGCTGCGACGAGAGCATTTGAGTCCTTCTGACTGAAAGGTACCTACGTCCAAAGTGACTTCCAACCGCCTCCAAACGAGGTGGTGATTTTTCCTTCTACCCAGGCGAAACCAATTACGAGCGCGCCGACCACCATGTCGTTTAAAATCGGCAGGGTTTCACTGTACCCCAAAAGCCAGGGAGCGGCCAGCAACCAGGCTCCTGACAGAAAATTGACTTTGCGTACGGGCCGGGTAATTTCCCAACAGGCCACAAAGGCAAAAGTGACTACCAAGGGACCAATGATATGCGCGTTATTGGACCCGGTTTGGTCATAGCTAAGCACCGAAGGAGCTACCATGAGCCATAGCCCCAAGATAACATTGATAATTTGTGCCCACATAGTTTACCTAGTTTAATGTACCTGACTGATTGCCTTTTCATTTCCCCAAAAAGCTTTCCATACGGATTTATTCGCTTTTTTTACGCGCTTCATGTATTGTAACGAAGCCAGCATTTCGTCCATGGCGGGACCGATCATCCAAAGCGAGATCACCGCCGACGAGAGACATAGCGTACACCAGGCATCGAAAAGTACAGGCTGCAAAATCACCAGCACAATGCTGACCACTCCGAGCGGTCCCACCGCCAGACCAAACACAATCACAATCCAGGGCATGGTACGCCAGCGTCCCGTGCCGCCGACAATACCCGAAACGACATCGACCAGATAGGAAATAGCGCCCAGGGCGGCATCGGGTATGGGGAGTAGGCGTGACACCGATGAGTTGAGGATTTTTTCGCTTCCATCGCCGAAGAAGGGTTCCCAGACGCTACTGAGCACCCGGAGCTGGTAGAGGGTAAGGTAGGTAGCGATACCCATTCCTCCCAGGGCCAGTACGATAATCGGGATGCGCTGGTTCCAGGCGGAAGGATTATAGCTCCAGTCAGGTGGAATTTGTGGATCGTCGTTATGATTCATGGTCGTTGAAAGTTAGATGGATTACACGTGCGTTTTTCAAAAAACCGGTCCAATCCTACGGCATCTATCCCCAAAAGTTTACAATTTTCAGCTTTTTGCCCGTAACCTTGTGGCGTGTGGTCTGAGGGTTGAATAAGTATAAGCATTCAATTCGTAGCTTTGGAAGAAAATCAGTTCTTTCATTTATCCTCCCCTGTTTTCCATGCAACAACGCATTCGTCCCGCCTTGCTGACGGCTACCCTGACGGGATTCGCCGCCCTGGCCGCCTTTACCGTAACAACCCACACCTACCCCCTGAGCGACCCCAGGGTTGCAGAAGAAATTAAAGTTCCGGCGGGATTTACCACCATGGTTATTGCCGACGAACTGGGCGGAGCCCGCCACATGGTAGCTTCTAAAGAAGGTGATATTTACGTGAAACTTTCCCGCCTAAAAGATGGCAAGGGCCTTTACCGACTGCACGATTCCAATGGCGACGGGGTACCCGACCAGGCCACGAGCTTCGGTGACTACAAGGGTACGGGAGTAGCTATCAAAAACGGCTACCTGTACGCTTCTTCAAACAGCGGAATTTTTCGGTACAAGCTCAACGAAAAAGGAGAAATCATCCAGCCCGAACAACCCGAAACCATCGTGACCGGCATGGTGGATACGGGTCGGGATAACTCCAAGTCCATTGCTTTGGATGACAAGGGGTACATCTACGTCAACATCGGGTCGTCCAATGATGCCTGCCGCGAGGCAGGTACCGGCAAGGGCATGATGCCCTGTACCCTGCTGGATACGGTAGGTGGAATCTGGCGGTTTAAGGCCGACATCAAGAACCAAACTCAGAAGGACGGCTTGCGCTACGCCACGGGCCTGAAAAACACGGTAGGTCTGGATTGGAACACGCAAACCAACTCGCTCTTTGTGTTGCAGCATGGGCGCGGACAGTTCCATGATTTTTATTCGCAATTCTATACGCCGCAGCAAAGCGCCCTGCTGCCCGCCGAAACGATGTACGAAGTTCACGAAGGCGACGATGCCGGCTGGCCTTATGTATATTACGATCCCGTCAAGAAAAAGAAAATGCTGAATCCTGAATACGGCGGCGACGGCAAGAAAACCGGCGGAGAAAAAGCCCTCACGCCGCTGGCGGCTTTCCCGGCTCACTTCGGCCCTAACGGCCTGTTGTTTTATACGGGTACCCAGTTTCCGGCTAAATACAAAAACGGAGCTTTCATCGCCTTCCACGGGCAGAACTCTGAATTGAAAAAAGGGTACTTCGTCGCTTTTTTGCCCTTCAAAAACGGAAAACCGTCGGGTCCCTACGAAGTATTTGCGGATAATTTTGCGGGTCTCGACCTGGCAAATCCCAGCGGTCCCGTCCAGCACCGCCCCTGCGGACTGGCCCAGGGGCCTGACGGCTCCCTGTACGTCTCGGACGATCTGAACGGTACTATTTACCGGATCGCCTACCAAAAGAAATAATTCCAATCTGGCTCGATTCCATGCCATGGGATCGAGTCCTGCCAGTATCAAGTACCCCGAAAACTTCCGGGGTACTTTTTTTATGGTGGCTCAATAAAATTTGAACAGTACGGACAAGCTTATGCTTTGAGTTCGTCAGTGCTCTACACGGGAGAATACTCGGTGTATTCCTGGGTGCGAAGGTCGGCGAAGGCTTTTTCACGAGCACTGGAACTTTCAAACAACCAGATATCCGAACGACCACTGTAATAATTAAACACAATGGCCTCTTTCCCTCCATTCATGATTTTGGATATGGATTCAACCTGGGCGAGGTTGACCATGAACTCTGTTTTCTGTAAATGCGCAAATTTTGCCATCGGTGACTATAATACAAAGGTTAGCTCGCTAAGGTAGGTACCTTAACCGGACTTTGCCAATGCCGCAGGCCATGGCACAGAAATGTAGGGCCCTATCGCTGTTGGAATTCCGCTGGGAGATATCTTCCAAGCAATAGATAAGGTCGGTCTGACTGTTGGATGCGCAAAAAAATAGCATATTAACCTCTTGATATTCTAAGCATTGTAAAAATTTTATCTTTTATAGGGTACCCTACACATATACATTAAATCGATTAACGTTAACTTTCGTAAAAACAATTACGACCATGGCCAAAGGAATATCGCATCAAAAGGATGAGAAAAAGAAGTCGGAGAAAACTTTGAAAGAAAAACGCGCCGAAAAGAAGGAAAAGCAAAAAGCAAAGAAAGACTGACATCCATCCATAATCAGCGAAGAACGGGGTTCTTCGCTGATTTTTTTGAAGGTACCCTGGGAGCAGGCTTCCGCCGGTCTCGTAGTAAATCTATCTGGCCCGCTGTGACGTACATCCGGTCTATGCGAATCATTTTTTTGTTTCTCCTGCTCTGCGTACTGAACCCCAGTTGGTCTTCGGCCCAACGCATCGACCAAACGGCGGATTTCCGATTTCTTCCAAACGACAAGGGGTACTTCCGGTTTCATTACGACAACGATTTTTTTGCCATGGCTAAAACCGACTATTACTACACCCAAGGATACAGCTTCGAGGTAGGTAGTCCGGTTTTTCGGAAAAATCCGTTGTCCAAAATCCTGCTGCGTTTCAAAGAAAGTGAGCCTACCTACGGACTGGCCTTCGAGCATTTTGGCTTCACGCCTACCAGTATCCGCAGCAATGAAATTCTGGTGGGCGACCGCCCTTTCGCGGGGGTTATTCTGCTCAAATCTTTTGCTACCTCGGTCGATAAAGTACATAAGCAACGATTATCATCGGTGCTGAGTACCGGGATGATCGGCCCAGCCGCCTTTGCCGGACGGATGCAGGCTACCATCCACCACTGGTCGGGCGATGTAGACCCACAGGGCTGGCAATATCAGATCCGAAACGACGTAGCGATCAACTACGAACTCAACCACGAGCGGCAACTGCTGGAGGTACCTCACATCGTCTCGATCCATTCCAACGCCCAGCTCCGGCTAGGTACCCTTTCTGACAAAGTGCAGGCGGGCTTTACGCTCACCCTGGGTAGGTTCGATTCGCCTCTGACTTCTTCCATTCAGCGTTCAGGACACAATTTTCAGTTGTATTTGTACAGTCAGTCGCTGGGCGCTTCGGTCGGGTACGATGCTACGCTGCAAGGCGGGTTATTCAACCAAAATAGTCCGTACACGCTGAAAGCTTCCGAACTGAATCGATTTACTTTTCAAAATAACTATGGCGTTGTGGTTCAATTTTGGAAAATTTACGCCGAATATTACCGAACCTACCTCAGCCGGGAATTCAAAACCGGCCGCGAGCATAGCTGGGGTGGCGTGAAGCTGGGCGTGGCGTTTTAACTAATAACCTATACTAAAATCGATGAATAACCTCACCAAAATCCACCACATTGCCATTATCGCTTCCGATTATCAAAAGTCGAAGATCTTCTACACGGAAGTATTGGGTTTGACCGTCCTTCGGGAGGTGTACCGCGAAGCCCGGCAATCGTATAAATTGGATCTGGCGCTGGATGGTGAGTATATCATTGAACTTTTCTCTTTTCCCAATCCCCCCGCTCGGCCTTCCCGCCCGGAAGCTACCGGGCTTCGGCATCTGGCGTTCGAGGTAGGTGATCTGGATGCTACAATTCAGGAACTCACCAATCACGGCGTGGTAGCCGAGCCGGTCCGGGTGGATGAATTTACGCGGAAACGGTTTACGTTCATTGCCGATCCGGATGACCTGCCGATTGAATTTTATGAAAGATAGCACACCTCCTTTTTTATAACGCACATGTTTTTAACGATCTAATCAAAACCTTCGGAGTACATATATTTTTCAGCTGGCTTGTCGTTGAAAGGTTATATCCTTTGCCCATCCTAAACCTTTCATTCCTATGCGACAGCCACTACCGTGTCTCCTCGTGCTGTGTCTAATGGCAGCAGGTACCCAAGACGTTTCGGCTTCCCACGTCCGGGCGGGCGAAATCACCGCCAAGCGAATCTCAAATACCTCGCTGACTTATGAAATCACCTTTACGGCTTACTACGACGTAGAAAACGGAAAAGGAGCGGCGGACGGGCAGAACAATGTCAGTTTTTATATCGGCGATGTAGGCCCCATCCAAGTCAACCGGAAAGTACCCTATCCCAACATTGGCAACGGCACTACCCGAAACGAGTACACCTTTACTTATACGTTTCCGGCTCCGGGACGATTCACAATCTCGACCTCGATAATAAACCGAAATGCCAACATTTGTAATCTTGGTGGTGGAGACTCCGGGCAAATAGATTTTTTTGTCCGTACTACCCTTATCATCAATTCTTCCCTAGGTCTTAATCGCACTCCAGTGCTCTTGAACCCGCCGATCGACCTGGCCGCCGTGGGCCAGCGCTACATTCATAATCCCGGAGCTTACGATGCCGATGGAGACAGCCTGGCTTATCGGCTGGTGGTTCCTCAGCGTAGCCTGTCGGCAGGAAAGGGAACTGACCTCGGCGTGTATGTACCACCCAACCGGCAAACGTCGTTTGGTCCACCCATCGGCGCCACTGAAGATGGCGCCACGCCTTCGACCTTTACGCTCGATTCGCTCACGGGTGATCTGGTGTGGGATGCGCCGACTAAGCCGTGTTTTTACAATGTCGCATTTGTGGTGGAAGAGTGGCGCAATGGTGTACTGATCGGGGAAATCGTGCGCGATATGCAGATCATCGTGATCGAAAGCCCCAACGACCGCCCCAGACTCGATCCGCTACCCGACCTGTGCGTGGAAGCAGGTACCCTCATTCAGCAAACCATTACGGCCAATGACAAAAACGGCGACCGCCTTACGCTGACTTCCAACAGCGGGGTGTATCTCAGCGACCTGGTACCAGCTCAGAACGCCCAGTTCAGTGTCGTAATGCAAAACGATTTGGGTCAAATAAAGGGTACCTTCCGCTGGCAAACCGGCTGCGATCATATTCGCCTGGAACCTTACGATGTGCTGGTCAAAGTAGAGGATGCGGCCGGGCCTAATTTCCCTAACCCCTCGCTTTTCCGGAAACTGGTGGACATCAAAACGTTCAAAATACGGGTGTATGGTCCCAAACCTCAAAACCTGCGAGCCGAACCCGTGGCGGATGCGACCGCGCGGGCCTTCCGGCTTACATGGAGTGCGTATCAATGTCAGATACCGGGCGCGCAGATCGCCATTTACCGTAAAGTAGGTTGCTCTGATTTCCAGGCCGGGGTTTGCCAGCCGGGTCTGTCGCCAGCCTTGGGTTACGAAGAGGTAGCGCGCGTGGGAGTAGGTGAAACGTTTTTTGTGGACGACAACGGCGGTCAGGGTTTACAACGGGGAATCAGCTATAGCTACCGTCTGGTGGCACTTTTTCCACGCCAGGGTACCCTGGCCGATGATCCCGGTCGCCTGAATGGAGGTGGTAGTAGTCTGCCCTCAGCTGAATTTTGCTCCGACCTACCCCAACTAGCACCCCTCATCACCCATGTCACGGTCGATTCGACCAGCCAGACGCGCGGCGTCATAACGGTGCGCTGGACCCGCCCGGCCGTCGCCGTTCCCGGAGCCGATGCCGGACCTTCGCAGTATCGGCTCTTTCGGGCCACGGGATTGGATGGTACTGATTTTACGCAGATAGCTACCCTTGATACCCGCTTGCAAGCGGGGGTACCTGACACGCTTTTTGTCGATAAAAACCTGAATACCACGCAAAATGCCTACCGCTATCGCGTAGATTATTATTACCCCAATCAAGGTACCTTAACAAAGCTCGAAGAAACAGAACCTGCCAGTAGTGTACGCCTGGAACAGGTGCAGGGTACCAGCGCTCAGGTACGCTTGGCCTGGATGGCGAATGTACCCTGGGATAACACCAACCGCCTGCATCGTATTTATCGGGAAGACCGCAGCCAGCCGGGCACCTTCAATCGGATTGCGGAAGTGCAAGTGCAGGGTTTCGAAACATTTGAATATACGGACGATGGTACCGACCGCTTCGTGGCCGACGGTACCCATACCATCACGTTATCGCCAGACTCGACCTACTGCTATCGCGTAGAAACCGTGGGTTCTTATAACAATACCCGCGTTAGGCCCGCGCTTTTGTACAATTTCTCCCAAACCCTATGCGTCAGTCCCACCGATACCACCCGGCCCTGTCCACCCGTTTTGGCACTGGATATTCCCGACTGCGCTACCTTATCCCCAGATGCCTTTTGCGGACAGTCTGATTATACCAACACACTTAGCTGGAAATCATCTGAAAGTTCTGCCACGGGCGCGGCCTGTGGACGTGGCGTTGTGGCCTATAAAATCTACTTCGCTCGCTACCGCGACGAAGAGCCGACGTACCTGGCTTCCGTGCTACCTCCGCCTATCCCCTTGGCAACGGACTACACCCATACGGGGCTGAGTTCCTTTGCGGGATGCTACTACGTCACGGCGGTGAATCGCTTTGGCCAGGAAAGCACCCCCAGTAATCTGGCATGCCGGGACAATTGCCCGCAATTTGCTCTTCCTAATGTATTTACCCCGAACCTCGACGGAAAAAATGACGAATTCGCTCCGTTGAACTGCCCTACCTTCGTGGAGGAGGTTCAGTTCGTAGCTTTCAACCGCTGGGGTACGAAGGTGTTCGAAACAACGGATGCGACTTTGAAATGGAATGGAAAAAATTCTGCCGGGCAGGATTTACCCTCAGGGCAGTATTTTTATCAGGCTTCGGTGCAGTTCCAGTCCGTGGAACGCGACAGGGTACCCTTGCAGTATAAAGGGTGGGTGCAGTTGGTACGGTAGATAACCAATTATTAAAAAGCGGATTCGGCGATTGAATGCCGAGCCCGCTTTTTATTTCGGTGATGGTATGGATTCTAAGCCATCTCCAGGGTACCCTTGTTTTCCTGCCACGCCCGGATGACTTGGGTGAGTTGCTTGTATTCGATCAGAAAACCGTCGTGCCCGTAGAGTGAGTCAATTTCCTGGTACTCGGCATCGGGAATGTGGCGCGCCTGGAACTGCTGTTCCACTGTCGGAAACAACATATCCGATTTGATGCCCAACACCAGCGTACGGGCTTTCACCATACCCAGAGCATTGACGATGCCGCCCCGGTTACGCCCTACATTGTGTGAGTCCATGACTTTGGACAGCACCCAATAGGAAAACGCGTTGAATCGCTTCATGAATTTTTCGCCCTGGTACCGCTGGTACGATGACGCCCGAAACTCATCGATCTGGTCGGGGTTGTCGCGCGCCTGCGTGAAATTGTAGGTGTCGTAGTTACGGTAGGACAGCAATGCGATGGACCGCGCCGCGCTCATGCCCAGCATGCCCGCTTCGGGCGAAGCTTGCGTCCAACTTGCATCAGCCTGAATAGCCATCCGTTGTGATTCATTGAAGGCAATGCCCCAGGAAGAATGTACGGCGTTAGAAGCGATCAGAATCAGCTCATCAAATAAATCGGGTTCCTGAATAGCCCATTCCAGCGACTGCTGTCCGCCCAAAGAACCGCCCAAACACACGCTAATGCGCTCAATTTCCAATTCCTGGCGCAGTAGGTCCAGGGCAGCTACCACATCGCGTACCGTCAGGGTAGGGAAATCGTGGTAGTAGGGTTGCTGCGTCAATGGATTGATGGAAAGCGGCCCCGTAGAGCCGTAAGCAGAGCCCAGCACATTGGCACACACGATGAAATGCCGGGACGGATCGAAATGGGTATTTGCACCTACCAGGCCGTCCCACCATTCGGCGGCATTGGCACTACCCGTCAGCGCATGGCATACCCACACAATGTTATCGTCATTGGCTGAACGAGTGCCACAGGTAGTGTAGGCCAATTCAAAGCCGGGCAGTTCGCGGCCCGATTCGAGCGTAAAGGTATAAGGATATTTAAAGGTCTTTTTCTCAGGTTGCATACGTGCCCAACCACTTGTTAATGGAGAATTGGAAAGAGGGAATGGAGAATGAATACTCGCTGATTCTGGACAAATCAATCCGGTAAGTCAACTATTTTCCCAAAAGTAAACTACGGCTCCGGTTTGCTGCCGGAGCCGTAGAAGTCGAATCAGGCGGGTACTGAAATCTGGGCAAAGGCTTGCTCCAGATCGGCCTTAATATCCTCGATGTGTTCGATCCCTACCGATACACGCAGCTCGCCGGGCGCAACACCCGCGGTGAGCTGGTCGGCGGCGGAAAGTTGCGAGTGCGTGGTACTGGCGGGATGAATGATCAGGGTTTTGGAGTCGCCCACATTGGCCAGGTGGCTGATCATCTTCAATGAATTTACAAAATGGTCGGCTGCCTCCTTACCGGCTTTCAACTTAAAAGAAAGCACCGCTCCTGAACCCCGTGTGAGGTACTTGGCTGCTATCGCATGGTACTTGCTGGACGCCAGGCCGGAATAATTTACAGATTCCACATCGGCATGGCCTTCCAGCCATTGGGCCAGGGCCAGGGCATTTTCACAGGCCCGCTCTACCCGAAGCGATAGGGTTTCGAGGCCTTGTAGCAGCAGGAACGAATTGAATGGACTCTGGCTTGGGCCCCAGTCGCGCAGACCTTCCACCCGTGCCCGAATGATAAACTGAATGTTACCAAACGGTCCGTTCATGCCAAACACATCGTTCATCACCAGGCCGTGGTAGCTGGGCGATGGCTCGGTGAACTGGGGGTACTTGCCGTTACCCCAGTCGAATTTGCCGGAATCCACAATGACGCCCCCCATTGTGGTACCATGACCGCCAATCCACTTGGTAGCCGACTCGACAACGATATGAGCACCCCATTTGAGCGGCTGGCAGATCGCCCCACCCGCGCCGAAAGTATTGTCCACGATGATGGGCAGATCATGCTTTTTGGCTAGTTCGGCAAACGCCTCGAAATCAGGGACACTATAACTCGGATTGCCGATGGTTTCGAGGTAGATCGCCTTGGTTTTGTCGTCGATCAGTTTTTCGAAACTCGATACGTCGTCGCCATCCGCGAAGCGAGCTTCCACGCCAATGTTCTTGAACGAATTCTTGAACTGGTTGTAGCTACCGCCGTACAGGAAGGAAGTCGTAACGAAATTATCACCGACCGATGTAATGTTGTTGATGGCCAAAAACTGCGCGGCATGGCCCGACGCCGTGGCCAGCGCCGCTACGCCGCCTTCCAGGGCTGCCATGCGCTTCTCGAACACGTCGGTGGTAGGATTCATAATACGGGTATAGATATTCCCGAACTCTTTCAAAGCGAACAGGTTAGCACCATGCTCGGAATCATTGAACGTGTAAGAGGTCGTTTGGTAAATGGGTACCGCCCGCGATTTGGTCGTGGGGTCTGGCTCCTGGCCGGCGTGCAGTTGGAGAGTTTCGAAACGTTGGGGATCTTGTGACATAATTGGTTATGGGTTTAATTGTGTAATTGTTGTACTGCGAGCATTTTATACTATTTATCTGATTTTCAGTAGGGTAGTCTTCTTATTTGCGATGTACCGGAAACACAGGAAATATGTGCAGCCATGTATAGCAGCAGAAAGAAAACCCAAAAGGAATTCTTCCGCGCTAGATACACATGCAACAAAAAACACCATCCCGGCTGGCCCTAGCAAGTTGAGATGGTACAGGTGAGTAGCAGCGGGCTACTCCGAAAACGGAATGAGGTTGGTTCTGATTCATGCGCGGTTTGAGTTTATATTTCCTAACTGCTTAGGTGGGAGTTAGCACCTTGTCCCGGTTGCGCGTGGGATAGGTTGCCAGAGGTTCTGTGAGCCCATTCTCTAGCCTCTTCTTTATAAATCAACCGCCGGTGGTGAAGCAATTGACTTGATGACGCAATATTAAGCCCCAATGCAGGGAATTCCAAGCCCGATTCGGTATTTTTTGCGAAACTGATTTTTCTGCTCTGCATCGCTGTCCTTCGCCTTTCGGGGGATTTTTCGGTCAAAGTTATTCCCTATCTTTGTACAAAGCATCTTCAAAACATGGCTCAATACTACAAATTCGATAAAGAGCGGGCCGCCCGCAAGCCCGGCGTTACGCCCTTGAAAGAGGCTATTGAGCGCATGTTCAGTGCGCATCACATGAAAAAGGGTTTTGAGGAAAGCTACGTGAGTGCCCACTGGGAGAAAATCATGGGCCTGCCCATATCTTCACGTACCCAGAAAGTGTATGTGAAAGACCGGGTATTATTTTTACAGATTGAATCGGCTCCCCTGCGCAATGAACTCGTTCACGCCAAGAAAAAGATCATCGAACTCATCAACCGTGAAATGAAGGGTGATTTAATTGAGGAGGTGGTTTTTATTTAGCGTATAGTCCGGTGTATCACAGATCCCTATTCTTTATTTTTAGTATTACTGGTTTCAGCCAACTACTTTACCACTCAATCGTATGCAGTTGGTGATCCAGGGAGCAGACATTGTCGACTCTCCACTGAATAAAAAACATGGCAAAAAAAATACCTTCCCGTTCCAAGAGTTCCATGCTGACCCAGGAAGAAAACCGCAAGGATCTTGGATTTGGCACCAAAATAACTAGTGAACGGGTCCGGCTGATCAATAAAGACGGCACTTTTAATGTAAGACGGGTAGGCGACTCGTTCTTGAATAGTGTCAACTGGTACCATCGGTTGATCATTCTGGGCTGGAGAAAGTTTTTCGGTATTATTTTCCTCTTTTATTTCCTACTCAATATTGTCTTTGCCTGTCTTTATCTGTTCATTGGGATTGAATACCTGGAAGGTATCAGTAACGAGCACCAGCAACCTGCCTTTTGGGAAGCTTTCTTCTTCAGTGCCCAAACCCTGACGACCGTAGGGTACGGTCGCATAAGTCCTACGGGCTTTTGGGCCAATAGTGTGGCGGGGCTAGAGGCCTTGATTGGTTTGTTGCTCATAGCGCTGGCTACGGGCTTGTTCTACGGGCGTTTTTCCCGCTCGGTACCCCGCATCCGATTCAGTAAAAATATTGTCGTGGCGCCCTACCTGGACATCAACGGCCTGATGTTCCGCATTATCCACGAACGGGACAACGAATTGATCGACCTGGATGTGGAAATGACGCTTTCGTGCCTCGATACCCTGCCGAGTGGCGCTAAAATCCGCAAATACTACCCCTTGGATCTGGAGCGTGATCACGTGAATTTTTTTCCGCTCAACTGGACCCTGGTCCATCCCATTACCGAAGACAGCCCACTGGCTAACGCAACGGAGAAAAGCCTGGCTGATGCCGACGCCGAATTTCTAATCATGATCCGGGCCATCGACGAAACCTTCATGCAGCAGGTCCACGTCCGGTTTTCGTACCATTATGAAGAGCTGCTCTGGGGAGCTAAGTTTGAACCCATGTTCGATACGAGCGTGCAAGGCGATATTGCCGTGCGGGTTTCGGACATTGACCGCTACCAACCTGCTTCTTTAAACACCTGACTTTCTCCCGATGACCCTATCCCTCCTTCTCCCTCCTTATCTACAGCCTGGCGATACCGTGGGTGTGCTGGCTCCGGCGAGTAAAGTCAGCTATGACGATTGTGTCGCCGGACTCCATGTTTTAAGGAACGAGTGGCACCTGAATGTGGTCGAATGCCCGACACTCTGGAGCGAGTACTACCAGTATTCAGGTACCGATCAGCAACGCCGCGACGATATGCAAAGCCTGCTGGACAATCCTGATGTAAAGGCCATTCTGGCGGCGCGGGGCGGCTATGGCTGTTCGAGAATAGTAGATGATCTGGATTTTACAGCTTTCGAGCAATCGCCCAAATGGCTGGTTGGTTTCAGTGATCTGACTGCGCTGTTGGCTCACCTGGGTACCCTTGGTTACGCGAGCATCCACGGCCCTATGGTGAAGACAATGGCTCATGAAGGCGGCGAGCAGGCGCTGGAATCGCTTCGAAAAGCTCTTTTTGGCGAAAGTATGGCTTATTCGGTTCCTGCACATCCACTCAATCGGCCAGGAATCGCTGACGGATTAGTCATGGGGGGCAATCTGTGTCTACTGGCTCATTTGGTTGGGTCGAGTTCGGAGGTTGACACACAAGGTACCCTCCTGTTCATCGAGGACATCAATGAGTACCTTTACAACATCGATCGCATGATGATCCAGCTTAAGCGCGCCGGAAAACTCCAAAATCTGGCGGGATTGATCGTGGGTCAGTTTACCGAAGTGCGCGATAATTCGGATCCGGCTTTTGGAAAAACTGCCTACGAAATCATAGCGGACCATACCCAGGAGTACAGCTTTCCCATCTGTTTCGATTTTCCAGTCGGCCATGTGGCCGACAACCGGGCTCTGCCGGTAGGTCTTATGGCTACCCTGGATGTGAGCGAGTACGGCGGGCAGCTACGGTACCCAACAAATTCATAACGATTCTTTTCAAAAACCATCAACTTCCCTTTGAGCACCTACTTCAATCAAAAAGTCGTCTGGATCACCGGCGCTTCCTCAGGCATTGGCGAAGCCCTCGCCCTTGAACTTGCCAAAGCGGGCGCTACCCTGGTACTGAGCGCCCGTCGCGTCGAAGAACTCGAACGTGTGAAGCAAAGTACCAGTCTCCCAGCCGAACGCGTCATGGTTCTTCCACTGGACGTGACGAAATTTGAGTTAGCGGCCGAAAAAGCGGCCGAAATCATAACCCGCTTCGGCCGTATCGACGTCATGGTACACAATGCCGGCGTAAGTCAGCGTTCGTATGTGCGTGATACCTCCCTGGACGTTTACCAGCGGATCATGGATGTTGATTTTTTTAGTACCGTGGCCCTTACGAAGGCCGTGCTGCCTTACATGATCTCGCAACAAAACGGGCATTTCATCGTCATCAGCAGTGTGGCGGGTAAGGTAGGTACCCCCATGCGTTCAGGATATAATGCGGCCAAACACGCCTTGCACGGGTTCTACGATTCACTGCGGGCCGAGGTATTTGATGATAACATACGCGTGACCGTAGTGTGTCCGGGGTACATCAAGACCAACGTATCGCTGAATGCCCTGGATAGCCAGGGTGACAAGTACGGGCAAATGGATGCCAATCAGGCAAAAGGAATGCCCGCCGATGTCTGCGCCCGGAAAATCCTGCATGCCGCCGCCCAGGATCAAAAGGAGGCTTTCATTGGCGGGCTTACCGAAATGGCCGCTGTATACCTGAGAAGGTTATGGCCTTCCTTTTTGTTTAAAATGGTACGCAAAAACACCCCTCAATAACTATAATCGACTTTATGGTTCTTAAATAATGGGATAGACAATAAATAAATTAATGCCTCATAATACTTTTTTTTGTAAAAAAAATCCTACTTCAAAAAATTTCACTAAATACAAAAAATTGTACGTAATTAAGAAAGATTTTTTGTAATCAATACCGCCCCAGGCCTCCATCAGGAGGCCTTTTTTATCCCAAAATCATCCGCTGTTCAAAGGCCAGTCTTGTGTGCGCACGAGCGTTGGCACGAACTTTGTACTAAAACACAATGTGTCACTAATGATCATTATTCAGTGACTATGAATATATTGCCTCTGGTTCGGGGCGGTTTTGTAAAATAACTGCTTGAACATAAACGTTTCAGTAGTTGTTATAACAACGCAAAGGATTACCTTTGCAACTTTAATAATTTCATCAATCACATAACCTAATCGTATGAGGAAGTTTTTAGGACTATTCTTGGGATGCCTGTTTCTGATCGGAACACAGGCAATTGCGCAAGATCGAACCGTTACCGGTAAAGTAACGGCAGAGGATGGCTCGGTGCTACCGGGCGTCAACATCTCGGTCAAAGGTACCACCCGCGGTACCACCACTAATGGCGAAGGTATGTACCAGATCGCCGCTTCATCAACTGCAACGTTGGTTTACAGCTTTATCGGATTTCAGAACACTGAAGTTCCGGTCGGCAACCAATCCACCATCAACGTCTCACTCACAACCGACGTCAACCAATTACAGGAAGTCGTGGTAACGGCACTTGGTATTTCACGTGATAAGAAAGCACTGGGCTATTCGGTGCAGGAAGTAAAAGGTGAAAACCTGACTGTAGCCCGTGATCCCAATGTAGCCAATGCATTGGCCGGTAAAGTGGCCGGGGTACAGGTACTTGGTCAATCAGGTGCCAAGTTCGGTACACCTTCTATCCGTATCCGGGGTATCAACTCGTTGACGGGCAGTGATCCCCTCTACGTGGTAGATGGTACTCCCACGGACATCAGCCAGGTAAACATGGACGATGTAGAGGCCTTGACAGTTTTGAAAGGTCCTTCGGCGACGGCACTGTATGGAAACCGTGCTTCGGCGGGCGTAATCGTAATCACGACCAAGCGGGCCAAAGCGGGCGAAACCAGCCTGAATGTCAACCACAGCTCTACTCTGGACATGGTAGCACTGTTGCCCGACTATCAGAATGAGTACGGCGGTGGCTATTCGCAGGATTTTGACACATTCCAATTTAATCCGGCCATCCACCCTGCCGACTGGGCTGCATTCGACGGTCAACGTATTCTGGACTACTCCGCTGACGAAAGCTGGGGTCCTAAGCTGGATGGACAACCCCACCGCTCAGCCGCTTCCTGGGTTCCGGGAACGCCTAAGTTTGGGATACAGACTCCTTACGAAGCCCAACCCAACAACGTACGGGATTTCTTTGAAAAGCCTGTAAGTAGCAACACCAACATTGCTTTTGCGCGGGGCGGCGAGTTTTACAATAGCCGTATTTCGTACACGCACATCATCAACAATGGTATAGTACCTAACAGTAGCCAAACCAAGGACTATGTATCGGCAAAAAACTCTATTTCATTCTCAAAAAGGCTGATCGCTGATCTGAACATTAACTACACTTCTACTAAAAATAACAATATCCCTGCCGACCGTTACGGATCTTCGGGCGGAACGGGGACCAGCAATTCACTGTTTGGTGTCGGAAGCTCAACCCTGAGCGGCTTCAACCAGACGATCGGTTCTTTCAACCAGTGGTTCCAGCGCCAGTTGCGTATCGAGGATTTACGTGATTATAAGAACGCCGACGGTACGTTCCGTAGCTGGAATATCGGTGGTCCTCTTGACCCCAAGCCCAAGTACTGGGACAGCCCTTACACTCAGGTATATGAGAATACCAATCTGGCTCGCCAGCAACGGTTGTTCGGAGACATTGGTTTAACGTACAAAATTCTAGACAATCTGACGGCTTCGGCCAAGGTACGTCGTGATTACGGTTCGTACGTCAATCAAGGCCGCATTGCCGCAGGTACCCTTAATGAAGGGGGTAAGGGGGGATTTGCCTACCTAACTGGCTTACAGTTGGAAAACAACTACGAAGGCTTGTTAAGCTACAATCAGGATTTTGAAAATTTCTCCCTGGTGGCCAACGCTGGCGGTAACATCCGCTACAACCGCACGGAAGGTACCTTCCAATCTACCGTAGGAGGCTTAACTTCCCCAGGATTCTACGCCATCGGTGCCTCTGTAAATCCTGCCATCTCACAAAACTATCTATATGAGCGTCGGGTCAATAGCCTCTTTGGCAATGTAAGCCTGGGCTTTAAAGATTTTGTGTTTGTGGAAGGATCTATCCGGAACGACTGGTCTTCAACGCTGCCTAAAGCCAATAATTCGTACCTGTATCCTTCCGTTTCGGGTAGCGTGGTATTCACTGAGTTCATTCCTCGCAACAATATCCTTTCTTTCGGTAAGATCCGGGCTGGGTATGCTCAGGTAGGTACAGATGTAGATCCTTACCGCACTGCTTTGACATATACGGTTGGCACCTTCACCTACGGTGGCAATTCGTTATCTTACCTTCCCAGCCAGCTTCCTAACGCTAATCTGAAGCCAGGTCTTTCTTCATCGTACGAAGCAGGAATTGATTTGAGGTTGTTTAACAATGTATTAGGCGTTGAATTTACCGCTTACCAAAATAACAACCGCAACCAGATTATTCCATTGGCAGTAGCCCCTACCAGCGGATTTAGTAATGCTATCGTTAATGCCGGCTTGATCAAGACATCGGGTTTGGAATTGCACATCTCAGCTACCCCAGTAGAAACCAGCAGCTTCTCCTGGCAAATCGACCTGAACGCAGACCGTAACCGTTCGGAGGTAGTAGAATTGGCCGAAGGTCAGCAAAACTACCAAATCGACGGTCCGCAGTGGCGTACACTTACGCTCAATGCCCGCATTGGGGACAACGGCGATGCACTTCCCTGGGGTACCCTGATAGGCCAAGGCATCAAGAAAGACGCCAATGGCAACCGGGTAGTGTATTCACCAACGGCTGAGAACATCGAAAGCGGTATCGCTGGACTTTACGTGAAAGAGAATAATGTAAACCTGGGCTCAGTACTGCCTAAGTTCAAAGGTGGATTGCTGAATACATTCAAGTATAATGACATCACGCTGCGAATCAATACCGACTTCGTTGTAGGTGGCAAATTCTTCTCCACTACCAAGATGTTCAACAATTATTCAGGTCTTGGCGCTGAAACGGCAGGTTTGAATGAGCTAGGCAATCCTAAGCGTGACGATCCGGCTAATGGCGGTGGTGTGATTTTGGACGCTGTTACCGAGGACGGTCAGCCCAACACGTACCGTGTCGATACGCAGAACCTGTACGAGAACTGGTTGTTCGCACTGAATGAGGAGTATATCTACAATAAAACGTACGTCAAACTTCGCGAAGTAGCCCTGGGCTATAACCTGCCCAAGCGTGTACTGGGTAAGTTCATCAAATCGGCCAACGTATCGCTGATCGGTCGTAACCTGTTGCTGATTTACAGCGCTGTAGGTGGTGGAATCGACATTACTGAGACCGAAACCCTCTGGTACGAAGGTGGTCAGTTGCCTCCTGTACGTTCCATGGGTG
Source organism: Salmonirosea aquatica (assembly GCF_009296315.1). Classification (NCBI taxonomy): domain Bacteria; kingdom Pseudomonadati; phylum Bacteroidota; class Cytophagia; order Cytophagales; family Spirosomataceae; genus Salmonirosea; species Salmonirosea aquatica. The sequence continues at coordinate 944,154 of NZ_WHLY01000002.1, forward strand.
TTAACGTACGTCTTGGTTTCTAATCCACTCCAACAGTAGTTAAAAATTAAATTCTAAATTGACCAAATACAATATATATGAAAAAGCTATGGTTTAAAGCAGCCATTGCCTCCTTTGCCCTGGTAACGGTGGTGGGATGTAATGACTTCGGGGACATGAATGTGAACCCCAATAACCCGTCGGTACCTAACGCGGCCAGCTTGCTGACCGGCGCGGAACGTAACGTCGGTGCCATCAACGGCCAGGTAGGGCCAGGCGGTGCTAACAGCGCTCCTGCACTCTATGTGCAACACTTGTCAGACGTGACTTATATTGAAGACTCACGCTACAAAACGATCAACTTCAACTACAGCGGCTGGTATACTGGTCCACTGAACAGCTTGCAGCAGATCATCAATCTGAATACCAATGATGAGACCAAAACGGCTGCCGCCGCTTTTGGATCCAATGCCAATCAGATTGCCACGGCCCGGATTCTGAAAGCCTATTTTTATCAGTGGATTACCGACCGCTGGGGTGATATACCCTATACCGAAGCACTCAAGGGACAGGAAAACTTCTCGCCCGCTTTCGACAAGCAGCAGGACATTTACAATGATCTGTTCAAGGAGTGGAAAGAAGCGGTTGCACAGTTTGACAATGGCCCTACGGTGAAAGGTGAAATTATTCTGAACGGCAACATTGCCCGCTGGAAGAAGTTTGCCAATTCATTGCGCCTGGTTGCTGCTCTTCGCATTTCCGAAGCAGACGCCGCAAAGGGAGCCGCTGAATTTAAATCAGCTCTGGCTGACGGAGTATTTACCTCCAATGCCGACAATGTACAATACAAGTACCTGAGCGATCTGAATAACGAGAATCCGCTGTACAACAACTACCAGACCAACAACCGGAAGGATTTCGCGGTCAGCAGTACCTATGTGGATTATCTGAAGAAAGTAAACGATCCCCGTTTGCCTTTCATGGCTTCCAAGAATATCCTGGGCGAGTATCGTGGGGTACCTTACGGCGTATTCCCTGTTACCTGGAAAGCACAGGACATTTCACTGGTAGCTCCTACCCTGAGCGCACAAACCGCACCGATCAACATCCTGACCTATGCTCAGATTTTGTTTGCCCAGGCTGAAGCCGCCCAGCGGGGCTGGATCACGGACGATGCCAAGACACTGTACGAAGCAGCCGTTAAAGCTTCACTGCAACAGTGGATGGGTGCTTCCTACACGGAGGACGCCTATACGGCCTACATTGCTCAACCCGATGTAGCCTACTCAGCGGCCAATGCACTCGAGCGGATCGGTACGCAGCGCTGGATCGCCCTCTTTTTCCAGGGTACCGAGGCGTGGGATTCGTGGCGGCGGATCGGCTTTCCTAAGCTGACCCCCGCTCCTACCACACTGAACGGTGGTACGGATATTCCTGTACGCACTGCGTATCCTACTACAGAGTTCACTCTGAATAAGGATAACTACAACGCCGTGATTGCTCGTCAGGGAGCGGATACTCAGTATACTCCCGTTTGGTGGGATAAGTAATTTTCTTAAAGCATACAATAAAAAATGCCCGGCAAAGCCGGGCATTTTTTATGAGCTGTTTCGTTATAATTTGGTTCATTCACAAACTTCTACCCATTCGTGCTTGTTCAGACGAGGAATGCGTTAAATTTGTTTTCCGATTCTGTGTTTCACCCACTTTTCCATGAATAAAACAACAAAACGCCTCATTACCGCCCTAATTATTGTTTTTCTAATAGGGTTGGCCTTTTATCCTCGTATAAAAGAGTACCTGGCTACTTCTAACAAACCGGAAGAAGCTGAAAAGGGCCCTAAGGCAGGCGGAGGGGGTAAAACGGTCGTCTCTGTGATGGTAGTAGAACCAGCAGCCCTGAACGATATTGTAAAGACGACTGGTACCGTACTCGCCAACGAAGAAGTCGAGATAAGAAGCGAAATATCAGGTAAGATTACCAATCTATATTTCAAGGAAGGACAGTATGTTCAGAAGGGTACCGTCCTGTTAAAAATTAACGATGACGATTTGCAGGCTCAGCTGAAAAAACTGGAATACGGCAAAAAACTCTCGGAAGATAATGAATACCGGCAACGCCAACTGCTGGAAAAAGAAGCGATCAGCCAGCGGGAATACGACATCAGCCTTACTACCGTAAAAACAAACGAGGCCGACATCGAAAACATAAAAGCCCAGCTGGCCAAGGCTACCATTCGGGCTCCTTTTAGCGGGCGACTTGGACTCCGGTACGTAAGTGAAGGTAGCTATATTACCCCCACATCCCGAATCAGTACCCTGACCAACACCAATCCTGCCAAAGTAGAATTTTCGGTACCTGCCAAATATTCGGACCGGATCAAAGCGGGAAGTACCATAAAGTATACCACTGAAAGCTCGGATGCCGAATATTCGGGACGTGTGTACGCCGTAGATCCTAAGATAGACCCTCAAACCCGTACCTTACAAATGCGGGCTACCAGCCCAAATGGCAATGGTTCACTACTGCCCGGTGCTTTTGCCCGGATCGAGTTAATTATCGGATCGAGGGGTACCGCCATTACGGTTCCTAATGAAGCCATTATCCCGGAAGAAAATGGTCATAAGGTATTTTTAGTCAAATCAGGCAAAGCTACCCCCCGTTCGGTGGATGTAGGTATGCGGGGCGAGTTCGACATGGAAATCACCAAAGGCCTTTCGGCGGGTGATACACTCATTACAACCGGTATTTTGCAGGTAAAACCCGACGGTCCCGTCGAAATCCGGAACGTAGTCAATGCGGGTACCACAGGCGTGGGCGCCAAGTCTAGCTTATAAAAAATATCTAATAGCTGTACATTGATAGCATTACTACAATCACTTCCCTCTGCCCCTATCATTGTCAATTTTCAACTGTCAATCGTACCGGCGACCCGGTCTTAACTAACACATGGCAAGTCTATCGGAAGTAAGCATTAAGCGGCCTGTATTGGCCATTGTGATGTCGCTTGTCCTCATTCTCTTTGGGGTCATTGGCTTTCTGTACCTGGGAGTGCGGGAATTCCCAAGCGTCGATCCGCCGGTGGTCAACGTGAGCACTACCTATACCGGGGCCAATGCCGAAATCATTGAATCCCAAATTACCGAACCGCTGGAAGAGTCGATCAATGGTATTGCCGGCATTCGTACTCTTTCCTCCTCCAGTCGCGACGGTCGCAGCAGTATCACGGTAGAGTTCAATCTGGGTGTCGACATGGAAGCCGCTGCCAATGATGTGCGCGACCGGGTTTCGGGTGCACAACGCAACTTGCCTCCCGATGTCGAACCCCCCAATGTATCCAAGGCCGACGCTGATGCTTCCCCTATCTGGTTCATCAATGTACAGAGTGCAACCCGTCCCCTACTCGATCTGAATGACATTGTCACCCGGCAGTTCAAGGAAAAATTCCAGACCGTAACCGGAGTCAGCAGTGTACAGATTTGGGGAGAGAAAAAATACTCCATGCGCCTGCGAATCGATCCCGCCAAGATGGCGGCCTACCGCCTCACTTCCATTGACATCTCGTCGGCGCTGGCCCGGCAAAATGTGGAACTTCCCTCCGGCAGCATCGAGGGCCAGAATATGGAACTCACCGTACGTACCCTGGGTCGGCTGCGAACGGTTGAGGATTTCGACAACATGATCATCAAGGAAGAAGCCAACCGGATCGTTCGCTTCAAAGACGTAGGGAGAGCCGAATTGGCACCCGAAAACGAACGGACGGCCTTCAAACGGGATGGTGTACCTATGGTAGCGGTGGCGGTGATACCACAACCGGGAGCCAACCATATCAGTATTGTCAGCGATCTGAACAAAAAGCTGGACCAGATTAAGAAAGATCTGCCGCCTGACGTCATTGTAGAGCTGGGAAGCGACTATACAAAATTTGTAAAAGCCTCCATTTCCGAGGTAGAGGAAACTATTGTGATCGCCTTTTTTCTGGTGGCTCTCATCATATTCATTTTCCTCCGCGACTGGCGTTCCACACTAATACCGCTGACCGCCATTCCGATTTCGCTGATCGGGACGTTTTTCATCATGTACCTGTTCGGCTTTTCGATCAATGTATTGACTCTGCTGGGAATTGTACTGGCCATCGGGCTTGTGGTAGATGATGCTATTGTGGTACTGGAAAACATCTACGCCAAAATTGAAGAAGGAATGGATCCCATTCAGGCTTCTTTTGCCGGTTCGCGTGAAATATATTTTGCTGTAATTTCGACCACCATAACTCTGGCGGCGGTGTTTCTGCCCGTCATCTTTCTGGAAGGCGTTACCGGACAACTTTTCCGGGAGTTTGGAATTGTGGTGGCCGGTGCCGTAATCATTTCGGCTTTTGTTTCTTTGACTTTGACGCCCATGCTGAGTTCACGAATCCTGAAAACCCGGCAACGGCAGCCCTGGCTGTATCGAAAAACCGAACCTTTCTTTACCTGGCTTACCGATGGATATGAGGCAGCACTCGTAACGTTCATGCGCTACCGCTGGATGGCCTGGGTACTGATGCTCGGTTTCGTGGGAATCAGCTACTATCTGTTGACTGGTAAGCGGCTCCCTTCTGAATTAGCACCTCTGGAGGACCGGAGTAATATTCGGATCAACAGCACAGCGCAGGAAGGAGCTACCTTTGAGTACATGCAGAAATACATGGATGAAGTCGGGCAGTTTGTATACGATGAGCTTGCCCCCAATGAGCGTGATGGTGTCGTAACAATCACGTCCCCAGGCTTTGGATCATCGGCTACCAACTCGGGTTATACAAGATTGACGCTCACCACACCTGACAAGCGTACCCGTTCGCAGCAACAAATCGTGGATGATCTGACGGCCAAATTGAAAAAGTTTTCGGGCGCCCGTACCATCGTTTCGCAAGATCAGACCATCAACGCGGGTCGTTCGCGGGGCCAGCCTATCCAATACGTAATTCAGGCACCTAATTTTGAAAAGTTGAAGGAGTACCTTCCCAAGGTCCTTGAAAAAGCACAATCTAATCCTAAACTGGAAGGGGTCGATGCCAACCTGAAATTCACGAAGCCCGAAATTCGGGTTGAGATCGACCGCGAAAAAGCCCAAAGTCTAGGCGTTTCGATCCAGGATGTGGGACAAACGTTGCAACTAGGCCTGAGCGGCCGCCGATTTGGATATTTTATCCAGGATGGAAAGCAATACCAGGTGATCGGCCAGATCGAACGCTCCGACCGGAACGACCTGCTGGACCTAAAATCGCTGTACATTAAAAGTAGAAGTGGTGAACTGATTCAAATGGATAACCTGGTGAAGTTAACCGAGCAAAGTTCGCCGCCCCAGCTGTTGCGCTTTAATCGGTATATATCGGCCACCATATCAGCCAACCCCGCCAAAGGTGTGACTTTGGGCGAAGGCATCGCTGAGATGGAGCAGATCGGCCGTGAGGTATTGGATGACACCTTTACTACGGCATTGGATGGAAACTCGCGCGAGTTCAAGGAGAGTTCCAACAGTCTGCTTTTCGCATTTGTGCTTTCACTCGTACTTATTTTTCTCATTCTAGCTGCTCAGTTTGAAAGCTTTATCGATCCCATTATCATTCTCCTGACGGTACCTTTGGCGGTGTGCGGGGCGTTGATTTCGCTTTGGGATTTTGGACAGACGATGAATATTTTCAGTCAGATCGGAATCATCGTTCTGGTAGGTCTGGTGACTAAGAATGGTATCCTGATCGTGGAGTTTGCGAACCAACGTAAGGAAGAGGGACTACCCAAAGGCGAAGCCGCAATCGAAGCCGCCGTGTCGCGTTTCCGGCCCATCCTGATGACCAGTCTCTGTACTATCCTGGGTATCCTACCTATTGCTTTGGCATTAGGTGCGGGCTCAGAGAGCCGCGTTTCGATGGGTATCGCCGTGGTAGGCGGAATGCTATTCTCTACGATTCTGACGCTTTTTGTTATACCGGCAGTATATTCCTACATGTCACGCAACTATGTGGCACCGCCCGTTGAGGAGAAACGGGAGCCGGAACTGGCCGAGGCGTAAGGAAAAATCTAGTCTTTCTAAAAGCAGAACGGGGCGAACCAAATGTTTCGCCCCGTTCTGCTTTAGAAACATTGAGTTCTGAAGATAACAGATGGGTCGTGAGCACCTGATGTAGACCCTCAACATCCGACGACTATATTGTGCTTATAGGAGGAAGATTCCTGTTAACAATAAGAAAACAGCTATTTTAGTGCTGATTAGTTTGAATGAAATAAATATGCTACAAAGGGTGAGACTCAATGTATGATTTTTTGCATATTAAGTGTAATTATATAGGTATTAATTTTTTATGGAAATTACGTATATCTTTAAGAAATAACTATCGTGCCAAATTCTTTATATCATGAAGTTTACCCCTTCAAATGGATTTTCGAATGCTATTATATGCCTTATTTGTATGATACTGCTTTCAAAAATTCCCTCATTAGCTTTAAATGAGCGTCTTTCATATTTTATTTCAGACCTATTGTTTTCAGTAGTCTTGGTGATAGGTTTTATTACCATTAAATCATGTGTAAAGAGTACCAAGCAGGCCTTACTTATTTTTATTGGTGCTTTGGTATTCATTTTACTTTTAACTTTTAGTGTTATTTATCTCGTTGATAGACAACGTTCTTTTTCACCATAAAAACTATATAGTATACCTATACATTTATACCATATATGAAGAGCAGGAAAACTGAGTTAATCAATAATAGGAAAATCTGGCACCTTATCCCTACCCTACCCAACTAAGAAAATCGTAAAGGATCAAGCGCAGGTAGTGCCATGCTCGTAGGCTGATTCGTCACCAGCTCCGAAACCAGCTTTCCCGTGGCGGGTCCCAGGCTCACTCCCATCATGCCGTGGCCCGTGGCGAGTATGACGTTTGAAAACCGCCCCGCACGCCCGATGTAGGGTAAGCCGTCCGGCGAACAGGGTCGTAGCCCCCGCCATACGTCTGCCTCTTTTGGAAAAGGTACCTTCAGATCAGGATAGTATTGGTTGATTGAATTGTGAATCCCTTTTACCCGGCTCATATTCACCGACCGATCTGTTCCGGCTACTTCCAGGGTACCTGCAAAGCGTAGTCCGCCACCCATGGGGGTGGCTGTAGCGCGGGCTTCCAACATGATAGCGGGAATTCTGATATTATTAGTCAAATCGCTGGTAAAAAAACTGTATCCTTTCCCTCCTTGCAAGGGAAGCGAAACACCCAGTTTCTCCGATAATTCGGGCGACCAGGCTCCGGCTGCTAACACAATTTCATCGTATGAGAAGGTACCTCCCGAAGTGACCACAGATTTTACGGAATTTCCCTGTACAGCAAAATCTTTCACCGAATGGTTTTCCAGAAATCGGACACCTTTATTTTTCAAATATGCCACTAGGCCATCCATCAATTGATTGGGGTAAATATGGGCATCGCCGGGGTAGTACACAGCCCCTTCCACATTCACTTGCACATCGGGTTCCATGGCCTGTACCTCCTGACTCGATAGTACCTGTGCCTCAATCCCTGCGCGGTTGGCTACATGGGCCTCTTCCTGCATTTCGTGGCGAGTTTCCTGATTTTTAAAAAGCATGAAAAGACCTTTCTCCTGCCAGCCGAAATCAAAGTCTCCGCGCATGGCCAATTCCTGGAACAGTTGCCGGCTAAGCAGGCTGAGGTCACGTAGCACCGGAATAGACCTGTGAACGTGTGCTTCCGTTGAGTGTTTCCAGAAGAGGTACCCCCATTTCATCAAGCCCCAGTTCAAACGGGGTTTGACATAGAAAGGACTTTCATAACTAAGCATCCAACGCATGCCTTTGGTAATCATGCCGGGCTGGGCCAACGGAATAATATGACTGGGTACAATCATACCCGCATTACCAAATGAGCATCCATCCTGAAAACTCCCCTGCTCAATGACGGTGACTTCACAGCCATACTCCAGCAAATAGTACGCTGAAAACAAACCGCTTATCCCTCCACCAACAATCCCGACGCTTTTCATATAGGTAGTTTAGTCTTTATAAGTATCCAGCCCATGTGTCAAAAGTTTTCACACCCCGAGCGCTAAATCACCTGGAATCCATGAACGTAGGGATCGTCCTGATCAAAGATGATGTGATTGTAGCCGTGGATAATAGCCCAACCCTCGATGCTGGGAATGATGGCGGGCTTTCCGGCCAATGTGGTTTCGGCTTCAATGCGACCAATGAACTTGGAGCCGATTATACTTTCATGCACGAAATCATCGTCGTTTTTCAGTTTGCCCTGAGCGTACCATTGCGCCATGCGGGCCGAGGTACCCGTACCGCAGGGCGAGCGGTCGATGGCTTTGTCGCCGTAGAATACCGCATTTCGGGCCGTAGAGGTAGGATCAATCGTTTCTCCGGTCCAGAGAATGTGGCTCAGACCGTGGATCGAAGGATTTTCAGGATGCACAAATGTATGCTTTTCATTAATCCGTTCGCGAAGTACACGCGCCCAGGCTATGAGTTGCTCACCCATGAAATGCTGCAAACCGGGGAAATTAGGCTGCACATCCACAATAGCGTAGAAATTACCTCCATACGATACGTCGACCTTGAGGGTACCCAGGTCGGGACACTCCACCGCAATTCCTTCCGCCGCAAGGTAGGACTTGATGTTGGTTATTTTTACGGACCTTACTTTCTTACCTACCTGAAGGTACTCTGCTGTAACAATTCCTGCCGGGACTTCCAGCAGCAGTCGGCCGGGTACCTTCGGCGTCACTAACCCCTGCTCGATGGCCACAGTCACGGTACCGATGGTACCATGCCCGCACATGGGCAGACAGCCGGACGTTTCAATAAAAAGCACTGCGGCGTCGTTGGCCGGGTCGATTGGGGGGTACAGGATACTTCCCGACATCATATCGTGGCCCCGGGGCTCAAACATTAGTCCCTTACGGATCCAGTCGTACTCATGGAGAAAATGAAGACGTTTTTCGCTCATCGAGGTACCTTCCAGTCGAGGAATGGCACCTCCCGTAACTACCCGCACGGGATTGCCGCAGGTATGGGCATCGATGCAGAAGAAATGCTGGTCTACCATAATCCGGACGGCCGTTATAGTTTGAGGTATTCGGGTAAATCAGGACGCGTATCAAGACCTTTCCGAATAATGGTCTCCACGCGCTCGCGCTCCTGACCTACCAGGGGTAAACGGGGCAGACGGACGTGCTCGGTACCTATTTCTGTATGTGCTTCGGCCAGTTTGATATACTGTACCAGTTTAGGATGAAGGTCCAGTTCAAGCAGGGGCATAAACCAGCGGTAGATAGCCCGGGCCTCGTCGAGCCTTCCGGCTTTTACCAAACGATACACCGCTACAGTTTCGCGGGGAAAGGCACACACCAAGCCGGCTACCCAGCCATCTGCTCCCATCACCAGTTCTTCCATGGCCAAGGTATCAACCCCACAAAGGATACTGATGCGGTCGCCAAAACGGTTGCGCAATCGGGTTACGTTGGAAATATCGCGGGTAGATTCCTTTACAGCCTGAATGTTATCCAATTCCAGGAGCTCAGCAAACATATCGACTGTTACTTCAATTTTGTAGTCGACCGGATTGTTGTAAATCATAATGGGTAGCGCAGTGGACTTCGCAATCGCCTTGAAATAGGCTACTGTCTCGCGCTCATCGGCCTTGTACCGCATAGGAGGAAGTAGCATGAGGCCACTCGCGCCCAGGTCGGCTGCAGATTCAGCAATGCGGACGGCTTCACGGGTGGAAGCTTCGGCAATATTCAGTACCACCGGGATTTTGCCCGCTATCTTCTCTACGGCATGTTTTACCAGAACATCTTTTTCTTCATTGCTGAGGGTACTGGCTTCCCCCAGCGATCCACCCAGGATAATTCCATCGACCCCGGCGGATAGCTGGGCTTCCAGGTTCAGATCGAAAGTAGACAAATCAAGGGTATCGTCTTCGGTAAATTTGGTCGTGAGGGCGGGAAATACCCCTTTCCAGGTTATTGCCATGAGCGGGTCGAATAGGATTTTGTTACAAGTTTATCGGTTTACAAAAATACCTGACATTTAAATGGCATTTTGAACGAAAACTCGTTAAAACTAATGGTATATTGACCAATTTTAGTTTACAGTCACCTTTATCACGTATATATTTTCTCTGTGAAACCTATTTCTTTTCATATACCCAAGGTTGGACGGGAGGTTTTTCGGGTACAACATGAATGCCTTTCTTTCTTTTATGACCAACTGCATATACATGATGAACTACAATTCACTCTAATCATGAATGGGGAGGGTACCCTGGTGGCGGGCGACTATGTAGGGCGGTTCAAGGCAGGAGACGTGTTCGTAATTGATCGGGACATGCCCCATGTCTTCAGATGCGATAGCCATTACTATACTTCGGACCAAGGTGTAGAAAGCGTATCCGTTTTCTTTGATGAAAGCTATGCGGGTACCGTGTTTTGGGAGGCACATGAGCTGCAGGCTATTCGAGAGTGGCTGGCCGGAGCCAAGCGTGGTTTCAGGCTGGAAGGTACCTCAAGGCAAAAAGCCGGGAGCCTGCTCCGGGAGTTGATTCGGTTACAGGGAATTGAAAAATTAATCGGGGGTTTCACTCTATTAAAGTCTATGAGTGAAAGTGAAGATCTCATTCCTCTTTCCCTACAAGTAGGGAAGGATTTCTCGAAAGGGATATTAGACGAACGCATGAGCCGGATTATTGGCTTCACGTTCCGGGAGAGTCATCGACCTATTACAATTGATGAAGTAGCCAGTTTGGTAGCGCTGACTCCGTCGGCATTCTGCCGGTTCTTTAAATTACGTACCCGCAAAACCTACGTTACATTTCTTAACGAAATCAGGATACGGCATGCCTGTCGCCTGCTACTAACTACTTCCAAACCGATTGGGGAAATTTGTCAGGAGACAGGATTCCACAACCTCTCACATTTCAATGAATATTTCCGTCGCGCCAAAGGCATGAGTCCCAAGGCTTATAGGGGTACCTTTAGCAACGGAAAACCTTCAGGGGTTTAAAACTGTCGCGATATTTTCTGTAGGTGGTTGACCATGGATTTTAGATCCTGCTTGCGTCCATAGGTGTACTGGTTGGACTGCTTGCGGCTGTGGTACTCTACAAAATAGGCGGCCAGTATGCCAGCAAACAAAGAGATGAAAAAGAAGATTAGCATTTCCATACTGTGGACATTTAGGTTAATTTCTTCTTGTTGAAACAAACCTCATGCCCGATGCATTTGGGATTCCCAAAAACAAAAATTGCCCCATTTTAGGGGCAACGATTCCACATAGTTCAATCGGGGAATTTATAATCTGATGAAAAAAATCACAGCGAGAGTTCAGTCATTTCCAGCGGGAAACTCAGCGTAAACACTGTGCCGACGCCTACTTCGGACTGGACATCAATTCGGCCCCGGTGCGATTGCACAATATTGAGGGTACTGGCCAAGCCGATACCCATACCGGATTTCTTTCCCGTAAAGTAGGGTTCGAAGACCTTTGTCATATTTTCTTCGCTGATTCCCGAACCATTATCGGCGATAAGTACCTGTACGTCCTGTTCGGTGCGACGGGTCGTAATTTTAAGCAGGCCATGTCCTTCCTCCATCGCTTCAATGGCATTGGTAATCAGATTCAGCACCGCTATTTTCAGCATGTTGGCATTCATCATGATTTCGGCATCGCCATCTTCATAGTACTTTTCGACTTTGATTTTTTTCAACTGCAACCGGTCAATGGCTGAAGCCAGCGTCTCGTCGAGCAAGTCATAAAGTGAACCGGGACTAAGGCTAAAATCATTGGGGCGCGACGATTGGAGAAGCTGCGTAATGAGGTCGTTGATACGATTACAGTTTCTCTTGATAATGTCGATGTAGAAAATTTGATCTTCATCTTCAAGTTCCGATTCCAGTTGCTCGGCCGACAGATTGACATTGGTCAACGGATTGCGTACTTCATGCGCCAACATACGTACCAGTCGACTGGTAACGGCCAACTTCTCTGAGAACAGCCGCTCACGTTCCGTTTGCCGCTGGGCAGTGACATCATGCAACCTACCCTGAACGTAATCGGCCTCCTGGTCATGTTCAATCGTCGCCGAGAGTATACCGTACTTTTTTTCTCCTTCAGTTGTGATAAAACGAACTTCCCGATCGTGAATATCTTTTTCCTCCAGGAGAGCCTCCCAAATGGGCATAATCTCGTCCGGCTCGAAAAAATCAAAAATATTCTTTTGTGTAAGTTCCGCTTCTGAAAAGCCGGTGATCGCACTTGAAGAATAATTCAAATCCAGAAAATGCCCCCGCAGGTCGCTGATAAACAGCATGTCCTGTGACTCTTCGAACACCCGACGATACCGGCGCTCACTTTGCCGCAACGCTTTAATGACCTTGGCCCTTTCCAGTGAATAACGCAGGCTGCGCTCCAGCAGGGTTTTCTCAAGCTCACTTTTTATCAGATAGTCTGCCGCTCCAATACGCAGGGCTTCTAAGGCTACCTTATCATCGCCTTTGCCAGTAAGTAGAATAATGGGTTCCTGGCAATTCAGGCGGATAGCCTCTTGAATCAAATCCAGACCGGATTTTGATCCCAGGAGGTAATCGAAAATATATACATCATGCCGGCAATGGGTCAGGCTAGAAACTGCCTTATCGTAGGTAGAACACCAATCCAATTTGAAGTTCCAGCCGGTAAGTTCCTTAAAATAAGCGCTGGTCAGGATAAAATCGTCTTCGTCGTCGTCGACGAGCAACACAGTGAGGGGCTTCAATTGGGACATGAGTAGTGATAGATCATCGGCGGAAGGCTAAGACTGAGTGAGAGGCAATATGATGGTGAATATAGCTCCCTGGCCCGATTTGCCAGAAGCCATGATGATGCCCGAGTGATTTTCAACAACTTTCTTGCATACTGCCAGGCCAATACCCGCTCCCTCAAATTCTGAGCGTCCTCGCAAACGTTGGAAAAGGGTAAATATTCGGCTGGAATCGTTGTTTTCGAATCCTATCCCATTGTCCGAAAAAGTAATGCGCACGTAATCGCCTTGGGCTGGCAAGCCATAATTAAGTTGGTCGGATTTACTGAGCCGATCCGACTTGATGGTAATTTCCGGTTTCCGTTCTTCCTGAGTGAACTTCAGGGAATTGGATAACAGGTTATTGAATAGTTGTGACATCTGGGTAGGTATTACCTCCACCCGTGTAGGCAGCGCATCGATGGCAATAACCGCATCTTTATTTTGAATAGCAATTTCCAGATCGCTCAGTGTACCACTTATGATTGTATTCAGATCCGTAGCCACAAAACCCTCCTTGGAGCGTGCTACCCGCGAAAATTCCAGCAGGTTATTTATCATGTCCTGCATTCTTCGGGTAGCATTCAGAATACGGTCCAGGTATAAGCCCATTTCTTCATCCAACGCCCCCTGGCTTCGTTTTTCTAGCCTTTCTCCAAAAGAAACGATTTTTCGTAGCGGTTCCTGTAAATCGTGCGAGGCTACATAAGCAAACTGTTCCAGATCAAAATTAGAACGGTTGAGTTCGTCTACCTTCTTTTCCAGCTCATTCTGGATGTTTCGAATTGAAGTCAGATCAAACACACTTCCAATCGACATGGCGGGCTTCGCACCCTCACCCACCCTGAACTGGCCACGGCTCATCACGTACTTTTCCTGACCCGATATAGTTTTAATGCGATATTCTGCATTAAATGATCGCTGATTCCTGATAGAATCTTCGACGGCGTGGCGAAGGATTTCCGCGTCATCGGTATGCACATGGCTCAGGTAAAGATCATAAGAAGCTCGTATTTCGGTCACCTGTTCAGGACTGTAGCCCAACAGAGAATACAACCCCGACGACCACTCGTTGGTATCACTCTCCAAATCCCACATCCAACTCCCGAAGCGCATGCTATCTTCGGCATCTGTCAATATGCTGAGTACATTGCTTTCCCGTTCTTCGGTTTTTTTGCGGGGGGTTATATCAGTAAGGGTACACATAAAATGACTGTCGTCCACAGCCACATTACTGGCGCGGCACCACACATTCAGAGATTTGAAGTGCAACTCGATGTCGGGACAGAGCAGCGGATCTCCGACTTCGGCACCTTCACCAACCATCTGCTGCCAGCTAAGACCCGTCAATGATTTCTGGCCCGTCAATCGCCGAGCCGATTCATTGTCTACCGTGCAAATGTACCGCACCACATCTTTTTCCTGGCTCCGGTCTTTCTTAAAAAGGACAAGGCCACTGGTAGATGCATTCAGCAGGTCGTTGATTCCAAATGAATGAAATATTTTCTTAATATCAGTCATTCCACTCTCCATTTACTATTGCATATCAAATTGCTTCATTTTGTTATAAAGCGTCTTACGGTCAATATTCAGTAGTCGGGCGGCTTTACTTTTATTGTAATTCACCTGCCGGAGTACCTGCATAATCATATCATATTCTGCTTCATTCGCTACGGTTTTCAGGCTGGGGTTTGGGTCGAGGTCTGCCTGAGGCTGAGGGGCAGGTAAGGTGCCAAACTCTTCGTCCATTTCCCTGAGTTTTTGAAAATTGGCTATTTCAAAGGGAAGCGCTTTTTCTTCGATATATTCCCCATTCGTAAGCAGCGTCGACCTTTTGATAACGTTCTTTAGTTCACGCAAATTACCCGGCCATTCGTAGGTCATAAAGTCCATGATCACATCGTCGGTAAAGCCCTTGATGTTTTTGCCCAATTCTTCATTGGTCGCCTGCAGGAAAGCTTCGGCGAATAACATCAGATCGTCGCGACGGTCCCGAAGTGCAGGTACCTCCATGCTGAATTCGTTGAAACGGTAATATAAATCCTCCCGGAATTTCCCCTTGCGGGCCGATTCCAAGAGGCGCTCATTACTGGCCACGATGATCCGCACATCGAGGTCAATTTCTTTATTGCCCCCAATCCGGCGTACTTTACGTTCCTGAACCACACGGAGTAAAGCCATCTGGATTTCATACGAGAGGTTCGAAACTTCATCGAGGAACAGGGTACCTCCATTTGCCATTTCAAAATGCCCGATCTTAGTCTGAAGCGCACCCGTAAAAGATCCCTTTTCATGACCGAAAAGCTCGCTGCCAGCCAGTTCTTTGGAGATCGCTCCACAATCCATAGCGACGAACGGCTTGTTTTTTCGCGGAGAACGGTTGTGTATTTCATGTGCAATAGCCTCTTTGCCCGACCCACTTTCACCATAGATAATAACACTGAAATTGGTGGGGGCCACCAGGTCAATCTGACGATATAGTTCGTCGGAAACCTGACTTTGGCCGATGACGTACCCTGACACTGTCTTAGCGGCTTTACGATTTCCTCCACTACGTGTTTCAGTAGTGGATGTTTCGGCATCGGCGCCCGCATCAGCCAGAGCCTTTCGTACCGTTACCAGTATTTCGTCAGGGAACAGGGGCTTTGTGATGTAATCATAAGCCCCTTGCTTCATTACGCTAATAGCGGTTTTTATATCCGAGTAGCCCGTAATGATCAGCACCGGCACATGGGGAAGTTTCTTCTTAATGCTCACCAACAACTCCGAACCTGTCAAATCGCCAAGCCGGAAATCGGTCATTACCAGATCGGGTTTAAACTCGTCGACCAACAATAGTCCGCGTTTCCCGTTTTGGGCCGTTTCCACCTCAAAGCCATTTTTGGTCAGAAAACGCTTTAATAACATGCAAATATCACCCTCATCATCAACTACTAGTATTTTTTCCATTAAAATGTTGTTTCAATTATAGGGTTGGGGAGTAGGTCTACTCTTTTCATATTTCAACTCTCAATCTGGAAGTAGGAATGCTCAACTGCTCACGGTACTTAGCCACCGTACGCCGGGCTACCACATAGTCTCGCTCGGCCAATAAATCAGTAATTTGCTGATCATTAAGGGGATGTCTTTTGTCCTCGGCTTCTACAATTTCACGTATGGCTTCCTGAATGGCCCGGTTAGATACTTCGGTACCATCTTCCCGTGCCACTCCTTCGGTAAATAAATCCTTTAACAAAACAATGCCAAAAGGTGTTTGAACATATTTGTTTGTCGTGACGCGGGAAACTGTCGAAATATCCATATCAATGATTTCGGCTACATCTTTCAAAATCATAGGCCGAAGTTTCTTGATATTTCCGGTTTGAAAATAGTCGTACTGTAGTTTGACAATGGCTTTCATGGTATTCAGCATGGTGGTTTCGCGCTGCTTGATGGCGTCGATAAACCATTTGGCCGAATTGATCTTATTCTTGAGAAACTGCTTGGTAGCACGGTCGTTCTTTTCAACCGCCATTTGCGTAAAAACCCGATTCATCCGCAGCGCCGGGCTATTACCCCAGGCGAGCTGTACTTCGATGTCGCCATCGGGCAGATAGCGCATCAGAAAATCGGGCTTGATACTATCATTGATCGAAGTATCGTTTCGCAACCCGGAGGCGGGTTTAGGATTCAGGGATACGATCACCTGCAGGGCATCCTTTAATTGGTCCTCGGAGATTTCAAGAACGCGCATGATCTTGTCGTAATTCCGGGCACCCAGTTCATCGAAGGTATCTGACACGATCTGGCGAGCCAGTTTCCACTCCGTCGAATTCCCTCCCAGGCGATTGAGTTGAATCAACAGACTTTCACGCAGATCTCGGGCGGCAATTCCTGCCGGATCGAGCTGCTGGATTACGCGCAACATGGCCTCTACCTCTCCAGCATCGATAAAAATACTGTTGGCAAATGAAATATCATCGGCAATAATGTCACAATCACGACGCAGAAAGCCATCCTCATCCAACGAATCGAGAATAAATTCGGCGATCAATTCCTGCCGTTCATCCAGTTTTAGAAAATGGATTTGCTCTTTGAGTTCATCCCGAAACGACACGGTTTCCACCATGGGACGAGTATACAATTCATCGTCGGGGGTATAATTGTTGGAATAAGTCTTATAGTCGGGTATGTCGTTATCACGAAACTCGTCCCAGTCGTAGTAATCCTGCATGGCAGGTACCTCATCGTCCCCTACTCCTACGGTTTCGCCCTTGTCCGCAAAATCCTCGACTTCTTCTTTTTCCTTCGTTTCTTCGTCTTTCCCCTCTTCAAGTACCGGATTTTCCTCCATTTCTTCCTTAATACGGTGTTCAAGTTCGAGGGTGGTCAGATGCAATAAATTAAGCATCTGGATTTGAAGGGGAGAGTATTTCAGCGTCTGGCGCTGAACCTGTGCTTGTCTTTGCATACCTATTTACGATACTAAATGTGAACACATCTTAAAAAAAACTGATTCCAGATACCTGTCCGGGTATAAGGGTCAGGCCTATTTTTTATACCCTATGGTAGGGTAAGTGTGTAATCTACAAGTAGAAAAAGGCATTTATTGTTAAAAAATTATAGCTTCGACACCTAAGTCGTGGCCAGGCACTGTTTTGGGAAGATATTTTTTCGGGTAAACATTTACTTAATTTGGGGAAAATTTGTCCAGTGCACTCAGGTAACAGCTAGTAGATGCCTACCCTATGAATAAGCTTACCTCGCCGCGATTGTTGAGCCGTACTTTGAATGAAGATCAACTTTCCTGGGCGATCCGCTTTTTGTTCGTCATTTCAGTTATTCTTATCATAATCCTTTCTTTCAGCTATCATTCCATCAACCGGGAGCTGATATACTTCTCTGAGCGGGTGGACCATTCGCACAAAGTACTGGATAAGATCAATGAGATCAACATTAACTTGTATGAGGTAACCTACTATGGTCGTGGTTATTTGATATTAGCTGACTCTACTAATCGTCGGCAACTCGTTAGCAAGGTTCATAAGCTACCCCTACGAACCAAAGAACTAGCCTGGTTGGTCAAGGACAATAACGCACAGATAATTAAGACTAAGGCTCTTATAAATGCCCTGCTTCCTTACCGACAGAAGATCATGCGCTTTGCCGTAGAGAATCCGCTAGAATATACTGCTGCCCGGCGTACCACCCTGCTCAGAAACGGCACAACCTCTACTCAACAGGTCAGAAACATGTTGGACGAGATGGCGCTTATTGAACACAAGCTGATGACCACCCGGGTACAAAGCCGAAACAACTACAAGCAACAGATATTCAGGTTCAACTGGGTTATCATGGGGGTAGCGCTGGCTTTTCTGCTATCTTCGTTCATTTTGCTGGAGCGTGAGCTCAAACGCAATAAATTGTACAAATTTGAGTTGGAGAAAAAGGTAGAAAACCTCAATCGCTCCAATAATGAACTGGAACAATTTGCCTACGTCGCCTCCCACGATCTGCAGGAACCTTTGCGTAAGATACGTTCATTTACTGATTTACTCGTTGCAAAAAGCAAAAGTACCCTCTCGGTAGAGGCAGGCCTCATGCTCGAAAAAATTGAGAAGTCAGCAATACGCATGCAGCTTCTGATCGATGACCTGCTCCTGTTTTCGCGATTAATCGATAATACGCTGGAAGCAGAAGCAGTGGATCTCAATGGAGTGATCAGGGAAGTCAAAAGCAGCCTTTCGGAAAGTATTCGGGAAACCTCGGCCACAATACACACCTCTTATCTGCCTACCGTTATAGGGTACCCTTCACAGCTCATACAGCTTTTTCAGAACCTGATATCCAATTCTATCAAATACAGTAAAGAAGGTATGTCTCCAATGATTGATATTTCATATACGGAGGTACCTGGTCATCAAACACCCCATGCACGTCCCCGCTCCTCAACCGACGAAACCACCTTTTATTGTATTACTCTAAAGGACAACGGAATTGGATTCAAGAAAGAATATGCTGAGAAAATTTTTGTAATTTTCCAGCGCCTGCACAGCCAGGAAAAATTCCAGGGCTCTGGAATAGGGCTGGCCATTTGCCGTAAAGTCATTTCGAATCACAAAGGTTATATTGTTTCGGAGGGCGAAGAAGGACAAGGCGCTAAATTTTATATATATTTACCCAAGGAAAATCTATTTACGCGATAGAAATCTATGTTGAATCAACACATTCTGATGGCTGATGATGATGCGGACGACCGATTTTTGGTGCAGGCAGCCTTCGAAGACAATAGAATCGACCAGAAGTTACTTTTTTTTGAAGACGGAGAACAGCTACTTGACCACCTACACGATGAAACCGTACAAGGGGTCACCCGTTTTATCCTGCTGGATTTGAATATGCCCAAACGTGACGGGCGGGATGTGCTTCGTACCCTTAAAGCCGATAAGGAACTTAGTACTATTCCTATTATTGTATTCAGTACTTCCAAAGCTCCCGATGACATCAATTCGTCTTACCGGTTGGGTGCTAACAGCTACGTAGTGAAGCCTTCAAGCTATGAACACCTGAAGGAAGTCATTCAGAAGATAAGTGATTTCTGGCTCAATACAGCTATGACTCCCCGCTAGATAGAAGGAGGCAATTGGTCGCCTTCAGAAATATTCGGCAGTTCAGGCTCATGTGCGGGTAGGTATGCAATCGCTGTTTCTGATTGCTCCAAAATTCCTGTTTTTTCGGGCTCAGGAGTTTCATCAGTTACTTTTTTCACCCATCGCAAACCCTTAATGAGCCAGTCCCGCCCGTTCTTTTTTGTATAGTTCAGTGCGGCATTCTCTATCACCTGGGGCAATATCATGTTTAGGGGGGTAGGTAGGCTTCGCAACGCTGTCGTTGCCAAAACGGCATTCAGACCCAATTGCAATCCGTTGCCAATAAGGCCTTTTTTGCCTTTTCCTACCATGCGGTTGGTAAGCAGATTTCCAGCGATTGAACTGACAAGACGCAGAGGTTTAGCTTCCTGCTTCCACGCTTCGGTGTCGGCCGTCAGTTGCGACTTCGCCAATTGTAAATCGTTGTGGGCCAGCGCTCGCTGTGCTTTCAGATCGTCATACGATTTTATCATTTTGTTTGCGGTAGAGTATTTTTAAAAATTTATCCATAAAAGGTAAGAAAAGCCACCGTTTCCGGTTGGCGTACACAATTACGCCAATGATTCCGTACAAAACTGAAACAAGCAGAAAGCCCAAGGCGTAGCTGTGCAGAAGGTCGGCCAGCCAAAGCGCCAGTGCGGTACTTATAAAAAACAGAAAAAACAAGCCCAGAAGTCCGAGGCAAATTCCCATCACCACGGATGTCGCAATGGTAGCCGTATGATCGGATACTTCCAGAGCTATCACATTCCAGCGAGCTTCTGCGTAGTCGATCAGGTGCTGGTAAGTTTGCTCTGCTTTCTGCTTGGCTTCTTTGAATATCATAGCTGGTCAGGGTTAAAATCCAGGGGTTGGTGGGTTATTAAAAAGAGGTAATACTAATGAAATCCATAGTATTACCTCTTTATTTTTAAATATCCTTCGGTGAGTACTACTTCATTTTATTCACGGTACTCTTGGCATCGTTCAGCGTATCGTCAGCCATGGCTACGGCATCTCCTTTCAGAGAGTTACCTTTTTTAATAAGGCTATCAGCAGCATCCTGAACTTTGCCCTTTCCTTTTTCAAGGGCGTCTAAGGCTTCGGAAGCCCAGTCATTTGCGGACTTCTTGATTTTCTTGCGCGTATTGTCTCCATCTTCGGGAGCGAAAAGCATACCTATTGCGGCACCAGCAGCGGCAGCCATCAAAATGCTCCAAAATACCTTACTATTGCTCATGATTATCTAAAATTTAGTTTACGTACGATGATTACTTGTACTTGTTTTGGTTTGATACAAATCTCTTAAAAACCCATACCATACGTCATTTTCGGGCTTTAGGGTTATCCAGTTTTCAGGGATGTGCATTAATTTCCACACGGTGTAGAACCTGCTTCTAAGCATCTTGATAAAGTTTATCAGCCTAATCGGCACCTAATGGCAAGATTATTTTAATCATCGTCCTAACGTTATTCGCCCTGGCTGCTGCGAGTGTTTTCAGCCTAACGTTGCGAAAATTTCTTGCTGAATTGGTACTATGAAGATAGTTATAATCGAAGATGAAATAGAACTGGGACAGCTGATCCAGAATTTTCTGCGCAAGAAAATTCTGGAAACTCCTAATTTAGTAAAAACGGCCACCAATCTACACGATGGGCTGATGTATATTGATGAGTTGCACCCCGATTGGATCTTTTTGGATAACAATTTGCCGGATGGCAAGGGTATCAATGTAATCGAGCAAATCAAGCAGTCTCACTCGTCGCGACTAATTATGATGAGTGCCATGAGCAATCTCAAGGAAGAAGCCTTTCGGCGAGGAGTGGATTACTTTATGGACAAGCCCATTAGCTTTGTAGAAATACGGCGCATACTTGGCGGAGAACTACCCTCTTCACAAGAATCAGTCAATGAGTAAATAATATAAAAGAAGGGTATTTCGAGATAGCATATGTATTGATTTATATGCCCTTAGTCGATTGCTGGTACATAAGAAGCAGGGGCACTCACTTTATCCGCTGCTTTCACATTTTCCTTCGGAGTGCTTAGCTGTGCATCATCTGCTTCCTGCACTTCTTCTTCATCATCTTCGATACCAAATATATCCCTACCCTTGTGAGAGTCGGGATCTCCCAAAACGTATCCAAAAGATTTCAGGTTTTCTGAGTGATCCAGAATTACTTTCAGAATAGCAATCATCGGCAGAGCCAGAATCATTCCCGGGATTCCCCACAGCATACCACCTAACAATAGAGCCAGAATGGCCATGAGCGGATTAATACTGATTTTAGAACCTACCACATAAGGAGTAATGAAATTTCCTTCCAGAAACTGAATCGTCAGGAATATGGCACCTACCCCCACGGCGTACATAGGAGACTCCTTGGTTACCAAGGCCATCATAATGGGTAGGGCCGATCCGATGATAACTCCGATGTAGGGAATGAGTAATAACAATGAGGCAAAGAATCCGAAGAATACCGCATATTTGATTCCCAACAATAACAATCCCAGCGTATTGAGTGAACCCACGATCACCATAACGGTAAACATACCCGCGAGATAATTATGAATCACATCATAGATGCGGTACAGAATAAGGTTTATGCGTTTTTTTTCAGCCCTACCCAACAGACCGTACAAAAAATTGCAGAAGAAGGTACGGTAATAAAGCATAAAAAACATGTAAAGTGGTATCAGAGCCAAGGTACCCAGCAGGGTGGTAGTCATGATGATGGCCGTTGAGCCATTATCCTGGATCAATTTGGCAGAAACATCCTCCAAATCGTTTAGTTGTGAGCGAGTTTCGTATCCAAACGTTTCACTCATCCAAATCCGGGATTGATGAAACATAATGTCGGCCTTGTTCTGAAAGCTAGGCCACATATCGATCATGTCCGAAATCTGGATAAAGGAAATATAGAGAATACCAGCTATGAGTCCCAGGAAAAGCACTAAGGTGATAGCAATGGCAGGCATTCTACTTAACCCTTTTTCTTCCAGTTGCATAGTAATTGGCGACACCAGAATGGAGAGTAATACCGACACCAAGATAGGTACCAGGAAGGTTTGTAGTACCACAAGCCAATAGACACTGATTGTGACGACAATCATTACCAGGCAAGTGCGCAGAAGCTTGGAACTTAGAAAGAGATTAGCCCGATTCATGGTTTCGTCAGATATGATATTTCAGATACATATTCAATTTTTAAGCCATAGCCTGAAGACGGGCTCGACAGGCAGGGATGCGAACATACGAGGACTTATTTCCTCAATTTCTCAAAAACTCCCCAGATTGAGCATCGTTGATTCTAAGGTTGTATAACCCAACGTGTATACAGGTCACCGGGTACCCTAACCCAAACGGGGGTAGTTGCTCTAGATTGCCCTTCAAAGCTTGCAACCTATTGTCTTACCCTAGATAGATAACTACCCTATAACCGCCATTACCTGCTTCAGAGTAGTGGAAATGCTATTAAGCAATGGGATTATTTATCCAAAAGAGACTCAAATTGTAGTCAGAATAGGTAGTTCACTTTCCTTTGGTATCTGTTTTTATGTAATATACTTAACTGGGTAGCAGTACCCATTATATATAATCCTTTCATAATCAATCATACATAACCTTACAATGAAAAAGATAACCTTATTCGTCAGTGCATTTTTGTTGGCATCTTCACTTACTTTCACCTCCTGTAGCGAGTCAGCTCAGGACAAAGCCAACGATACCGCCGAACAGGTAGGCGATGACATGGAGGCATCCGGTGATAATATTGCTGACAACTGGGAGCAAGACAAAGAAGATTTGAAGGACGACATTAACGATGGTGTCGATAAACTGGATCGAAAAATCGAGGAAGCCAATGATAAAATCAAAGCGGCTACGGCCGATGAAAAAGTACGTTGGGAGAATCGAAAAAAAGAGTGGCAGGAGGAACGGGAAGACCTTAAGGAATCGCTTGATAACCTGAAGGATCGTACGGAAAATAACTGGAATGAGTTTAAATCCGACGTGCGAAATAAGCTGGACAAAGTCGAAGCTGATCTGAAAGATTAACGAATTGCTGTTCAAAAAGAAACCCACTCGATGTGGGTTTCTTTTTGAGGGTTACTGGCATATAAATCCCACCTGAAATGAAATCTTTTCTTCAACAGAACGCTCTTCGGTTGTTTGTTGGGTCACTTTTCATCCTGGCAGTAGTATTGTCCATGCTCCTTTTCCGGTACGCCAACCCCACTACTCCCGTTCCAAATCTCCCGGGTGTTACGGCCTCGGATACCATAGCGGGCGATATCACCATCAAAAATCTAGATTCGCTTCAACTCATCCGATAATGCCCTGATTTAGACCTATCTCAAAACAGTTCAGAACAATAAAGGCCCTCGTACCTTCGACCTAAAGATCAAGGTATACGAGGGCCTTTCCATTACCTCTATGATTTTTCAAAATCCTATCAATCCTGTGAATAAATAACCGTACAGTAAGGTGCCAGGCCGAGCTGAACGTACTGAGTCTTGCCATCGTACTCACCTTGCTGGGTATGGACATTCACAACGGTTTTATCCGAAAACTCTTCGTCATACCCTTTCCAGTCGCTATTGAACCGCGGAATCCATTCACCGGAAGCAGGAAAGCCAACGGCGTAGTCATCATAGTGCTGATTGGAGAAATTCATGGCTACTACTACGCTATCGCGGGGCCCGCCCTCTTTCCATCTGTGGAATACCACTACTTTTTTATCGTCGTCTACCCGCAATAACTCTACATTCTGACCGCTAAGACCCCGGGAAACATCTGTAAAGTTACGACGCAGGTGGATGAGATCGCGGTGAAGGGAAACAAATCCATTGAACCGGTCCAGCCGGGACCAATCCAGGGGATCGGTATCCGAAAACCACTTATCTTCCAGCAGTGGCTGCCCCTGGAATAGCATGGGTATGCCCGGCGAAGTAAGTACCAAAGCAACGCCTAGCGCAGCGCGCTTCTTGGAGTAGTAATTGTCAACATCCGAGTGGGCAATCTCTTCGGCTACTCGTGCTTGTCCGTTTGAAACCTCATCGTGCGACTCGGTAAAGATGATACGCTCAAAGGAATCTCCGTTGTAGCGGTAAGTAATCGCCTGAGCCACCGAATCCATGTCCCGGTGGGCGTCATCCTGAGTAATAAGAACTTCCCGAACCGGATGCACAAAGCGGGCGTCCCATTGAGCGCCATAACCCCACCCACCATATTGAAGGGAATTGGTAATGGAGTCGAGGCTGTGCATGTCCTCGGCAATGGTTATTTTGTAGGGATACTTTTTCTGAATTTCCGAGTTGATCCATCGAATCAGGGTCTTGCCTTCCGGAATATCGTTTCCAGGGTTTCCGTCAGCTTTCACATTCCTGATGTAGGGTACCATGTCCATACGCAGGCCATCAACGCGGTACTGTTCAAGCCACATGATGGCATTATCTAAGATATACCGCCTTACTTCCTCGCGGCCATAATCGGGTCGGGTGTTACCCCAGGGGGTTTCGGAGCGCCAATCGTTGTAGAAATAGATACCTCCTCCTTCGTTTTCATACCAGCCATCAAACCGCCACAAATCCATATCCGTAGGGCCGAAGTGATTATACACCACATCGAGAATAACCGCTATACCATGTTCATGGGCTGCTTTTACAAAATTCTTGAAAGCATCAGGTCCGCCGTAGTCCGTTTCGATGGCAAATGGAAAGGCTGGATTATATCCCCAGGATACCGAACCGGGAAACTCAAAGGGTGGCATTACCTCTACGGCATTGATCCCGAGGTCGCGCAGGTAGGGTAGGCGCTCAATGGCTGTATAGAAGTTGCCTGGACCATATCCATCCTTGACGTTGAAGGTACCCACATGCATTTCATAAATGACCAACTCGTTCCAGTAAGGAGTCC
This sequence comes from Salmonirosea aquatica, assembly GCF_009296315.1. Taxonomy (NCBI): domain Bacteria; kingdom Pseudomonadati; phylum Bacteroidota; class Cytophagia; order Cytophagales; family Spirosomataceae; genus Salmonirosea; species Salmonirosea aquatica. Next base: position 969,489 of record NZ_WHLY01000002.1, read on the forward strand.
CGAACGAGTCGTTCTGCCAGTCGAAGGAAGCATGGTCATACACAATGCTATTCCCAATTGAATTGGTGAGGTGAAGCGCGTAAGGGTCGTTCCGGTACAAATCACCCGAAGGGGTACGCAGCAAAAACTTGTATTCGTCACCCGCTTTGGCATTTTGGACATTCACGCCCCAATAGCCTTTTTCTTCCCGCCACAGCCAGTTCGCTTCCCCATTCCAGTCATTGAACGAACCCAGCACCGACACCGACTCAGCGTGCGGAGCCCAAACCCTGAAAAATACTCCTTGGGCATGGCAAATTGCGCCCATGCCCCCTACCATGATCTGCTCTGATTCTACCGTAGTGTTCATCAATAATATTCTATGTTCAATAAAGGAAGGGATAGCCCTTAGGCCATCCCTTGTTTTAACAATTAGCTATTAACTTATAAAATCGACATTTGTTCAATCGGCGTGAGCGTGTAAGGTGGCAATACGGCTCTTAGCAGCCTGCAACTCTTCCAGTTGCTTACGAAGTGTTGACTCCAATGCCTCAGGAAGGCGGGTATCGTCTTCGTCGTACTTCAGTACATCTTCGTAAGCTCCCACGATGGTCTGTTCGCCAAACTCGCATGAACTCAACACGGAGTCACGGTCTTTGCCCGTTACAGCGGCTTTCAGATCCATCCATGCCTGATGGATATCTCCCATGAATGAATTATCGTCAGGTACCTCTCCACCGTATTTTATTATTTCGCTGTTGAGATCCGATTTAAATTGACGACTCTGCTGCTCGTAAAAGCTGAACAGGGCAAGAAGGTCGGTATCTTCGGTATCTTCTTTGGCCCTATGGTACCCCTGAATTCTATCGTAATGCAGTTTGGACAATTTTTCCAGTACATCCTGTGCTTTTTCGGTCCTATCTTTCATGATCTAGTCAAAATTTGTTGATGAGTATTTGATTTAAACTTGCTATGACAGAAGAAAAAACCTTTCCACACATCTAACCTTGGTAGTTGGGGAAATGTAGGAACTAAAGAAAAAAGAATGACAGGAGCACTGAGAACGAATCTCCCCAGGCGACCGGAAAATAGAAGAAGTACCCCGAAGCGAATGCTTATTTCAACGGCAAATGGATTTCAGCCATCATGCAACGGGCCGAACCACCTCCGTTGCCCTCGATCATGGACAAATCAGTATGGATCAGTTCAGCATAGTCATCGAGAGCGTTACGCTGCTGATCACTGAGTGATTGGAAAGCGCTTGTAGACATGACCAATAACTTGGCATCTTTCTTAGTCCGAACCAAGAGCATATTTCCTGCAAAGTGCTTCATCTGCTCCATGGTGATCTCAACGATATATTTTCCGGTTTCTTCCAGTACGGAGCGCACCAGAAACTTCTCGTCGGGGTTTTTGATGGCTTCCAGGCATACTACCGCAAACACATCCCCAATGCACATGAGCACATTGGTATGATAAACCGGCACATCGTTGTCGTCAAACGCCGAGAACTTAACTACCTCGTAGCCCGTAGCTCGCGCAAAAGCGTCCAATACCTCAGCATCAGTGCGGGGCGATAGGCAGGCGTAGGCAATCTTGAAGCGGCGGTCGAGCACCATGCTCCCGGTAGCTTCCAGAAATTTACCTTCCTGTTCAAAATGAGTGAGATCGATGATTTCCTCCACATGATAGCGTTCCCGCAGGTCGTCAATAATATCCCTGCGGCGCTCCACACGGCGATTGGGAGCCATCATAGGATACAACACTACCTTACCGCTCTGGTGCAGCGAAACCCAGTTATTAGGAAAAATGGAATCGGGAGAATAGGGAGAAACGGTATCTTCGTACACGGTCACGTCTACCCCGGCAGCCGTCAGTACGGTGACCATTTGTTCAAATTCCTCCAGTGCTTTTTCCTGGGCTATTTTTCGTGTTTCCTGGGCAAAATCCGCATCCATAAACTCATTGCTTCCGGCAGTTTGCTCATTATAGGCAAACCGTACAGGCCGGATCATCATGATTCGGGAGGTGGATTGGGGCTGTACCTGCGTTGAAGTACGGATTGAGCGAATGGAGCGCATAGGGATTAGAGAATTCATGGATTCATTTTCTGCGAATTTACTATTATATCGGCCCCTTTGCAAGCATCCTCAAAGCCGTACATCCGATCCTAGGGATCATTCCGCCAGATCGGCATACTCATGCAGTGGGAACCGCCCCGGGCTCGTGACAACTCCGCTGAAGGCAGCATGATGAAGGTATCGGTCAGTGTATCGGGCGCTAACGTCCCGGCTTCAAACTGGGCCAAAAGATCAGCGGCGGAGAGTACCCGGAAACCCTGAGCCCTGAATGCATCCAGGGTTTTGTCATTACGGTCGTAACCTATGACCACGCCGTCTTTCAGCGCCAGCAGATTGCAGGAGTCGGTCCATTGCTCACGGTCACCGAAGGGGAATTCATTATTTCCTGAGTAAATAAATTTGACTTCATCCTGGCAACCCAAGTCATTGCGACTGATTTCAGCCAACAGATCTTCAAGGTTTTCGATCTCGATGGGCGTATGTTCCTGCCCTTTGTGGAACTGCATGATTTTCAACTCCTGATCTAAAGCCTGGGCCGCAAAAAAATGCAACACATCCTTCTTGCGCGCTTCATCGCCCTGTCTTCCAAGCGAATGGAGCAGTACCCACATGTTTTTTTTCACCTGCGTGAAAATAGTGTCGATATGCATATAGTCACGCTTCTTAGGAATTTTGACAATCGTGATCGTATCTACCACATTTTTGGCAAACAATATCCGCATCACCTGCTGGGCCGCGTACAGGGTAGTCCGCTCGCTGCACCCGATAAGCAGGTGCCGGGGGGCTACCATCATCACATCGCCGCCTTCCAGCGTCGAGCGGTTGTAGTCGTTCAGTTTCTCATCCTCAGGCAGCAGGAAATGTTTATCGTTGTCGGGTATCTCGATGATTTTATCCCGGTAGTCGACAAACATCGGATGATGAAAGAAGATATACTGCGCCAGCAACGACTCCCGCGTTCGGGCGGCCTTGGCGGGCCGATTGAGCAGAATATAATCGTTGATGACGATCCCTATGTCACGGGTAAAAATCAAATTAGGTAGCGGCGAGAACAGCATGCGCTCGTCAGAAAGCGAACCGGAAATGAAAATCTTGGCCAGTTCGTCAGGTTCATGTGCAGTCAGTTCCAGCTGGGTATGGTACGAGCACTTCTCAATCCCGCAGATCGAGGCGATCAGTTTGGTACGGATTACCTCATCTTTCAGAATAAATCCCAGCAGGCTTTGCAAGTCCACCACCCGATCGGAATCAAAGTACCCTTCCGCCCCGGGCTTGTAAAAGGAGCGAGACTCATCCGCATCGATTTCGGCAATGCGTCCCCGTACCTTTTCAGGATCCAGAAAATACAGCAGCAGTTTCACGTAGTAATCGTACTCGTCGCGCCGCATGGTATCCAGGTGTACTATGTCCTCGAACAGCCAGTCCTGCGCTTTGGAAGGTACCACCTTACCCAGGCCCCGGTCGGGGCTGTGGATGAGCAGGCGTTTGAGGTCTCCTACTTCCGAGGACACCCTGATGGTATAGGTACTTGGTTTATCAGTCTTCATTGAGGCAATGTGAAATGGCAGTCCGCAAAGTAACGGGATTATTTTTCAATAAAAATCCGCACAAGGACCGCCGGATGCTGGTTTGAACAAAGAAATCAAATAGGGAACAAGGCTTAGGACTAATGGGTTATAGATAGAGCAAGTGGTTGTTTAGAAACGTTCTAATCCTGATTTCGTTTAACGGCCAAACCTTAGTACTTTTGCAAATTCCCTAAAATACATACTACTTCAATCTATTATGCTTAAAATTAATGACTTACATGCCTCCATCGAAGGCAAAAAAATATTAAATGGAATTAATCTTACGGTCAATGCGGGTGAAGTCCACGCCATTATGGGCCCAAATGGCTCAGGCAAGAGTACATTGGCTTCGGTGCTAGCCGGTCGCGAAGAGTATGAGGTGACCGGGGGTGAGGTACTTTTCGAGGGAAAGGATTTGCTCGATCTGGCACCCGAAGAGCGAGCCGCCGAAGGCATTTTTCTGGCTTTTCAATACCCCGTAGAAATTCCGGGTGTAACGACCATTAATTTTCTAAAAACGGCAGTGAACGAAATGCGTAAGTACCGGGGGGAAGCTCCCCTGGATGCCGCTCAGTTCCTGAAAATGGTACGTGAGAAAGCAAAGCTGGTACGTATGAATGACTCGCTGCTGAAACGCTCACTGAATGAAGGCTTTTCGGGCGGTGAGAAAAAGCGCAATGAGATATTCCAAATGGCCGTACTGGACCCCAAACTGGGAATTTTGGACGAAACCGACTCAGGACTCGACATTGACGCACTCCGTATCGTAGCCGAAGGCGTGAATACCCTGCGTTCGCCCGAAAAGGCCACCATTGTCGTTACCCACTACCAGCGCCTGCTCGATTACATTGTTCCCGACTATGTACACGTACTCTATAAAGGACGAATTGTAAAATCCGGCACTAAGGAATTGGCGCTCGAACTGGAAGATAAGGGCTACGACTGGATCAAAGCCGAAGTGGAAGCTACAATGGCCTGATAGGTCTATAGGTAAGCAGTATACAAGCCATTGGCTTCAATCAACGAATTTAGTTTTATATATGACTACCGAAACCATAGATCTTAAATCAGAACTTATTTCCGACTTCCGGCGACGCGAGCAGGCGATGAACGGGGAGGCAGGTACCCCCTTTCACCAGATCCGGCAGCAAGCCCTGGAACGGTTCGAAACCCTGGGCTTCCCTACTCCTCGTAACGAAGAGTGGAAGTACAGTAATGTGCGTAATCTTGTTTCTCACAATTATAACTTTTCCGCAAAACACCAGGTATCTTCTGAAACAATTGGCAACATCAGTATACCCAATCTTACGGGCAATGTGTTGTACTTTGTCAATGGCCAGTACGAGGCCGGCCTTTCCAGCATTGTTTCTCCGGCCGAACAAATCTCTATTTTATCATTGCGGGAGGCCCTGGAAAAACAGCCTGAGTTGATTCAGATGTACTTCAACCAACTGACTGATAACCAGAACGAAGCTTTTACGGCCCTTAACACGGCCTTCGCCGGAAACGGGGTTTTCATTCACATTCCCAAAGGCAAGGTAGTGGAGGAGCCCGTTGTGCTGTATTTTATTAATGATGCCCGTATCGAGGACATTGGCGCACAGCCCAGGAATCTTTTCATTATTAACGAGAATGCCCAGGTTACGCTGACTGAAACCTTTCTTACGCTGGGAGAAGCTCAAACTTTTACGAATGCCGTCACTGAAATTTACGTTGCCGAGCACGCGCATGTCCAGTACTACAAAGTACAAAATGCCAGCGATAATGCCTACCACGTAGGTACCACGCAGGTCAGGATGGCCGACAACTCGCACTTTTACGCGGCTACGGTATCACTCAACGGAGGGTTTATCCGCAATAATCTGAATATTGCCATCGATGGAGAGCATTGCGATGCGCACATGTATGGACTGTATTTCCCCGATGGCAGGCAACACATCGACAACCATACGGTAGCCGATCACCGCAAGCCTAATTCCGAAAGTAACGAGCTTTATAAGGGTGTACTGCGGGGTAAATCGACAGGTGTTTTCAATGGAAAAATTTTTGTGCAGGAAGATGCCCAGAAAACCAACGCTTTTCAATCGTGCAAGAACGTGGTACTCTCGCCTGAGGCAACCATGAATACCAAGCCGCAATTGGAAATTTTTGCCGATGATGTCAAATGCTCGCACGGGACCACGACCGGCCAACTGGACGACGAGGCTTTGTTTTACCTTCGGTCGCGCGGCATTTCCAAAGATGAGGCCATGAATCTGCTGATGTTTGCTTTCTGCGAAGATGTGATCACACAGATCAAGATCGAACCGATCCGGGAGTACCTCGAAGGAATTATCACGCAGAAACTGGCCTAAGGTACCTCCCGAGCAGGAAGTACCTTGCTCGGAATCAACAGCCACTCGCTTTGTAAAAATATGCTACTCGAAACCAACATACAGCTGGATACACAACGAATCAGGGCGGATTTTCCAATCCTGAATGAAATAATCAACGGAAAACCGCTGGTGTACTTCGACAATGCCGCTACTACCCAGAAACCCCGTCCGGTACTGGATGCATTAGCCGGCTATTATGAGCACTCTAACGCCAATATTCATCGGGGTATCCATTTTCTGGCCGAAAAAGCTACGGCCCAATTTGAGGCCTCGCGACGCCGTATTCAGACTTTCCTGAACGCCCGGAAGCCCGAAGAAATCATTTTCACCTACGGTACTACGGATAGTATCAATCTGGTAGCCCAAACCTACGGGCGCGCTTTCCTGAAAGCAGGAGATGAGATCATCATCAGTACGCTGGAGCATCATTCCAATATAGTACCCTGGCAGATGCTGTGCGAGGAAAAAGGCTGCGTGCTGCGTATTATTCCGATCAACGATGCGGGAGAATTGCTCATGGACGAATATGAGAAAATGCTCTCGGAACGTACCAAATTTGTTTCCGTAGTTCATGTTTCCAACGCTTTGGGTACCATCAACCCCGTCGCCCAAATCATCGAGAAAGCTCATGCGGTAGGTGCCAAAGTACTCGTCGATGGGGCCCAGGCCAGCGCCCACCTGGGCCTCGATGTCCAGAAACTGGATTGTGATTTTTATGCACTTTCGCTCCATAAGATCTATGGACCTACGGGCATGGGGGTGCTGTATGGAAAGGAAGCACTATTGAATGCCATGCCACCCTACCGCGGGGGGGCGAGATGATTAAGGAAGTTACGTTCGAGAAAACCACCTACAATGAACTACCCTATAAATTTGAGGCAGGTACCCCGAACATTGCTGACGTAGTGGCTGCTAAAACAGCACTGGATTACGTGGACGATCTGGGCAAGGAAGCCATCGCAGCCTACGAGCACCACTTACTCGACTACGCAACGGATGCCTTGAAAAGTATCGATGGGTTAAGAATTGTCGGTACCGCCGCCGAAAAAGTAAGTGTCATTTCTTTCCTGATGGAGGGCATTCATCACCAGGATATTGGCGTATTGCTGGATCAGCAGGGGATTGCCATCCGTACCGGGCATCATTGCACCCAGCCCCTGATGCAACGCTTTGGTATTCCCGGAACCTCACGGGCCTCATTCGCTGTTTACAACACAACCGAGGAAATCGACCGGCTCGTACAAGGCTTGCATAAAGTAAAGAAGATGTTGGGGTAGTTTTAGTTTAATAGTTGAAGTGCTGCTTTCCTGTTTCATTCAGCTTCAGGAAAATTTTGTTAAACAATTAAACTTTTCATTATTTCAACCAACAGAATGTCTATCAACGAAATACAGGATGAACTGATTGAAGACTTTGCCCTTTTTGACGATTGGGAAAGCAAGTACGAGTACATCATCGACATGGGCAAGCAACTGCCCCCGTTATCTGAGCAATATAAGACCGAGGAAAATATCATAAAGGGCTGTCAGTCGCGGGTATGGCTACATGCCGAAACTGATGGCGATGTAGTGAAATTTGCTGCCGACAGCGACGCCATTATTGTGAAAGGGCTGGTCAGTATGTTGGTCAAGGTACTTTCGGGACATAAACCCGAAGAAATCGCCAGCGCCGACCTTTACTTTATGGAGCGCATCGGCTTACATCAGCATCTGGCCCAGACCCGGTCCAACGGCCTGGCTAGTATGGTGAAGCAGATGAAAATGTACGGTCTGGCCTACCAAAGCATCAATAGCTAACGAATGTGATAAGAATCAGGAGGTACCTTAGTACTCATTCGCTCACTCATGTTTCTTATTTCAAAACTCATATCTGATTACCATGGAAAATACCACGCTCACCGAAGCTGAACTCAAAGAAGAAATCGTAAAAGCCATCAAGCGGGTTTACGATCCCGAAATTCCAGTCGATGTATACGAGCTAGGGTTAATTTACGATCTGAAGATATTTCCTGTCAACAATGTGTACGTTTCCATGACGCTCACTTCGCCTTCCTGCCCTTCGGCTGGTACCTTGCCCAGCGAGGTAGAGCAGCGGATTCGAGAGGTACCCGGAGTGAATGATGTGAGTCTGGAACTTACTTTCGACCCACCCTACTCTACCGAAATGATGACCGAGGAGGCCAAGCTTGAGCTGGGCTTCATGTAGGTAAGAGCGCTATCGGCTGATGGCAATCCACTTTTGATTTTTTTACATTTTCAACAATCCATTTTCAATCAAAAAATTATGTATCCTCCACAATTAGTTGCCCCCATGAAAGCCGAACTGACCAACGTAGGCTTTCAGGAACTTACCACCGCCGAAGCAGTGGATAATTTCATGACCAATGCCCAGGGTACCACCCTGGTGGTTATCAACTCGGTGTGCGGCTGCGCGGCTGGCGCGGCTCGTCCCGGGGTACGTGCCTCGCTTTCGCGGAGCGAAATAAAACCCGACAATCTGGTGACGGTTTTCGCAGGTGTCGACACCGACGCGGTGAACAAAATGCGTGAGTACACCCTACCCTATCCACCATCATCGCCCGCGATTGCCATCTTCAAAGACGATGAACTGATCCACTTCATCGAGCGACACCATATCGAGGGTCGCTCCGCGGAAATGATTGCCCAGCATTTGCAAATGGCCTACGAGGAATTTTGTGGCGAAAAAGCAGAATAGAAGCCTGGATGCTTCTGATCATTACAATGCAAAGGCGGCCAAATGGCCGCCTTTCCTTTTTTGAATAAAAACCAAAAACCCCTATCTTACGTTAAAGGAAATAACTCTACCTCCATTATTCTTATTCTATTGATCATTCATCGTACCGGCGACCCGGTCACTCATTCATAATCAATATGCTCGGACATCATTTTTCAAAATTCATTCCCGAGGAGCAGGGGCCCAACAGCAAGTTTGACCAACTCCTCAATATTTTCCAGCAATTACTGCTAATGACATCCGGCAATGTCACGGAAGCCATGTCGTGGCTGAGTGAGCTGGATCGCCGCTATGGCCTTACCAATGACCAGTACGGGATTGGTGATTTCTACGATGATCTGAAGCGCAAGGGCTACATCACCGAAAAAGATGGTGAAGGGCAGGTTGTGATGACGCCCAAGAGCGAGCAAAGTATTCGTAAGAGTGCCCTGGACGAAATATTCGGTAAACTAAAACGCTCCAAGTCGGGGGGTAATCACCACACGCCTTTCACGGGGACGGGTGACGAACTGAGCAGCGACGTGCGCCCCTATCAGTTTGGCGACACGCTGGAACAGATTTCTATGACTGAATCCATCAAAAATGCACAAGTCAATCACGGTATTGGCGATTTTACGCTGATGGAGCAGGATCTGGAAGTGGTGGAAAAAGAACAGAAAACGACAACTTCCACCGTGATGATGATCGACATCAGCCATTCTATGATTCTGTACGGCGAGGATCGGATTACGCCTGCCAAAAAGGTAGCCCTGGCTATGGCCGAGCTAATCAAAACCAAGTACCCCAAGGATTCGCTGGACATTATCGTATTTGGCAACGACGCCTGGCAGATTCAGGTCAAAGACTTACCTTATCTTGAGGTAGGTCCCTACCACACCAACACCGTAGCCGGGCTGGAACTGGCGATGGATTTGCTGCGTCGGAAGAAAACCCGCAACAAGCAGATTTTCATGATCACCGACGGCAAGCCTACCTGTTTGAAAGAAGGGATAAAATACTATAAGAATAGCTTTGGCCTGGATCGGAAAATCGTCAGCAAAACACTTACCCTTGCTGCCCAGTGCCGTCGGCTGGATATCCCGGTCACGACCTTCATGATTGCCTCGGATCCCTACCTCAAGCAATTCGTGCAGAACTTCACAGAAGTCAATAATGGTCGGGCCTATTACAGTAACTTGCAGGGGCTGGGCGGATTCGTGCTGGAAGATTTTCAGCGGAACCGACGTAAGAACATCAAGTAGGTACCTGTTACCTTATGCAAAAAGGGGCTTCCACTTAAAATAGTGGAAGCCCCTTTTTGTTCTTTGAAATCTATCTTCTATGACAGAGCCGGGATGCGAAGTACCTGTCCTGGATATATTTTGTCAGGATCGGAAAGCATGGGCTTGTTGGCCTCAAAAATCTGTGGGTACTTCATCATATCGCCATAGTATTGCTTGGCAATCTTCGAAAGCGTATCGCCTTTCTCTACGGTGTGGTACTGTGCTTCGGGAGCGGGATCGGCCACAGTCATGCGGTTATCCACAACAGCTACACCCTCTACGTTACCTACCGCCAAGGCAATTTTTTCGGCGTCAGCCTGTTTTTCTACCTCGCCCTCCAGAATCACCGTGTCGCCGGAAGTTTTTACCTGAATAGTTTTATACGCCAGACCCAGGGCTTTCACGTGGGCCAGCAAACTACTTGCCCGCAGTGGTTCCGCCTCGGGGGTAGGAGCGGCGGCTTCCTCTTTTTTAAAGACTTTTTCGCCAACTCCTTTCAAAAATGACATCAATCCCATGATTTTCTTATTTTTAAGTGAACATTAGTAAAAATTAGAATTGCTCAAATCTAATAGGTTCAAACAATTCGACAACGTATAGACGTAAAACAATCATACCGTCACTTTGCGAAGGCCATTATTTACGCTACCTCCAGTCCCTCCGCAAAGGAGCAGAACCTATGCCTGAACTGGCGGTAGCTTTGCTCGAAGTAAAACATCTCTTCCCGAATATGCCACTGCGCGCACTCTGTCTTCCTACCTTTAGAAATATCCCCGTTCGCAGCAAGAGGCATTACCCGGGTTTCAGGTCTGATTTCATCCAACAATTTATCGACTGATTGCAGGTATTGATGGAGTTGACTCATCAAATCAGTCAGTTTGTAGGGCTGTATGCATGCTCCTTTGTTTAAAAGGTAACTCTCGAAAATCGCAAGTTCACGGCGGTTGTATTCGAGCTCGTTTTGCCAAAGCATGCTTTCAAAGTGCCTAAGATGGCTCGTTGTGTCCTTTTTCATGGTAGTTGAGTATTACAGTATGACATTCCAATCAGGTGAAGGCAATTCATCCGTCGGATCAGGAACGGTTTCAGATAGTACCAGCAAGGGTACCTGAGCATCGTAGGCAAGTATTCGGCTTGTACTTCGGTTCAGCAGTACGTCCCACAAACTGTGGTGGTGCGAAACCGTTACCAGTAGGTCGGTTTCATGGCTGGAAATGAAGGCTTCAATTCCAGCAGCGGGCGAGTCATTTTTGGTATAGTGGTGTTGTGGATTATACCCTAGAAAATACTCATTTAAAAGCCTTTTTTCCTGGCTATCTACTTCTGAATCCGAAGAATCCGGGTCCAAAATACTAAGAAAAACTAACCCCGACATTCCGCTCTTCATCAGTTCCCTAACGGGTGCAAGTACCTCAGGCATGCGGAAGTTTTGATAGTCGATGGCTACTACTATCCTCTGAACAGGTTTGACCGGTACCGAAGACGGAACTACCAGGACAGGGTACCTGGCCGCCCGGATGATTTCGGTGGCTACACTACCCAGGCGCACACTGCTGCCGGTCCCGCTTGCACCTACCACTACTGCATCAAAAGGTACCTTTTCGTAGATTCCTGTTACCGCCACGGCCAGGTTACCCCCAATAGCGGTGCCTCGGAATGAAAAATCCCCATCAGAATTCTTTTGTTTCAACGCGTCAACATATTCGTTGATACGGGATTGGGCATTATGGTCAACTACCTCATCGACCTGGTCGTTGGATAGAGGCAATTCGATATAGCAATTGAGTACGGTAAACTCACAGGCTATTCCTTTGTACAATTGCAGTGCAAAATCAATGGCCTTGCGGGAAGTTTCAGAAAAGTCGGTCAGGAGCAGGATTTTTTTCATCAGTAAGGGGATTTACAGTTTCAAGGTGATGATTTAGTTAAAAAAAGTATTCCTAATCGTATGGTTACCCTTATGAAAGTACAATTTTCAGTCTTCTGGAAGGAGGTACTATATGTCAGATAATACTTGAAAAAAGTAGCCCTACTTGTTATCAAAGGTGAGTTCATATTCCCACAAAGCCCGGCTAGGGTACCTAGCTAAAGCCCCACAACAATCAGAAATCACCCTCTTCTTTTCTATAAGCCAGCCCTGTGAATACCGACTTTGAAAAACTAAATATCAGGGTATCAACCAGAAATTGTAGTCCAGATGAAGTAAGAATCAACTAACTTATGACTTTACCGTAAAAACAGACGGGCAGCAATTGAAGTGACTAATTTACAATTTTCCTCTCCCACCTCCACCTATCGCTACACACATGGCGATCGTATTCTGGTAGCCATTGACTGCATCGTATTCGGGTACGATGAGAACGGGCTTCAATCCCTGTTGGTAAAGCGCCACATTGAACCCGGAAAAGGTCAATGGGCTCTGATGGGAGGGCTTTTGGAAGAAAAAGAAACGCTGGATCAGGCAGCGAAGCGTATTCTGGTCAAGCTCACCGGGATGACCGATGTATACCTCGAAGAACTCAAGGTTTTCAGCGATGTTACCCGCGATCCGGTCGAACGTACCATCTCAGTTACCTACTTTGCCCTGATCAACATCCATAATTACGAGCATCAGATCACGCACGAATACGAAGCCCGCTGGTTTTCTATTTCGCACCTACCCGATCTCCTTTTCGATCACAAGCAAATGGTCGATTACGCCAAGGCCAAATTGAAGTACAAAGCGGCCCTGCATCCGATTGGATTTGAGTTGCTTCCCAAGAAATTCACACTTACCCAACTCCGTCTTTTGTACGATGCCATCTTTGAAACCCAGCTCGACAAAGGCAATTTCCGCCGCATGATTCTGGCTTCCGGTCTGCTGGTCAAACTTTGGGAAAAGGACAGGTCCAGCTCAAAAAAAGGCGCCTACTTTTATCAGCTGGACGAAGCGCGATACCGCGAAAAATTCACCAGTTTCCTGAATCTGACGCCCAATAGCAAGGAACTGATTGGTTAGGTTCCGATTCTGCCTCTGCTCCCATTTCATTACTATTTTTACTTTTTTTTGCATTTCTGTTTTTTCTTAGTCTATTAAAAGTTATTTTTACTTTTAAATTTTCTCGGAGAGAAAATCACTTCCCAGAAGTGAAAGTCTGGATTAGAAAATGAGCATTCCTTTATATAGCTACTAAATTATACCCCAAACCATTTTGGCCGCTTCGCACCTATACGCTGACCCATTACCGGATGAGAGTTTTATTTGGCAGGAGTTTAAGCAGAGCAATCTCCAGGCTTTCACATGGCTGTACGAAGCTTACTTCCCTACTTTGCATCGGTATGGGCAGAGGTTGGGGGCAGATCGCATGGTGATTCAGGATGCTATCCATGACCTGTACCTGGATCTGTGGCGGATGCGGAAAAATCTGGCTGATAACGTATCAGTTCGGTATTACCTGTGCCGATCCTTACGGCGACGCATTCACCTGCTATCAAAAAACTCTACGTACGGATTGGATGAAACCCATGAGTCTCAGGCATGGACGGAGTGTTGCGAAAGTCACTGGATTCGAGAGGAGTCATCTGACCACAGTGGCCGATGGTTGTCCGAATCTCTGGGTACCCTTTCCAAGCGGGAACACGAGGTAGTAATGCTGAGGTACTACCGAAACAATTCGGTTCGGGAAGTAGCCACGCAACTGGCTATTAAGGAACAAACCGTGCGTAATCTGATTCAACGGGCGTTGGGCAAACTCCGTAAAAATGTGCCCGAGTCTATGGTAGACCTGTAGGGTAGCTAAAAACCTGCATTGGCTGGGACGAATGGTTTTTTCTCCGTTCAAAACGTGCTAGTTTTGTGGAGATCCGACTTCCTTCTCTATCGTACATGCCCATGAACCGCGCCGACAACCTTTCCCGTCTGCAATCTGAAAATTTCGATATCTGTATCATTGGCGGAGGCGCGAGTGGAGCAGGTTGTGCGCTGGATGCCGCCCTGCGAGGCTACCGGGTCGCGTTGATTGATAAAAAGGATTTTGCCTCCGAAACCTCCTCCCGCTCCACTAAACTCATACATGGAGGAGTCCGCTACCTTGAGCAAGCCTTTACCAAACTTGATTTTGCGCAACTGAAGCAAGTCCGACACGGCCTGGAGGAACGGCACATCGTGATAAAAAACGCCCCGCATCTGGCCCGCCCTCTAGCCTTACTAACGCCGGTTTTTTCGTGGATTGAAGGAGTGTACTACAGCATTGGCTTGAAAATGTACGACTGGTTTGCCAATGACGATACCCTACCCAAGGGCCGATGGCTCTCAAAAAAAGAGGTATTGAGCCGAATGCCTACTCTAGATAAAGACAAGCTCCATAGTGCGGTACTGTATTACGACGGCCAGCACGACGACGCTCGCTATTGTCTGGCGCTCGTGCAGTCAGCCCATGAGCAAGGGGTAGCTGTGGCCAATTACGTGGAAGTGCTCGGTTTTCTGAAAGACCCGGTTGGCAAACTCTCCGCCTGTTCGGTGGAAGACGCCTTTACGCACCAAACCTTCTCAATCAAAGCAAAGGTGTTTGTGAACTGTACCGGTACGTTTGCCGACCGTATCCGGCTACTGGCCAACCCGACACTACCCAATCGGATGCGGCCCAGCAAGGGCGTGCACGTGGTACTACCCTATGAAACCCTGAACAGCACCGATGCCATGCTGATTCCCAAAACCAGCGATGGCCGGGTAGTGTTCGCCATCCCATTTGAAGGTCAACTTGTGGTAGGTACCACCGATACCGAGTACCGTAATGTTGAGAACGAACCCGTTCTGGAGCAAAGTGAAGTTAATTTTTTGCTGGATACCCTTCGGCCCTACCTGAAAAAAGACCCCGAATCCGGTGACATCAAAGCGGGATTTGGTGGGTTGCGTCCTTTGTTGGCTGCCGATCCTACCAAGTCTACGAAAGGCCTTACCCGTGACCATGAGGTGGAGCACGATAGTAAATCTAACCTGGTGAGCCTGTTGGGAGGAAAATGGACCACCTACCGTCTCATGGCTAAAGATGCTGTGGATAAAGTGGAAGAGCTACTAGAACAAAACAATCCCTGCCTGACCGCTGATCACCTGCTGGCGGGTGGCGAAAATTTCAATTACGATGCCTGGAAAACTATTCAACAGGAATATGATTTAGGCGAAGATACTTGCAAACACCTGATTCTGAAATACGGATCGCGGGCCGAAAGGGTGGTTGGACTCATCAAGACCGATGCTACCCTGGCCGACCGCCTACTTCCCAACCTACCCTACCTCAAAGCTGAGGTAGTTTTTGCCGCTCGCTACGAAATGGCCGCTACCCCCCGCGACTTTTTGGCTCGTCGCATTCGCATGGAAATTACGGATTGGGACGCTACCCTGGCCTGTCTGCCGACCGTCTGCGACTTAATGGCGGGGGAATTGGGCTGGGACGCACCCACGGAACGGCAAATGGTGAATGAATATACTACCCTGGTACGCGGATTTCAGCGGGAAGCGGGATTATAGGAATTCTTACATTATCCTAATTCCCCTCCCCCATCAAGTCCGATAAGATCTTTTGCGCCGCAATAGAAATGACCGTACCGGGCCCAAATATTCCCTTAACGCCCGCTTGATGCAAAAACTGGTAGTCCTGTGCCGGAATGACGCCACCGGCGATTACCATAATGTCCTCGCGCCCCAGTTTTCGTAGTTCTTCAATCAGTTGGGGTACCAGCGTCTTATGACCGGCGGCCAGGCTCGATGCGCCTACCACGTGCACGTCGTTCTCAATGGCCTGGCGGGCAACTTCTTCTGGCGTCTGGAACAGCGGACCTACATCGACATCGAAACCGAGGTCGGCAAAACTGGTGGCGATGACTTTGGCGCCCCGGTCGTGACCGTCCTGGCCCATTTTGGCTACCAAGATACGGGGGCGGCGACCGTCGAGTTCGGCAAATCGATCGGCCATTTCCCGGGCTAATTTAAAATTTTCATCGTCGGATACTTCGGATTTATACACGCCGGATATGGATCTTATGGTAGCTTTATATCGACCAAAAACTTGCTCCATGGCATCGGAGATTTCGCCCAGAGTGGCTCGTTCGCGTGCGGCTTCAACGGCCAGGGCCAGCAAATTACTGCGCATGTCCATGCCTCCCTCCTCACGGCAGGCAACAGTCAGAGCCGCCAGGGTACCTTCTACCCTTGTTTGGTTTCGGGTGCTTTTTATTTCATTCAGCCTGATAATCTGCGACTCACGGACGGCTTTATTATCAATGTCCAGTACGTCAATGTCCTGTTGGCTATCAGTCTGATACTTATTGACGCCCACGATGATTTGCTTTCCCGAATCGATGCGGGCCTGTTTGCGGGCCGCAGCTTCTTCGATGCGCATTTTGGGAAGTCCGGTTTCGATGGCTTTCGCCATGCCTCCCAGACTTTCCACTTCTTCGATCAGGGCCCAGGCTTTTTCAATTAATTCGTGAGTAAGGTACTCCAGATAGTAAGAGCCTCCCCACGGGTCCACAGCATGACAAATATCGGTTTCGTATTGTAGAAAAAGCTGTGTGTTCCGGGCAATCCGGGCCGAAAAGTCGGTAGGTAAGGCCATCGCCTCATCCAGTGAATTGGTGTGCAACGACTGCGTGTGGCCCAGCACCGCCGCTGTAGCCTCAATCACCGTACGAGCTATGTTGTTAAATGGGTCCTGCTCAGTTAGGCTGTATCCACTCGTCTGGCAGTGTGTCCGCAGTGCCATGGATTTGTCATCTTTGGCACCGAGTTTTTTTACAATTTTGGCCCAAAGTACCCTTCCCGCCCGCAGTTTGGCTATTTCCATGAAATGGTTCATCCCGATGCCCCAGAAGAATGAAATCCGCGGCGCGAAACCATCGATGTCCAACCCTGCCCCCAACCCGGTGCGCAGGTACTCCCAGCCATCGGCCAGGGTGTAGGCAAGCTCCAGATGGGCGGGAGCACCCGCCTCGTGCATGTGGTAACCACTGATACTGATGGAGTTAAATCTGGGCATGTGCTGCGCCGTGTACGCAAATATATCCCCGATGATCCGCATGGAGGGCGCGGGCGGGTAGATGTAGGTATTGCGCACCATGAATTCTTTCAGAATATCATTCTGAATAGTACCCGAAAGTTTTTCCAAAGGTACCCCCTGTTCCTGGGCGGCCACGATGAAAAATGCCATCACCGGAATCACCGCCCCGTTCATGGTCATGGATACCGACATCTGGTCGAGCGGAATCTGGTCGAACAGGATTTTCATATCCTCCACCGAATCAATGGCCACCCCCGCTTTACCCACATCGCCCACCACGCGCGGATGATCCGAATCGTAGCCTCGATGCGTCGCCAGATCGAAGGCCACGGAAAGGCCTTTTTGCCCGGCGGCCAGGTTACGGCGGTAGAAAGCATTGGATTCTTCGGCGGTCGAGAAGCCCGCATACTGCCGGATGGTCCAGGGCCGCTGTACGTACATGCTGGCGTAGGGCCCACGCAGGTAGGGAGGTACCCCGGCTCCAAAATCCAAATGCCCGGCATCGGTCAAATCTTCCGCTCCGTAGTTGGCTTTCAGTTTGATACCTTCCGAAGTCGGATACGGTTTAGTAGAATCGGCACCCTGGCTCCGCTTCAGTTCAGGATTAGTTATTTTCTCAAAGTTCGGCTTCATACTTTATTGCTCATAGGTACCTGCAACCTCAACCAACGTTCTTGCTTTCAGTAAACCGTATTCCCAATGGGGCGTAACATTTTGCGCTCTTATTTTCACCGACAGGGGTACCTCTTCATTTTTTTCCTGAAATTTATTTACCCCTACCATCACGCGTCCGTTTTGAAATTCGGCCACTTTTTGATTCCAGGAATGCTCGATTGCCTGCTGAATGAAGTTCTGTTCAAATGCCTTCGGCAAGCCCCCTTTTGACTCTATTTCCAAAAAAATTGCCCAAGCTTCCCCAGCCAACCGGGCCGTCAAGATTTCTAGGTAATAGGAACCCGCTGCCGGATCGGCTACCTTATCTAGGTAACTTTCGTTTTTTAACACCAAAGAAATATTCCGAGCCATACGCTCCGAAAATTCGGAAGGCTCAGCGAAAGCAGCATCGTAAGGCAAAATGCTAAGCGCGTCGCAGCCTCCCATTACCGCGCTCATGGCTTCGGCCGTTTGCCGGACAATATTGGTATGCGAAGAATGAGCCGATTGGTACAACCGTGAACTTTGTCCTTGAATGTATGCCTGGCAAAGTTCGTCGGGCAGGCCATAGGCGCGGGTAACTTTTTGGTACAGGTATCTTAACGCCCGCAGCTTTGCGATTTCGGTCAGGTAGTCAGTACCCACCGAAATAGCGAAAACAAATCGGTTGGCCGCCAGTAGCGGCGAAACGCCCCGTTCGGTCAATTGATCCAGGTACGTAACAAAAGAAGCCAGCGTGTATGCCAGTTCCTGCACCACATCGGCCCCGGCTTCGTGGAAAATATGACTTTCAACCTTATAAGATCGGAACTCGCGCATGGCTTTCGTTAAAGCCATTCCCTGAGCAATCCCATCAAAAGCCGTTGAAAAATTCTGTCCGGTTCGCATCCAATCTGCTACCGGATCGTAAACGACGCCACCTTTCAGGTAGTAGCTTGATCCCTGCGTCAATTCACTAATGATTGCAGGAGCAGCCTCCGGACTATCCAGAAAAACGGGCGTATCAGTCAATCGGACTGTGTGCAGGGTTTTAGTCAGTTCCAGATGGCTCAGCGGCGTACTACCGCAATCCAGCCAAATCCCATCCGCACCCTGTTGCAACTGATTTCTGATGCGCTGATTGACTTCATTAGGAACCTCGAAATCAATCACCGGTAGGGTAAGCCAGCCGGGCGTTTGCCGTTGGCAAGCCTGTATTTCCTTATAAACCGCGTAGCCAGCTAGGTCAGCGGCCACGTAATAAGGTGCCATCGTCAGATGATTGGCAACCTCATGCTGTACCTCGGCAAAGGAGCGGCCTTTCAATTCTTCTTCGAGCTTCTGTTGCCAACTATTCTTAGGCAATGCTGAAAATTCCGATAAAAAGGAGGGCTCCATACAAAAAAAATTGATTAAAAAACAGGATGATTTTTCGCATCCAAGCAAATCTACGAATTTGGTATTACATTTTTTTTATTGCCGGGTAGGCCGATTTCCAATTGTCCTTTTCGGGGATTGTACTATTCCTTTAGTTTTATCAAGCGGCTTGATTTATGATTATTTCAATGGTAATTTCAGGAACAAATTTTAGGCAGCACACGGGATCATTTTGCTATCTTTGCCTCCCCCGAAATTGAACATGACACCAGATCAGCTAAGTTTCACCTTGGAAAGAGTTGCTCCTCCGCGCGAAGTGGACATTGTATGGAACAAGTGCCTTCGGATCATTCAGGAGAATATCCCGGATCAGAGCTTCCAAACATGGTTTGAGCCGATCCGTCCCCTGCGCCTAAGCGGGAAGGTGCTTACCATTCAGGTGCCGAGTCAGTTCTTTTATGAGTGGCTGGAAGATAATTTTGTTCATTTGCTGCGCGATGCACTCGATTACGCCATCGGGCGTGATGGTATGCTGGAATACTCGATTATTGTAGATCCCGGCACGGAGCGTCACCAGCCCTTGACAGTCAATGTACCGACTACCAAAAACCCTCAGAATTCAAGACCGGATAATTTCCAGACCGATCCAAGGCTTAATTCAACCCCACCCAAGGATCAGGATTCGCTCCAGCTTGACACTTACCTCAACCAGAATTATTCGTTCGACAACTTCATCGAGGGTGACTGCAACCGACTGGCCCGTTCGGCGGGCTTCGCGGTAGCGCAACGCCCTGGCCTGACTTCCTTTAATCCGCTGATGGTGTACGGAGGCGTCGGGCTGGGCAAGACCCACCTCGTGCAGGCGATCGGCAACTACATCCGCAACCATTTCAATGAGAAGGTGGTGATGTACGTTTCGTCCGAGAAATTCACCAACCAGTTCATCAATTCGATCCGAAATAATGTGTTGCAGGATTTCACGGATTTCTACATGAAAGTGGATGTCCTTGTAATCGATGACGTGCAGTTTCTGTCGGGTAAAGAAAAAACGCAGGATACTTTCTTTCATATATTCAATCACCTGCACCAGCTCGGCAAGCAGATCATCATGACCAGCGACCGTCCTCCCCGCGAACTTCAGGGCCTGCAGGACCGCCTGCTGTCGCGCTTCAAGTGGGGTCTGACCGCCGATCTGCAAACTCCTGATTTCGAAACCCGGATTGCCATTATTCAGAAAAAATTACAGGCCGAGGGCATTTTCATCGAGAATGATGTGATCGAATACGTGGCCCACAGCGTGAATTCCAACGTACGTGAACTGGAAGGTGTTATCATTTCCCTGATGGCCCAGGCTTCGCTGACGCGCCGGGAGATCGACGTGGAACTGGCCAAGAATACGCTCAGAAACATTGTCCTGAATGAAGAAAAGGAAGTGACCATCGATACCATTCAGGAAGTGGTGGCCGACCATTTTGAAATAACCGTGGCCGATATGAAAAGTAAAAGCCGCAAGAAAGAAAGTGTGTACCCGCGCCAGCTGGCCATGTTTCTGGCCAAGGAATATACTGACCTGCCTCTCAAATCCATCGGCTACCACTTTGGGGGACGCGACCATAGCACGGTAATTCACTCCATCCAGAGCATCAACGAGCTGATGGGCTCCGACCCGGACGTAGATGAAACGGTGCAAAAACTCCGCAGCTACTTCAAATAGGTGAATAAGCCGATTCTGCTGAAACGTGATCAAATCGATGACCGGGCCTGGAATGCACTGATTGACGAGGCCCGACATTCTGTAGTGTACGCTTACACCTGGTACCTTGACTGCGTTTCTCCCCATTGGCAGGCCCTTGTACTAGTTGATAGTGGAAAGTTGACGGTAGATAGCGCCCTCAATTCTGTTCATCAACTTATCCCTCATTGTAAGTATAGAACTGTAATGCCGCTCCCTGTTCGCACGAAGTGGGGCATGGCCCTCGTGCAGCAGCCGTTGTTCTGTCAGTATCTGGGATTATTTTCAAGAGAAGAGGTTTCGGAAAGTCAAGTAGAGTTTTTTCTCAGAAGCCTTGGCCGGCATTTTCCCTATATTTCGGTATATGATTTTCACCCTTGCCATACGGTGGCCCTTCGCCGGCTCCTACCTACCTGCCCAGATTTCGAGGTACTGGAAAAAACAACCCATTGGCTGAATCTGGAAAAATCCTATGTCGATCTAGCCAGTGAGTACACAGTTGATCGGACAAAAAATCTAAAAAAATCCAGGAAGTATCTTTGGGAATGGGTTGAATCAGACGATATCGAACCGCTGATCCAGCTTTTCAAAGAAAATCACGCTATCCAGATTCAAGGTATACACGAAAGTGCTTACGTACTATTACGAACTCTGATCCAACTTTTGCAGGAAAAGAAAGTAGCACTCATCCGGTATACCTATCGACACGGCAAGATTCACGCGGGCATCATGATTCTGGAAAATAAAGGAATGGGAATCTACATTTTCAATGCGGCCGATGCGGTAGGGCGCAAGGGCAATGCCCGGACTTTTTTATTGGATCGTTACTTTCAGGAAAAAGCCGGACGGATAGAAGCCTTTGATTTTGAAAGTCCTGAGGTACCTAGTATTGCTCAGTTCTACCAAAGCTTCGGTGCCAGTCAGCAGACCTTCATTTCCCTGAAAAAAAACAAGCTGCCTTTTCCATTCAGGCAGCTTCAGAACATACGAAAGTTGCTTTTCAGAACATTCCGCCATTGACGCCACGTAGCAATAGCGGACGAATTAAAATTTCACAAGCTTATCCCTTCTCTACATCCAGGTAAAGTCGTTACGTAAGCCTTTAAACGACTTCAAATCCATTTCCAAAGCCCCGATCCACAAATCCACTTCCACTTTTACGGGTACCTTGTTTTCGTCGTCGGACACCCATATACGAACCGAATCATCGCCTTTAAACAGCTTGTTATTAGGCATGACCGGGTTGAGCTTGATGACCCGAATTTTCCCGAACTTCGTCTTGATTACGTCCTTACCCCGGTACCGTACTCGCATGGGGTACACCTCGCCTGAGAAAAAGGTAGGTACCTCAATCAACTGACCTTCGCTCAGGCGGTCAAAATTCATGGTACGCAGAAAATAGTAGCCGCTGATCACGTCATGGACATTATCAGGTACCTTGAATGACTTTTTTTCTTCCTTGTCGTCCAGGTACACTACGTCGCTACCGTGGTTGAAAGTCAGCGTTTCCTGTTTCCGGTACTTGTTCTCTTCAATATTCTGTTGGAACATCTGCGGCAAAATAGCCGACGTGTCGATGTAGGACCGCCATTGGTCACGCACCCGCGACACCAGATCAAAAGCTCCTACGGTGCGGCCCGTGACGTTCACGCGGTAGCAGGGACGATTGTTGACCCTCACTAAAGAATTGGCCACCTCCACTTTCGCTTCCGCCGCATTGATGAATCCGTAATGCACGCGGTACT
Source organism: Salmonirosea aquatica (assembly GCF_009296315.1). Classification (NCBI taxonomy): domain Bacteria; kingdom Pseudomonadati; phylum Bacteroidota; class Cytophagia; order Cytophagales; family Spirosomataceae; genus Salmonirosea; species Salmonirosea aquatica. The sequence continues at coordinate 992,029 of NZ_WHLY01000002.1, forward strand.
CGATGCGTTCGCCGGTACCAAAACTACTATTGGGAACCTGACGGTAGGTGTCCTTCATCCGGAAGGCGGTTACGCCCAGCGCCAGGCCTGCAAAGATTAAGATGATTAGCTGTTTGTGTTTCATAGTTCCCTAATTTTCATAGCTGTGAAGGGCTTTCTTACAGGGATGGGTACTTATCTTTCAGATACTTCATGTACTTTTTAAAATCCCCGCCAAATTTTTGCTCAAACTCTTTTCGAAATGTGTTCTGCTTCGACTTATAGGTCTGATACCCTATAAAATACGCATTATTCGGCAGTTTGGTTTCCGTGCTATCGGCTTTCTTACTGAACGTCACCTGACCAGCCAGTAGTGTATCGGCCGAGGAAACGATCTGTCGAATCAGATTCCTTTTAAGGGTATCCTTCCGTACTTCCACTTTCTGATCCCTGAACGTGGCATACAAACTATCCAGTTGCCGACCTCCCCGCAAGATATGCTGCGAATAGGCATCGTTGTACTTTTTGGAGAATTCGTATTTTTTCAATTCTTCTGATTCCGGACCGTATTTGTAGGTAAGAAAACGGATCGCTCCCCAATCGCCAACGAAGCTCGCCAGGTTCTCGTTCAATTCCAGATTGTTTTTCACAAAAAGCGTTCCGTGGGTCAATTCGTGTAAAATCAGGTTCGTCAGGCTACCCTGAGAACGGTACAACATGCTGGATAAAATGGGGTCCTTAAGGTACCCTAGCGTCGACCAGGCCGACACTTCATTAATGTCCGTGTCGTACCCCGCCTGAATCAGTTCAGCCTCCTGCTGATTGGCTTTTTCCTCCTCAAAAAACCCCTTGTAGGGAAAGGTACCCACCAGCGGAAACTTCCATTCTTTGGCGGCCAGTTTGTACCGCTCCGATGCCGTCACGACCCACAGAATGGGCTTACCGTGCTGATTGTAGAATGTCGTATAGTTTTTCGAAGGATTGAGCCCCAGCGAATCCACGCCGAACTTTTTAATTTCCTGAATTAACGCGATGCGCCGTTTGAGCGAATCGGGGAAGGCTGGATCAGCCATGACTTCCTCCACATCCTGGACGTTCCTGAGAATGTGGATTTGCCCCGAAGCCTGCCACCAGCCATAGCGGATTTCATTACGATAAAACAAGCCTACAAGAATGAGTACCAGTAAGGTCCCCCAGGCAATGGTTTTGAGCATATTCGAAGCAGTAAGTTTAAAATCACCCGCCCGAAAAATCTGAAAGGCGGTTGGCCGGTCAAATGTAGGATCATTTCTGCTTTGCCCAAAACCTACACAAAAAAGCCTTGCCAATTCATGCAGCTGGTGCGCATTAATCGGGCAAAGGCCAGGCAGTAAATCGACTTTCCAAGAACTGCTTTTACATGTATTTCAAGTCGTTATTGGCTTTCAGCTTGATCACGTGTAGTGCGTTTAATAGCCTGATGAGCGGGTAGGTAGGATCGAATTCATGCCATTTGATGCCAAAATTGGCCCGGCCGCCGAACTTGTGGTGGTTGTTGTGGTAGGACTCGCCCATCATCAGGAAATCGAAGGGTATCAGATTCTTCGCCGTATCGTCCACCTTGAAATTCACGTAACCATATCGGTGGGCGTACCAATTGATAATCACGCCATGCACGGGGCCCATCAGGTAGTGAATAGGCAGCAACAGGAACATCCACCAGGCCGTGGCAAAATGTATGTAAAAAAGTGTGTAAAGTACCCCCCAGCCTAAACGCGAAACCCAGGAGTCGCCCAGCCGCTCCATAAACGCCCAGTGAGGTACCCCTCTTTTAAATTTCGGCTCAATAGTATCCTGATGATTCAAAATGGTGTTGTAGTAGTTTTTGGTTTTCCACATCATGTCCACTACGCTACTCGAGAAACCCGGCGAATGGGGGTCTTCTTCGGTGTCGGCATAGGCATGGTGCAGCCGGTGCATGACCCCGTACGCGTAAGGGCTCAGAAACGATGATCCCTGAAAAATCCAAGTAAGGGTATAGAAAAACTTTTCCCAGACCGGACTCATCGTAAACATTTTGTGCGCGGCGTAGCGATGCAGAAAAAAAGTCTGCATAAGCAGAGAAAGGTACCAGTGGGCAACGAAGAACAAGAAGATTTCCATAAAAAAGACAATTGAAGGCGAATATTTTTTTGACAAAAATAGAGGCCTGAAATCGCATAAGAGATGAGCATAATCAGTTTCCAGGAAACTGGTGTTCTTTTTTGAATAATTTATTTATACGCAAAGCCCAGGCGTTGATCTTGACTATGTTCAATTCCCAGTTTTTATAGGAGGGGGTACGTTTAGCGGCCTTCTGCCCTATCTCCCTAGCTCTCACATCCCCAGTTTGGCAGAATACAGCCTGGCATGTAGGCGCTAGCCCGATTGCAGCGTTCCCACCTGCCTCATATCATACAGCAGAAATATACAAAAATAGTAAGGTACCTGATCCTTAATTCCATAGGAAAACAGGTGGCTAGCGATTATGCGTAAAGCGGTATGCTTGAGTCTAATTCTGGCCTTTTTTCGTGCGAAGCAGGACATTCTGTTGGCTACAATCAATAAAATATCGGCAAAATGCAGAAGGTCAGGAACCGCTGAAATAGTAATTCAGAGGGTCTTGCATAGGCATAAAAAAAGTATTGATTATAATACAAGAATGAATTGGCTATGTCAATAATTAAATATATATTTACACTTCAATTCAATACAATGCGGAAGCGGTTGGGACGTACATTCGACCGCCTTTTTTATGTTTCAAACAAAATTTTCAAACTTCCTTTATGGCACAAGCAGTTGACGCAGACAGCAAACTTAAGGCCCTGCAAACGACACTCGAGAAATTAGACAAAACCTACGGGAAAGGTACCGTAATGCGCCTTAGCGATAGCAAGGTTTTGGATATCCCCACTATTTCAACCGGCTCGCTGGGTCTGGATTTGGCTTTGGGAATCGGCGGTATGCCCCGCGGTCGCGTGGTCGAAATTTATGGTCCTGAATCGTCAGGAAAGACTACCCTGGCGATGCATTGCATTGCTGAAGCCCAGAAGAAAGGCGGCCTTGCTGCTATTGTGGATGCCGAACATGCCTTCGACCGTTCCTATGCCGAAAAACTGGGAATCGATACCAAAAATCTACTTATTTCGCAGCCCGATAGCGGCGAGCAGGCTCTTGAAATTACTGAGCATCTGATTAGTAGCGGTGCCTTGGACATTATCGTGATCGACTCCGTGGCTGCTCTCGTGCCCCGTGCCGAGTTGGAAGGCGAAATGGGTGACAGCAAGATGGGCCTCCAGGCGCGTCTGATGTCGCAGGCTTTACGTAAGCTTACCGGTGTCATCAGCAAAACGGGTTGCTGCTGCATCTTCATCAACCAGCTGCGTGAAAAGATTGGGGTTATGTTTGGCAATCCCGAAACCACTACGGGGGGTAATGCCCTGAAATACTACTGCTCCGTTCGTCTCGACATCCGGCGCGTGGGTCAGATTAAGGAGAGCGCCGATAATATCCTGGGGAACCGTACCCGTGTGAAAGTGGTCAAAAACAAACTGGCTCCTCCTTTCAAAGTGATTGAGTTCGATATCATGTACGGTGAGGGAATTTCCAAGGCCGGTGAAATTATCGACCTGGCCGTTGAACTGGATATCGTCAAAAAATCAGGTTCCTGGTTTAGTTATGATGGGAATCGCCTGGGTCAAGGCCGTGACGCGGTCAAGTCCCTGATCAAGGACAATCCCGAACTGATGGAAGAACTGGAAAATAAAATTAAAGCCAAGGTAAGTGGAGACCCCGAAGTACTGGTAGACACTAGCGAACCTAACATAGTGGACGAAGGCTCGCCCGAATAATTTTTTTTCATTACTGGCTTTCAGATTCCGTATTTGAAGGTACCTCAAGCAGCAATGCCCCGCTCGACCGAGCGGGGCATTGCTGCTTGAGGTACTAGTGGTTAGAGAATTAATAAATGACAATTCCCTAAAATGTGAGGGCTAAACTCTCTAAATGTTTGGAATGCGAGTCAAAATGGCTTTCCGTTATCATCATCATCGTCGTCATCGAAGTCAAAGCCATAAGTGTCATCGTCGTCATCTTCTGCTCCCGGCCCGGAGAACATGCTACTCACCAAATCCTTGAAATGGGTACCTTTGTCAAGAGCCTGTTTCCCAATGAGCGAGTACTCAGCCATCCCGTGCAGGGCAAACTCCATCATAAAGAGTTTTTCTTCTTTTGGCAGGCGCGCGGTAAATTCATCTACAAAATCGTCAAGTCCTTCGATAGTTTTTAGACGCGCCTCATACTCGCGATTGGTCATATCACTCATCAGATCCATTTCATTATTGGCTCCAAACCAGTCGGTGATTTTGGCAAATGGATTCCGCTTCGATTTCTTTGCTTTTTCAGGATTAGGGAAAAAATTCAGGAATTGGGTACGGATCGCTTTGCCAATCAGATTCTGCGCCACAATAACAGGCCCCTCTACTTCCCCTTCGTACACCAGCTCGACCTTGCCACAGATGGCAGGCACTACCCCGTATAAATCAGAAATGCGAACGTAGGTATCTTTTTCGCTGTTGAGCAACGCCCGACGTTCGGCTGCACTCAGTAAACTTTCATAGGCCGAAATCGTCATCCGCGCCGAAACCCCACTCTTACTATCCACGTACTCGCTCTCGCGTGCCTCAAAGGCGATCTGCTCGATCAGAGTCTTCACAAGTTGGTTCGTACGCACCATACCCTTTTGCTCCGGCTTCACGTGCGCTTCCTGTTCGGTGATCTTCTGGCCCGTTTCCAGGCTTTTAGGATAGTGCGTTACAATCTGGCTGTCAATCCGGTCTTTCAGAGGCGTCACGATGCTACCCCGGTTGGTATAATCCTCAGGGTTAGCCGTGAACACAAACTGGATGTCCAGTGGCAGCCGCAGTTTGAAGCCGCGAATCTGGATATCACCTTCCTGCAGAATATTGAACAAAGCTACCTGGATGCGAGCCTGCAGATCAGGCAATTCGTTGATAACAAAAATTCCCCGATGCGAACGCGGAATCAGCCCAAAGTGAATGACGCGTTCGTCGGAATAGGGTAGCTTAAGAGTAGCAGCCTTGATCGGGTCCACATCCCCGATCAGGTCGGCCACCGACACATCGGGAGTAGCCAGTTTTTCGGTATAGCGTTCGGAGCGGTGCATCCAGGCCACAGGCGTGCTATCTCCCTTTTCTTCTACAATATCCTTGGCTACCCGGGACAAGGGGGCCAGGGGATCGTCATTCAGGTCAGTACCCGGAATGTAGGGAATATACTCATCGAGCAGGTTGACCATCATCCGGGCAATCCGGGTTTTGGCCTGTCCGCGTAAACCCAGCAAATTGATGTTGTGCATCGATAGTATGGCGCGCTCCACATCGGGAATCACAGTGTCTTCATAGCCCCAGATGCCAGGAAATACTTCTTCTTTCCGGCGGATTTTTTCAATTAAATTGTCTCGGAGTTCCTGTTTAATGGTTTTGGGACGATAGCCCGCCGATTTCAGCTCGCCCAACGTATCAATAGTCTTTCGCTGCTTCGCAGTCAGATCAGGATAATTCATGTATGAATGGTAAAAGAAGGAAAATGTACCCTAGTCTAACAACCGGGCGAATGAAATGGTTTGGCATTACATGCCATAAAACAGCATCAGAAGGCGTTCGAAAAACCGCTGTGGTAAAAGAATTCGTAGCCAGATAGCAGTTTTCTGTAGTATAGGTCCCACGGTGTAATGAAGGCGGGGACTAGGGGTCTCAATAATCCGGGCGATCGCTTTGGCGATGACAATAGGCTTGTCGGCATTACTCACCTCTTCTTTGATCTGACGGTGTACCTTGGCAAAATTGTGAGCATATACCGAATTTTTCTGTAGACTTGCCACGAGTCGGTTCTGATTGATGCTGGTTGCAATGTCACCAGGCAAGAGGCTGCACACATGGATATTGAACTCTTTCAATTCCATACTTAAGGATTCCGTCAGAGCATCCAGAGAGGCCTTGGTGGCACTGTATATTCCCCGGAAAGGCAAACCAATTTCTGCCGCAATCGAACTGATATTCAGGATCAGGCCGTGTCCCTGCTTACGAAAAATAGGAATGACCCTACGACAAATACGCAAAGCTCCCATTACGTTGGTATTGAACACCTGATAAATTAGTTCGTCGGTGGTCTCTTCGAGCGGACCCACAATCCCCAAACCGGCATTATTGATCAGTACGTCGAGTCTGCCTGCGCGTTCCAGTACTTCCTCCACCGCTTCCCGCACCGAGTCTTCACTTGTAACATCCATGCATACCCATTCAAAATGTGCCTCCTGCGGCTGAGTTCGGCTAGATCCGAATACGCGGTACCCCAAGCCTGAAAGGTATTCGGCCGCGCTGTGGCCAATACCTGAAGAAGCACCGGTAATCAGGATGACTTTTGAACTGGTTGACATTGGTTATGGGTAAGTGGGCTACCCATAAAAACCCATGGCCCGAAGAGTTAGGCCATGGGTTTCCAGGGTTAAAGGTATGGCTTATCGGGCATAGGCCACGGAACGCATCTCGCGGATAACGGTGATTTTGATCTGGCCGGGATACTGCATCTCCTTCTCTATTTTTTGCGAAATATCGAATGAAAGCAGGCTGGCTTTCTCATCGGTCACATTTTCGGCATCCACTATTACCCGTATTTCGCGTCCGGCCTGAATAGCGTAGCATTTTTCCACTCCCTCAAATGAAGTCGCCAGATTTTCCAGGTCACGCAGGCGCTTAATGTACGATTCCATCATCTCACGCCGGGCGCCCGGCCGTGAACCCGAGATTGCATCGCATACCTGAATGATGGGCGAAATGATGCTGGTTTTTTCGATTTCGTCATGGTGCGCCCCAATCGCATTACAGACTTCGGGATGTTCTTTGTATTTCTTGGCAAGTTCCATGCCTAGCAAGGCGTGTGGCATATCTGACTCTTCGTGCCATACTTTCCCAATATCGTGCAGAAGTCCCGCCCGCTTGGCTAGTTTCGCATTCAGTCCCAGTTCCGAGGCCATGGTTGCGCATAACTTGGCCACTTCGCGGGAGTGCTGCAATAGATTTTGCCCGTATGACGACCGGAATCGCATCCGGCCAATCATCTTCACCAATTCGGGGTGTAGGCCGTGAACGCCCATATCGATAACCGTACGTTCGCCGATTTCGATAATCTCATCCTCGATATTCTTACGGGTTTTGGCCACCACCTCCTCGATGCGGGCGGGGTGAATACGGCCATCCTGAACCAGACGGTGCAGCGACAACCGCGCAATTTCCCGGCGTACCGGATCGAAGCCCGAAATTACGATGGCCTCCGGGGTATCATCCACAATAATTTCCACGCCCGTGGCAGCTTCTAAAGCACGGATGTTCCGGCCTTCCCGACCAATGATCTTCCCTTTGATGTCGTCATTTTCGATATTGAAAACGGAAACACAGTTCTCAATGGCATGTTCGGCCGCTGTCCGCTGGATGGTTTCGATCACGATTTTCTTCGCCTCTTTGGTAGCGGTCAATCGCGACTCCTCCATCACATTTTTTATGTGGGAAGCGGCCCTAGTTTCGGCTTCAGCGCGCAGTGCCTCTACGAGTTGATCGCGTGCTTCTGCGGCGGTGAGATTGGCAATTTTTTCCAACTGGGTCACTTGCTGGTTCAGCATGCGCTCGGCTTCTTCCCGGCGCTTGGTAGCAGTTTCTGTTTGCTGGGCAAGAGCGTTTTTCTGGGCTTCCAGTTCGTTTTCGCGGCGCTTGTTCTGCTCCATCAGCTGCGAGATGTTTTGCTCGCGCTGTTTAAGCTTCTGCTCGTTGGATTGCAGGATACCCCGCTTCTTATTGGCTTCTTCCTCAAATTCCTCCTTTAATCGCAGGTACTTTTCTTTAGCTTCTAAAATCCGGTCTTTCTTAACATTTTCAGCACTCAGTTCGGCATTGCGAAGAATTTCGGCAGCTCTGGCCTGTGCTTCCTGCTCTATTTTGGCGGAAGACTTTTGAAAGAGCGTTTTAGCGATAAAAAAACCGACTGCCAGGGCACTGGCAATGGCAATTAGCATCCATACATATTGTGGCATGACTCATTCCTGTTAACTAGGTGGTTTACGACTGCTGACCTACCCTATACAGGCAATTTATGCACGAAATGGCTCCAATGAAACGATTGTTCTGAGAATAGTTTTACAAACCTACAAGGGCTTCAGAAATGGTAGAATCCAGGTCATCCATCCGGTCTTCGAGGGCAGCTATAAGTTTATTGAGCTGGTCCTGCGCCCTTTGTAGGGCCACCATGCAGTCCACCGATGACAGGGCGACGGCTTCGAGAGGGCCGTGGCCCTTAGCTTCGTGCAACTTTATTTTGTGCATAAAAACTTCATATCCTTCACGGTACATCGACTCCTGCTCAGTGGGCACACTGAGGTTGAAGCCCTTGTCCATGATCTTGATGAATACCGTCGAATACGATTTGGGTCTGATATCATCCATTACAGGGTGTCCTCAAGTATTTCTATGCACTTATCAATCTCAACTATATATCGTTCTACTGAATCTTTCAGTTCGGCTAAACCGTCTGTGGGTGTCAGCTTATTACTGACAATCTTAGCGAAATTTTTAGATTTATTAAAATCTTTTTGTACTAAACTGTACTTTTTCCGGATTTGTTTTAACTCGTCCTCCAGCTGCTTATTGGCAGCCCGGAGTTCAGTATTTTCCCGTTCAAGCTTCAGCAAATCCCACTTTTGCTTGTTCTTGATGGCAATCAGGTGTTTTAGCTTCTCCCTGACGTTGTTCAACTTTACATTTAAACTATGAATCGGATAAACGGGCATCGTACAGGGTTACTTTCGGATAATGGCGCCTAACTCCTTCTCGAAAGAAGCCATCAGGCGTTGCATGGTTTTATCAATTACTTTGTCGGTCAGCGTTTGGCGGGGGTCCTGCAGGATAAAGCTCAGTGCATAGGCTTTCTTACCTGCCAACGATTCGCCCTCATACACATCAAACACATTCACCTCCTGCAGCAACTGCCGCTCAGTGCGGTAAGCTACCTGCCGCAGTGAATCGAAACTTATAGCTTTATCCAACACCAGCGATAAGTCACGACGTACCTCGGGAAATTTGGACACTTCCTGAAACTGCACTCCCTGACCGTATTGCCTGAGGATATAATCCCAGTCGAAATCGGCCCACCAAACCGGGGCTTTCAAGCCCACACTTCTGGTCAAAGTGGGCTGCACGAGCCCCATATTCACCAGATTCTTTTTATTCAAACTCAACGCTACGCCCGACTGGAACACCTTCGTACTCAAAGTTAATGTTTCGCCTACACTTACCCGCATCACGGCCAGAATCCGGCTCACCTGCCCAGCCAAATCATGAAACTGCACCGGCCTGCTTTTTTCCAACCAGCTTTCGGCTTGTACATCGCCCGTCATAAAAACGGATAAATGTTCTTTTTCAACGTACTTCCCGTTGATTTTGTGGTAGGTTTTCCCGAATTCGAAAAGCTTTAAGTTGCTTTGCCGCCGGTTCACATTGTAAGCCAGCGTCTCCAGTCCGGTAAACAACATGGTTTGGCGCATCACCGACAAATCCTCACTCAAATAGTTGAGCACCGGTACGGGGTCGCCACTGAGTTCCTCTGCCAGCAACGCCTGCCCACCCGGCTTAGTCAGTGAATTGTTGATGATCTCATAAAATCCGTTGGCCGCCAGTATTTCCGTGCACCGGAGGCGTAGTCTTTCGGGATCATTGAGCGGGAAGTCAGACAAGAAATCCGCGCCCAAAGCGGGTGAAAGCTCTACATTGCCAAAGCCATAGATCCGCAGAATCTCCTCAATTACATCGGCTTCGCGTTGAACATCCACCCGGTAGGGAGGTACCACGGCCAAAAAACCAACCTCATCCTGGGTCTCAAGTCGAATATCCAGGCTCTCCAGAATAGATTGGATCAAAGAGCGATCTAACACCTTGCCAATCAATCGGTCAATATTCCGATATTTCACGGGCACCCTAAAATCTTCCACGGGTTGCGGATACAGATCTATCACCTCGGAAGACACCCGTCCGCCCGCGATTTCGCGGAGCAGCAATGCCGCCCGCTTGAGCGCATACAGTGGCATATTTGGGTCCGTCCCCCGTTCAAAGCGGAACGATGCATCCGTTTTCAGGCCAAAGCGTTGAGCCGTCCGCCGGATCCAGGTTGGGGAAAAGTAAGCCGATTCCAGAAATATTGCCTTCGTTTCGACCGTTACTCCCGATTTTTTACCTCCGAAAACACCCGCGATGCACATAGGGTCTTCGGCATTACAAATCATCAGATCTTCGTTCGATAGGGTACGTACCTGATCGTCGAGTGTCACGAATGGAGTTCCGGTAGGCAGCGTTTTCACCACTACCTGACTGCCTTTAATCGCCGCCGCATCGAAAGCGTGTAGCGGCTGGCCCAGTTCGTGACACACGTAATTGGTGACATCCACCACATTGTTGATGGGCCGTATTCCGATGGCTTCCAGCCGCTGCCGTAACCACTCCGGCGACTCAGCCACAATAAGCCCACTTACTGTAATGCCGCAGTAGCGAGGCGCGGCTTCGGAGTTTTCAACCCGTACCTCAATTGGCAGATCGTGAGACTCAACGGAAAAGGATTCCACGGAGGGTAGATGTATTTCCCGGCCCAGCACCGCTTTCAGGTCGCGGGCCACGCCGTAGTGCGAAGCAGCATCGGCCCGGTTGGGCGTCAGGCCGATCTCGAACACGTAGTCCGACTCAATCCCAAAGTAGTCGGCGGCGGGGGTACCATTGGGTACATCCGTATCCAGTACCAGAATTCCCGCATGAGAGGTACCCAGTCCCAGTTCATCTTCGGCGCAAATCATCCCCTCCGAAACAGCACCCCGTATTTTGGCTTTTTTCATAACCAGGGGCTGATCGCTCCCCGCAGGGTGCAGCGTGGTACCTACGGTAGCCACGACCACTTTTTGCCCGGCGGCCACATTGGGCGCCCCACACACGATGGACAGGGGTACCTCGCCCCCTACATCCACCGTGGTCAGGCTTAGTTTGTCCGCATCGGGATGTTTTTCACAGGTCAGTACCTGACCGATCACCACACCACGCAAGCCTCCCTTTACGGTTTCGACCTCCTCGATGCCTTCCACTTCCAGCCCCGTATCCGTCAACAGATTGCCAATATCCTCCGGACTTTCTTTTATATCGAGCAGCCCTTTGAGCCACTTGTACGAGATTTTCATGCAGTAAAAAAAATGGCTACCGGCCACCGGCCACTAGCTGTTAGCAATTCGGTGCGCAAAATTAGTGCTTTTCTGCGTTAAATTTTTCCCCTGCCTCGATTGCCGCCGTCAGGGTGTTTTCGGCGGGAGGCAGCGGACAGGCATAATTCGGGGCGTAGGCACAGTAAGGATTATAGGCATCATTAAAATCCAGGATGAGCTTGTTTCCCTTCACTTCTTCTGCCGGAATATCCAGATAGCGCCCTCCGCCGTAGGTTTCCATGCCGGAGGTTGCATCACGGAAAAGGACAGAAATGGTACCTTCATTTTTTAACAGCAGCAACCGCTGAGGTACCCCCTTCACCGTAAAATCGGCGTAAGCCATGCGCTCGTACACGGCTGTGGTACCATCCGTGTAAGGTAGCTTAAGTTCTTTGTCGGCACCATCGTAGGGCGTGAGCTGCGCCATGACCCGATAATCCTGGTCGGGTGCATAGTAGTCGAGCCCGGTAAAAAGTTTTTTGTCTTCCACGGGCGACTCTTCGGACGTCCGAAAGAACTCTTCTTTTTCGTTTCTTTGTTGCTGGAGTTTAGCGGCGTATTGTTCGTCGGGTATTTTTTCCATCTGTGCCGTAGCCGTATCCTCCACCGCAGGCTGAAAAGTTTCGGTGAAGAAGTAGGCCAGAATGGCTACGATCATAATCAGGGTACTCCACCGGACAATTTTATTTTTAAACATAGGGAATCGCTTTTATTTTGGTAAAATTCCGACGATATGCGCTGAATAGCAAATGAGGCAAAGCAAAAATGCGTAATACCTCCTGATACAGCCCCTTGATTTTCTCTGTTTCCAAAACACGCAATACCGATTTCTTTCGCTCTAAATTTATACGGATCGGCCCTGTGCCTCAGCCCAGATCAACTAATCATCTCTAAACAAACTCTATGTTTACCGGCATTATAGAAACCACCGGAACGGTGCTTAAAAGTACCCCCGAAGGTACCAACCTCACTTTTCAACTGCATGCTTCTCTGGCCTCCCAACTGAAAGTGGACCAGAGCCTGAGTCATAATGGCGTGTGCCTCACGGTAACGGCCATTGAGGGCGACACCTACCTGGTGACGGCCGTGGAGGAGACGCTAAAAAAAACCAACCTCGGCCAACTGGTACCCGGAAGCGTAGTGAATCTGGAAAGGTGTATGGCTGCCAACGGCCGCTTCGACGGACATATCGTGCAGGGCCACGTGGACCAGACCGGCGTATGTACCTCCGTACAGGAGCTTAAAGGGAGCTGGTTGTTCGATTTTGCGTTTGATGGCTCTCAAGGCAATATTCTGGTGGAAAAAGGCTCCGTGTGTATCAACGGCGTGAGCCTTACGGTCTTCAACGTCACCGATGATTCGTTCCGCGTCACGATCATCCCCTACACCTATGAGCACACGAATTTTCATGCCTTACAGGCGGGCGATACGGTAAACCTGGAATTCGATATTCTGGGCAAATACGTCCAGCGCATCCTGGGGCGGGCCCGTTGACCGATGTTGGTGGCGTGAAATATTCCTTTTATTTTTACCGTTCCGTAACGAAATGCGATCCGCAAGCCCATGGCTAAAATAAGCACTAACTCCCGCAAAGACCTCTATATTCACATTGGCATTATCCTGTCTCTGATTACGATCTTTTTCCTCGGTTTTTTCTTTCTTTATCTTCCCATGCGTACCAATCACGGCGAATCCATCACCGTGCCCGACCTGCGTAAGATGAATGCCGCCGAATTGGAAGATTTCCTCGATGAGCGCGACTTGCGGTACGAAGTGAGTGACTGTACGTTTGTGCCTAAGGTACCCCCTTTGACGGTGATTTCTCAGTACCCACAGCCGGGCTCCAAGGTGAAGGAGGGCCGCAAGATATACGTAACGGTCGTTTACCGCACGGCTCCCCTGGTCAAGATGCCCAAACTGACCGACATGACCCAGCGGAGTGCGCAAATGCTCCTCAAGAGCGCAGGGCTGGAACTGGGCAACCTGCGCTACGTGCCTGATCTGGCGCAAGGTGCGGTGCTTAAACAGTTGTACAAGGGCGAGGAGATCCTCCCCGAACAGCCCATCGCCAAGGGCTCGAAGATCGATCTGGAGGTAGGTGACGGCCTGGGACAAACAGCGTTCAGCATGCCCAGCGTGATTGGGATGACCCTGGAAGACGCCAAATTCCAGATTGTTGGGGCGGGCTTAAAGGTAGGTCAGATTATGATTGTTGATAAGGAAGAGGCGGAACCCGGCACGGTGATCCGACAAAATCCTGATGCAGGCAATAAAACCCGCATCGGGGACGTAATTGACCTATGGGTTATTCGCCCGCTTGAAGACACGAATGAGGAACCTCAAACTGACCAGTAATTTTACGCTTTTTTTTTGCCGGGCAATCCTTGTCTTCCTGTGCCTCTGGCTGGGCGGAGCTACCTCACTTTGGGCCCAGCTCGAACTTGTGCCACTGGAAGCGGGAATAGGGCAAGAAGCTCTAATACCTGCCAAAGCGGCCCGTGTGGAAACTTTGCAACTTCCCTTTTTTGACGATTTCTCTACTGCTACTTCCACCCATCCCGATCCGCAACTGTGGATGTCGGGCAGCGGGGTTTACATCAACAACACACTCACTACGCAACAGCCATCCATCAACGTGGCCACCTTCGACGGCTTGAAAGCGGATGGGGTACCTTATAATTTTACCAATGAGCAATCACAGGGTGATTCGGATACGCTTACTTCGCAGCCCATTAGCCTGGCTGGTCTTAAGCCCGCCGACTCGCTGTATATTAGCTATTACTGGCAAGCCAAAGGATTAGGCGAGCTTCCCGACCGCACCGACACGCTTCAGCTCGAATTTCTGAACAGTAACGGGGCATGGATAGCGGTGTGGAAACAAGCGGGGGGTACCTTCGATTCGCTGTTCCAGCAGACATTCATTCGCATTGTCGACCCCGCCTACCTGCACAGCAATTTCCAGTTCCGGTTCCGGGCATCCGGCCGCCTCTCGGGGGCTTTCGACACCTGGCATATCGATTATATTTATTTGAATAAGAATCGGTCCGTCAACGACCGCTTCATTAAGGACATTGCCGTCCGGCGGCCGCTCAACCCGCTGCTAAAAAACTATACGGCCATGCCGTTCAAGCATTACTTCGCCAATCCTGCTGCGGCCACGGCCGACTCAGTACGGACCGATATTGTGAATTTGTTCAATAACTTCAATTTCACATCCTACACCTTTACGATTTTCGACGAAGTAAGCAAAAAAGAAGTCCAGCGCTACCAGCAGCCGGTTTCAGCGATCATTGGCGCCCGGCAGACCCAGGTAAAAAGTGTAGCGGTTCAGCCTCTGACCCCACCGGCCACCGGCAATCGGATGCGCCTGCGGTATAAGTTCGATCTGCTGACTACCGACGACCAGAACCCCACAATTCCTACCGTAAACCTGCGCCGTAACGATACCATCAGTGCCATCACCGAACTAGCCGACTACTATGCCTACGACGACGGAAGTGCCGAGTTTGGCGTTCGGATGAACCAGCGGCTCGGACGCACGGCGGTGCGGTTCATTGCTAACCAACCCGATACGCTGGGCGGGGTACGGATGGCTCTGGTACCTTTCCGCAAGGATATCAGCGGCCAGGCTTTCACGATTCAGGTGTACAGCAACCGCAACGGCAAGCCCGACCAGGTACTTTATCAGAAATCGGTAGCTGTAAAGTACGGAGCAAATCGCAATGACTTCATCGAGTATGAGTTCGACAACGGCGTGGCCGTGACCGATACTTTCTATGTAGGTTGGCTACAAATCAGTGAGGACGGGCTGGCCGTTGGGTTTGATCGTAATTCGAGCCTGGGTACCTCACAACTTTTCTCTAACCTTTCGACGGAGTGGGCCGGCAACACGGAGATCCAGGGCAGCATCATGATTCGGCCTTTCTTCGGGGGCAAAACCAGCGGGGTGGTCACGGGTCCAGAGCCTTTGCCTGTCCTGTCGGTATCGGTTTTTCCTAATCCTACCTCCGGGCTAATCCGCTGGGAGAGCGAGTATGTGCGACAAATCGACGTATATTCGTTGCAGGGCATCCGTGTAATAACTATTGTACCCGCCGAAGGCCAGCGCGAAGCCTCGCTTGCCGAACTTTCAGACGGGTTGTACATGTTGCGTATTTCGGATGGCCTGCGGGCTATTTCCCAGAAGATTTTACTTAAAAAATAATAACCTTTACTCTATCTACCCCCATGGACATTACCGTACAAGAATTGAAAGAACGCTTAGATAAAGGCGAAGCATTGCATTTCTACGACGTGCGTGAAGAGTATGAATACGAAGCCGACAACCTCGGAGCCACACTCATACCCCTTGGCGAACTACCCGATCATCTGGACGAGTTGGAACCTCTGAAAGATGAGGAGATTATCATTCATTGCCGTTCGGGGGCACGTAGTGGCAATGCCCAGAAGTACCTGCAAGGCAACGGCTTCACCAACGTCCGTAACGTCACGGGCGGCATACTGGCGTATCGTCAAATGGAGGACGAGGAGTAATTGTGTAATTGTGTAATTGTGTAATTGTGTAATTGTGTAATTGTGTAATTGTGTAATTGTGTAATTGTGTAATTGTGTAATTGTGTAAAATGAAATTCGATTTTCGATACAACCTACTGATTTTAAGTTGGTTATTTTCAGAATAGATACTTAAAAAGAACCAATTAAACAATTACACAATTCAACTTTTAACAATCCAAATCCCTACCCTACCTTCCCTAGCACCCAATCCCTGACTTTCTGGTACTCGTCCGCCTGAAACCAGGTGTAGTTGCCCTGATGCCGAAACCAGGTAAGCTGTCGCTTGGCGTAGCGGCGGGTATTTTGTTTGAGCAAACGGATCATTTCTGCCTCATCGTAGTCGCCGTCCAGAAATCCGAAAACCTCTTTATAACCTACCGTTTTGAGGGCATGATGATCGCGATAGGGTAGTACGCTTCTGGCTTCCTGTACCAGTCCTGCGTCCAGCATGTGGTCAACCCGGCTTTCAATCCGGTGGTAGAGTTCGTTGCGTTCACGTTCGAGCGCTACGGTGATACTTTGAAAGGGACGCTCAGCTTTGTGTTGGTTCTGATAGGAAGAAATGGGCCGCCCCGAAGTGTAAAATACCTCCAAAGCCCGCACCACCCGCTGGGGGTTAAAAAACTCGGGGGTACCTGAAAAAACCGGATCGACACGCAGCGCTTCATTTTGCAGAAATTCCAGGCCATCTTCCCGTAGCTGCCGCATCAGTTCGTCGCGCAGGCCGGGAATAGGCCGGGGCAGGTCGTCCAGGCCTTCGCATACGGCCTTGATGTACAGGCCCGAGCCGCCCGTCAGAATGACGTTGTCTTTCCGCCGGAACAGTTCGTTTAATATAAGCAGGGCATCGCGCTCAAAATCGCCGGCACTGTACTCTTCCGCAATGGAATGAGAGTTGATAAAATGGTGGGGTACCTGATTCAGTTCCTGCGCGGATGGCTTGGCCGTGCCAATGCTTAACTCCCGAAAAAACTGCCGCGAATCGGCAGAAATAATCTCGGTATCCAATTCTTTGGCTAATTTTAGGCAAAGGTCGGTCTTCCCAACCGCAGTCGGGCCCGCGATGACAATCAGTTTATGCGTGGAGGAGTTCAGGAGTTGACAGGATTAAAAGTATAGCAGAACAAAAGTAAAGGGGTACCTTACAACTTCAGTACTTTTGTACTCCTGAAACTTCGGTACTTTCTCGCCTCTAAAATAAAAAAACCATGGAATTTTCCACCCTACTATTTTTTCTGATGTCATTAGGGCTGGGGGCTGGAGCTGGTATATGGGGCTACAACCGATGGTGGGTTGAAGGCCAAAAACCCGAACCTACCCGGGAAGCCTCGGTGTTGCTCGACCGCATCGAGAAGGTATTCAAGGTAGTAATGGCCGAGGGGTACTTTACGGAAATCTATAACTACCAGCACGACAAGGATATCTGGCATCTGTTCAAGGATAAAAAAAAAGCGCTTATCATTGCCAAGGCCAAGGTGTTGGTGGGCTTTGATTTTTCCAAGGTACGTCTGCGGGTGGAGGGAGAAAACCGGCAATTGGTGGTAGAGTACTTCCCAGCGCCCGAAATACTTTCGATGGATACCGAATATAAGTTCTACGATATAGAATCAGGCTGGCTCAACCGCTTCCAAACCGACGACCTTACCCACATTCTGGCAGAAGCGAAAGAAGTAATGAACGAAAAGGCCATGGAAAGCGATCTGCCCCGTATTGCTAACAACCAAATTCAGCTGATGATGTACCAGCTGGCCGCCACGATGAACTGGAAATTAGCAATGCAATTGACCGAAGCAAACCAGAAAATGCTCGCCAAGTACGCCACCTACCACGAACTGGAGGCAGAAGTGGAGCCTCTGCCTAAGCATAAAAACATGGACTGATACTTATCCTACCGTCGGCCGTGCCGGACTATTTTTTGAAATAGTTCTTTAGGATTGAAGGGCTTAGTCAGAAAATCGTTCATACCAACCTGAAAGGCAATGTCCTGATTGCTCAACGACGACGACGCGGTGAGTGCAATAATAGGAATTTCAGTATCCAGCAGCCGAATATTTCTGGTCGTTTCGTACCCATCCATTACCGGCATCTGGATATCCATCAAAATGAGGTCATATTTTTGGGGCGTAAACTTGTCAAGCGCGATCTGCCCGTTTTCGGCTACATCCACCTCTACATTCCACCGTTCCAAAAACCGACAGGCTACCTTGACATTCATGGGGTAATCTTCCACCAGCAGAATCCTCAGGCCTTTCAGGGTATGTTCGTTCAGGATGTGGTTTGAAGTATCCTCCTTCCGTAATTGTTGCTCGCCTCCCAGCTCCAGCTCAAGGTCAAAATAAAACTTCGATCCCTTGCCAGGTTCGCTTTCAAGCTTAATTTCGCTGCCAAACAACTCAAGCAACTTTTTGGTGATGACCAGGCCTAGCCCCGTCCCCCCAAACTCCCGTGTGGTTTGCGAGTTGGCTTGGGTAAAGTGGTCAAAGATCATCCCCTGCTTATCCTTGGGGATACCAATTCCCGTATCAGCCACCGAAATTTCCAGGAAAACTTTTGTATCCGTTTTCTTCTGTACTGATAGCTCGATGGCGATACTTCCTTTACGGGTAAATTTCACGGCATTGGAAACCAGATTGGATATGACCTGCCCTAACCGAAGCACGTCCCCCATCACCATTTGGGGTACTTCGTCGTCAATCATGAGCTTGATCTTGTTCTCTTTTTCCTCGGCCTTTACCTGATTGGCCTTTTTGATATTGGATATCAGTTGCTTAATATCAAAAGGTACCTTCTCCAGCTCTATTTTGCCAGCTTCAATCTTGCTGAAGTCCAGAATGTCATTGATCAGCAAATGCAGGTTATCAGAAGAAAACTGTAAGATCCGTAGGTTCTCAGCCATTTTTTCCGATACTTCCTCTTGTTGCATCAGGTAGGTCAGCCCGACGATTGCATTCAGGGGAGTCCGAATCTCATGGCTCATCATGGATAAAAACTCCGACTTCGCCTGGGTGGCGTGTTCAGCCACTTCCTTTGCCGCCCGCAATTGATCCTCTATTTCTTTGCGGTTGTCGATCTGGATTTGCAACACATCGACCAACCCTATCAGATTATTAGGATCCAGCGATTTATCCGATATATCCCCTTTTATTTCCAGGGAATAGATCGCCTCGATCAGCTTTTCGACCGAAAGTTTGCGCTGGGCAATTTCCTCCGTTAGCTTTTGATTGATTGTAGCATATTCCTTCTCGTTCAGTTTGGAAGAATGTTCAAATAATTCTTTATCCCGCTCGAAGTTCAGATAGGAATCGTTCACCACTTTTATGAACTTCTGTAGGTCGGTTTGATGGAGAGTTTCTTCATTCAGAAATTTGGAGATTTGCTTGGTAAGCAATGGGTGGGAATTAGGTGCCATTAAATTATATTTTCTGAAAAAGTAGTGATGGTCATCGTTTGATTGTGAAGTTCGCTCGGTACGCCAGGATGCAGCTGAGAGATTTCCCCGTAGGAATAAAAACCCGTAATCAAGGTATCGGAACCCAACACTTCCCGCACGGCCTCTACTTCTTCATCGGTACGTACCCCCAGGGCAAGTTTGCGGCCCACACAGCTTACCAGAAGCGCCAATTCGGCAGGATTTTCAAAAGTTTCGATGGCGCTCATAGCCGCCGAAGCCGAGGCATCGATCAGACGATCGAAATTCGCTTTCATAAACCTGACCCACGCCCCTTCGGGTATATCGCCGGCAAAGGTCATGCTCTTGGCGTCTTCATCGATCGACAGAATGGTGCGTACAACGGGCTCTGCTTCGGTACTGGTGCGCATCGAGAGGGGAAAATGCAGGGCAGCGGCTGGTAATTCCTTGGCAAAACGGCCCAGATATTCCTTGTAAAGATCCAGAGCGGCTTTGTCATTGATGCTGTACAGGATATTGTACTCTGAATTGGTTACCTGCCGTTCCGGACCAAACACATCCCATCCCCCGTAGGTACCATTTCCTACCTTCAGCTCTTTACCATATAGCCCAATTCCCACGACCCGTCCCGGTTCGGGATTCTGGTTCAAACCTACCAGGGTCTTTTCAAATCTCGCTTCATCCCCGGCCAAGCCCCCTGAAATCGGTATGCTCGAGCTGATGTGCGAATTGAGAGAGGTTAGCAACGCACTGCCATTAACCCGTCCACCATCGGATATAATGAGCAGAGAAACCAAATCTTCCGCCCCCAGTTCCCGGCCTATCTTATCCCCAACCTCCCCACTTTCGTAGTGATTGTCAATGTTGAACTGCACCGTGCGGACCCGGCTCTTTTCAAACTGAATTGCCGTTACAATCACACTGTTATCGTACACCGAATTTTCGTAGATTTCTCCCGAGGTGGAGTTTATTACGATGTCGGCATGCGAATATTGTTCTCTCAAATGGTTATATATTTCCAGACTCTCAAGACAGGTACGTTCTCCGAAGGCAAGTACGAGCTGGGCTTTGCTGGCTACAAAATCAGGCGTTTCGTTCAAGAACTTCCAGGTCGGTTCCTGATAAACAATCTGTTGAATTTTCATACTAAGGGCTGATCGCTGAAATGAAGGAAAAACTATTAGGAGAAGGCAACCTACTGACTGATAAGCAACAAAATTACAAATTACACCTATCCATCAGTGGACAAATATAATATAATAGCTACAAAAATTTGCTCATTGGGTACATTTGCGGAGTTTTTTTGTGAGGCTTGCACTACACCTCTTTTACCCGGCTAAAAATGAGGTTACTTCAAAAAGATAAGCGGGTAAACCTCATAGTACAGTAACCGCCCGCTATCGATGACCTACTCAGCCCTAGGCTCTACCATCACAACTTCCTCTTTTTCAACCAGCACCGATCCAGGTGGCAACCCTTTGGGTTTCCGAATGAATTTTTTGGGCGTCACAATGACCGGACACAGGGTATCGGTGCGACGCTTGGAGTACCAGGCCGCTAACTGCGCCGCCCGCTCGATGACGGGCGCCGGGAATTTCTTACCCGCCTGGTACTTGACCACTACGTGAGAGCCCGTCACGTCCCGAGCGTGGAGCCATAAATCTTCTTTATGGGTATACTGCTGGGTGAGCAAATCATTGTTTTTGGCGTTCCGCCCCACCAATATCACAAAATTCTGGAATTCAACCCGCCGGAAAAGCTGTCCCTGATCCGTTCCGGCCTGTGCAGGCGCCAGGCCATTTTTTTTGGTATAACTCCGTAACTCCCGCAGCTGATCCATGTGCTCGATGGCGGTGTAGTGTTCCCGAAGTCGGATCAATTCTTTCTCCCGCAAATCGAGATTTTCCTGCAATTTCTCGATTTCTATTCTCTCATTCTTGGCTTTACGGTAATACACCTCCGCGTTTTTTTGAGGCGAAAGGTCCTTTTTAAGTTTGATACTTACGGGTTTGTCGCGATAAAAATTGTGCAGTTCCACGCGCTCGGCCCGTTCAGGTACCTGATGCAGATTGGCCATCAGAATATGTCCCCACTCCTCATTTTTGCCTCCTTCTTCTAATTCTATCAGTTTCTGAAAAGAATTGGACAGGTAGTTTTCCGTTTGCTTTATGCGTTTCTGTAACATCCGCAGCCATTCCGCCCGCTCTTTCTCAATGCTACCTCGCCGGGCAAAGGCATGGTAAAAGCGATTCAACGCTTCGATCGGATCGGAAACCCGATCGCTTATTTTGCCAAGTGGTAATAAGGAAAGTGCAGGCAGGTGATGCAACTCGGTGAGGTAATACGCGGACGGATCAAGCAAAACCCGCAGGGTACCCTGAATGGCACTCCACTTTGCTTCGGAGCTTTCAAGGCTTGTTAGTTCTTGATGCAGGTACTCTTTTACCGCTTTGCCAAATGTAGGAAAAACAGGTTCGAACTGACTGTCGTTAGCCAGAAACGCTTCGTAGGATTGATCCAGCTTCCGATCCAGTTCTCCGATTTTCAAAGTAAGATCGCCACTGAGCTTATTATTGAAAACGTCCAGCACTTCGCCGTCTTGGCCAAAATGCACAATATTGGAGCGATTCCCGAAGAGCTTGAAAACCAGAACTTCGCCATTGTCAAGGTAGAGGCCGATGGCCCGTTCATTGTCAAACACCCGGATGCGGAGTACCTTCCGATCATAGAGGTCTGTAAACAAATCCACACTATTGCGGCGTGCCCGGTCGAACTGCTCTGGAAAACTCAGGGTGGCGAAATCGGGGCGGAGGGTAGCTTTGAGAAAAAAAGGTTTGTAGAAGTTGTGCTTGCCACGGGCCTCGGCAAAAACCATAATCAGCTCGTCCTTTTCCTGACTGAAGGCTTCCATAAAGCATTTTCCCCGTAACTCATCGTCAAGACGAGGGGCCAATTGCCGGAGGAAATAATAGTTTTGGTGCATGGAGGCGGGGTTGTTCAGTGGTTGAAAAGTTTAATCGGTTTTGTCCTGTTGACTCATCAAACACTTCAACCTTAAACAACAAGCTGCAATCCATCGTAGGCCACGTGCACATTAGGGGGGAGTTCGGCTTCCACGGCACCATGCAGGCCCATACGATGGCTAAGGTGGGTTAGATAGGCGGTAGGAATGTTCAGGCGATCGATAAGTGCCAGTGCCTGAGAGAGCGTAAAATGAGAAAGGTGCGACTCGCGCTGAAGGGCGTCCAGTACGAGTACCTGCGTTCCTGCCAGTTTTTTGAGTTCGGTTTCTGAGATGTAGTTGGCGTCGGTGATGTAAGCAAAATCGCCGATCCGATAGCCAAAAACCGGCAACTGGTGGTGCATGACCTCAATAGGAATAACGGGGGTACCTTCTACCTCGAAAGGCTCGTTCTCGATGTTGTGAAGCTGAAGACGGGGGGTACCCGGATAGCGATGCTCGGAAAAGGCGTACGAAAATTCGGCTTTGATCTGATTCAGAACCGACTGCCTTCCGTACAGAGGCATATCTTTTTGCTGCGAGAAATTGAACGCCCGCACATCATCGAGTCCGGCCGTATGGTCCTTGTGCTGATGAGTGAACAGCACTGCGTCCAGGTGCCGGACCCGCGCCCGGAGCATCTGCTGGCGGAAGTCAGGTCCGGTGTCAATCACGAACGATTTACCGTCTACCTCGATCCATACCGACACCCGCAGTCGTTTGTCCCGGTAGTCAAGCGACCGGCAAACGACACAGTCGCAGGCGATAACGGGTACCCCCTGCGACGTGCCAGTGCCAAGAAACGTAATGGTCATGGGGTTTTTATTCGGTCAGATTCGCCACTACTTCCACCAGACGGTCGAAGTTCAGAGGCTTCATCAGGGCATCGTTGAAACCTGCTTCTTTGAAGTCTTCGTCGGTGTAGTTTTTGGCATTACCGGTAATGGCCACAATGGGAGTTTTTGCTTTCTTAGGATCACCCAGTTCCCGGATTTGGCGGGCGCACTCCATGCCATCCATAATGGGCATGTTGATATCGAGCAGAATAATATCGAAATTTTCCTTTTCGAGAAGTTGCAAAACCTGCTCGCCATTTTTGACGGCAGTAATCTCGTAATTTTGGAATTCGAGTATTTTGCGGGCTAAGTTCTGGATTACCGAGCTATCTTCGGCGATCAGTACGCGTTTGGTGTACGACATGGGGAGTTGTTCGGGTTGTTAATTAATTTGGCATGGTGAATTTAGGCATATTTCTAGCAAGAACGCAAAATTTCGCCGGAAGGAATACCGAATGATACCTGAGGTCCGATGACTTTTGGAGGAGCGTTCCCTTGTAAAGTAGCACCTCGTGGGAATTATTTATTTGAATTTCAGACTTTTAATAGAACGAACTGCGTTCAACTACTTTTCAAAAAATGAAAAAGGTACTTTTTGCCTGCCTTCTGACTGGCTTCGCCTTTATGGGTTGTATGGTGCGTGCTCAGGGCTTCGAACAAGAAATCAGGCAGCATCGGGAAGCGTACAAAAATGAGTTTCTGACTACTGCCAACTCACCATTGGGTGCCCCTGATCTTGCGTACCTAAGATTTTACGAACCCGATTCCGGTTACCGGCTTCGGGCAAAATTTGTCGCCACGCCCGCAAGCGAGCCCTTCGCGATGCTCACTTACAGCGGTCAGCGCAAGCAATACGTCAAATACGGCGAATTACAATTTGAGTTGCAAGGCAAACGGGACACGCTCAGTGTCTATCAAAGCCTGGATTTGCGCCGCCTGCCCCAGTACCGCGATTATCTGTTTGTACCCTTCAAAGACCTGACCAATGGTGAAGGTACCTACGGCGGCGGGAGGTACCTCGATTTCACCATAAAAGATATTCAGGGGTCTACCAGCCTGCTCGATTTCAATAAAGCCTATAATCCCTATTGCGCCTACGCGGAAGGGTACAATTGTCCGATTCCGCCCCAGGAGAACCATTTGTCCGCCAGGATCGAAGCAGGCGAAATGAATTTTGGAAAAGAGCACTGAGGGGATTTAGACCGGCAAAGCCCACTTAAAGCCATTCATTCAGGCAATCCTTATAGCTTTCCAGGAATCTTCCATAAGCCAGTTGCAACTCGGGCAGCGCCTTAGCCAGGGTGCTGGTATCGTTGGTTTTCAGTCGGCCTTCGGCTTCGCGGGCAATTTCGGCTACCTGCATCACGCCTACCGTACCGGCACTGCCTTTGAGCGTATGCAGATGGCTCTTAACCGTAGCGATATCCTTCTGCTCGTAAGCAGTCAGGGATTCTCCAACTAATTCGTTCGATTCATTGACAAAATCGTCAAATACCGACATCACCAGCTCTTTGCCCCCTATTTGTTTGAGCTGATTTACAATATCCCGATCCAGCACGGGCAAGATCGTTTCCTGGGCCAGAGCGCGCTGTTTTTCACCCATAGGCCGGTCGCTGGACTTGCCGATCAGTTCCTGTACCTTGCCGATCAGATGCTGGGCCCGAATGGGTTTGGCCACGTAATCGTCCATGCCCTGATTCATGAAACGGTCACGGTCTTCTTTCATCGAATAGGCCGTCATGGCCACAATGGGTGGAAGACCTTTCGGGTACCTTTCATGAAGTTTCTGGGTAGTTTCAACACCATCCATGTCTGGCATCTGGATGTCCATAAAAATGATATCGTAATAGCCTTCAGCCGAAGAATATACTTGTTCAACTTTCTCGATTGCCTCAAAACCACTTTCGGCGGTATCCACCACGCAACCCGCTTTCTTAAGAATTTCACTGGCAACTTTCCGGTTCACGATATTGTCGTCCACCAGCAAAATGAACGGATGGTAGGATTCGAATACATTATCGATGAAGGCTTCTTCTTCATTTTCCACAACGGAGGCCGGGGCGATGGCGGTTTCCCGGGCCTCAAACGTAAACCAGAACATGCTCCCCTCGCCCGTATGGGATACCACGCCGATGTCGCCATTCATAAGGCGGCACAACTGCTGGGAAATCACCAACCCCAGTCCCGTGCCGCCGTAGGATTTCTGCGACGAATTGTCCAACTGCGTGAAGGAGGTAAAAAGTCTTTTCTGATCCTCTTCCGAAATACCGATGCCGGAATCGTATACCTCCACTTTAATCAAATTCTTCTTGCCTGTCTTCCGAATCAGTTTCACTTCAATTTTCACCGCACCGTTTTCCGTAAACTTCAGCGCGTTGGAGGTCAGGTTAGACAATATCTGCAACAGGCGGGTCTGATCGGCAATCACATACGCGGGCAGTTCGGGGCCAAAGTATAGGTCAGCGTGTTGTGCTTATTGCGCGCCGTCTGCCCAAATAGTGACACCAGTTTTTCCATCAGTTCCTTCAGCGAAAGTGGCATTTCGTGCAGCGCCATTTTCCCCGCCTCGATTTTTGAGAGGTCCAGAATGTCATTCAGGATGTGCAGGAGTGTTTCAGATGAGCGTTTGATGGTTTGGATATAGTCACGCTGCTCGTCGTTGAGACGGGTATTGATCAGCAGGTCGATCATCCCGATCACGCCATTCATGGGGGTACGTATCTCGTGGCTCATATTGGCCAGGAACCCTTCTTTCACCTTCAGCGAACGCTCAGCCTGTTCTTTGGCTTTCAGAAGCTCGAGTTCGTTGCGTTTGAGCGCGGTAATATCACGAGCCAGCACAGCCACTTCCGACGGCCGCCCCTGCTCATCGGTGAACATCAGCATATTGAACATAAACTGACGGATGCTCCCGTCTTTCACGCGCAAGCTACCCTCCACGTTGCGCAAGCTACCGTCGCGGCGTAACTTGATGAGGGCACGGTGGATTAGTTTTTTGTCAAAAAAGAACTCAGTGATATGTTTGCCCATGACCTCATCCGGCGTGTAGCCGGTACGCTTGAATACGGAGGGACTGATCATGGTGATGATACCTTGCCGGTCCATTCGGCAGTAAATATCCTGCAGGTTCTCGAAGATTCCCCGGAACACTTCCTCGCTCTGCCGTAGGGAAATCTCGGCCTGCTTGCGGCGCGTCACGTCCCGCGCGATGCCTGACACTTCTTCGATCACCCCCCCGGTGTACAAGATAGGGTTCAGGTAAAACTCAAGCCACATCTCCGAACCATCGCGCGTATCGAGTTTCAGTTCGAAGTACTGCAACTCGCCCCGGAATGCCTGCCGGTAGCGATTCTCCAGATAGCGGCGGTTTTCGGGCCCCACCAGCCGCCAGCCCAGCTTTTCGGTGCTGACGTACAGAGCAGGTACCGTCTTGATTTGGCTCTCCATCAGATCGGAGTAATTCCGGTTGAAGGAAGTCAGTTGCATACTCTTATTCACCGACCAAATCAGGTGAGAACTGCTGTCAAAAATAGCATTCAGCCGGGCGGCATATTTGCTCAATTCTTCTTCACTCTGCTTTCGGGCAATGGCCAGCGCTACCTGCCCTGAGATGAATTCGAGCAGTTCGAGATCGCGGGCATCGTAGGTATTGGGATTATCGTATGACTTCACTCCAATAATACCCGTCACGCGGTCGCCGATGCGAAGCGGCACGCACAGGAGTACCTCCGGCGTAGTGCCGTAGAGATACAGACTGTTGGTTTTGGCCAGTTTCTGAATGTCCTCTTTGTACAAAAACAAGGGACGGTTGGAAGCGATGGCGTACTCGGTAAGGCCATTGCCAAGGCGCCGCTTGGTGAAGCGGAGGCCCTGGAAGTATTCATCTATATAGTAGGGAAAATACAAGTAGCTCTTGGACTGGTCGTAGAGGGCGATGAAGAAATTCTTGACGTCGATAATCTTACCCAGTTCCTGATGAATGTTGTTGTATAATTCGTCGAGATTCTGGGTACTTATGGTCCAGTTGGCAATGCTGTAATAGAGATTCTGCGCCCGCTCAGCCCGGATTTTCTCGGTGAAGTCGTGCAAAATACAGCGGAAAGCGGAGGGGCTACCGTGGTCGTAGCGGCAGTTGACACTACCCGTCAGGAATATCTTGCGTCCGCTTTTGCTCAGAAATACCGTTTCGAAGTAGGGTACCTCCTCCCCTTTCTGAATCCGCCTGAGTTGGTCAAGCGTCTCATCCCGAAACTGCGGGTGCAGAATATCCGACAGACTCATGGAAGCAATTTCATCTACGCTGTAGCCCAGCACCTCGCGCCAGGCGCGGTTTACGAAGATGAATTTTCCATCCAGGGTAATAAGCTGAATCAAATCGCTCGTATTATCTACCAGATCCTGCAATTGGGAATTGGATTTGGAGAGCGCCGACTCCATACGTAACCGGCGCGTAATATCGTCGCCTATGAGAATAAACTCGCTTGGGATTCCCTCATCATCCTTGATCAGTACCGAATTGATCGTCACCGTGCGCCGGGAGCCATTCTTGGCCAACAGCGGGATTTCACGCTGTTCCAGCTTGATACCCCGGTAAATACCGTCTTCCAGCAAGTCTTGGATTTCTTCCCGTTCCGATTCGGGAATCAGCATCTCCAGCATATTTTTCCCCACCAGGTCGGTGGCCTGCCATCCTGTCTTGCGCGGCACATAGGGACTTACACCCAGAATGGTCAAATCCAGATCCAGGGTAATCCCGATCAGATTGAGATGATCGAGGGTAGTGGTGACGGATTGCCAGTCGGTGGACGATTCTATAGTTTGCATTGTATCAGTGGCAGGTTGAGAGTGGTAATTGGCAGTGAATAGCCGGCGATCGTCTTATCATAAAAGTCATGTATCCCGTAAATCTACGAATTTAGCGTAATTTCGGGATTTTCAGGATTACCCTTGCATCCGCCGGTGTATGTACCATTTTGAAGGATTTTCCGATTCACCCCCAAACATTCTTATGAAAGTTCGCGCAAAAAAACACCTTGGCCAGCATTTCCTTCGTGATCAGGCGATTGCACAACGCATTGTAGACAGCCTCATACCGCATCAGGACTACACCCGAGTACTCGAGATCGGGCCGGGCATGGGCGTGCTAACTCAGTACCTTTTGTCCAAGGACGACTTCGAAACCCATGTGATCGAGGTAGATCACGAGTCGGTGGCGTACCTGAAGGAGCACTTTCCTACCCTGTCGCCCCGTATCATCGAGGGTGATTTTCTGCGTTGGCAGCTTTCTCAACTCACCGACGAAAAGGTGGCTATTATCGGAAACCTACCCTATAATATTTCCTCGCAAATTTTTTTCCGGGTACTCGAGCAACGCGATCAGGTACCCGAAGTGGTATGTATGTTGCAGAAAGAAGTAGCCCGGCGCATCGCTTCCCCGCCCGGCAATAAGGAGTACGGCATTCTCAGCGTATTTTTGCAAGCCTTCTACGACATCGAGTACCTGTTCAGTGTCCCCCCCGGGGCGTTCGACCCGCCACCTAAGGTGAATTCGGGGATCATCCGGCTCCTGAGGAACCAAACCGCCCGACTGGATTGTGACGAAAAACTATTTTTCCGGGTCATAAAAACGGGCTTCAATCAGCGCAGGAAAACGCTCCGCAATGCCCTGAAGCCACTCGGCGTAGAATTGGACTCACCCTACCTCGACCAGCGCGCCGAACAGCTGAGCGTGGAAGACTTTGTAAAACTTACGAAGTTGGTGGAGAAGGCAATGGGGTAGTCAAGTGTTGAACTGTTCTTTGTTTTTTGTTTTTTGATGTAGGTGTCTTTATTGGTGTCAAATTCATGCTTCTATATGTTTCCATTCCTATTTCTCAAAAACTTATAATCCATGTATATCCATACATTTGAAAAGCTTGAGGTTTGGCAATTGAGCAGGAAACTGGCTGTCGATATTTACAAGCTATGTTCGGGTTTCCCCAAAGAAGAAATGTTTGGTTTATCCAGTCAGCTCAAAAGAGCTGTAATATCAATTGCTTCAAATATCGCTGAGGGCACTTCACGGACTTCTGGAAAAGACAAGGCGCATTTTAGCACAGTGGCATTTGCAAGTTTGATGGAGGTACTTAACCAGTTGATCATTGCCAACGATTTAGGTTTTTTAGATGCAGAAAAACTGACCGAATTAAGAGTAAGCATTAACGAAATAAGCAACAAGCTCAATGCTTTGAGAAAATCTCAAATGAGTTCATAGGTACCATTTTCCTGCTCTATCTTATACAAAAAACAAAAAACGATTCCCCAAAAAACAAGAAAATGGCTTTCGAACTTACCAAGGAGTACCTTGACCACATAGAAGAACTGATTGAAAAACAAGATTCGACTACCCTGAAAGCCGAGATGGAAGGCATGTTTCCGGCTGACGTCACAGGTATCCTCTACGAGATCGATACCGAACAGGCCAAGTACCTGGTCAGTCAGTTGGATACCGAAGTAGGAGCGGAGATTCTGGCCGCGCTGGACACCGACGAACGGAAGGATTTTTTGAAAAGTTTCACTTCCGAAGAGATTGCCCGTTACGTCAATGAATTCGACTCCGACGATGCAGTGGATTTGCTCAATGAGCAGCCTATCCGGGTACGCGAGGAAGTCATTGCCCTTCTTGAAGACCGCGAACAGGCCCGGTTTATTCTGGACTTGTTGCACTATGATGAAGACGTAGCTGGTGGACTGATGCAAAAGGAGTTGGTGAAAGCCAACGTCAACTGGAACATGAACCAGTGCATTGAGGAGCTCCGCAAGCAGGCTGAGGACGTGGAGAAAGTCTACGCCGTGTATGTGGTGGACGACAACGATAAGTTACTCGGGCTGCTCTCGTTAAAGCGTATCGTGCTGGCCCACAAAAACACCAAAGTTGAGAATCTGTACGATAAAGACATTATCTACGTCGAAACCTACCGGCCCGCCGAGGAAGTAGCTGAACTCATGCAGCGCTACGACTTGGATGTGATTCCGGTAGTGAATGTGCAGGGCCGTCTATTGGGCCGCATCACCATCGACGACGTGGTGGATGTGATTACCGAACAAGCCAGTTCAGACACCCTCGCGATGGCCGGTATCACGGGTGACGTGGAGGAAGACGACACCGTATGGGAACAAACCAAGGCCCGCCTGCCGTGGCTACTCGTAGGCATGATGGGCGGTATCCTGGCCGCCAAGTTTATCGGGTTCTTCGAAGGCGACCTGAAAGTGGTACCTGCCATGGCGGCCTTCATCCCCATTATCGGCTCCACGGGCGGGAATGTGGGGATTCAGACCTCTTCCATCATTCTGCAAAGTCTGGCCGACAAGACGGGTCTCAATACGGATGTCTGGCATCGCCTGGCCCGGATGTTCGGCGTAGCTTTCATCAATGGCATTATCATTAGTATTATCGTTTTCGGCTTTAATCTACTGATTGGGAACGAATTCCGCCTGGCGGTGGTGGTTTCCAGCGCTTTACTGTCGGTAGTATTCCTGGCTTCGTTCATGGGTACCGTGACGCCGCTGTTATTGGAAAAGCTGGGCATCAACCCGGCGGTTGCCTCCGGGCCGTTCATTACCACCGCCAATGATTTGATCGGCTACGGCGTGTACTTCGGGCTGGCACATATGCTACTGGGGTTGTAATAAAGTCCCAAATAGGGTACCTATGTAGCATGGTTTCAATCCTCTAACAGGTGGATAAGTAGGCGCTCGGGGTATCAGGACTCACGAGTCAGACTGCCTCTTTCCAGGATCTGAATCATATTGCCTTCGCAATCAAGCGCGTTACGGACTTTGCCGCCACCGATGGCGTTGATGATTTCTCCGGTCCATTGGATATTTTTTTGGTCGAGAAGGCGAATGGCTTCGTCCAAATCAGTCACCCGAAAGGCCAGATGCGACCAACCGGGCGTCCAGGTAGTACGTTCCTGACGGAGGGTACCGTCCTTGGGCATAACTTCGAGCAAGCTACCATCGGGCGCTTTCAGCATGCAGACTGGCTTCCCCTGAGGGCTACCCGTAGGATGGTAAAACCATTGCTCGTAGCCCAGTACCTCGCAGTACCAGCGGCTGAGTACCTCCACATCGTCGGCGGCAACCGCCGGATGATCTATTCCTGTAAAATTCAGTTTTTCTGTATTTCCCATAGTTTTTCTGCGTAACGTATCCCCAAATCCCGCGCGGACTGAGTGTCGAAATGTGTCGTATCACCTTTATGAATCAATCCCGCCGAAGATACGGCGTAGACCTGGCGATGGTTTTTGGGATAGTTGGTTATGATTTCGTTGATCTGAGCGGCATTGGGGTTCTTATCGACAAAAAAATCACCCAGGGTACCCATGATAATGGGAGTCTTGGGAGCATGTAGGTCTTTGCGCAGGCGACCGAAAAATTCGGTGAGTTTAGCTTCATATACCTTATTTTTTGCCGGACTGCTGTCCGATTCGCCCTGATGCCACAAAATTGCTTTGATTTTCCCTTGTTTCTGCGCTTCTTTCACTCGTTTGAGCATGGCGTCGTAAGGAAAAATACCCGTTTGGGCATGTTTGGCTCCTACCTGCCAGTCGTCGATGCCGCTACCGCCCACCGCACAGGGAATCAAGCCTATGTTTTTCTTCGGATTGATTTCCAGCCATTTTTGGGCAAAGGCCAGGCCGGGACCTACCCCGGCAATTCCGGGTTTGTCGAAATGTAGGGGATCATGAGCCATTACCCACTCATTCTGCGCGTTCATAACCCAAATCTGGTCGTTGTTGGGCGTGGAGGCGGCATCCACTTTTCCCCGACCTGCCATGTTGGATTGCCCGATGAGCAGAATCAGATCTAACTTTCGGGGTACCGTCGGTGCCGAAGCGGTCAGGTAAAAGGCAAGGAGTACCCCCAGGCAGCCTCCGGATAGTTTTTTCAAAAAGCGTTGGTTCATACGGTCGGTACCTTGTTGGACAATCTAGATTCATCTCTCTTATGACGTCGCATCGGCCGTCGTGCCCCGACTCCAGGCTCTCTGGAAGCGCTCGTTTTCTTTCCAAACAAAGCAAACAGAAATAAATAAGCCGGGGAATTACATTATCTAAGTACAGAAATTGACTTTAACTAACGACCAGGGTACCTCTCGTCTATCCAATATACCTATGTACCCTTCACGAAAATCGTGAACAATTCCCAAATAAGTTAAAAATCATGACACTACTCGATTCATTCAACCTAACCGGCAAGACCGCACTGGTGACAGGCTGCAAAAGAGGAATTGGTCGCGCTATGGCCGTTGCGCTAGCCGAAGCGGGCGCTGATATCATCGGGGTATCGGCCAGTCTGGAAATTCAGAACAGCGAGGTGGAACAGGAAATAAAAGGATTGGGACGTAGCTTCCGGGCCTACCAGTGCGATTTCAACGATCGGACAGCACTTTACGCTTTCATCAATAAGGTAGTGGAAGATTATCCCGTCATTGACATTCTGATCAACAATGCGGGTACCATATTGCGTAAACCCGCCCATGAGCACCCCGATGAATATTGGGATACCGTGCTGGAAACCAACCTGACCGCCCCCTTCATTCTGAGTCGGGAATTAGGAAAAAAAATGATTGAACGCGGATCGGGCAAAATCATATTTACGGCTTCACTACTCACCTTTCAGGGGGGAATTAACGTGCCCGGCTATGCTGCCAGCAAAGCGGCGCTGGGCAGCCTGGTGAAGGCATTGTCCAACGAGTGGGCCATAAAAGGCGTAAATGTCAACGCCATTGCCCCTGGCTATATCAGCACCGACAACACCGAAGCGCTTCGCAACGACCCTGACCGCAGTGCCTCCATCCTGGGACGGATTCCTGCCGGGCGCTGGGGTACCCCCGACGATTTCAAAGGCGCAACCGTATTTTTGGCTTCAGAAGCATCGCGCTACGTGCACGGGACTATCTTGACGGTCGATGGTGGCTGGATGGGGCGGTAATCAAATCCACATCTAGGGGGGTACCTTGTGGCTCAGATCGTCCCTTTCCCCTAAGAGATTATCGTAAGGTACCCCTGCCGCCTGGTTTTTAGTGAAGCTCGTATGCGTACATAAGTCAATGGGAAATACCCGAAATGGCTTATGTACGCATACATTAGCCATCATGCTACCATCTTTCTGGCTACTTCCTCGATTTTGTAAGCCACGATTTCAGTAATCCGCACCGTCTGATCCTCACGGTTCTGGTACTGGCGGTAGTTGAGCTTGCCTTCTACCGAGATAAATTTTCCTTTGCTGAGTAGTTGCTCGCATTGCTGGGCCAGCTTACCCCAAGCCACCACATTGTGCCAGGAGGTACTGGTCACTTCCTCCTGATTGCGGTTGGTGTACGTGTCGCTGGTCGCCAGGCTGAATGTCGCCACCTTACCACCTTCAAATTCCCGGACGTTCACTTCGCGTCCTACGTTGCCCATTAATTTTACTGAGTTCATGATTTTGTTTGTTTTAGTGGCTGTTGCCATGGTGAATAATTGGTTTACTCGAACTGATGGGACAAAGGTGGCAGGTACCCGGACTCCGATTCGGTTGTTAACTATTTATAGTCGGATAAAAATGCTTGTAGTCGTTTGCAAATGGTTATAGTTATGGTAACTTTGGGGAAAGTCGACCGGATTGGAATAGGTATATTCTATCTTGACATTGATACTTTCGGTACCCATGATCCGCCCTTACCACGAGCAATACCAGGCAGAACTTATTGAACTACTAAAACTCAATGTACCCCGCTATTTTGCTCCTGCCGAAGTAGAAGATTTTAAGGAATATTTGTCACATCACGTCGAAAGCTATTTTGTGATGGAACAGGGCAAAATGATAGTCGGTTGTGGCGGAATCAATTATATCCCACAGGAAGGAATCGCCCGGCTCTCGTGGGATATTATTCACCCTGACCACCAGGGCAAAGGAATCGGAACAGAGCTCACGAGGTACCGAATCGGGGAAATAAAAAAACATTCAGGCATCAGAACAATTATAGTTAGGACCACACAGTTGGTGTACCCTTTTTATGAAAAACTAGGCTTTCCGCTCGATAAAACCGAAACCGATTTTTGGGCTCCCGGCTTTGATCTTTACCAAATGAAAATGGAGCTGGCTGAGGTTTTATAACGGGCAGAAAGCGGATGATTAACATACAAAAACAATGAATACCTGCCAGGAATGCGGAAGTGTACTTGTGGGTCGGGCCGACAAGAAATTCTGCTCGGACATGTGCCGCAACGCGTACAATAACAAACTGAATTCGGACACCTACAATGTGGTGCGGAACACCAATAACCAACTCCGGCGCAACCGTCGGATTCTGGAAGAACTATGTCCCGAAGATAAAGCAAAAACTACCCGCAACACCCTTAACGCGAAAGGTTTTGATTTCACGCTGATGACCAGTCAGCGTGTTACGCAGAAGGGCAGCGTGTACTATTTTGTCTATGATTACGGCTATCTGGAACTCGACAATGATTTTTTCCTGATCGTAAAAGATAGCCGGGGGTGAAAAAATTGTGTAATTGTGTAATTGTGTAATTGTGTAATTGTGTAATTGTGTAATTGTGTAAAATAAAACATGCACTTCATGGTACTTCTACTGATTTCCAGTTGATGATTTTCATCAATTCAACATCTCCTTAGTTCAACAAATCAACAATTACACAATTGAATGATTGCAGTAATACAACGCGTGAGTGAAGCTTCCGTTACCATTGAAGGACACGTACAAGGTAGCATCGCGAGGGGGTACCTTGTGTTGCTGGGCATCACGACGAGCGACACCGTAGAAGACCTGGAATGGCTGGGACGGAAAATTGTGAATATGCGCATTTTTGGCGACGCCGAGGGAAAGATGAATCTGGACCTGAAAAGTGTCGACGGTAACATTCTACTCATCAGCCAGTTCACCCTGCACGCTAGTACCAAAAAAGGTAATCGCCCGTCGTTCATCGAAGCGGCACGACCCGAGGTAGCCATCCCCCTATATGAAAAAATGATCACCTTCCTGAGCTCTGAACTGGGCAAACCCGTTGAAACCGGCGAGTTCGGGACCGGCATGAAAGTACGCCTCCTCAACGACGGGCCCGTCACGATCATCGTGGATTCCAAAAATCGGACGTAGCTTTACCGCTGTGGGTTAATAATAGTTTTTCCGGCCTTCGCTTTTCCTCCAACTAAAAAATGACTCTTCAAGAAGCTCAAAAACAAGTCGATGCCTGGATCAAAGAATATGGCGTCCGGTATTTTTCCGAGTTGACCAATATGGCCATCCTTACCGAAGAGGTAGGCGAACTGGCGCGGATTATGGCCCGTACCTACGGCGATCAGTCGTTTAAAAAGTCGGATCTGGATCGGAATCTGGGAGACGAAATGGCCGATGTACTCTGGGTGTTGATTTGCCTGGCCAATCAAACGGGTGTGGACCTGACCGAAGCGTTTGAAAAAAATATGGCTAAAAAAACGATTCGTGATAAGGATCGTCACAAGCAAAATCCGAAACTGTAGGCTGGGGATGGTATAGTTCTTTTCGCAGAGGTACCTTATTTTTAGGATTCATCAACCTACCCTACCCTATGGACAAGTTCACAAATGACCTTTGGAAAGTACTGAATGGGTACTACTATTCCTTCCTGAAAGCACTGCCCCGGCTAGCCCTGGCGCTGGTACTTTTTTTGGTTTTCATGTTCCTGGCCCGCCAAATCAGGCGCTGGCTGATTCCCCGTCTTACCCGAAACACGGACGACACGTTGCTGACAGGCTTTCTGGGCGACATAGGATACTGGCTCATGCTGATTTTGGGTCTGTCCGTCGCTCTGGGTACCATCGGCCTCAACGGAGCCGTCACCAATATCCTGGCGGGTGCCGGACTGTCGGCTTTTATTCTGGGCTTCGCCTTGAAAGACATTGGCGAAAATTTTCTGGCCGGAATCCTCCTGGCCTTCAAACGCCCCTTCAAAATCGGAGATCTGGTCGAAACGCAGGGAGTACATGGCCGAATCATCGATTTGAGTTTGCGGGAGACGATCATCAAAACCCTGGATGGAAAAGATGTGTACGTACCCAACGGAGGTATTCTGAAAAGCCCGCTCTACAACTATTCAGTAGATAATTTCCTGCGCCTGGAATTCAGCGTGGACCTGGACAATCGGGAAAATTACAAGCGCGCTATTCCCCTCATCAAAAAGGCACTACTCGACACCACGGGTGTGCTGCACGATACCGACCGGGTACCTACGGTCAGTATCGAAGAAACCAAGTCCAATGCCCTGTGCATGAAAATATGTTTCTGGATTAAAAGCCACGAAACAGAAACTCAGGCGCCGGCCATCAAAACCGAAGCCATTCAGAATGTGCTGACCATGCTGCGGGAAAACGGCTTTTCCCAACCAGAAACGGAATCTGAAACGAAAGGGTAGACATTCAAAGTCCGTACTTGTCGATCAGGTACAGCATCGCTGCCATGGATGCGGCTCCCATTTGCAGTTCGCGCTGGCTGATGGCCTCGAATTTGTCAGATGCCGCATGATGATAATCAAAATATCGCTGCGAATCGGGTACCAGCCCCAGAAGCGTGGCGCCCTGCTGGGCAAGAGGTCCGATGTCGGCCCCGCCGCCGCCCGGACCAATGGCATATAGACCGTAGGGAATAAAAAGGGGCTGCCAGGCCATAATTTTGGCTTTCTTGGCCGCGTCGCCCACAATGCCGAATCCAAGGGGCGTAAAGCCGCCCCGGTCTGACTCTATGGCGGCCAGATGGTTTTCTTTTTTGGAACGGGCCGAGTCGGCATACGCCACACCTCCCCGCAGGCCATTTTCCTCATTCATGTACATAACAGCCCGCAGGGTACGTTTTGGCTGGTAGCCCAGGGATTTTAGAAGGCGCAGGGCTTCGATCGCCTGCACGCACCCACTGCCGTCATCGTGTGCTCCCTGGGCCAGATCCCAGGAATCAAGATGTCCGCCCACGACCAGTATTTCGGAGGCTTGGGTACTTCCCCGGGTTTCACCCACCACATTGTGCGAAGGAGCATCGGGCAGGCTTTCGCTATTTTGCTGAAAGTAGAATTGCGTGGCTGGATTTTCTTTCAGCGTTTTGCTAAGCAGCTCGGCCCCGTTGGTGCTGATCGCCGCCGTCGGAATGAGGGGTACCCCAGCTCCATAGCGCATACCGCCCGTATGCGGAAAATCGTCGAGTCGGGTGGTCATGGAACGTACAATTGCCCCTACCGCCCCCAGCTTGGCGGCTTCGGTAGCGCCATTTCCGCGTTGATCCACGGCCCCGGCATAAGCTTCAAACGTATTGAGTTTGGTAGGGTCCATCGGGCGGTTGTAGAACACAATTTTCCCCTGGATTTTTTCCTTCCCCAGCGCCCGTAGTTGCTCAAAATTCATCACCTCGACAACCTGAGCCTTTACACCTTCTTTTGGCGTAGCCACCGAGCCACCCAAAGCAGCTATCGGTACCGTGATCTGCTTACTACCCGCCTGAATGTAGGCTTTCTCAGCTTTTCCCCGCACCCAATGCGGTACATTTACATTTTGTAAAAATACCCGGTCGAATCCTTCGGATTCCATCACTTTCTGCGAGTAGGTTACTGCCTTCTCCGCGCCCTCCGAGCCGCTCAAACGGCCTCCGATTTCGGTCGTGAGTACTCTGAGCCACTCGTATGCTTTACCTCTAGCCAGTGATTCATCAAATATCTTTTTAATAAAAATCGAATCAGCCGCAAATTCAGTCTGTGCAAAAGAATGGGTAGGTAGGTGCCCTAACGTAAAGAATAAAAGGAGGGAGAAAATGTTTTTCATAGAATACTATTTTGAATTTTAGCAAAAATAAAAATCCCGTACTGTTAAGCACGGGACTGAAATATCTTTCAACGAAATTCACAAGCATTCATAAGCAAATTTATATACCTGTGTAGAAGAAGCACCGCCTGCCGTAAAAACAGAGATGCTGGCTTCGGTAGGTAGATTGTGTTCGTTATACTTGTAGGTGACTACGCCCGTTTGGGTTGGTGTGAGGCTGGCTTCGTAAAACTTGAAACTACCGGGATTCTGCGCGCTGGCTCCTCCCCCGCCTACCAGATTGATCAGCTGCGTGGGCGTCGAGAATGCATAGGTATTGTGCTTCCCGTCATAGTTGCCAAACTCAGCCAGCAGGCCTTCAATCGGTGCAACCGAGGGGTACTTCGCGAACCACTTGGTCACATTTTTTGCATTGTCATACTCGTAGCGCCAGTAGTTATCGCCCCATTTATATTTGGTAAGATGCCGCTGACTGTCATATTCCAAGATGTAGGTTTCAAGAAGTTTGGGACCGGAATTGAATATTTGTGATTTCCTGACCGTGTCAATCAAGCCGGCGGCGGTGTAATGCATTTCGTATTGATAATTGTTGAAAGGCGCCAGCAGATTGGTTTCCCGGAAAGCAGTTACCCGGCCGCTCTGGTCGTAGTCGAATGAAAACCGCTTTTCTACCCGGTTATTCGCCTTAGTTTCGTTCTGGACGATCCGAAACAGCTTCTGATCATCGTCGTATTCATAGGTACGGTAGGGCTTACCATCAATAGTTTCCGACTTAATCAGGCAGTCACTTCCCTGTAAATCAGGTGAGGTACCATCGTCGTTTTTCTTACATCCCAAAACCAGGGAAAGCAGTACGCTCGTCAGAATCAGTTTCTTTATCATGTGTGTGTGTATTTTTTAATTACTTAACAAATATTATGCCGAAAGTACAAAAAAAGTCCGGTGCTATGCACCGGACTTTTGATGGGAAATCTAGTCCAGAAAAAAGGAACCGCTCAGCTTGCTGCGCTTATAATTCGAGCAACAGACGGGCCGGATCTTCCAGCAACTGCTTGACCCGTACGAGGAAACTTACCGAATCCTTGCCATCGATGGTACGGTGATCATAAGACAGCGCCACGTACATGATGGGACGGATCACAATTTCACCCTTTACCACCACGGCGCGCTCCACGATGTTGTGCATACCCAGTATGGCCGATTGGGGCGCATTGATGATCGGCGTTGAAAGCATGGAACCAAAGATACCCCCGTTGGTAATGGTGAAGGTACCTCCAGTCATTTCGTCGATCCCCAGCTTACCGTCCCGTGCGCGGGTGGCCAGACGGACAATCTCTTTTTCAATTCCGGCAAAAGATAGTTTTTCTGCGTTGCGGATTACCGGTACCACCAGGCCACGCGGCGAAGATACGGCGATGGATACGTCACAAAAGTCATTATACACGACATCATCACCATCCATGTAGGCATTGATTACCGGAAAATCCTGCAAGGCCACACATACTGCCTTGGTAAAAAAGGACATGAAGCCCAGCCCTACCTCATGCTTTTCCTTAAACTTATCTTTGAACTGCGCCCGCAAATCCATGATTGGTTTCATGTCCACCTCATTGAAGGTAGTGAGCATGGCGGTTTCGTTCTTGACCGCCACAAGCCGCCGGGCAATGGTTTTGCGCAGGGATGACATCTTCTCGCGCCGGGTACCCCGTTCTCCATCCGCTGAAGGCGCGGCTTTCTCAGGCGTAGCAGCATTTCCGGGAACACCCACGGGAGGCGCTTTGGCTTCTGCGGGCTTGGGAGCCGATTTCTGAGCGTTCAGAGCATCTTCCTTGGTGATTCTTCCACCCGCACCCGTTCCGTTCACGTCTTTGGGATCTATACCTTTTTCGGCTAATATTTTGGCCGCAACGGGCGATGTATGGGCCGAATTGGCCGATATGTCGTCCGAATCTGACTGGTGGAGCGTAGGTACCTCAGGGGCAGTGGTTGTTTTATCAGAATTTCCTGTCGAGGAAGCAGTGGCCGAGCCGGTACCGCCCGTTTCGATCCGGCAGATTACCGCCCCGATTTCCAGTGTCTCGCCTTCGGCCGCCACAATCCGCAAGGTACCTGCCGATTCGGCAGGCAGCTCGAAAGTAGCCTTGTCTGATTCCAGTTCGCAGATAATCTCGTCAAGCTCTACATGGTCGCCGTCCTTCTTGTTCCAGGAAGCGATCGTGACTTCCGTAATGGACTCACCTACCGTAGGTACCTTCATTTCGATTACCTTCGAGGGGGAAGCCGCCGCTGCGGGCTGGGCCGCCGGAGCCGGTGCTTCCTTTTTCTCAGGTGTATCCTGCTTGGCGGGTTCCGGCGTGGCGGCTCCATTCGACGACGCCTGGGATTCGATGGTTGCAATCAGGTCGCCAATGGCCAGGGTATCGCCTTCCTGGGCTTTTATGTGGAGTATGCCATCTGTTTCGGCGGTCAGTTCGAAGGTAGCCTTGTCAGAGTCCAGGCCACAGATCACCTCATCCATTTTCACCATATCCCCTTCGTTCTTAAACCAGGTACCTATGGTCACTTCGGAGATGGACTCGCCCACAGGGGGTACTTTTATTTCTAATTCAGCCATTTTAAATAGATATGAGTTATGAATTATGAGTTATGAGTGTCCCGACAGCGGGTAGGCTCGTAACCCAATCTACCAAGCGTGTGCCCTTTCGGCCAAAAACTACTCAAACGCCCGCCGTATGATTTCGGCCTGCTCCTGGGCATGGATTTTGGCAAAACCTGTGGAAGGCGAGGCACTTGGGCGCCGGGCAATCACTTCCAACGGTTGCTCGGAGTACATGCGTAGCATGAATGTCCAGCCGCCCATGTTGAAAGGCTCTTCCTGCACCCAATATACTTTTGCTTTTTTGTATTGGGCGATTAAGGCGTTCAATTGATTCTTGGGGAAAGGATGCAACTGCTCCACCCGGATGATGGCCACATCGTCGCGGTTTTCTTTTTGTTGTTTTTCAAAAAGTTCGTAATAAATCTTTCCGGTGCACAGCAGTACCTTCTTCACTTTTTTCGAATCGGCAAATGCATCGCCAATGGTTTCCTGAAAACGTCCTTCCACCAGATCATTCAGCGGCGAAACACACAAGGGGTGCCGTAACATGGACTTCGGCGACATCACGATCAGCGGTTTACGGAACGGAAACGCCATTTGCCGCCGCATCATGTGGAAGAGGTTCGCCGGGGTGGTTACGTTTGTAACGAAGATATTGTTGTCGGCCGCCAACTGTAGGTAGCGCTCGGGACGGGCGTTGGAGTGCTCGGGCCCCTGGCCTTCGTAGCCGTGGGGCAGCAGCATTACCAATCCTGTCCAGCGGTCCCACTTGGTTTCACTGGATGTAATGAACTGGTCGATCATTACCTGAGCCCCGTTGGCAAAATCACCAAACTGGGCTTCCCAGATTACCAGTGCATTGGGGTTGGCCATCGCGTAGCCAAACTCAAAGCCCAGTACCCCGTACTCAGAGAGTAGAGAATTGTAAATCATGAACTTACCCTGCTCCGACTGGATGTGGTCCAGGTTGTTATATGCTTCGTTGGTCTCGGCATCGTGCAGTACCGCATGACGGTGCGAGAAGGTACCCCGCTGGACATCCTGCCCGCTCAACCGCACGATTTTGCCATCCAGCAACACCGATCCATAGGAAAGCAATTCAGCCGT
Organism: Salmonirosea aquatica; assembly: GCF_009296315.1. Classification (NCBI taxonomy): domain Bacteria; kingdom Pseudomonadati; phylum Bacteroidota; class Cytophagia; order Cytophagales; family Spirosomataceae; genus Salmonirosea; species Salmonirosea aquatica. The sequence continues at coordinate 1,033,660 of NZ_WHLY01000002.1, forward strand.
AGCCCAGTTAACCGACCTATCCTCAAAAATCATCTGTTTGCGATCTTTGAGCAATTTATCAATCTGCTTGAGAGTACTGAAGCCTTCCGGCAGGGTGGTGATTGCCTGCCCGATTTTTTCCAGACTTTCCAGAGGAACGCCCGTAGCAGGCGATTTCTCGAAATCTTCGGGGGTAGATACGCGCAGGCTTTTCCACTCCTGCTCCAATTTGGGCATGGCGTAGGGAAGTACCTTCTGCTTCACCATTTCCAGGCGCTCCTGCAGCAGGGCCTTGAATTCCTTATCCATCGTGGCGGCCAGTTCGGCATCCACATCACCCCGCTCAGCCAGTTTTTTCTGGTAGATTTCCCGCGGATTCTGGTGATTCTCGATGTATTTATACAAAACGGGCTGCGTGAATTTCGGCTCGTCCGACTCATTGTGACCATGGCGGCGGTAGCACACCATGTCGATAAAGATATCCTTGTTGAATTTCTGACGGTACTCTACCGCCAGTCGCATGCAGAATACTACCGATTCGGGATCGTCGCCATTGACGTGCAGCACCGGAGCGTCCACGATCTTGGCCACATCCGTACAGTAGATACTTGACCGGGCATCCTCGAAGTCGGTGGTAAACCCTACCTGGTTGTTGATCACAAAGTGAATGGTACCTCCCGTATAGTACCCTTCGAGGCCCGACATCTGCGTCACTTCGTACACAATCCCCTGCCCCGCTACGGCGGCGTCGCCGTGAATAAGTACGGGAAGTACCCGATCATAATCGCTGTTGTACATGCCATCGGCGCGGGCGCGAATAAAGCCTTCCACCACGGGGTTCACGGCTTCCAGGTGCGATGGATTAGGCGCCAGCTTCAGGTACATCTGCTGGCCACCCGTGGTAGTGATCTGGGATGAAAATCCCATGTGGTACTTTACGTCGCCATCGCCCCAGACCTGATCGGGCAGATTGCCTTCAAATTCATTGAATACCTGCTCGTAGGTTTTGCGCATGGTGTTGGCCAGCACGTTCAGGCGTCCCCGGTGGGCCATCCCGATCATCACCTCCACCACTCCCATCTCGCCAGCCTTGTTGATCATGGCATCCAGAGCCGGGATGGTCGTTTCGCCGCCTTCCAGCGAAAACCGCTTCTGACCAATGTATTTCGTATGGAGGAAATTCTCGAAAACAACCGCCTCGTTGAGTTTAGAAAGAATATGCTTTTTCTCGTCAATGGAAAAATTCATATTCAGCGCCTCTTTCTCGATTTTGTCCCGCAGCCAGTTTTTCTGTTCCCGATCCCGGATGTAGAGATATTCGAATCCGATTTCGCGGGTATAGATTGTTTTCAGGGCGTCCACGATTTCACGCAGGGTAGCAGGCTTGCCAAACACTTCGGTACCTGCCTCAAAAACCGTATCCAGGTCGGCCTCGGACAGATTGAAATCCGCCAATTCCAGCCTGGGAAGACGGTCCCGACGCTCCCGGATAGGGTTGGTACGGGCTAGAAGATGCCCGCGCGAACGGTACCCCCGGATCAGGTGGACGATCTCCATTTCCTTTTGGATCCGGGAAGCATCCACCGGCGCTGCGACGGGCTTGCCGTTCGGAGGAGCGGCTTTAGTAGCTGCCCCGTTGGCGTGGCCATTTCCATTCAAAGGGTACTTCTGGTAGAAGTCGAAGCCTTCGAAAAACTTTTGCCATCCTCCATCTACTGAGGTGGGATCCTGCTTATAGGAATTGTACAATTCCTCGATGTAAGCGCCGTCTGAGTTAGCTATATACGAATATTTGTCCATCACGGGTGGTGATTTTTCTTTTACGCGACAAAGTTACGAGATGTTTCCAAACAAGGCATATAAAATACCCATTTTAAAGGGTTCCTCACAAGGGAATTTAGTGGAAAAACAGGAATCAATTCATGTGAAATCCCGACGGATTCGGTGTGAATTTGAGCATGATTTCGTGTATGCTGATCGGGGTGTTGTTGATCCCGACGATGCTGCTCTCAATAGCCCTTGAATTGTAAATGTACCCCAGGCGAACATTTCGACCTACCTGAGCTTCGCCCGAGAGCTGCACATAGTTGACCCTCGCCATGCGATAGAATGCGCCCAGGCCTATCTTTTCATCGTACCATAACCGCCCCCCTACGTCAATCCGCAACTTGGAGCCTGACTCCTGAACAAACAAGACACTGGGTATGATTTTGACCTGATCGGAGGACTGAAGCGTGGCTCCTGCTGTGATATACAGGGGTTTGCTGTACACAAGCGAATTCTGTCCGTTGCCATAACCCTGCGACAACAGTTCCGGCTTGGAAACGCCGAAATAAAATTCGTCCGAATGAATCCACACCCCCAGTCCGAAACTTCCCAAGGCCCGATTGAGCGAGGTACCCGAGGCAAAATCATAGACAGGTAGTACGTTAATCCCTCCCTGAGCCCCCAGGGATACTTTCCAGCTTACCGAGGCATCCCAATGGTAGGCCGCCGAACCGTACACACCTGTGGTATAATAGGGCGACATCCGGTCGTTCAGGGCCTGAAGTCCCAACCCTACCTTGCCATTGGCCACGGTGCCATCCATGGCAAATGTTTGGGTGATAGGCGCGTTCGGAATGAAAAACCAGCGCCGACGGAGCAACACCGACATATTGAAATCCTCCCGGACACCCGTAAAAGCGGGATTGATGGCCATGGGGTTTTGGATGTACTGCTCGTACAATACTTCTTTTTGGGCCTGGGCCTCTGAATAAAAAAGCAGCGCCATTCCCAGGGCAAGTGTCCCGGCCAGTACGGCGCGTCGGCAAAGAATTGATTTCATAAGCAAATAGTCTGTTCAGGTACCTGGGCGGCCAGGAAATCTGACAAATAAAGACATAATCAAGTCAACACATCAATAAAATACAAAAAAGGCAGGAGAAAAATTTCTCCTGCCTCATTCAGTCCCGTGGGGGTACCTACTGAAAGTTAAGTACCCGTATTTCGGTTCTCCGGTTTTTCTGGTGCTCCTCTTCGGTGCAGTCACTACCGTCGCCGCAATTATTTACCAGTCGGCTTTCTCCAAAGCCTTTCGAAGTAATTCGGTCGGCTGAGATCCCCTTCGACATCAGATATTCGCGAGCCGCCTTGGCCCGGTCGTTCGACAGAATTCTGTTATACCGCGCGGTGGCGCGGCTATCCGTATGGGAACCCAACTCTATGCGCATCATGGGGTACTTTTCCAGTATTTCCACTACCTTATTTAGCTCAAAGGCCGCATCGGGACGAATCGTGGCTTTATCGAGGTCATAATAGATGTTGTCGATTTTGACCACGTCGCCTTTTTCGAACATCTGAATATCCAGATCCAGGTTAGTAGCAGGATTATAACCAATTACCTGCTTTCCGAAGGTACCATATTCATTCGACTTCACATCCAGGGTGTAGTTATGCCCGGGTACCGCCGTAAATCCGTAATTGCCACTGGCATCGGTGGTTGTGTTTTGGATGGTACCGTCGGTAGCATCCTTAATAGTGACCACCACACCCGGCAGCGGCCGGGTACCCTGACGGGCCAGGACCCTACCGGTTGCGTTGTTGATAACCGTGGGTTCCTGCCCCCTGGGAGCCACAGTCCGCTTCAGGGGTATCTCCAGGCTCGTTGGTCGCTCATCGTCAAATGCCTCCGTACTGAACCCCAGGGTACTGTTTTGATAGCCTTCGCGGGAGGCCACAAACGTAAATTGATTTTCGGCCGTCAAACAGAGCAGTACATTGCCCGTGCTGTCGGTCTTCACCTGTCGCTCTCCGCCGGGATTGCTTTTATTTTCTATCTCTACTAGAGCATTCACAAGGGGTTCTCCGGTAGCTTCGTCAAATACGGCCACGGTCAGGTCGCGGCATGCATACAGGGGGCCCTGCCGGCTAAACCGGTAGATGTCGTCATCGATCCCTCCCGCTTTTCGGTTGCTGCTGAAATAGCCCGTCGTCCGCTCTGCGTCCGTAATCAACCCAAAGTCATCCCGATTGGAATTGATGGGTGCGCCGAGGTTTATGCTTTTTTTTGCTTTGCAATAGGATTCCATAGGAGCGTAAAATATGTCCAGGTCACCCATGCCGGCATGGCCGTCCGATGAAAAATAAAGATTGCCCACCGGGTCCACAAAAGGAAACATTTCATTGCCTTTGGTGTTGATTTCCGGTCCTGCATTGAGGGGTTCGGTCCAGACTCCGTTCTCAAAACGCGACACATAGATATCCGTACCGCCCAAGCCACCGGGACGGTCGGAAGCAAAATAGAGCAAGGTGTTGTCAGGGTTCAGTGCGGGATGTCCCGATGAATACTCGTCACTGTTCAGTGGCAATTCCTCCACGTTCGTCCAAACTCCATTCACCAGCTCTGCCGTGTAGAGCTTGAGCTTATTAATACCCTCTTGGCTGGTTTTGTATTTGTTATTATTGTAGTTATTACGGGTAAAGATAATCCGGTTTCCATCGGCGGTAAAGGTAGCCGACCCTTCGTGGTATTTTGTATTAAGAGTCTTGCTAAATCGCTGTGATTCGGTAAGCGGGCGTTCTTCATAGCCCAAATTGGTATTATAGGCAACCCCGGCAAAAAAGCCCACAGTGCGGGAGTCGTTTGGCGTAAGGGCCGTATAAGCATCCATACCCAATACACTTTTCCAACGCCGCTTTATCCTGGGTACCGGATCGATCGAACCGCCCAGCGAGGCTGTAGCCTGCCCTTTGATTTTTTTTAGATTGGGTAGATAGTATAAATCCAGAAAAGACGTTTCGTCCCAGTTGAAAACCCGTTTGATGGCCAGCGCTTCATCACGTCCTGACACAAACACGAGTCCGTCTTTATAGTAGGTAGGGCTGAAGTCCGCCGCCGAACTATTCATATTGAGATGTTCGACTTTGTAAGAACCGGCGTTTTTAGTAAGAAGCGCCACGTTGCTGTACAGCTTGGAGAATTTACTGCCCCGACGGTCTTCGGCGTTCAAAGTATTGTATTTCTCGTATGTCTCCTGCGCTTCTCCGTATTTACCATTACTGGCCAACACCTGTGCAAAGTACAAATAACAATTGACGTATTCGGCTGGCAAGTCCTGCTCAAAGTCGCTTATCAATTGCCGGAACACCCTTTCTGAATTCGGCATATCTTTTAACTGGCGGTAGCTGTAAGCCAGCTTGGCCTGTGCCGAAAGTATTTCACCTTTGTTAAGGCTAGGATTTTTCAGGGCCTCCTCGTAAAGGGTGACCGCCTTAAGGTAAGCAAGCGAATTGTATTCCCGATCGGCCAGCTCCATCGTCGACTGGGCCCAACCCCGATACACCAGTAAAAGGAGGATCAGTTGAATAGTAAAATACTTCATCAGTGTGTGTTTTAACAATTGAAACAAAAAAAGCATATTCTCATAGAAACTGGGCTACAGTACCTTGGGAGAATATGCCTGATATGCGAATGTGTGGGAAGTGGTACGACTAGGTCGTTAGAAATAGCGCGGTGTCAGAATCTTGCTTTTCCCATAACCAAACTCATAGCGGAGCATTATTTCGTGGCTGCCCGAGTTGATGCTCAAATTCGTTTGCTTCAGTCCATTCAACATCATGTCATAGGCGTATCCCAGGCGGAACTGGTCTGTAATCTGCAACTCCACCATGCCTACGACGGCATCACTGATGTAGTTGTTAATGTTGTTGCCCGATCCACTGCTGTTATTTAGGGTACTCCACTGGTTATGCCGATAGGAGGTACCGATCGCGATGCGGTCATTGATCCACAAGTTAAGGTTTCCATCTACGCCCAGGGGCGCTCCATCTGCATATTTGACCAGTAATGAAGGTTTCAATTTGAGGGTACTGCCTAGCCCTACCACAAAGCCCGACATCAGGTAGGCATGCCGTTTCTGCTTAGCCCGGTTGTCGCCTGTGTTGTATTCAGTAAGGTTGTTGGCAATCAACTGAGGGACTGAAATACCCAGATACGACTTATCATTACTGATGTAGACTCCGGTCCCAAAGTTGGGAAGTATCTTCGAAATGTTTTGTCCAAAGACAGGATCACTACCGCCTCCGGGCGACAATACGGCTTCTGTAAGGCTCCATCGAAAGCTTGTGGCTCCAGCCTGAAGGCCCAGCGCCAGCGTACTGCGCTCGCCTACCCGAATCTTGAAGGCATAGGAAGCGTAGACACCCGTTTCGGTCTGTAAGCCAATCTGATCATTGTAAAGTTGCAGGCCAAGGCCCACCCGCTCCTTATTGACAGGAGCATCCAGGGTAAAGGTCATGGTTTTGGGCGCGCCCTCCACATTGACCCACTGGTTCCTATACAGGCCCGTAGCACTTAACACATCACGGCTACCTGCATAGGCAGGGTTGAGCGCCATCATGTTGAACATGTACTGCGAGTACATCTTGTCCTGCTGCGCGAGTACTTTGGTACTGCCAACCCCAAGGATTAGCAGTACCAGTAAGGCCCAGTTCTTCGTTCTAGAATTTCGTATCATAATCTTAGCGTGTTATAGTCAGGTACCTTACAAACTGCTCTCCATTCTCAAGTTTCACGACGTAGAAGTACGTTCCATCCGGCAGTCCCTGGCTGGTGCTTCCTACACGCAGTCCATTGTTGGTGGTGCCATCCCAGTCGTTTTTGTAATCGTTGTTCTTATAGACAAGGGTCATCCAGCGGTTGTAAATTTCAAGGATCACTTTCTTGCCACCCGTGTTGCGAATCACAAAGTAGTCGTTGATACCGTCGCCATTGGGTGAGAAGCCCTCCGGTATGAATATCTTGGTACCACCCGGAATTACAATCGGTGTCAATTCGTTTTCGCCCGCCTCGGTCGGATCGTTGTTTCCATTCAGGTCAGGCTTCAGGCCGTTCGTCGATTTATCCGCAACGCTTATTGTTCCGAATTTAGCCGAAGCATATACCCAGTTCATGTAGGGGGTACTGCGTCCGTCGGTGGAAACATTGATCGTAAACGTCAGGGTATCGGTGGCACCGGCGTTCAGTCGACTGTTGGAACTGATTAACAACTCTACATCATTAATTCCATCGAAGTCGGGATTAACCGCCAGCTGGCTGATATTACTTGCTCTTGGAGTACCTACCTTCCGGAATGTGGCTCCGGTTTTGGTATTGAACACCGAGAAGAGTGAATCGGTCACCTGTACATTAGTGAGCGCTGCCGTACCATAGTTCTTGACAATGGCCACGTAGGTGATGTTATAGCTTCCGTTCGATTGGCGTACGGTATCCTTCACCGCAAGGGCTACTCCAATTCTGGCTTCCCCGGGAACGCTGTTCAGTACAATCGGAGTGGGACTACTGTCATTGGTAGGATCGAGATCATTGTCAGGATCAGGATTGTTGCCGACAGTAGAGCTATCCGCTACCATACTACGATCCGCTCCCATTCCTGAACCCATCGCAATGTTGTTAAATGTGGTCGTGGTAGCTTTAGTCACATCCACACGTACCGTCAGCATAATGTCGCGCATCACACCATGAGGCAAAGTACTGAGTGAATCAACCAGCAAGCCCGTGTTGGCTCCCGCGCCGGTGTACAGCGGATTCACCGTAAATCCTGGATCTGCTGTGACCGATATACTTCCTGGAACAATTACCGCCCCATTTCCAAAGGTAAGCGACAGGTTATCATCTACCTGGACTTTGGTCAGGTCATTCGTACCCAGGTTTTTGACCATGATGGTATAGGGAACATCGTATACGCCCTCGGAAATCTTAACGGGTGTCCCGGCCATTTTAGCTACCCCAATTGAATTTGCCTTGGTAATCGGTCCGCCGGTTGCCACAATGTCGACCTCGGAGACGTTGTTGGACAGGTTTGAATCCAGTTGATCAAAATTAGCAATCCTGACTACATTTTTGATGGGTCCCACCCCAGTCACCTTTACAGCACAAGAGAAGATCAAACTGTCGTAGGCGGCAAGAGCAGGAATCACCCCTTTGATCACATTTCCTTCAATGCTGTACCCTACTCCGGCAATGTACTCTATGCCCGCCGGGAGTATATCAAGGATTGTGATATTCGTGGCGTTCACAGGTCCGTTATTCTTGATCTTAATCGAGTAGGTAACTTCTCCGCCGGTATTGACCGTGGTTTTGTCAACAGTTTTATAAATGGCTAGGTCCGTTTTTACTGTATCAGCAGCACAATCCACGATGTTTACTTCGATCTTGGCTGGTTCGCTGTAACATCCCATGCTCGATTTTTCAAACACGTAGTAGGTTCCGGCACCTACCGCTTGGGGTGATACGATCTCGTCAGACATCGGTGAAGCTCCAATCCGGTAGATGTATGAGTTTCCACTCGCAGGCAATCCGGTAATCGCTGTTGTCAGGTCAACTGTAGTCGCAGGACACGTGTTGCGCTTGTTGGACACGATAGGCTTAACCAGAGCATCTTTCACAATTATGATGACTTTCGGTGAGGCGATCGAGGTACAACCGTCTTTATTGACCAGCGTCAGCGAGTAGGTACCGCTTGTTTTCACTACGAAGTTTACCTTCGAAGAAGCAGCGCCCCCGTTCCATTTGTATGTGTAGGCCGATGAGCTTTCATCCAGCAGATCCAGAGCAGTAAGTACAACCGAATCACCGGCGCACACGGTGAGGGTAGTCGTCGCTGTATCGGTTTTTGTTACGCCGTTTATTGCAATCCGGGGACGGATTTTGATGGATTTAAGCGTAAGTACCATTGAATCTGTTGCTGACTTGCAGGTACCTGCTCCGTCGGGATCGTTCGTCTTCAGGCTGAGCGTTACCGAACCTTTCCCGATGTCTGCCAGTGATGGCATATACGTGGCGGTCAATGAGGCCGGATTATCAAAGGTTCCGGTTCCGTCGGTAGTCCATGTCGCGCTGGTGGCAGCTCCGCCAATTGATCCCGTTAGCTGATAGGATACCGCTGCGCAAATCGTAGCGTCATTACCCGCGTTGGCAGTGGCAGGATTGGTTTCACAAGCTACCGGGTTGTTACAGTTGGTAATCGTCACGACAATTATCGAAGGCGCGCTGTAACAGCCTGCGGTTGTCTGCTCAAACACATAGTAGGTACCTGCGGGAGCCGAAGCTGGGTTTTCAACAGCTGTTGATCCTGGCGTGATTCCTTTGCGGTAGATGAAGGTACCACCCGTGCTCTTCGGCGTGCTGGTGACTCCCAGCGTCAGATTCACCGTTGTAGCAGGACAGCTGTTCGTCAGATTCTGAGTAAGCGGCTTGTCTACCTTTGGAACCACCTTGACGACTACGGGGGTTGAGGCATTGCTCTGGCAGTTGCCCGAAGTGATACACTTGGCGGTATAGGTCGTGGTAGCTTCAGGAGAAACAACAATTGAACTACCCGTCTGACCATTTGACCAGGTGACTGTGGCGTTTGCACTACAACCACTGGCCGTCAGATTAACGGATTCACCGAAGCACACCGTTGTAGCTGCTGCAACTATCGCAGGCGCTTCGGGCTTACCTACCGTGATGACGCAGGCCAGTGAGGGCTTGCTTTCGCAGCTCCCCAGCTTGCATACGGCACTGAACGATGTAGTGGCAGTTGGTTTTACAAAAATACTGGCTCCTGTCATTCCATTTGACCACATCACGTTACCCTCACAACCCATGGCGGTCAGCTTGACACTATCACCCGAGCAGATGCTCTTCGAGCTTGCGGCTATGGTGGGTACGCTTAGCTTCGTAACGCTTACGGTCACGGCATTTGAAGGGGTACTGGTGCACAGATCGTCTACTTTGCAAGAGGCAGTAAAAGTTTTGGTCGCACTCAGGGCCACTGTAATACTAGGCCCGGTTTGGCCCGTAGACCATACTACTGTCTGCGTGCATCCAGTTGCCCTCAAGGTAACCGAATCGCCGACACATACCGTCGGTGAACTGGCCGTGATAGTGGGGGCTACCACATCACATCCATTCACCATAATGGTAATCTTGGCAGTATCGCTGATGCATTCTTTCACGATGCAGATGGCTGTATAGGTAGTCGTGCTGGTGGGTGAAACCGTTATGCTGTTTCCAGCGCTTGCATTTGACCATTCCAACATGCCATTCTCGCAACCCGTAGCCGTAATTTTTGTCGAATCTCCCGCATTGATTGAATTCTTGGAAGCTACAAGCACGGGCTTCAAGGGCTCAACGACATTGATTTTGTATACTCCTGAGCTTGCGCTCTCGCAGCCGTTCACTACACATTTTGCGGTATAGTTTGTGGTAACTACCGGACTAACCACAATGGCGACTCCGGTTTGGCCGGTAGACCACTTAGCCGTACCTGCACAGTTTTCAATGAGGAGGGTCACGCTGCCTCCCTTGCAAATACTGTCGGTTGAGCATACAACCGTTGGCGGAGGCGTCGTCGTGACGTCAATCGTTATGGTAGCCTTCGCACTGATACAGGTACCTTTTTCGCAAGTAGCGGTATAGGTTGTGGTAGAGGTAGGCTTAACCTTAATACTCGCTCCGGTCATGCCATTGTCCCATTTTACTTGCCCCGTACAACCAGTTGCCGTGATGGTAACACTGTCACCCGCGCAAATCGACATTTTGTTAGCCGTCAGCACAGGTGGTGTAACAGGAGACACCTGAATGGTCAGCTGATTGGACGCACCACTTGCGCAGGTACCTGCGGTGGTTTTACAAGTGGCGGTATAATTCGTGGTGGTCGTCGGATTGACCTTGATCGAAGCGCCTTCAGCCCCACTAGACCATTTTACGCTTCCGATACAGCCCGTGGCAGTCAGCGTAACTTCGTCTCCGGCGCAAATGTCCGTTTTGTTGGCCGCGATGACCGGTGCAGTACCCGAGGTGTTTACGTTGATCGTCAACGTATTGGATATCCCGCTCTCGCAACCCTCCACCTTACACTTCGCAGTATAGCTGGTAGTAGCCGATGGTGAGACGTATATGCTAGCGCCCATCCGGCCGTTTGACCAGTTTACTGTGCCTGCGCATCCGGTTGCGGTTAATTTCACCGAATCGCCTGAGCAGATTACGGTTTTATCGCTGGCTATGATCGGGGTTGTCGGTATTACTACGTTGATCGTAACGGTATTAGACTCACCACTCTCGCAGGCTTCCGTCTTACAGGTAGCTGTGAAACTCTTCGTGGCAGCCAGGGTAACGTTAATTGAGGTACCTGTCTGACCCGTCGACCATTTTACGGTTCCCTCACAATTCGTGGCCGTCAGGGTAGCGCTTCCACCCGGACAAACGGTGAGCTTGTTGGAGGCTATCATCGGAGCGTCGGGTTTGCTTACCTTGATCTCATGCTGCTCCGATTGCGCACTTTCGCATGTGCCAATCACACACTTGGCCGAATACGAAGTAGTCGTCATTGGACTTACGGTAATGGAGGTACCCGTTTCTCCATCCGACCACTTCACAACACCTTCGCACTCATGGGCGGTCAGAACCACACTTTCACCGGGACAAATTTCCATTTTGCCACACGTGATGATCGGTGCAGGTCCAGGCTGACCTACCTGGATCGTGATAGAGACAGTATCGCTTACGCATTCATTCTTTTTGCAATACGCAGTGTAGGTAGTAGTAGTTGTTGGTGTCACTACCAGGGGGTACCTGTGGCTCCGGTTGACCACACCAGCACGCCATTACAATTCGCAGCAGTCAGGGTGGCACTTCCCCCTTCACAGACTGAGCTCACATTGCTGGCGAGCACGGGCTTCACAGTGTTCGCTACATTAATTGTAATCGGATTAGATGGTATGCTGTTACACTCATCCTTCTGGCAAACGGCCGTGAAGGTAGTTGTCTGGTCGATGGGCAATGTGATAGAGACCCCTTCCATCCCGTTCGACCATTTAACGGTACCGTTTTTACATCCCACAGCGGTGAGCGTTACCGATGTACCCACGCAAATAGTAGTTTGAGCACATGCGATAATGGGTGGATCAATCGTTGGGCAACCGGTATTCACGGTCACCGAAGCCTCATCGTCTTCTCCATTCGAGTAGCCATTGCCCGGTGTAGAATCAGGATCTTTCTGATCGGATTTACTGATTTGGGCGATATTGGTGATTGAGGTACCACTGACAACTTTGGCCAGGAAGGTTAGTGTTTTGGTGTCCCCCACTTCAATACTGTCAATTGTACCTTTCAGTAAATTTCCTGTTTTAGAGAAATCCGTACTAGATACAAATTCAAGTCCCGCGGGTAGCTGATCCGTAACTTCTATATTCGTGGCGCGCTGAGGCCCGTTATTGGACACCTCGAGGGTATACGTAATGCTTTCACCCAAAGCCGGATTCACTGTGGATACCTTCTTGGCCAGCATAAGATCTGCCAGATTACCCACCCTGATGGTAACACTTGAAGTGTCGTTACTTGTATTACCAGGATCGTTATCCGGACTCTTCACAATAGCCGTGTTTGTGATATCACCCGAAGCATTGTCCTGGATCTTTGCAGTTATGACCAATACCCGGTTCGATCCGTTGATCATATTTCCAATTGTCCAAACTCCGGTTTCCGCATTGTATTCGCCCGCCGGAGCCGAAGCCACATATAGTAATGAAGCAGGCAGAACATCTTCCACTGTCACATTGGAGGCATTGCCAACGGCCAGACTCGTAACCGTTAATGAATAATTTATTTCCTGGCCGGCGGAATATGGAGCTGGGGTTAGAACGGTTTTTACAATAGCCAGATCCGAGGAGCAGGGTTGTACCACTACGGTTACTGGTGTTCTTTCTTCACTGCTGCATCCCTTGTCGCCAATGGCCTCAGCGTAATAGGTGGTAGTCGCCGATGGAGAAACAGTTAGTTTGCCACCACTTGGTGTTGTGCCAATGGGTGTGCCGCCCGTAGGAGTTGTGTACCAATTAATGGTATAACCAGGAGCAAATCCAAGCAGTTTCGTGCTCTTACCCACACAGATAAGGGTATCGTCACAGGCTACCCCATACGCGGGAGCAGGTTGGGGAATGATTACAACGGTCAAAGCATCCATTTTGGGAACGCAAGTATCGTCTCCATCAGGATCGTTCGTCGTTACTGTCAATGCTATTTCTCCTGCTGCAATATCGGCCGCAGAGGGTGTGTAAGTAGTATTGAGGCTATCTGCATTAGCGAATGTCCCGGTTCCTGAGGTAGTCCAGATAATTCCTGAAACCGTACCTGACGTGGTCGCTGTCACCGATATCGGCATTCCGGCGCATACCTCCTGATCTACACCGGCGGCCACACTATATTCCAACTGACAGTCGCAGGGAACAATGTTCACGACCACAGCCTGGGCACTGCCATAACAACCCTCCACTGATTTTTCGCAAATGTAATAGGTACCCGCCTCGACTTTTGTAGGATCATCCACCAGGGCCGAGGTAGACAACATACCTTCACGCCATTCAAAAAAACCTCCCGGTGTTGAAGCCGTCAAGTCAATGGTCGTAAGGTCAGCCGTTGTATCAGGGCAGATATTCTGGATATTTCCTGGCGCAACCGGTATCGTAGGCTTCGCGTTTACCGTTACTGTTATGGGCACGCGGGCGCTTTTGCAGTCGTCCTGCAAACTACCCTCTACATAATAGGTAGTAGTTTGGGTGGGACTGAGGGTTTGATCAGCTTCACTGGCTGTCGTCACAAAGGGCGTTCCACCCGTTGGAACTGTATACCAGTCGATGGTAGCTCCACTTTCACTTGCTGTCACATTCAGAACTACTGACTCTCCTTCACAAATAACTTTATCCGACGAAGTAGTTAATGTAATAGTAGGGCACTGCGAAATAGATATGGACTCGCTGTCATCATCGTCCTCGCCATTATTAAATCCGTTGTCCGGCGTGGAGTCTATGTCGATTACCGGTTCGTCCGTCGCACAACTAGCGTCCTTGATTTGCGCAAAGTTGGTCAGTGTGCCGCTCGTGAAGCTCGAATCAACCTGCAAGGTGATGTCAATAAAGGCCGTCGCACCCGGGTACAGCGGTCCGGCCAGAGGCACGTTCAGGGTAGCGAAGCCGCCCGAGGCCGTCCAAGATGTGTCGGCCAAAGTCATGCCCTCGGGCAATGAGTCACTCAGGGCAATCTGCAGGGCCTCCATGTTGCCCTCGTTGCTCACCGTCAGCCGGAACTTCACCAAGGAACCCGCTGTTACCGTGGACGCTTGGCCCGGAGCCAAAGACTTGCTCAAAGCCAGGTCAAAAAAAGCACCAGGTACCACTTCTATTGCACAAAAGCCCGAAGCCGGGTATAATACTCCACTAGTAGATAGGAATGTATAGGATCCCGGTCCCTTGATTGTAAGCGTCGAATCGGAGTTAACAACAGCAACGGTCACCCCGTCTACCATAGTAGAATCATTTATTGGCGATCCGTTGTAGTACCACTGAATACCTTTATAACCGGGAGGGACCGAAACAATGAATTCATCCCCGCGTACCAATCCAATGGGACTGAAAAACAGGTGCTAGCGATATCATCCTGATCAAATTTCCCGTCACCCGGCCACGAATCCGTGTCTTCTTCGTTCATGGATTGTATTTCGGCCACATTAAAGAAAATTCCCTGCGCTTCTACTCTGGCACTAATATCCAAAATGGCGGAATCGCCGGGCAATACGGTACCTACGTTCCAAAGACCCGAATCAGGGGTATAATCTATCCCCCCAGAACTAATACATTTCCTAAATAAGTAACCCCACCCATGGGTAGGCTATCCTTCACGACTACCCCAGTCGCGGGAAGTAGTCCCGTGTTTTTGACAATAATTGAGTAGGTGACTGTTTCTCCAATAGCAGGCTTTGAATTATCTATCTTTTTAGATAAACTAAGGTCAACCTGAGCCCAAGCGGTGGAAAGGGTTAGGAAGAACGTAGCTAATACTACCAGAATTCCAGCGGAATGCTTATTCCTTGGTAGTGTCTCAACTACAAATCTTATTGGTATTCTGTGTTGGAGTTGATCAGAATCACGCGAAGGCGATGACAAATAAATACCCTTATTGGAATGAGGTGATGGTAAGAGCTGCGCTCTGCAACTATTCAAAAAGGATACAATTTTCCCTAGTAGTAGTGGAGTATTCATAGATACGGCGTTAAAAACCTGTAGTATTATATAGTGTGTATCGTATAGCCTTATAAACAGGCGGGCCTTCTCTAAACATTACTATTCTGTTGCCAGAATAATGAAATTTCATCTTCCTTCACAACAGAAATACCTGTGCTCATTGCACCGATATTTTATCTCCGAATAGTATGCTTTATTTTTTCAACAAATATAACAAAATTAGATGTTATATATTTGGTAAACAAACTTACATGATCCCACCACCGTTTTTTTTAAACGCATAGTCCGGATATCAGTTTGTCTATATCCCTATCCCAAGTGTATTGGTTGTGAAAGCCACTCAAATACACACCGCACTGAATGATTTCTTTATAGTGGCCTATAAAATGCCAGGGTTCTTTCTCCGATTTGTAACACAAATTATGCCAAATTCCACAAGTCATTGAGATTAACACCATACTCCATCGTTTTGAAGCTTTGGAAAAATCCAATGAACCTAATTCTCCGGTTCGTGCGTTGAGAGCCTCGGCATAATAGGTACTGTCAGCATCGTAAAAAATACTAGTTTGAGCCTGAAGGTCTCTAGCCAAAAAAGTGCCATTTTTGGCACTTTTTCATTTAACTAACCATATATTTAAAAATAGCTCACCTATTATAGGTAGACTCTCTCAAAATAATGTCGATCTTCCCAGGAGGTTCCAAGCGATTGATTGACTGGGAAATAATATACGGAAGATCAAAAATCGTAACCAAGAGTTACATACGGAATCGCTTTGCCGCGTACACCGTTGTCGACTCCCCAGGCATAGTCGAATTTAACATAAAAGCCAAAGAGCATTGTACGCGCTCCCACACCATAACCCATTAGGTAGGGGTTTCTGAAATTCGTGACTGTTGCTCTGAATGGTTCTGAACCCCCTCCTACTATTTCAGTATTCAAGCTGTTTTCCTGACTGAAAGGTCCTTTGCCAGTCCAGGCGGTACCAATGTCACTAAAACCTATAACCTGGAAATTCCGGAGAAAATTGGAAGTTATGGGACCTCGGTAAAGATATTTCACTAAGGGAACCCTTAGCTCCAGATTTCCCAGAACATAATTGGTACCCGATAGCCGATTAAGATTGAACCCTCGTAGATTAGTCGCAAATTCGGCAAAGAAAATATCCCGATTGTCAATACCTTCCCCAAAATACAGGGGATTGTCATTGCTATTAGGTCGGCTGTCTTTCTTATTGAGTACCCAATTCTCCATCCCCCCCATAATATTTTGTTTGGGCGCATTACCGCCCGAGCGACTATAGGCAACCCGTAGTGCCAAAATCAAATCGCGGTGGATTTTTTGGTAGCGCCTAAAATCCACACTCAGGCGGTTGAAGTTCTGATAGGATTGTCCAATACCTAGCTGATTCTCATACCGTACCTTAAAACGGGTACCTTCTACCATATTCATGCCGTTCACTGCCGTATTGTCGAATACAAACTCGGATTTTATCCCCCCGTATTGTGTGGAACGATCGGGTTCGGTGAGGGCTCCGGGCCCGAGGGTTATCAACCTCGTAACCGTGAAAGTGGGGCTTACCACAAACCGGGCATAAGTTGAGAAAGGATAGGAAGCAAAAACCTGAAATTGATTGAACCGATACTTCTGGATATTGCCGTAGTCCACATAAAGTGTTTTCCGATCCATCCTGGCTCCAAAATCAACCCGATAGGTGTTATTGGTGTATTCGGCAAACAGATCACTATTGCGGAAGGTTGTCGAAACAAAAAAGCCTGCCTTGATCACATGGTTTTCCAAAAGATCATTCATTGAGATCGACTGGGCATAGCCGAATCCCCGCAGCGGATCAATCCTCCAGTCAGAAGTAGCGTCATTCGCAATGAACAGGCCCCGATAATCATAAGGCCCCTTAATGGCTATGTTTTCGCGTTTGCGGGATTTGGGCACCAACGTAGGTACAGCAGCCAGACTACCCTTTTTCTGTCTGAATTCAAATGTTTTCAGTATGTCCTCATCAAATTGATAATCATCGGTATTTACCTCTCCTTCACGAAGGGTAATTTTTGGAGTTACATTCGCTTGGTTAAGCGTATCCTGGCTGACAGCTGGAGTACTGGCCTTAGCATTACCCGCTTGCACCAGCGAACCCGGAGCCACCGCCACCGATGTCTTTCCGGTTTTATTCAATACAGGGCTATCTAGCGAAGCATTCGGATCCAAGCGGTCTACGAATGCCATCTGGTACCCGCCATTATTGAGTCTGCTGTACACAATTCCACCGCTTCCCTGCAAAGTGATATCCGCGTTGCGGATGGCAAACAAATAATTAGTAAGCTGAGTTACTTCCTGATTCTGGCGGTTGAATTTGAATAGGTTCCTTATTCCTTTGTAATCCGATAAGAAATAGATGCTTTCTTCATCGGCATGTACCGCCGCCAGCGAATTACCCAGTGAATCTACCAAACGAGTGACTGTCTCGGCCGATGGCGATCCATCGTGTTCGAAAAGGCCCACGGAAGTCGTCAGATTCTTATAATTGCCCTGATCCGTGCCCAACGAGTCGGTAGGTCGGTTGGAGGTAAAAACTACTCTGCGAGCCGATCCCGCTACGAACTGTGGGGAAAGATCATCGAAGAGGTCATTGGTAAGGGCAATCACCGAGGCCCGGGCCACACTCACCAGATACAGATCATTCTTTCCTCCTTTATCAGCGCTCACTGCCAGCATGGTACCATCATCCGAAATGTCCATGTCCACAATCTGTTCGAGCCCGCGGATGTTTCGCTTGATTTTTATCACGGGCCGTTTTGTGTCGAGTTTGTCATAAATGAACAAATTCTGACGGTTATTCTCCTCCACTACCAGTGCAAGGGTATTGTACTTTGTCCATGAAAGTAGCGGAAGCATGCTACTCTGCTGCGCATTGCCCAATTGGACACTACCCTGCCGGATCACAATGTCCCGACCGGTTTCACGGTTGAACACGGTAACTTTGTAGCGGTTCTTGCGCAACTCACTGACGGCAATCCATTTTTTATCGGGTGAAATCTGAATTGACGGGTTGTCCGTCATAGCATGCTGATCATGGATCTGGTAGGTCCAGCTTGGGGTAGGTTCCGTATAACCCTGCTTGGCCTGAGTGGCCAGGGTACCGTAGAAATCCCTCCATTCGCGTAGGAATCGGGAATAGGAAGGTACCCCCAGCGTACTGGTAATACTGGTTTGTTCGGTGCGGATGATACGAGTCAGGTTCAGGATGTTGGAAATATTATCCTTCCCGTAACGTTCGGCAATGTAGTTCCAGATCGACTGCCCTACCACTGTGGCATCCCGACCTGAGAGCAGAGCGGGCTTTTTGATCGGTCTTTTGAGAGCCACATCCCGCATATAATCGCTCAGCTCGGGCGTCCAACCTTCGGCGATGTAGGCCGCAATACCCGACATGAACCAGTCGGGTAGGGTCAATAGCAATGAACTCTGGAGCGCGTCTTTCAGATTTCCGCCGTACAACATATCGTATACAAATAGGCGGGAAATTTCCATTACGAGGTTTTTACGAAAACTGATTTGATCACCCGTAAATGCAATTTCGACCCGTGACTGGGCCAGATCCAGTTCCTGATCATCCAAATCTCCGAAAGTAGCCAACCCCATGTTGCTTTGGAGTAACTCACCGGGAGAATTATACAGGAAAATCTTGATGCGATTGTAGGGGGTGTACCCCAGAAGCTCCGTGATACGGTCGAATTCGCTTTCGGCAAACTGCGCGGTGAGGCGGGCCATATTGGTTCCGCCTTGGTAATGATACACCTCGAAATTGGAAGACCTAAAGATTTTCCAATCGAAAGTACGGTACTGTATGCGGTTTTTGCCAAATTGTTCCTGCGAAGGATAGCGTTGTGCCTGAGCCGGAAAAATGGCCCAAAGCAGCGCGAATAGTATCCCACACGCCACATATCTGGAAGGGAAAGTTATTTTCATGGGTCTTGTTTGACTGTCTTTAGCGGTAATATAACGAAAAATGGCGGTCAATATTCACTTCGGAATTCAATTCTTTGTCATTCTCAAGGTATTGTACAAATTCATTCGCAAAGTACGGAGCCAGAGTCACCCCTTTGGTACCCAGCCCATTGAATATCCCAATAGTGGGATGAACCGGGTGCAGTCCGATGAATGGGCGGCGGTCTTTGCTCGAAGGTCGCAGGCCAGCCCGCTGTGCCAATACTGTATACTGATCCGTCACAAGGGGCCGCAACCTATCTTCCAGATATTCCCGACCGTCATCCGTTGTCGCCCAATCCAGGTCGTGCCAGGAGTAGGTAGCACCCACCCGGTAGGTTTGCCGGTCGGGCGAAGGGAGTATGAATATACCCTGATTGACGATTTCTTCGGCTGAATACTTATCAAATAACACGTCCAGAATCTGCCCTTTCACAGGATTAAACGGGAGCCAGTCAAATAACGTATTCTCGCGGGCATCAACCCCCTGACAAAATATGATTTTACCAGCTTCATACTCTCCCCAACTGACATTAGAATCATTGATTGTTAGCTTTATAGAAAAAAAATCACAATCTATATATTGATTATTTTCTATAAAAAAGCTTCTGCTTCTATTAACCACACTCGTTAAATCGATCCAACCTCCCCCTTTTACCACCAATCCACCCAACGGCGCCCGCAGGCCTGGAATATCGGAATGACTATCAGAATCTTTTGCAATATACTCCGCGACTCCGCTTTCGGATGCGTAGGTTAAAAAGCTATTACGTTCCTCCAGTGAACGATACGGGCGATAGATCGGAAGCGGATAAACGAATCGACTGTGTAGGGTACCCTCAAGCTGCGTATAAAAGTGTGCCGCATATGGAAAAATGATGTCAGCCATCCAGGTTTTCACGAGTTTGCGGCCAGTCAGGGGATTGTAAATTCCCGCTGCCACCGAAGTAGCCGAAGGACGGCTTGAGTCATTCACTACCAGAACCCGCTTACCGGCTTCAATCAAATGCCAGGCGAGGGCGGTGCCGCCTATTCCTTGCCCTACCAGAATGTAATCGTATTTCCGGCTATTCATTTCTTGCCTGCTGTTTCGGCCCGGCGCACGGCCTGCCCTATCCTTGCATCGGCTAATCCGACTACCAATTCGACCTGCTCATCAACAGTCATGAAGGTATTATCGATCAGGACAGCATCGTCCGCTTGCCGCAGTGGACTCTCATCGCGGTGGGTATCGATGTAGTCCCGTTTCTCTAGATTGGCCATAATTTCCGGTAAGTCCACCATCTCACCTTTGGCCAGGAGCTCGCTCTGCCGACGTTGAGCCCGCATGAGGGGGTCGGCGGTCATGAATACTTTCAATTCGGCCTCTGGAAAAACCACCGTACCTATATCCCTTCCATCCATGACAATCCCCTTACTCCTGCCCATCCGCTGCTGCTGCGCCACCATGGCGTGACGTACTTCGGCCACTGCGCTCACTTCACTTACCCGATCCGATACGTACATTTTCCGTATTTCGTGTTCGACATTCATTCCGTTGAGGAACGTATCGCTGCTTTTGGTAACAGGATGAAGCCGAAAGGTAATATGAATGTCTTCCAGGGCTTTATCTATTTCTTTGGGATTGGTAAGCGCGATGTGGTTTTGTATGAAATAGAGTGTTACGGCGCGGTACATGGCCCCGGTATCAATGTAGGCGTAATGGAGTTGCTGGGCGACCAGTTTGGCCGTGGTACTCTTGCCACAACTCGAATATCCGTCGAGGGCTATAATGATTGAAGACATAAATGCATGACGTCCGGTAAATCGGCAAAATAAGCGAAACTCACCGAGGTACGTATTTCTGAGGCCGAAACTTTACGAAATAATGTTCCGCCCAAAACTGCCCGTTTTTGTAAATGGCATCCTGATGAATCGCCTCTAACTGAAAACCTGCCTTGGAAAGTACCCGCATGGAAGGTTCGTTGAAGCTAAATACCCCGGCGTAAAGGCGATTCAGATCGGTATGGGCGAAGAGCCAATCGACCAACTGGTGCAGGGCTTGTGTGGTGTAGCCGCGTCCCCAGTACTCCTCGCCCAGCCAGTACCCTACTTCGGCGTTATACCGGTAGACATCCGAAGCACGCAACGCACCAACACCGCCGATGACTCTGTCGTTCAGTATGATTGCCCTCTGCACAGTTCCGTTGGGCTCATCCGATTGGCAGCGGCCAATCCATTGGCCCGCGTCCTGAAGGGTGTAAGGATAAGGAAAGGAATCGCGTAGCGTGGCTGCTATCCGTGGATTATTGGCGTGTAGTACCAGGTCGTCCTCGTCGCCCGACCGGAACGGTCTGATTCGGATGGCCATGGGCTTTCCTTTTTTATAGTAGCTTGAAAGCTTGACGGGCCAGAAGTTGCCAGCCCGATTTGGTTTTGCTCCATACTTGGAGTACCCCCAGGTTGGGCTTACTGAGGGTACCGTCCTCTAGGGTAACATTACCGGTCATCTTATGCCGTACCAGCGCGGTGTTACCCACAATGCTTACGGTCATGTCGTCAAGATTCAGTTCATTATATACTTCCTTTTTTGTACCGATGGTAGTGATGAATGAATCCTTGGTATCGATGCGGCCATTGGAATGACCATAGGTAAGTTCATTGGCGTAAAGCTTGTCCAACATCTTAACATCCTGCGCCAGAACAGCCTTACGCCAGGTTTCCACGCGGTCGAGTACCTCCTGTTTGTCTTTTGATTGCGCCTGCGCCATTGACCAGGTCAGACCGAAAATCAATAAAAGCAATACCTGTTTTTTCATTGTGCTATACATTTTAGGAGATAGATTGGTTGAGGATCGGGAGATCTGGCTCCCGGTTCATTGGGAACTCAGGTTAAAAATAGTACTATGCACAGGGAATACATACTTTTCGTAACAATTTAATAATGGTACTTTTTAAACAAACTTCATTCAAGAAAATATATCCGTTGTACTATTTCAAGTAGTTTAATATCTATTAAAATAAGTTATTGCCAAAACAACATTTACATATTTTTCTGTATTACAATATTTTATACATTTGAAATACAAAGTTTTTAGAATTGGAGAATCGGATTCTTAAATCAGTTTATTTAACTTTTTTTAGAAACTTCAAATTATTAATTCCTTATGAAAACAAACCATTTCATTTCAACAGTAGCCCTGAGTGGCCTACTTCTGACTGCCTCCGCCGTGTGCGTAGTAGCGCAGGTCAACGATGCACCTGAAAAGACAATAACGCAGTCCCCGACGGGCAAATTTCTGGTCGTTCAGACCAAACCTATGCAATTCAAAGTATTGTTCAATACACCTCAAAATCCCAAAATTGCCGTTCGGATCCTGGATTCGGAGAACACTGTTCTCTACAAGGAAACCAAGGCAGTCCAAACGGCCTATCTGAGGTACTTCGACCTTTCCCCGCTACATGATGGCACCTACACTTTTGAAATTGTGGACGGAAATGAGAAGTACAATCAGTCGTTCGATGTCGTGACGCAGACCCGTCGGATTGTGTCAGCTTTTAACTGATCCTCAACAGTTTTCTTCTCAGACTCTGACCTCCACAAAACTTTGTATGCATCCGGTGCAGGGTACCCTGCACCGGATTTTTTTTGGGTTTTACCAGAACTCGAACGTGGCCAGGATAGGATAATGGTCCGAGGCGTCGGGATAATCCTGAATCACTTTATACGATTTGACCCGTACCCGGGTATTTTTGAGTGCCATGAGATAATCCAACCGATCGCCGGAAATACCCTCGGTCCAGGTAGGTAGATAGGACCCTTTGGCGGCATCGAGCCACCGGGTGCGGTACGAAAAGTAGGGCTGCTCGTTGGGACGCGCTCCCATATCGAGCGCCAACAGGACTGGCTGAATGCTTGGGGCAAGCAATTGGTTGACGTAAGCCGATTGCAGGGCACGGTCGAAGACCGAGGCATATTCGAGCCGGGCACTACAAATACGAAAAGTGAGTCCCTCAGCCGCACTGATCAGCCCACACAGCAATGTACGTGGGTCAGCACCCGGGGAACTTGGCAGGGTCAGTTTCTGCGAATTTTCAAAGGGCCATTTCGACAAAATACCTACCCCGTGACTTCCGTTCGCTAGGCTGTCCGAGGCTCCGTAGAGATAATGCATTCCCGTTTGGGCGGCCAATCGCCTGATTTGATAGTTTATCCGGCCGTTTTCATGCAGACTATCAACAGCTTGTAAGGCGACGATTTGCGGTTTTTGATCCTGAATAATTTTGAGTACATCCCTCAGATTCGATTCTCCCCATTTGTTTTCGCCGTGATGCATGTTGTAGCTTAACACGCGCACCTCAACTACCCTTTGGGGCCTCAAACCCATCAGGCACATCATTACGACCCAGGCCAACAGGCTAATAACTTTATTTTTCAAGATAATGGCTGGTTAATCGCTCTTTCCCGGATACAGTTCAAGGCTTTTCTCCATCAAAAATAAGTAAATACCAGTTTCCGAAAAATATACCTGCAACATACGTGCCAAGGTAACTATTCCTTAGCACATAGCCATTTCCTGGACAGATGCAGGTACTTCATAGGCATCGGTTTTTGCTGATCCGGCTGGAGTGTTTACTTTTGAACCATAAAGACAGACCGGCACCGGGAATGGTCGCTCACCCGCACCTATCCTTAGTATGTAAATCACCGAACGTTGGTTTTCTAACCATCAAAACCCTATGTTATTCAATAGCTTCGAGTTTGTGGCCTTGGTACTGGTCACTTTTGGACTGTATTACCTGCCCTTTCTTCGCCGTATTCAGGTACCGATCCTAATTGCTGCTAGTCTGTTTTTTTATGGGTACACCAATCCGAAGCTGCTGATCCTTTTCCTGGTTTCGGTAATTATCAACGTTACAACGAGTTATCTGGTCGTACACGGTTTGCCCCAACGGCGACGGGCATATGCCACCGTCGGTGTAGTGATGAATTTGCTCATTTTGGCTTTTTTCAAATACAGTCCACTGTTTGGACGGACCTTTTTTCCGCCCGGTCACAGCGTAGGTGAATTTTTGGCGTATGTACCCCTACCCATCGGTATTTCATTTTTTACGTTTGAAGGCATCAGTCTGGTAGTCGACGCTTACCGGGGTCGCGACATCCCCAAGTACCGGAGCCTAGTAGCCAAATCCATCACCAGACACGCCATCAACACCACGTTTTTCGTGGCTTTTTTCCCGCACCTGGTGGCGGGGCCCATCTTGAAAGCCCACGATTTTATCCCCCAAATCAAAGAAAAATTCTTTGGTGAACTCGACTGGCAATATTGTTACAAAGCGCTGGTGACGGGGTACTTTTTGAAAATGGTGATTGCCGATCAACTCAACCACCACACCTTCTGGATCCAGTACCCCTACTTTGAGACGCATTCTACCTTTGTGCTGCTGACCTTGCTTTTTGGCTATTCCATCCAGATTTTCGCCGATTTTGCGGGCTATTCGCTCATTGCCATTGGTGTGGCGGGACTGTTCGGCTACCAGCTCATGCAAAACTTTAATTTCCCTTACATTTCCACTTCTTTCTCTGAGTTCTGGCGGCGATGGCATATTTCCCTTTCCACTTTTCTGAGAGAGTACCTTTACATTCCCCTCGGCGGCAATCGCAAGGGACAGGCCCGTACCTACTTTAACCTGATGATTACGATGGTGCTCGGTGGCCTATGGCACGGGGCCGCGTGGAGCTACGCGGTGTGGGGTACCTTCCACGGCCTGGCGCTGGCCGTTGAGCGTTTCTGGCGTGATCGCCATCCGGCACCCGAAAAGCCCTCCGTATTGCGCCAAATACTCTCCGGTTTGCTGGTTTTTTCCTTTGTGACGCTGGCCTGGCTTTTGTTCAAACTCACCGATTTTGGTCACGTCATTAAGTTTATGCAGGCACTATTCAACAACACGGGCTTCAGTTCCTACATGGCCATCGTGGTGTATGTGGCCCTGTATTCGACACCGGTGGTACTTTACCATCTGTATTATCTCTACAAAACTCATAACCCCACGCACACGCTGGCCCGCCGGGCCGAGCCTTATGTGTACGGACTAATGTTTTTTCTGATCGTCACCAATAGCGGCATCGGGACCGATTTCATTTATTTCCAGTTTTGATCAACTCCCTCTATGCTTAAAAAATCCCTGCTTACGGCTCTTTTTCTGCTGGTGGGCTACGAAATATTGATGCGATCGGTGGATGCGTGGTGGTCTACCGGCCAAAACGCCCCGCAGAGCAGTGTGGTGCGGGCGCATGATTTTATCTATGCCACCAAAACCTACGACAACATCATGGTTGGTTCGTCCATTGGCAATAGGATTACCTCCAAGGTACCTGCCGACAGTCTACCCAGAAGTTTCTATAACCTATCGTTTGGCGGGCAATCCATTTTCGACGGCCTACAGATTTTGAAGAAAATGGACTACAAACCCCAACGCATCTTCATCGAGATGAATGTGCTGATGCGGAATGAAGACCCGGATTTACAGGCCTCGCTTTTTTCGCCGGTCATGTACCCCGTCAAAAAAGTGATGCACTCGTGGCGCGAACGCAATCAGCCTCTGGGCGTACTGGCCCGCCTACCCCTGGTGCTGGATGGCAACCCTGATTTGCAACCCGCCACCCCACCCACAGGACTGGAACGTTCCGAAGACTCGTACAAAGCCATGCTCGCGGTACAGTTGGAAGCCCAAAAAAACGCCTACCCCGAAAATTACGTGGCCGATCAGATCAATAAATTGAAAACCCTGGTGGAGTATTTCCAGAAGCAGGGCGTGCAGATCATCTTTTTTGAGGTACCCGTGGACCCAAAACTCTGCGGCATGGGTGCGCCTGTACAACTCCGCACCATGATCAAAGCGGCCTTCGAGCCGATGGGCTGCAAATTCGTAGACATGCCCGATTGCGAAGGGTACTTCACCACGGATGGTACCCACCTGGAAAAGATAAGCGTGTATAAGTACCTGCGTTACTTTCGGAATGAGTTGAAACGGCAGGGAATTATGCCATGAACGAGGGTACCTTGTTGCTTAAAAAATCAAAAGGGAGTCCGAAATTCGGACTCCCTTTTAACATACCAACTAGCTTGCTATCAGCGTGCTTCCCAGGCAATCGCTTCCTGCCGCTGGGTACCCAAGCCTTCAATGCCTAGCTCGACCACATCGCCGGGCTTAAGGTACATCGGTGGTTTCATGCCCAGGCCCACCCCTTCGGGGGTACCTGTTGAGATGATGTCGCCCGGCAGTAGGGTCATGAAGTGACTGAGGTAGCTGATCAATTTGGGTATATAGAAAATCATATCCGCCGTACTGGAATCCTGTAAAGTTTTTCCGTTGAGGGAAAGCCACAGGCGCAAATTGTGCGGATCGGGTACCTCATCGGCAGTCACGAAGTAGGGTCCTACGGGAGCAAAGGTATCGTTGCTCTTACCCTTCACCCACTGGCCGCCACGTTCCAGCTGAAACTCACGCTCCGAGTAGTCGTTGTGCAAGGCGTAGCCCGCCACGTACTTCATGGCTTCGCTTTCTTCCACATAGCTGGCCCGCTGGCTGATCACGACGGCTAATTCAACCTCCCAGTCAGTCTTCACGGAATTTTTCGGTATCACTACCTGATCATTGGGCCCGCACAGCGCCGAGGTAGCTTTGAAAAATACCACGGGCTCGGCGGGTGGCTGGGCACCAGACTCCGCCGCGTGCTTGGCGTAGTTGAGACCGATGCAAATGATCTTGGAAGGACGCGCCACGCACGAGCCGAGGCGCGTTTTTTCGGGTACCTGCGGGCAGGTACCTTCATGCGTAGCAAGCCACTCGGAAAGCCGGCTAGTACCATCACTAGCAAAAAACTTCTCGTTGTAGTCTTCTCCGAAGGCCGATACGTCCAGCATTTTCTCGTCAGCCGTCAGTACTCCCGGCTTTTCCTGTTCATGCGCGCCGAAGCGAAATAATTTCATGCAGTTTTATTTAGAATTTGAATTATGTAGAGCTTTAGGCAATAGGCTTTAAGCCGCAAGTATGATGATCGTTTGGCGATCTCCAGTTCATTACTGGAAAGTTTAGGGCGTAAAGCTTTTTTTCAATTATTTAATTTCTCAAAGCCCCCATCGATCAGGTAGTCGCAACCCGTAATAAACGAAGCCTCATCGGAACAAAGGTACAACGCCAGCGCGCCAATTTCCTCGGGCTTGGCCATGCGGCCAATGGGCTGCGTTTTAGAAAGTTTTTCGAACATTTCCTTTTCCTGGCCGGGGTAGGTCTTCGAGATAAAGCCATCCACAAAAGGCGTATGCACCCGGGCAGGTGAAATACTGTTGCATCGGATGTGGTCGGCCAGGTAGTCTCGGGCAACTGACAAAGTCATGGTGAATACTGCGCCCTTGCTGGTCGAATACACAAACCGATCGGGGATTCCTACCGTGGCCGCGATGGAAGCCATATTCAGGATAACACCCCCGCCCTGCCGCTGCATGTGGGGAATGATGGCAAACAGACAGTTATAAACGCCCTTGATATTTACGCTCAAGATGCGGTCAAAATCTTCTTCGGACGTCGTGTGCGCTTTCCCGATGTGGGCAATCCCGGCATTATTGACCAGGATATCAATTTTTCGCTCCGCCGCTATGGCATCAATCACCTCCACTACCTGCTTTTGCTTCGACACATCCACCCCATGCGCCCAAGCCTGACCGCCCGTCCCTGTTATTTCATCTACTGCGGTTTGGGCTTGCTGCTCGTTGATTTCCAAAATATGCACCTGGGCACCCTGTTGTGCAAATACCTTGGAAATTGCCAGGCCGATCCCACTGGCTCCGCCCGTAACGAGGGCTACTTTATTATCTAATCGAAACATTAGCGGTTTTAATTGAAATTTGAATTAACTGGGGTACCCGGTGCTAAGCTACCCGCCCCGGGGTACATTTGGTAATAAAGGCTCAAATCAAGCACTAATAATCGTATCCTGATTCTTTTTTTCAAAATAGAATTAAAAATTCCTACTTTGTAGCTGCCTTTTTCCCGCCGCAATCCTACTACCCTTACATGAAAAGCTTTCCCCTAGAAGCCAACCTTCTCAATATCTTCGACCGCACGATTCGCGAAGCTCGACTGGAAATTGAAAACGGCCGCATCAGCAATACGCTCGTGCTTGGAAAAGAGAACCCGGCCCTCCCCTACCTGCTGCCGGGTTTTGTGGATGCGCACGTGCATATCGAGAGTTCCATGCTCACACCCAGCCAGTTTGCCCGGCTTGCGGTGGTGCATGGTACCGTAGCGACGGTCTCCGATCCACATGAGATCGGTAACGTACTGGGTATCGAAGGCGTAGAGTACATGATCGAGGATGGACGCAGGGTACCCTTTAAGTTTTGTTTCGGTGCTCCTTCCTGTGTACCCGCTACGCCGTTCGAAACCGCCGGAGCTGCCATTGGCTTGCGCGATTTACGGAAACTATTGGGTATGAAAGAGGTAGGGTACCTGGCCGAAATGATGAACTATCCGGGTGTACTACACAATGACCCGGAAATCATGGCAAAACTGGCGCTGGCGCAAGCATTTGGCAAGCCCATCGATGGCCATGCCCCCGGACTGCGGGGAGAGGATGCCCGTCGATACATCGAGGCGGGCATCAGCACCGACCATGAGTGTTTTATGTACGAAGAAGCGCGCGAAAAGCTCGAGAATGGCATGCACGTCCTGATTCGGGAAGGCAGCGCCGCCAAAAATTTCGATGCGTTGATTCCACTTCTGGCCGAATTTCCCCGGAAGATCATGTTCTGCTCGGATGACAAACACCCCGACAGCCTGGTGGAAGGCCATATCAATGCCCTGGTAAAACGCGCCCTGGCGGCCGGTCATGATCTTTTCAATGTGCTGCAGGCGGCTTGTCTGAACCCCGTACTGCACTACCGATTACCAGTAGGGCTTCTTCGCGAGGGCGATCCGGCTGATTTCATTGTCGTGGATAATTTGCAGAATTTTTCAGTAGTAAATACCTACCTCAACGGAGAATCAGTGGCTGAAGCCGGACGCTCCCTGCTTCCGGATCTGCGTTCGGAGCACGTCAATAACTTTTCCTGTACTGTAAAGGTACCCTCTGATTTCACTATAGAATCCCAGGCAGATTCCGTTCGCCTCCGTATCATCGAAGTGCTGGACGGTCAACTGATTACAAACTCCGTGGAAGAGCAGGTACCTACCCCCAATGGGGTGATTGAAAGCGACATAAGCCGCGATCTGCTCAAAATCACGGTCGTCAATCGGTACCAGGACGCGCCGCCTGCCGTCGCTTTCATCCGGAATTTTGGCTTGAAAAAGGGAGCTATTGCCTCCACCGTCGGCCACGATTCGCACAACATCATCGCGGTAGGCTGCGACGATGCCAGCTTGTGCGAAGCCATCAATGCGGTCATAGAAACCAAAGGGGGAATCTCGGCCGTAAGCCCGGAGGAAACCCACCGGCTGGCGCTCCCGATTGCGGGCCTGATGACCGACGTCGATGGCTATTCCGTAGCCGAAAGCTACACGAGAATCGATCAATTCGTTAAAAAAATTCTGGGCAGTACCCTCACTTCTCCTTTTATGTCTTTGTCATTCATGGCCCTACTGGTCATACCTTCCCTAAAACTGAGTGACAAAGGTCTTTTCGACGGCGATCGTTTTAATTTCGTTTCCCTTTCCGGGTAGACCTCCTTAATGCTCGTCAATGTCTTGTATAATTCGTATAGGCATGTAGAGTATTCCACGGATAAATAATCTTTTTCTCTTTCAAATATTTTTTTTTAATGTTTTTTTATAAATATATTTACAAGTGTATATTTGACCTTTATTCCTAACCTCTCACTTTTAACCCTGCTCATGGCCTACGTACGATACAAGCAAGAAGAGGAACTGCGTTATTGGAACCAGTTCAGAACGGGCGACGAAAACGCCTATGCCTGCCTTTATCAATCCTACGTCCACATCCTTTATCAGTACTGTTCCCAGTTTACCATTGACAAGCCCCTCATCAAAGATTGTATCCATGATTTATTCGTAGAGTTATGGAAAAATCGTAATACGATCGGGGACACGACATCCGTGCGATTTTACCTGATGGCTTCCATCAAGCGTAAATTGGTCCGCCACCTCAACGCGCTTCAAAAGCACACCAGCAACGAAGACATTCCCGTCGAGTACTGGCACATCCATACGACCTCGCACGAGAAAGACCTTATTTCAGAGGAAGAATTTGAGGCCACGAACAAACACCTCAACAAGGCCATCAACCACCTGCCCCGCCGGCAACGCGAAGCTATTTTCCTGAAATTCTACATGAACATGAATAACCAGGAAATTGCGGAACTGATGAAAATCAACATCCAATCGGTTTATAACCTGGTATTTGGTGCTCTGAGCAATCTGAAAAAGAACATGACTTTGGAATGCGTCACCCTATGAGATCTTACTACTTCCTGATTTGAGTTATTAATTTATTTTCTGCCGCTAGCGCGACCTTCTCCGAGGGTTGCGCTATTTTTTTGTACCCTTTCAGAAAGCATTTTGGGCTATCTTCGTATTAAACCACGCATTGCAAAATTTGACTATGATTCCCACCACTGCCCCCCTGGCCGAACGCATGCGCCCCCGGACACTCGACGAATATGTAGGCCAGGAAAAGCTTGTCGGACCGAAGGGTCCGCTGCGCCGGGCCATTGAAAACAACACCATCCCTTCCCTTATCCTGTGGGGACCGCCGGGCGTCGGGAAAACGACGCTTGCTTTTCTGATCGCGGAGGCTACCAAGCGTCCCTTCCATAGTCTGAGCGCGGTCAGTTCGGGCGTGAAGGACCTGCGTGAAATACTTTCTAAGCCTATGGGTCTTTTCTCGCCCATTCTGTTCATCGACGAAATCCACCGCTACAACAAAAGCCAGCAGGACGCCCTGCTCGGAGCCGTAGAGAAAGGACAGATTACTTTGATCGGCGCTACCACCGAAAACCCCTCTTTTGAAGTAAATTCCGCCTTGTTGTCGCGCTGCCAGGTTTATATTCTGGAAGCGCTGGGAGAAAAAGAATTGGAGGAGTTGGTACATCAGGCACTCGAAAAGGATACTTGGCTACAATCCAAAACCGTTCAAATTGATTCCTACCAGGCCTTGTTCCGCCTCTCGGGCGGGGATGGCCGCAAACTACTGAATCTGTTGGAACTGGTCGTGCTGGGCGAGGGTACCAAAGAAGATGTTACGATTACGGACGAGCTGGTAACGCAGGTGGCCCAGCAAACTATGGCGCGATACGATAAATCGGGCGAGCAACACTACGACATCATTTCGGCTTTTATCAAATCGCTGCGGGGAGGTGATCCCAACGCGGCACTCTACTGGATGGCCCGCATGATTGTGGCAGGCGAAGATCCCGTGTTCATTGCCCGCCGCATGCTCATCATGGCTTCTGAAGATATCGGCAATGCCAACCCTACGGCCATGATTATGGCCAACGCCTGCATACAGGCCGTTAAAGCCATCGGGTACCCTGAATGTCGGATTATCCTTTCACAGGTGGCGGTGTACCTGGCTACTTCGCCCAAAAGCAACGCCAGCTATATGGCCATCAATGAAGCCATCGCTTTGGCCGAAAAAACCGCACACCTACCCGTACCGCTCGCCCTACGCAATGCACCCACCAAACTGATGAAACAAATTGGTTACGGGAAAGAGTATAAGTACTCCCATAGCTACGAAGGAAACTTTGTCCAGCAGAATTTCCTGCCCGATGAGTTGAAGGGTACCACGCTCTACACCCCCGGTCAGAATCCCCGAGAAGCGGAAATCAGGCGAAGTTTGCAGCAGTGGTGGGGTGAATGGTATGGGTATTGATTTACGTTATTGCTTGTATCTTGCAACAAAAACTTCATGTTGTTGGTATGTGGTCAGCTTTGTAGCACCAAAAACGGCATTGACAGTAAAGAATCCGGTTATAAACACATCACTTCCACCACTCAGAGCTACGTCACTTCCAACCTTCGTTCCTGTGCCACCTGCGATCTCAGACCACTGTACTGTCCCATTACCATTATACTTCGTCAGTAGCAAAGTCCCTTCGGTGAAGTAACCTGTACCAGTCACATACGCATTCCCATCTGAATCCACAGCTATGCTTGAACCACTGTCCCCCGAAGAGCCCCCTTCGCTCTTTGCCCAGAGAGAAATTCCATTGATATCATATTTTGCAACGAACATATCGGTTATGCCGTTCGAAGTTAACGTAGTACTTCCAAATGTGGCAGTACCTGAAAAATCCCCGGTAACGAATGTATTTCCTCCAGAGTCCACGGCAATACTCGTCGATGTATCATTCTGGCCCCCGCCAGCACTCTTCGCCCATAAAACAGCTCCCTCAGAGGTATATTTTGCTATAAACACTTCACTCCCACCTAGGGCAGTCAAGGGGATTGAACCAAAGTTAACTGTTCCGCCAAAACTACCTGTTATATATAGGGCACCACTGCCTTGAACTGCGATTCCAGAGATTGCACCACCTGCCCTTTGAACCCACTGAGCCACTCCACTGCTATTATACTTGGCGATAAAATATCCACCACTAGATGGATTTAGAGTAAGCGAACCAAAGCCAGCAGTTCCATCTGCCACCCCAGATATATAGATATTTCTCGAAGCATCTACTGCGATCCTAAATCCAAAATCGTTTTGGGTTCCCCCTGCTTGTTGTAACCATTGCAAGTCTCCATTACTGTTGTATTTAACAATAAAAATATCCAAGCCTCCATATGAAGTTAAGCTGGTGGAGCCAAAGTTAGCTGAATTATCAAAACTACCAACCATATAAACATTACCATCGGAGTCTACATCTAAATCTGATCCTTGAATGTCTTTGACCGCCCCGTTAATCACTCTTACCCAAAGCAAATTTCCGTTTTTGTCGTATTTAGCTAAATTCCCGTCCGACACTCTATTGCCAGGGCCACTGTTGATGTAAACGCTACCATCCGGACTCACAGCTATCCTATGAGCATTACTGCCATAGTAACTGGCATTCGTTTTCCAAGCAGTCACTTCGGGACTTGTATCACCAGTTTTCTTGTAGGTGCATAGCCACTCAATACCGTTGTAATAGCGTAAACAGTGAAAAGTTTTATCATAGGCCAGGTCGCCTTCAACAGGAGAGGGAAGGGCTGCAATTTCATCGAATGTGAGACGGAGAGGAAAATTCGTACTCTGGCTGCCAACACCAAGGCAAGCCCAACCACCATCACTATAAAGCTGAGTGCAACTCAGCGTAACGTTGAAGATCAGCATCCCATCGACTGGACCTGCAATCGAATCACGCTGAGAACTGGTAAGTCGAGGTAGAAGGAACCCCTGATTGGAGCTTTCTAATTCAAGAACAGCCGAAGGGTTGGGAGCGCCAGAACCACCAATTTTAATTTGGGCGTGGGCTGTCTTCTGAATACAGTAGCACGATAGAATAAAAACAAATAGAAAAATGTAAATTCTTTTCATAATGGGTGCAGTTTTCAACTAAATATTAATACAATTTAGATATATTCTGCAAATTCTTATAGGCTCGGAGTATTTAATTTTATACAGAAATTAACTGCTGATCATTGAATTACGATTATTTGCTTTAAACCTAAAAAGATTATGAGCATAGTTTACTTGTTCCCTTTATATTGTTACTCTTAGACTCGAATTATAAAGTTTGAACCCTTATCTCTATCCAACCAAGCACAATAAAATATAGATCTTTTCTTATTCAACCCCGAAAAGCATGGCCTAGTAATTCCCACCAAACTAATGAAGCAAATCGGCTACGGGAAAGAGTATAAGTACTCCCATAGCTACTAAGGAAACTTCGTCCAGCAGAATTTCCTGCCCGATGAGTTGAAGGGTACCACGCTCTACACCCCCGGCAATAATCCCCGGGAAGCAGAAATCAGGCGCAACCTGCAGCAATGGTGGAACGAATGGTACGGCTATTGATTTATGCTAATGGCACAAGGTACCTCTCACATAATGCAACAATTTTCTTTCATTTACCAGTATTTGACCTATGACCTATCCTATCATTAGGTATTTGAAGATGGCTCTCAGGTATGTTGGCCTGGTAGTTATGATCCTGCATTTCCTGGGTACTAGCTGGGTGAAAGCACAATCCAAACCCCGGATTCTGATCAGTACGGATATTGGCGGGACCGACGCGGATGATTTCCAATCCATGATCCACTTGCTAATGTATGCCGATCAATTTCAGATCGAAGGCTTGGTATCCTCGCCCTTTGGCGACGGCCGCAAGCAAAACATTTTGGATATAATTGATCTCTACGAAAAGGATCTGCCCAAATTAAAAAAACATTCCTCCGGCTTTCCGGCTCCCGATGCATTGCGGAAGGTTTGCAAACAGGGTACCATTCCCGAAGCACCCTATAAAGGATTTTCTACCTCGACCGAAGGCTCCAACTGGCTCATTACCTGCGCAAAAAAACCAAGCGACCAACCCCTGTGGGTACTGGTATGGGGCGGTATCGAAGATGTAGCGCAAGCGCTGCACGATGCTCCCGAGATCAAGGAAAAAATCAGGGTGTATTGGATAGGTGGCCCCAACAAAAAATGGAGTGTCAATGCCTATACCTACCTGGCTGAGTACCACCCCGACTTGTGGATGATTGAGGCCAATGCCACCTACCGTGGGTTGTTTATGGATTCGGAATCACTCAAAAGCCTGACCGGCAAGGCCTACTATGGTACTCATATTCAGGGAAAAGGAGCCCTGGGAAAAGACTTTGTCAATTACTACAAGGGCGAAATTAAAATGGGCGACACGCCCTCGCTCGCTTACCTAATGAAAGGCAATCCTGATATTCCCATGGGCGAAAGTTGGGGCGGTAGCTTTACACGGATTGACCGGAGTTCCCGCACCCTATTTGAGGGCAACAGCACCAGGGCTGATACCGTAGCTACCTACGCGGTGCTGGAATGGCAGTTCCAGGGGCCTAAGCTCGAAATTCCGCAGGATTCCGCCTGTTTTACGTTCAAAAGCGGGGGGCAATCGTGGCCAGGTTACTACCTCGGTGAGGGAATATACGGTGTCAGGTACTCCCCTAAGCAGGCCGAAACGGGTACCTATACCACAGCAAGCAATATTCCGGAGTTGAATGGGCAGACCGGCAGCTATGTGAGCATAGCCCCCTGGCCGGGAAAACCAGGCCCCGACGACATCAAGCTAGGTACCCACTGGTATGGTGACCGTGCCGAACCCGAACTTTTCCTGGGCCCGCAGCAGGGAGCCAAAACCGTGGCCAAGCATCGGGAAGCATTTCTTAGCGATTGGGCTAAACGCTGGGAGTGGCTGAAATAAGGCGCTTTTGCCTCTGGTTCCACAGCGTTTATAAGTTGTTAATTTCTCTCCGGCTTACCTTTTCGTTAATAGAAACTTTGATCGACCTTAAAGAAACCCCGCATTTTACCCTGCAACCTACGGATAAGGGAACCCTCACTCGAACCCGATACAAAAAGGGGCTGATGAACGTAGTACCCAAATAATGTTCTGTCTAATATAGGGTACCTTTTCTGATACACAAGAAATAAAAAATCCGCTAACTAATTGATAGATAGCGGATTTGAACAATATAGTGTGCACCCGAAGGGATTCGAACCCCTATCGTCGGTACCGGAAACCGAAATTCTATCCATTGAACTACGGGTGCTTGGGATCGGGCTGCAAATATAGCCGTATTTTTAAAAATGTGGCAATAGTATTCCGTCAGTTTTTGTCAATTATTTTGAGCTTCAAAGCAGGAAGTCTGATTTAAAGCACTTTCATCATTTCCCAATCTCCCACTTCTTTCAGGTACAGGTAGTCAAGCAGAATGCCATTGGTGTTGGTGATGAGGCGATGTCCTTCGGCAAACGGGGCGACATACGTGGTGATGCGCTCATGATCGGATTCTACGCCCATGGACTGGTCATGGTATCCCCTGATTTCTTCGAGTGGCAATTCAATTTCACAAAAGAAGAAATACATGGCTTCGTCGCTGGTACCCGTAGAAGGGTAGCAGGGATGATTCAACAGGCGGGTTAGTTTTTCCTTGGGTACCACAATGCCCGTTTCTTCGTGGACTTCGCGGGCGGCTACGGCCGCCGGATCACTTTCGCTGTCCAGCATCCCCGCCGGATGTTCGTAGGTGTGGGAGCCATCGCATATGCGACGTTGCCTCACCAACAGCAGGTACTTCTCCCGGCTCTGCTTTTCAATGAAGCAAATCAAAACACAAACCACTTCGCCTTTTAAGAAACAAATCGGCGGAATTTTGTCGCCCTCAGGTGTAGTGGCATCAGTCATCAGCAGTGAGAACAGGATTTCACCGTTCCCTTTGCGGCGCGAATATACTTCTTCAATACTGTGCACATCCAGCCCGTTTGATTCGAGCTTACTCTTCCAAAGCTGGAATTTATGAGCGTCTGCTAGTTTTTCTTCTGTCATTTTGAATAAGCTACCGGTTTAGTGCCCTTAGCTGATAGGTTTATTGATTATTTTTGGATCAACATACCACCTTCCTTTTCTTACCTCTCATTACATGGAACTC
This sequence comes from Salmonirosea aquatica, assembly GCF_009296315.1. Taxonomy (NCBI): domain Bacteria; kingdom Pseudomonadati; phylum Bacteroidota; class Cytophagia; order Cytophagales; family Spirosomataceae; genus Salmonirosea; species Salmonirosea aquatica. The sequence continues at coordinate 1,070,279 of NZ_WHLY01000002.1, forward strand.
ACCCTCAGTACGCCTGCTCTGCTGTTTTCTACGGTTTCATTGCTGATGATTGCCTTCACAAACCGTTTTCTGGCCATTGCCAACCTGATCCGGGATCTGCACAAGCAGTTTCAGAAAAATCCGGACGGGGTGGTGGTAGCCCAAATCAAGAACCTGCACATGCGGCTCCGGCTAATCCGTACCATTCAGGGTCTGGCGGTGTTGAGTTTACTCCTGAGTGCCATTTGCATGCTGGTGCTGCTTCAGGAACACATGCTCACGGCCCGTGCCCTGTTTATTGGGGCACTGGTCTTGCAGATTTCGGCTCTGGCGCTGTCGTTTCTGGAAATTTCCGTTTCGATCAAAGCCCTGCAAATAGAACTCCACGATATGGAGGAAACTCTGGAACGCCGGAGTTTCGAGTTTTTCAATATCCTCGCCAAGTCCGAGGCTCCTTCATCAAGCAATAAAAACAACCCCACGTCTACCGATAAGGAGTGAGGCTGGCTAATTATACAGAGGTATCGTAATGGCGACGTAGGGCATTTGGTAGTTAGTAGAAAAACGCTTCTGGCCGTTGTTCAGCTTCATATCTGCACGATAACTAACCTGCCCCCACACATATCCTGCCTTGATGGCCAACTGCGGACTTACCCACACGCGTATGAATGCCTCGGCCTGGCCGTTGTTCTTATTTTTAAGGAAGGGAATCACGTTGAGATTGGCGGGAGCAATCCCTACGTCTTCTCCGTTTAATTCAAGGCTCAGGCTGTCTTTGACGGATTCGGGCGAAGCCAGGCGGTAGATCGCGTTCCTGCGTTTTCCAAAAGAGATGCCCAGTAGGTCGGCGTTCACGCCCAGGTCGATGACTTTGGCAAGTTTGAAATTTGCCCCCATCACGAAACTAATGCCTGTGGCCGTGACACGGCTGAGCTGCATTGCGTCTTCCTTGGAATTACCCGCTGGGGCGGTCAGGTAGGTATCATTGGCAAAATAACTCCATACCCTCGCTCCTCCATTTATTTCTATCCAGGGAGAATTGGCAGGGTGCAGAGCCTGGTAGTAGAGCAAGGAGGGAGCGAATTGTCCCTTTGCAAAACTGGCACCTACATCCACACCGGACGCAACCCGGGATATACGTTGCCCATACCCCGACACGATCCCGATTATTAATAGCAATACGACTCCAAACGTTTTCTTCATCAGCTCAATAGTATTTTTAAAGAGCGCAAAGGTACGCAAAAGCCCAAAAATTAGAAGGGCCGATTCTGAGAATCGGCCCTTCGGACTATTTTTCTGCTTTTTTCAGGACTAGGGCTCCCAACGGAGGCAGATTGAGCTGGACTGATTGTGGCTTACCATGCCACTGTTTGTTATCCGTGGCTACTTCCTGGTAATTACCTACTCCGCTACCGCCAAATTCCGGTGCATCGCTATTGAAAATTTCCTCCCAGGTACCTTCGGAAAGTACTCCGACCCGATAGTCGGGACGGGGGATGGGCGTTAGATTAAGAACTACCACCACATTCTCGGCGGGTTTGAGACCCTTACGGGCATAGATCACCACTGAATTCTCACGGTCCTGCGTATCGATCCATTCAAAGCCTTCGGGAGAGAAACTATGCTCATAAAGGGCGGGTTCGCTTTTATAAAGTTCATTGAGCGATTTGAAACAATTTTTGATTCCCTGGTGCGGAGCATAATCCAACAGGTGCCAGTCTAAACTTTTCTGAAAAGCCCATTCGGAAGTCTGGCCGAATTCGCAACCCATGAATATCAGCTTGGTACCCGGATGGGTAAACATATAGCTATACAGCAACCGCAGATTGGCGCAACGCTGCCATTCATCGCCGGGCATTTTATTCACCATGGAGCCTTTGCCGTACACTACCTCATCGTGTGAGAAGGGTAGCATGAAATTCTCGGAAAAGGAATACACCAAACTGAACGTCAACTGATCCTGATGCCACTTGCGGAACGAAGGATCTTTTTCGAAATACTTGAGCGTGTCGTTCATCCAGCCCATCATCCACTTCATGCCAAAGCCCAGTCCACCTACGAATACGGGACGCGACACTCCCGGAAAGGAGGTGGATTCTTCCGCGATGGTTTGAATGTCGGGGAACTCCTTGTAAGCGGCCATGTTCATTTCCCGCAGCAGCGAGATGGCCTCCAGGTTCTCGCGCCCGCCGAATTCGTTGGGAATCCATTCGCCATGCTTACGGGAATAATCGAGGTACAGCATGGAAGCCACAGCATCCACCCGCAGGCCGTCGGTGTGGTAACGATCGAGCCAGAATAAGGCGTTACTGATCAGAAAGGAACGTACCTCATTGCGGCCATAATTGAAGATATAGCTTTTCCAGTCGGGATGGTACCCCTTGCGTGGGTCTTCGTGCTCGTAGAGCGCCGAGCCATCAAAGCGATAGAGGCCGTGGGCATCGCCGGGAAAATGGGAAGGTACCCAGTCGAGGTAGACGCCGATCCCGGCCTGATGCAGTTTGTCCACGAGGTACATCAGTTCCTGAGGGGTACCCATTCGGGAGGCCACGGAGAAATAGCCGGTGATCTGATACCCCCACGAAGGCGGGTAGGGATGCTCCATCACAGGCATGAACTCCACATGCGTGAAGCCCATTTCCTGCACATAGGGTACCAGAGCATCGGCAATTTCGTGAAAGGTCAGGTACCGCTCGGGATCGGACGGATCGCGCCGCCACGAACCCAGGTGCAACTCATAAACCGAGATTGGGGCGTTGAGCTTATTCTTATCCTTCCGTACTTCCATCCAGTCGGCGTCGTTCCACTCGTACCAGGTATCCCACACAATGGAAGCCGTTTTGGGGGCTACCTCACACCAGAGGGCGAAAGGATCAGCTTTTTCGAGATGCTGTCCGTTGTTGGATTTGATGAAATACTTATAGACTTCCCCGCGGCCAATGTTGGGAATCCAGCCTTCCCAAATACCCGATTCGTCCCAGCGCGGGTAGAGCGCATGGGCTTCGCGGTTCCAGCCATTGAAATTGCCAATGATGGAAATGGCACTGGCATTTGGAGCCCACACGGCAAAGTAGGTACCCACCACCCCTTCATGCTCCATGACGTGCGATCCCAGCTTGTCATACAGCTTGAAATGCTTACCTGCCTTGAAAAGAAAGATATCAAATTCGGAAAAACGGCTGACGCCTTCCACGGGTTTGAAGTTGTGGGTACGGCTCATGTCACGGGCCTGAAGATCCTCCTGAGGTACCTCCTCCCGTACGTTCGGCGTTGCTTCAGACGTTTTCTTTTCGATGGCGGCTACTTTTTTACTCGTTGCGGTCGCTTTATCCCCTTTGGCAGCTTTCTTTTCGGTTGGTTTCTTTCCGACTGAGGGGTTCTTTTTTTCGGTGGTATCTTTATCGTGCTTTTTTGCCATTTTGTATTTCTGGAATAAGAAATTATATAAAATCTATTGCCAAAGTAATCATCTTTTCGGGCTAAGCCAATTTTGTTTGCTTATCCATGCATTTTTTCAATTTCCCTGATTACATCCACAATACCCTTCAACGGGATCTTGACCCAGTCGGGTCGGTAACTTAGTTCGTAGCCCAGTTCGTACACCGCTTTTTCCAGCAGATAGTAGAGCATGAGCGAGTTGATTTCGTTCTGATCTTTGAACAGGGGATGCGGCCAGCCGATGGCTTCCATGTACCCATCCAGGTAGGTTTCTTTCATCAGCTTGTACCAGCGGTCGGTCACCTTGAGTAAGCGGTTGGTCTCCACATGTTCGGTTTCAACGCTGTTGAATACTTTGGACGAAACCGCGTAGTGGTAACTCCGCACCATACCCGCCACGTCTTTCAGAGGCGAGTGCTTAATCTTCCGGTCGCTGATACTGGCTTCGGGTTCACCTTCAAAATCAATGACAATGAAGTCATTATGCACATTGAGTACCTGACCCAGGTGGTAATCCCCATGAATACGGATTCGCAGCGAGTCCAGATCCTGACTCAGGAGTTCTTCCGAAAATTCATCAATCAGCTCCTTCGCCTCCATAAACTTCCAGGCCAGGGCCTTGGTGGGCTCATCGAGCGTTAGGTACTTGTCAATTAACAGATTATATCGCGTTTCCAGCAGATGTCCCAACCGATGTCGTAGAAATTCCCGATAATCATCGGTAAAGGGTTCTGGTGAAAAAGAGGTCTGGGCGCGGGGACTGTACAGCGCCCGGTGCATTTCACCGGTACGCCTCCCCAATAGGCTTACCCGCTCGAAGACATCTTCCTGAATGGAAAACACCCGGTTGGGGACCGCATACAGAAAGTCATTGAGGTAGTCGCCCGTCCGAACCCAGTTGTCTTTGTCGGCCTCTACCATGCGCTGCATCATGCCCAGCGTGATATCGGATTGGCCCAGGCGTTTCCAAGTCATACTGCCACAGAAGGCCGGGATCTGGGTGAAACTGGAATTTTCGGTGATGAATTCCACCATTTCCACCTCAGGATTGGTTTCGCGGAAAAGTTTCCGGTAGAGTTTGAAGAAGTACTTTTCGCCAAAAACCAGCGCCGAGTTGCTGGAATCAACCGGCAGTACACGGGTAACGATGTGTTCGGGGACATCATCAGCGGCCAAGCCTTTACCCCGGTTGAACGCCAGACGGGATTCGTCGTGCCCGATGCCTTCTTCCGTATAGATATGGGTGTAGAGCGCTTTACGAAAAGATTCCGTATAAATCGCATCCACCAGGTACCCCCCGTCCGTTTCCATGATCAGCGTCTGCTCGGTGCTGAACCCAGGCATCTCGGGTACTGTAGCTACGGGCAATTGATACTGCTCGGTGTCCCCTTCGGCGTAGCCTACCTCTACAATCCAGAGGGTAGCCGTGTGAAAGGAAAGCTGCTGGCCCACCGCGCAGTAAGTGAGCTGACGTGCCTTACCCGCAAACCAGCGGCATTTTTTCAGAAAGTCGAGTAATTGATCGGATGAAATAGGCATTGATTGTAAGGGTTATGATTCTAGTCTATAAGTTCAGGGGCAGATGCGTTATTGAGCGATCAGACAACGGTTCAAAGTTTACGGGAATCCTGTTGTTGCGATAATTGACTCCATTCGCCTACCCATGCATTCATAGACTTTATACCTCATAAACTCCTTGCCACCTTCTCTGTCGCCGCCAAAACACGCATGATATTGCCGCCCCAGATTTTCTCAATGTCCTTGGCCGAATAGCCCCGACGGACGAGTTCTTCGGTGATGCTGCCGATTTCAGAAACATCGCGACAGCCAATCACCTGGCCGCCGCCATCCATGTCCATGCCAATGCCGACGTGGTCCACGCCGACGAGTTTGATAACGTGCTCGATGTGATCGACAGCCACCGCCACGGTGGGCATATCGCCGGCATATTTCTCGCGCATGGCCTTCATTTCGGCGTATAGGGCCTTTTTATCGTCATCTGACAGATCTACCTGCCGCATCTTCAGCCGGATGGCTTTCATGGACAGTTCCTGCTGCTGGCTAGCTTTCCTGAGAAAATCCGGCACGAAATTGATCTGGATCACGCCACCGTTTTTGGCTAGGGCTTTGATCATGTCGTCGGTCATGTTGCGGGGATGGTCGCAAAGCGCACGGCACGACGAATGCGAGGCAATGGCCGGAGCTTTAGTGAGTCGCATCACATCATAAAAGGTCGAGTCAGATACGTGCGAGATGTCCACCATGATCCCCAAACGGTTCATTTCCTGCACCACTTTTTCACCAAACGGGCTCAGGCCATTGTATTCGGGGCCATCGGGATCGGTCGAGGAATCACATATATCGTTGTTGGCCGAGTGCGACAGCGTGATGTACCTTAAGCCCAGATCGTAGTACTGTTTCAGGTTGGCGAGGTCGTTGCCTACGGGCCAGCCGTTTTCCATCCCGAAGAATACCGCCCGCTTGCCCTGCTTCTGCAAATCGTAAGCATCCGTGGGCGTCGTAGCGATGCCGGCCACGTCAGGGTTGGCAGCCACGGCTTTATGAATCTTATCAAAAATCGCCAACGCCCTTTCCTTTGCTTCGGCGGTAGCCTCGGGCGTCCGCTTTCCCTGACCCAGGTACACGGCAAAAAACATGGCATCCATGCCGCCTTCCTTCATGCGCGGAAAGTCAATCTGGGAGCCGTCTTTTTCAAAATCGTGCTTCTGCGCCACGTCGAAGCCGTCCTTCATCATGTTGATGGGTACATCGGCGTGCGTATCGATGGTCAGCGCCTGGGCGTGAATTTTGGCCGCTTTCTCTTTTTGCTTTTCGGTGATGGGCTGCGTTTGCGCCCACACTTTCCCCATCGTCAGGCCCACGAAAACCAGAGCCGCTACATACTGCTTTTTCATTTTCAATTGGTTTAATACCTTTTTATTCCCACCCGCCAGGGTGAGACTATCAAAGGCATGGTACGTACTGCGCGGCCAAAATCTTTATAGTAACGGCGACTGCGTTTTTGAAAGCTGTCAGCGTTGGGGAAATCCTTTTACTAATTCAAATCCTCCACCCGGAACAAATGGAACGGCAGAATATGCGGGTTCAATTCCACATAATTCCACTCCCCCTGCCAGGTATGCATAGCTCCCGTCACCAGATCATGGACACGGAAGTAATCGTACTCGTTCTTACCCAGCAAGCGCAACGGCAGCTGTACCCAACCCGATTGTGTGTTGTAGCCATCCAGGTTGACGACGCACAATATGCGGTTGCCATTGGTGTGAATTTTGGTATAGGCGACAATATTCTCGTTGTCGATCCGGCAGAATTGCAGGTTGTTGGTAAACTGTAAGGCCGTGTTCTCGTGGCGCAACCGGTTAATAATCCGGATCAGGTAGGTCAGCTTGGTTTCCCGCTTCCAGTCCCAATGCTTCACCTCATATTTTTCCGAATTGAGGTACTCTTCCTTACCCGGATACGCTTCGTGGATCATGTACTCGAAGGTAGGTCCGAAAATACCGTAGTTAGACGACATGGTTGCCGCCATGAAGTACCGGATCAGGAAGTAGGGTTCGTGGCCTCCCTGCAAGAGGTACGGGTTGATGTCGTGAGTATTGGGCCAGAAATTGGGGCGATAGTAGTACTTCATGTCCGACTGCGTGAGCTCGGTAAGGTACTCTTCCAGTTCCCATTTTGCGGTGCGCCAGGTGTAGTAGGTATACGATTGCGAGAAACCTACCTTGGCCAGTTGCCGCATCACTTTGGGACGGGTAAATGCCTCCGACAGAAAAATCATATCGGGGTACTGCGCTTTGACTTCGGCAATGACCCACTCCCAGAAACTGAACGCCTTAGTGTGTGGATTATCCACCCGAATGATGCGGGTACCCCACTCGGCCCACAGCAGCAGGATGCGACGCATTTCGAGCCATAGCCCCTGCCAGTCGGGACTTTCAAAATTGATCGGGTAGATATCCTGGTATTTTTTGGGTGGATTCTCGGCATACTGAATGCTACCGTCGGGCCGGATGCTGAACCATTCGGGGTGCGATTTCACCCAGGGGTGGTCGGGTGAACACTGAATCGCTAGATCCATCGCCACCTCCATGCCGAACTCCTTAGCGGCAGCAATCAGTTGCTTGTAATCGTTTAGGGTACCCAGGTCGGGATTGATGGCATCGTGGCCGCCCAGTTCGCTGCCGATGGCGTAGGGTACCCCCGGTTCGCCCGGCTCGGCGGTTACGACGTTGTTTTTACCCTTCCGAAACTGGTGGCCAACGGGATGGATCGGCGGCAGGTACAGCACGTCGAAACCCAAGTCGGCCACCCGCGGCAGGAGTTTGATCTGATCCTGAAAGGTACCGTGCTTTCCCGGCTCCGGGGCCGACGAGCGCGGGAACATCGAGTACCAGGCACTAAACCCGGCCTTGGCCCGATCGACGTACACGGGCAGTTCGCGGTAGCGGGTAACGAATTTTCGTTCGGGGTACCTTTGCAGCCATTCGGTCATGCGAAAACTCATCGCCAGTTGGCGGGCGTCTTCGTTCCGATGCTCGTTGCGCATAATTTCGATGGCTTCCTCAATGAGGGGCTTATCCTCGGCGGTAGCTTTGTCCAGCATACCTTCCAGAAAGTTGGCCCCCATCAGCAATTCCAGCGGCACCCGCTGGCCGGCTTTGATTTTCAGTTCGGTATCGTGCTGCCAGGTATCGATATGGTCCACCCAGCCTTCGATGGTGTAAAGGTAATGTCCCTGCTTCTCAACGGTAAAATCCACCTCGTAGCGGTCGTTGTTGATGAGCGCCATCCCTATTTCCGACCAATCGTTATCGTCGGCGTGCTTGTACAGCAGTCGCACCATAACATGGTCGTGACCATCGCAAAACACATCGGCTTCTACGTGGATACTCTCGCCGGGAACAGCCTTGACGGCAAAGCGGCCCTCATTTATTTCGGGAATAACGTGTTCAATGACCACCCGGGTGCGGCCTTCTGTGGATTCGGGAATTAGGGTATTTTTTTTCTTCGCCATGAAAGCGGATTTTGGTTTTATGGATTCGGCTTCGTTCTGGCAAATTAATAAAAATATACCTTTTTTGAGATCTGGCGCTTGATTCATTCCAAAGAATCGAAAATCATTTCTTTGAGAATCAAGGAATTACATTCAATTGTTGCAATAAAAATAAAATTTACCTCTCTGTACGATTTGACCTTTTTTGTCCCAATAAGATTGGACCCCGCGAGCATCTTGCTTGATCACTTACCCGACTTTTCTGGCAAAAGCCTGCGCTTAGTTTAGCCGAATAAAACCACAAATCTTTGAGCATGAGAAGCCAGGTCGTTCAGGAGAGGTTCTCCACTATTTTTTCCAGGGTTGACAAAGTCTGTTCATACGCTTCTTTTGAAACCCCAAGCATGGCTTTCTCCCTGAATTCTTTTTGCTTGTCCAGGCATTCGGCGTGTAGCTGCTGCCCTTTTTCGGTCAAATAAAATCTTTCCTGTCCAGTGACGGTACCCCTTTCAATGAGTATGTCGAGGTAGGCGACCAGTTGATTTTCACTCACAAAAGGCTTCATCACCTCAGCCAGCGCCTCTTTTTCAAGGGCCGGATTTTCTGCGATTGTATGTAGGATCTGCCACTGCGTTCTGTTGAGGCCGAATTCAGCCTGAACAGCGTCGATCCCTTCGGTCAGTAAAGTATCCGTTCTTTTCAACCAGTAGCCGATCGGCAGTCTTTTCTGGCTCATTTTTGAATTTTTCACAGTGAGTAGGTCGGGCAATACGATTGATTTGGTAAGATTAGGAGTAATATTACACGATTCGACTATCTTTATCAATCGGATTTCCGGGGAATCTTACTCCCATTTCCTTCCTATGAAAAAATTTTCCTTTCTTTCCAGAGGAGGGGTACCCGTGTGGCTGGCTTTCCTGCTGTTTTTTGGCAAAACCACCACTGCCCAAATCCTGACCGGGATTGTTACCGACTCTGAGTCAGGCGAACCGCTGCCCTTCGCCTCGGTGTACCTCAGCAACACCACCTACGCCACCGATACCGATACGACAGGCGCGTACAAGCTGGCGAGCATCACACCGGGACGCTACACCCTGGCCGCACGGGTGGTAGGATACACGCCTTACTACCAAACCGTTACTCTACAAACCGGTATTAAGACGCAGATCAACATCAAGCTGAAAGCCGATGGGCGCGAACTGGCCGAAGTGAAGGTGACGGCTCAGCGCGACAAAGTCTGGGAGAGGCAGTACCAGACATTTTTCAATGTTTTCTTTGGAGAAAAAGCCTCCGCCAAAGCCTGCAAGATCATCAATCCGTGGGTAATCGAACTGGAAGAGAAGGGCAATACGCTCACGGCCAAAGCCGATCAGATCATCGAAATAGAAAACCGTTATCTGGGCTATAAGGTACTTTACGATCTGCGCTCTTTCAAATTCAACGGGGAAGAGACTTTTTACAGTGGACTTACCTCCTTTCAGCCGCTCATCGCGGCCAGTGCCACCGAAACCGAGCAATGGAAGGCCAATCGTGAAAAAGCATTTTTCGGTTCGGAAATTCATTTTTTCAAAAATCTGGCTGAGCGCAAAACTACCGAAGCAGGTTATGAAGCCTACGTGGATAAACCGGGCGCCGATCCCCATAGCCGGAGCCGCTTTTTTTATCAGGACCAAGCAAAAAAACTGACGCAATTTGGGCTGGACACGCTGGTTACGGGCAATCAGGGTACCTTTCAGATTCGTCTGCCGCGCCGCTTTGAGCTGCACAGCGCGGGTGGTGAAGGTATCTTCGCCATCTACCGCGACAAACCGGTGCAGGTTTCGTGGATCGAGACGACTGGCAAGCCTCTGATTTTTAACACGGACGGGCTGCTGCTCAATCCGCAGGAATGGGCGGTATCGGGGTACCTGGCCAACCTGCGCATGGCCGAAACGCTGCCTATCAACTACCTCGCCAGCCAGCGTGCGCCGATTGTCCGCCGAACGGGCGACGATTGGATCGAGCGCCCTGTATCCACGACTGACCAGCCCTACTACCGGCCCGGCCAAAATATAAGTCTGGCCGGACACATGCAGTACCACAACCCGGCCTACCGCGACTCGCTGAGCCGCCTACTGCGGGTGGCGCTATTCCATGCGGATAAAAAACCGGTGTATGCGGGCCGCTGGATTGTGCAGGAAGGCATTTTTCAGGGGCAAATCGCGCTTCCCGACACATTGCGACCAGGCATGTACCTGCTGCGCATCCATTCGGAATGGATGCGCAATTTTGCGGATGAACTGGCCACTACGCAGTGGATTCCGATCATCGGGCTTTCCGAAAAACCCCTCCCTACCCCATTGGCTGCCGACTCGCTACTTCACCTGACCGTGACCCGCCGGGACACCGCCTTGCAGTGGCGTTTGGAGGCGCAGAATCTGAATCTTTCTACCGTCAGCCTGAGTGTGCTCGACGAGGGTACCTCGCCACTGGCCTACCCCGAAAAGGCACCTGCCGCTCCGCAAGCCTCTTTCGATTTTCCCCAAAAGATAAACTTCCCCCTGGAACGGGGCATAACTCTGAGTGGTCGGGTGGAGGGCAAAAAAGACAAGGCTTCGGCCGATGCCCAGGTACTTCTGGTGGTACCGCGGTTGGGTTTGAGTTTCGTCCGCAGCACCGACGCGGAGGGCCGGTTCCGGTTCAGCGATTTGCCCATTCAGGGTACCCAGGATGTGATCCTCAAAGCCACCAACGCCAAAGGCAAACCCGCCGGGGCAATTGTTCTGGATGAGCCCAGCCCCACGCTTACAGCTCCTACTAAGCAGGCCCCGACTTTTCCTGTCCAACCTACCTTGAACCCAATCAAAATCGTTTACGACACGGACTATGCCGCTCGGGCCGTGCAGCTCAATGAGGTGGCGGTCAAAGCACAACGTACACCACCACCGCCTAAAGTCTACCGCCAGCCCGACTATACGGTGCAGGGCAAGGATATCCAAAACGCCGTGGGCAGTAATTTCCTGGTGGCGTTGCAGGGGCGCGTACCCGGTCTAGAGATCCGGGAAACGCGGGATGCGGATGGATTTATCAAACTGGTGATTTTCATCCGGGGAGGTACCTCGGCCGGGTTCAGTTCATCCAATAAAAATACGCCGCTGTTCCTGGTGGATGGGGTACCTTTCGAGGACATCAATCAGATTTCGTCCATTTCGCCCGCCTCGGTCGAGCGCGTGGAAGTACTTACCCGCGCCGAACCGATGCTGGGCATGCGCGGCTACGGCGGTGTCATTTCGATTTTCACCAAACAGGGCGCGGGTACCGATAATACCCTGGAAGCCAACGATCCGAGCGCCAGGAAAATCGCGCTGGAAGGGTACACCCTCCCCACCGACCGCGCCACGGCCAGCCTAATCTGGCTACCAGAGTTAAACCTCGATCCGCTGGGAGTTACCGAGGGCAGGGTACCCCTGTTACCCGCCGGACAGTATCGTTTCGTGGTGGAAGGCTTTACCATACAGGGCCAACGGGTGCGGACCTCGTCCTTAATCATGATAGAATAAATGACTGATCGCCCGTGCGATGAATGCCTATGCTTCGCAGAATCCTATATCCGATTACTTTATTTTCCTCTTTTCTGCTTCTGCTCAATTGCGCAGGAGGGAAATCAAAGCAAGTATCGACCCGGAATTTTTCCACCACAGAGCCTTCATCAGCTGAAGCAGTGGCCGCGGTATCGCCCGGCGAGGAATTGTTTGCCACCCACTGTGCCTCCTGCCATGGTCTGGAGGCCGCGGGCATTGGCCCCCGACTGGGTGGGATTACCAAAGTATGGTCGGAGAAAGAATTGCTGGCTTTTATTCAAAATCCCGCGAAAGTCATCGAAGCTGGCAATGCCCGGGCTAAAGCGCAGTTTGAAAAATACAAACTGGTGATGCCTGCCTTCGACTACCTGAAACCGGAAGAAATCCGCTCGATCATTACCTACATTGCCCAGGAAACGAATGCTAAAAACATTGAACCTCTGACGATTACGGCGACAGACCCAAACACCGAAACGGTACGCTATGCACCCCTGATTCAGCCCAGTAAATTGCGGATCGAGCTGGAAGACTTTGTTACTATTCCCGCTTCCAGCGACAAACTGCCCCGTACCCGCATTGCCACCATGCGCGCTCATCCTTCCGGTGACGGTACCCTCTACGTCAGCGATCAGAATGGACTGATCTACCGCCTTGATCAGGGACAGGCTGGTACCTTCCTTGATGTCCGGCCTGTGATTGATAACTTCGTGGCTACGCCCGGGCTGGGTACGGGGCTGGGCAGCTTTGCCTTTCACCCCGATTACCTGAACAACGGGTTGATTTATATTACTTACACCGAGAAACCCCTGAGAAAACCGGCGGATTACTCCTACGCCGATTCGGTCAAGGTAGCCCTGCAATGGGTGGTGTCCGAATGGAAAATAAAGGATGTTACGAGTCCGGTATTCGAAGGTACCAGGCGCGAACTGCTACGGATCAATGTACCTAATGTGGTGCACGGTACCCAGGACATCGGTTTTGTACCGGGTTTGAAAAAGGGCGACCCCGATTACGGAATGCTCTACATCGGCACGGGCGATGGTGGCTCCACGATTAGTAAACATCCCGAACTCCCGCACAACCTGCGCTCACTGCTGGGCACCATCATCCGCATCGATCCTTTGGGAAACAATAGTCCGAACGGAAAGTATGGAATCCCGTCGGACAATCCTTTTTTCAATAATCCCGACCCGAAAGTACGGAAGGAAATCTGGGCTTATGGTTTCCGCAATCCGCACCGCCTGGCGTGGTGGGAGTCACCGCAGGGCATGAAGTTGCTGGCTACCGAAGTAGGTGAAGGCGCGGTGGAAGAGATTAATTTGATCGAAAAAGGGCAAGATTACGGCTGGAACGTGCGAGAAGGCGACTACGCCATCAACTACAAAACGCTGGATACGGTGACACCCGTACCCGCCGGAGAAGTGGGTACCTACCGGCCTCCTTTTGCGCAATACGACCACACCGACGGCAATGCCATCAGCGGTGGGTACGTCTACGAAGGGCCATTAGAAGCTTTAAAAGACAAGTACATTTTCAGCGATATTATCCGGGGTAGGTTGTGGTACCTTGACCTGAGCCAGGGCTTGACCGACCACACGATTCACGAATTTTTCGTGCAGCAGAAAGGTACCCCCGTCACCATGAAGGAGCTCTCCCCCACTCCGCGCCTCGACCTGCGGATTTCCTACGATCCCTTCAAAAAGGAAATGTACCTGATGACAAAAGGCGATGGGAAAATCAGGAAGATTGTGAAGGCGTATTTGGAGGAATAGAATTTTGGGTATTGAATGCCAGATTTAATAATCTAGAATCTAACATCCAGCTTCCAGAATCCTCTTTCACAACCCCGCCAGGTACTTTTGCCCGCCCAGCGCACGCATTTGCCGGGATATTTTACTGGTTCGCCCCAGGACGTAGGAGGAAGGATTCTTGATGGAAAATCGGATGGGATTAGGTAGCACCGCCGCGATGCGGGCGGCTTCGGAGCGAGTCAGATTTTTGGCGGACTTTCCATAAAAGCGTTGCGCAGCGGCTTCCACGCCGAAGGTCATAGGTCCGGTTTCGGCTACGTTGAGGTATACCTCCAGAATTCGTTCTTTGCCCCAGAATAATTCGATCAATAATGTAAAATACACTTCCAGCGCCTTGCGGATGTAGCTGCGGCCGTGCCACAAAAACACGTTTTTGGCCGTTTGCTGCGAGATGGTACTGGCGCCCCGCGTCCGCTTGCGTTTCTCGGTCATGGCATCCTGAATTTCGTCAAAATCAAAACCCCAGTGGGTAGGAAACTGCTGGTCTTCGGAGGCAACTACGGCCAGAGCGGCTTCTTTGGAAATATTGTCGTACGACTCCCAGTCCTTATAGAGTTTGGTTTTCTCTCCCGCACTGGAGGCTTCGATTTTCCGACCAATCATGTGCGGGGTGATCCATACCGGAACAAATTTCAACACGATAACCCATACCACGGAAATAAGTAAGAAGTAGAGCGTAAATTTGAGAAGGAAGGAAAAAACAACGCGGACCATACGTAAGAATTCATTTACATCGATTCCACAAAGTAAGGAAACTTTTACGGGAGTGCTTGGGGATTATGGCTATAATTGTACTCCTATCTTCTCCTAGCGCACTACTCCATGAACGAAGATTTCCTGAGTTTTGTGTGGCGTTACCAGTACTTTGATGCCACGAACCTCCGCACCGAATCGGACGAGCAGGTACAGATTCTGCGCACCGGTCAGCTGAATACGGATGCCGGGCCGGATTTCGCCGACGCCCGCATTTTGCTGGACGGGATGGAATGGGTAGGTTCCGTGGAGCTGCACGTGAAATCATCGGATTGGGACGTGCACCAGCACCCGTCCGATGCCGCCTACGAAAGCGTCATCCTGCACGTGGTTTGGGATGACGACCGCCCCGTGAAAAGGGAGGATGGTACCCTGATTCCGACGCTCACCCTTAACCAACGCGTGAAACCTGCCGTGCGCGAACGCTACGAGCGGTTGCTGGAAAGTAAGGAAGAAATTCCCTGCGCGCCGCAGTTTCGGGAGGTACCCCGCCTGCAAAAAATCGCCATGCTGGATCGCGTTCTGTTAGAACGCCTCGACGCCAAAGCCGCCCGCGTGACGGCGCTCTGGGAACAGAACCAGCGCGATTGGGAAGAGACCACCTACCAATGGCTGGCGCAGTATTTTGGGTTCAAGCTTAACACCCCGGCTTTCCTGCGACTGGCGCAAATTGTCCCGTTGAAGGTACTGCAAAAACACCGCACTTCGGGCCTACAGATCGAAGCCCTGCTTTTCGGGACAGCGGGTTTGCTGCCTGAACATCAGGAAGACGAATACGTAAAAAACCTGCGGAAAGAGTATCAGTTTTTGTCAGCCAAGTATGGCTTGCAATCCCGGCAAATGGGTACCCACGAATGGAAGTTTCTGCGTCTGCGTCCGGCGGGCTTTCCCACGGTTCGCCTGGCGCAGTGGGCCGTGCTGCTCCAACGGGAAGCGGGACTGTTTGCTTCCCTAACGGCGGTCGAGGACGTGACTGACTTGCGGCAAATGTTTCGCGTGAGCCAAAGTAATTACTGGAAAAAACACTACCAATTCGGTAAGCAATCGGCGGCTGAGGTACCTGCACTGGGCAAAGACGCCGCCGATTTACTAATCATCAATGCGGCCGTTCCGCTCCTGGTCGCCTACGCCCGGCAACGCGACCAGTCAACCTACCTGGATCGGGCAATCCGGTGGCTAGAGCAACTATCTGCCGAAAAGAACCACATTTTGCGCGCCTGGGCAAGTCTGGGTATGCGGGTCACGACCGCCTCTGATTCACAGGCGCTCATAGAATGGCACAACCAGTATTGCACCCGGAAAGGCTGCCTGGAATGTACAGTAGGTGCGTTTCTGGTACGTCCGGTGTAGAGGGCCCTGAGAGGTACCTTCTTGCATTTACGGGCAAGACGCCCGTACCACATCAATTAGCTGCGGTTGATGAGGTTTACACCCGAAAGCAGAAAAACAGTACCAACCAGAAAAGGCACAATTGACTCCCACTTGCTGACGGTCATGCCCAAGACGGGACCATCGGACATGAAAGCGATGCAGGCAAACAACACGACTACGATTCCCAAAATCGTGAGCAGCGAGGCAAAAAAGCGTTTGAAACGGGTGTCGTCCATTTTTATTTAAAAGAGTGATTTAGTAATCGGGTAAATGGTTAAAAGTCAACGGAAAAGCGGGATTAATCGGCAGGTTTACGGATATCAGCGAATGCCATTGACCGTCCGCCCTTCACCGTTAACCCTGTTTTACCGTTAACCCAATCTTCTTACCTTCCTCCACCATAAAGGCATAGGCAGGTTCGTACTCGTTGGCAATAATGCCTTCCAGAATGGCTTCGCGGATGCTTTCTTTTATCAGACCTACCTCGCGGGAAGGTTTCAAATCAAAGGTTTGCATGATGATTTCGCCGGTAATGACAGGTTGGAAATTGCGCAATTTATCCTTTTCCTCCAATTCGATCAGCCGCTGTTCTACAATATCAAAATTGCGGAGGTACCTCTTTACTTTCTCGGGGTTCTTGGAAGTAATATCGGCTCGGCACAGCTTCATCAGGGCTTCCAGATCGTCGCCGGCTTCTACCAGCAGGCGGCGCATGGCCGAGTCGGTGATTTCCTCGCGCGACAACACGATGGGCCGCAGGTGCAGGCGCACGAGTTTTTTTACAAACCGCATCTTTTCGTTGAGCGGCAACTTCATCCGGCGGAAAATGGAAGGTACCATGCGCGCGCCGATTTCCTCGTGATTGTGGAATGTCCAGCCCGCCTTTTTATCGTAACGCTTGGTGGCGGGTTTGGCGATGTCGTGCAGAATGGCCGCCCAGCGGAGCCACAAGTCATCAGAATATTCACTGAGGTTATCCAGTACCTGCAACGTATGGTAAAAATTGTCCTTGTGGCCACGCCCTTCGATGATTTCCACTCCGTGCAGGGCAATCATTTCGGGGAATATTTTTTCAAGCAAACCGCTTTGGTACAATAACTTAAAACCGTACGAGGGTACCTTAGAGAGAATAATCTTATTCAACTCATCGCTGATGCGTTCCATGGATACGATTTCGATGCGGTCTTTCATGCGGCTGATCGCTTCGTAGGTATCCGGCTCGATGTCGAAGTTCAGTTGTGACGCAAACCGAATGGCGCGCATCATGCGCAACGGATCGTCGGAGAAGGTAATGGAAGGTTCAAGGGGCGTCCGCAGCATCCGCATCCGCAGGTCACGCACGCCCTCGAAGGGATCGATCAGTTCGCCATAGTCGGCTTCGTTCAGACTGATACCGAGAGCGTTGATCGTAAAATCCCGGCGATTCTGATCGTCTTCCAGGGTACCATCCTCTACAATCGGTTTGCGCGATTCGGCGCGGTAGGACTCTTTCCGGGCCCCCACAAATTCGATTTCCAACTCGCCGCTACGGATCTGGGCGGTACCAAAATTTTTATAAATAGCCACGTGACAATCGGGCCCCAGCGACGCGGCCAGCCGCTCGGCCAGCGCAATGCCGCTGCCCACGCAGACGATGTCGATATCCTTACTGGTCCGCTTGAGCAAAAGGTCACGAACGAAGCCGCCAATCACATAAGCTTCAACGCCTTCCCGGCGGGCTGCTTCGGCAATTTTTCCAAAAATGGGAAACGTGTTAATTTTATCCTGCAAATTCATGCCGCAAAGGTACTTCGAACTTCCCGAAAGTTGACAATATTAAGGAAGTGGGCTTCTGAAGCGGATGCCGATGCAAATCCTTACTTTTGTAAAATCGTCCCGTTGTTCTTCAAACAATCACACGTGTGCCCGATTCATGAAAAATATACTTTTCCTTTTCCTGGCCGTCCTGATTTTCACCTCTGCCAACGCCCAAACCCGTAAACCCGCCACCACCAGCCAGCCTTCGTGGCAAAAGCTGTATATCATTAAGGACAAGCGCTACATTTCGCAGGGCAACGACCGGGTTTTCTTCTGGCTGGGCGATACGGCCTGGGAATTGTTCCATCGCCTGAGTCGGGAGGAAGCCGACTTGTACCTGAAGAATCGTGCGGACAAAGGCTTCAATGTAATTCAGGCCGTAGCCCTGGCTGAGTTCGATGGTCTGACCCAACCCAATGCTTATGGACACCTACCTTTGGTCAATAATGACCCCACTCAGCCCAACGAGGCCTACTTCAAGCACGTCGACTACATCATTGACAAAGCCGCGCAGTACAATATGTTCGTAGGGCTACTACCTACCTGGGGCGATAAGTTTAATAAAAAATGGGGCGTGGGGCCAGAGATTTTCACACCCGAGAATGCCCGGATTTACGGTGAGTTTTTGGGAAAGCGCTATAAAAACAAAAATGTTATCTGGATTCTGGGCGGCGATCGCAGCCCCGAGAACGAAGCCCACTACAAGATCATAAGAGCGATGGCCGAAGGCCTGAAAGCGGGCGATGGCGGTACCCGCCTGATGACCTACCACCCTACGGGAGACAGCAATTCCGCGGCTTTTTTCCATCAGGATTCATGGCTGAATTTCAACATGTTCCAGTCGGGGCACGGAACTCGGGACAAGAAAAACTACGTGTTTACCCGGCAGAATCATTACCTGTTTCCGGTCAAGCCTACCATCGATGGAGAACCGCGCTACGAAGACCACCCCATCGACTGGAAGCCCCAGCAAGGGTACTTCGATGATTTTGACGCCCGGCAGGCGGCCTGGTGGTCAGTGCTGGCGGGGGCCGGCGGGCACACCTACGGCTGCCACGACATCTGGCAGTTTTTCGATCCCAATCGCAACCCGCCCGTGTCGTTTGCCCGGACGCACTGGAAGCGGGCCATGGACCTACCCGGCGCGTATCAGATGGGGTACCTTCGCCGCCTTATGGACTCGCATCCGTGGTGGCGCATGATGCCTGAGCAACGCATTATCAAAAATGCCAATCCTGAAGACGGGGGGTACCAAATGGCAGCAATTTCAGAAGATATGAATTTTCTGATAGCCTACACCCCGCACGGAAAGCCCCTGCAAATTGATCTGAGTATGCTTACGGCCGCCCCGCGACTGCTGGCCTACTGGTATAATCCACGCGATGGGGTCAGTATCAAAATTGGGGAATTGAAGAATGAAGGTACCGTCGAATTCAAGCCCTACGCCGCCGGCCCGGGCACCGACTGGGTGCTGGTGCTGGACGATCCTACTCAGTCGTGGGCGGGGTTTGGACTGAAATAATACGCTGTGAGTGACCTGCCCGTGTTGGCAGAAAGATTTTCTTTCTCGATTATTGCAGGCTGGAGCCGCGCCTTTGGTTTTGATGTCTAATAGTACTCCAAGATGTTAGAAATTCGCTACAAAGGAAAATAGAACGGGGTACCCTATTGCGTGGTCCTCGATTAGACTCGCCCGTTTGAGCGTCAGGTCGTTCAGCAGTTCTCCTTTTGAAGCGGCCGTCGCCAAATCGAAGGGAACCTTACCTCCCTAACATTCCGGATAAAACTGCTCTATTGACTCATCAGAGAAACATAGAGATGTGAGATTCAGAGGAAGCAGACTTAATGATACTCATAGTTTTCATGAAAAGGTATAATAGCAGTTGTCTAAACATGCTGATGAAGACTGTCGGCCATGCTTTATACTATTAGCAAGGTACCTACTTCGTCCTATCCTTTTCTAAAATCTGATCTTTCAAAAGTATTTTTTCTTCGGCTTTGGTCACATCCTTCATCATCGTAAAGTGGTCACGGATTTCGCCGTCGGAGCAAAGCCATTTCAGATCCAGCCTGTTGCCCTCGATTTCAAGTACCACAGCGCCACCTATTTTGTTTTCGGAATAGTACATGGCGTTGTGGGGGTATCCTGGTTTATGTCCGCCGAGGGCGCCCGACGAACCACTTACCACGTACACGGTACCCGGATTGTTACCACTTTTTTTGAGGTAGGGAGCAGAATTTTTGCTTTGATCGTATAATCCTGTTGAAGAATTGACCTCATGTTTTTGGGGGTCGTAGGTAGTTTCCATGCCGTAGTGCCCTTTGATCAGTTTGCTGCGTTCGTACACGTGGCTGTGGCCGCACAGAATCAGGTCGACACCCAGGTCTTCCAGATTTTTGATAAAATTCTCCCGTATGGCAATCAGATCCTTTTCCGTATCGGAATTGTGCGAACCCATCGTGTAGGGCGGGTGATGCCAGTAAGCCACCACCCATTTGCTCTGGTTGGCGGCCAGATCTTTTTTCACCCATTCCGCCTGTTCGCTCAGTTTATCGACCATAAAAGTACCTTTGGGATCAGGGCCGTAGCTGTCCAGGGAAAGAAAATGGGTGTTGCCGATGTCGAACGAATAATAGGATTGCGTATGCGACGCCACACCGCCCGATTCTCCCTCGGTAGGCATGGAAAAATTCTGGTAATAGGCCATTTTGTACTGGTCATCAAAGGAAGCGGAGGGGAAGTCGCGGTAGTCGTGATTACCGGGCGAAGGGAAAAGGGCGTATTTCTTCAGCAGATTGTCCTTGTAATTGTTAAAGAACTTTATCTGATACTCAGCATCACTGCCGTCCGAATAGGCATTGTCTCCCATCAGAATCCAGGCCGTCAGGGGCTTATCCGCAATGTAATTTTCCACCGCGCCCCGTACTTTCATCTGGTTGATGGAGTTGTTGCCACAATCGCCAAATCCGGCAATGCGAATCAACTGCTCGCTGCCTTTTTCCGGCAAAGTGACAAAATAATTGTCGGCATCGCCCTGAATGGTCGTGTCTGCCAGATTTCCAATAGTATAGTAGTACTTGGTGTTGGGTTTTAAGCCCGTGAGTTGAATGCTATGCTCGGATACCAGCGTGGAATCATCCACAAAATACTCCATTTCATTCGGCTGCGGACCGTATTGTACCCGGCTTCGGTCGTACACATTGGTTCGCCAGCGCACCGTGATGCTGGTGGGACTCGCTTTCTGTAGGTAAGGTCCCCTGATCAGCTCGGCCTGTACGCCTTTGAGGTGCTTTTTGGAAGGGGTGGGAATGCGTCTCTGCGCCTGGCCGTAGACTGTAGTGGCCAAGACCAGCAGCAAAAGGGTTTTAAAATACTTCATGGATTGCATCGGACAATAATGGGTTTAAATTTTGTCGGT
The DNA here is from genome assembly GCF_009296315.1 of Salmonirosea aquatica. Classification (NCBI taxonomy): domain Bacteria; kingdom Pseudomonadati; phylum Bacteroidota; class Cytophagia; order Cytophagales; family Spirosomataceae; genus Salmonirosea; species Salmonirosea aquatica. The sequence goes on from NZ_WHLY01000002.1 coordinate 1,091,421, forward strand.
TAGAGATTCAATGAACAAGGTAATATCTTCAATTTCGGAAGGAGTCAAATCCAAAGGTTTACCTGATAAGGTTTGGTCGGGGACATGAAGCCCGATGCCGGTACCACCGCCCCGGTTGTAGAATTCGATCACCTGAGTGAGCGTTTCGAAGGCACCATTGTGCATGTAAGGCGCGGTTTTGGCGGCATTTCGGACGGTAGGGGTTTTAAAAGCAGCATCGTAGAAATGAATGGGGTACAGATCATGTCTTCCCCGGTCGCTGTCTTTTTTGGGATGGTCCAGGTCGGCGTCGGCGGGTGTACCCAGTACTTCTACCTCCGAAACATCATAATGCGGCGGCAGGAGGGAATTAAAGTAGGGCAGAAAATGGCAGGTACCGCACTGGGCTTTCCCCATGAACAAATTGAAACCGTTGATTTGCCGGTCGGTCAGGGCCGCCAAATCTCCATTGACATATTGGTCGAACGTAGAGTTGAAGGGCTGTAAGGTAGTCAGGTACGCCGCCAGGGCATCGGCGATGTCATTGGTCGTAAATTCTTGGTTATCAATCTCCGGAAATGACTCTACGAGGAGCTTTTGGTAGTTTTTTGAGTTCAGAATTTCTTGGGAGATCCGTTTCGGATCAGCATTCAGTTCCAGCGGATTAAAAATAACGTGGACGATTTGCTCTTGCAGGTTTTTCGAGCGCCCGTCCCAAAATTGGAAATGCTGCACTGCCGCGTAGAGTAAGGTAGGTGTGTTCCTTTTTAAGCTGGAATCCGGGTTTACCGCCGTACTTCTGAACAAATTATCGCTGAAATACCGAGTGGGTTGATGACAGGTTGTGCAACTCCGATCGCCATTTCCCGACAGCGCCGTTTCTGCAAACAGCTTCTCGCCGAGCAACCGCTTCGAATTTTCGGCCTGTGACAAGGAAGCTGCTGTACCAAATCGGATGGCACCCCTGGAAAAGAGATGGTCGGCCCGGTAGTTTAGCTGATCCTCCGTCTGTAGCTCTAAACCCCAACCCCGGACTGCTCTGGCCAGGGCAGTTTGTAAGGGCAACGCGTAATCTCGCAGGAAAGTCATCCGATCAAATGAGTCAAAATCAGAGTTTTGATCCAGGTACCTAATCGCCTGGTTAAGTACCCTGGTCAGGTCTTCGGCATCAGAACTTGGAATATCTTCTCGGCCGATAAAAAGCACAAGGGGCTCATTCATGGCTTTTAGCGCCACCGCCGCTTCCCGAATCCCGGTCTTCAATTCCGGCGCATCATAGCCAGAAATGGACAAGGTAATCACGCGGATTAAATTAATGCGCAAACTTTCCAGTATCTGCGCATCCGTCAATTCAAAATGGTAGAGTAGGGTGGTGAGCTCCGAGGCTGTGTTCCGCAAAAGCTGCGCTTGTAGCAGTAGCTCCGGCTTTTGCCGGAGGTGGTTATCATCAAAAAGCAACGCTTCGATTTGTTGCAAGCCCATGGGCTCCACCAGTTCCAGAGTAGGTTCTTCTACCTCATACACAGGGGCGGCATTGATCGACCTCGTTTCACTGTCGAAAAAATAAGCCGTAAAAAATTCGATTTTTTTGTATTGCAGACGGCAATCCGTCAAGCTTTTGATGGCCCTCCGCAACGTGGACGAATCGCTGGATAGATTTATAATGTCCTGTTCAAGAACTTTTGTCTTTTGGGCAAATGCAACCGCATTCTCCTCATAATACTGGACTGTATATTCTGTCGCGATTCCCCGGCTGAGCAGGCGACTACTTACCATCCGAAAGGAAATCAAAAGGTAAGCCCCGAGTACCAGAAAGAGTATTTTCCTTTGGTGCATTAACTTGTCGCCCCTTCGAAGTCGATTTAAATAAGCCAAATCATAGTCCATAACCCAACTCCTGCCGGGAGATATGCGCCTGAGGGCAGCGGTAAAAACGCTCCGCCCCATTGTGATCCAATCATTGGTGCAAAGTTTGGAAACTCAAGCGCTGAACCCTACTAACAATACGGACTTGGGGCAGGATATGACTATGCCCGACTATAATTTATTCAGATTTTTACCCGAATGCAAAGTTAAAATCCATAATTTTAACTTTGCATTCGCAGTGCACCCATCAAGGATTAGAATCAACTGGAACTACTTCATGACGGATTTTATACAAAGCTGTTAGTGACTATATAAAACGGGCTTTGGCCGAAGCTGGTGCCGACATTATCGTCGTTTCAGCCAATCTAAAAGTGGAAAATAGGAGTAGTACAGGAGGTCACAGCCATGGAACGGGCTTTCCGGGCATACTAGTGCGATTTTAAAAATTGAACCTCCCTATACGCATTCCTGGACAAGGTAAAGGGGTACTTTCCGGTGATTGATATACTGGTAAACAATACAGGTACCATCACGAGCACCCCGACGAATAGTGTAATACGGTGCTTGAAATGAACCTAACGAGACCTTTTATATTGACTCGTCAGCTACCTGATTCATGCTTTTAATCAGATGCCCAATCCGTTTGCTGAGTAACATGACTTTACCCCTTTCTTCACTGGCCAAAAAGCTTCTTAGAAGTTGCAAGGCTTTTGGACAGTAATCGACAAAGATCGCAATCCATTGATCGGTAATCGCCGCCATAACTGCTAATGGCTCAGGCCAGCTTGTACCACAACTACTCATATCGCAAATGCTTCACCGACTCTCCGGATTCGGCCAGTTCGGTGAGGGCGTCGATTCCGATTTCCAGATGCTTCTGTACGAAGAGGGACGTTACTTTTTTATCGCTTTCTTCGGTTTTTACGCCTTCGGGGATCATGGGATTATCAGACACCAGCAACAAGGCGCCGTGGGGAATGGAATTGGCAAACCCTACGATGAAAATTGTGGCGGTTTCCATGTCGATCGCCATCGCGCGGATTTCCCGCAGGTACTCCTTAAAAACCTCGTCGTGCTCCCAGATCCGGCGATTGGTCGTATAAACAGTACCTGTCCAGTAGTCCATTTCGTGCCGAGCAATGCTGGATGACACCGTCCGTTGAAGACGGAATGAGGGTAGGGCTGGGATTTCGGTCGGCATGTAATCGTTGCTGGTACCTTCGCCCCGGATGGCCGCAATGGGCAAAACTAAATCCCCGATCTGGGTTTTCTTGAGGCCGCCGCATTTTCCCAGAAAAAGCACGGCCTTGGGCTCAACGGCCGAAAGAAGATCCATCACGGTGGCCGCCATCGCACTGCCCATGCCAAAATTGATGATTGTGATATTATTGGCTGTGGCTGTCTGCATGGCACGTCCCACACCCTTAATTTCTACCCCGAATTTTTCACCAAACATCGTTACATAGTTGATGAAATTGGTCAGCAGAATATACTCACCGAATTCTTCCACGGGGGTACCTGTGTAGCGTGGCAGCCAATTATGAACAATTTCTTCTTTAGTGTTCATGCTCGAAAAAAGTTGACAATGGGGGGTAACAGTTGGTAAAGATCACTTTTCCGGTGATCAAAAAGATGCAATAAAATCGATCGTTCTCACTTATATTGGTACGTAAAGTCCCGAAAGCAGGCAAGAATATAAACTATAATTTGTTTACTATCAATCGTCCACTAACTCATTGGAATCGCTGAATCTGCCACCCTTTGCGCACAAAGTTAAAGACCTGAACGGGAAACCGCACATTTACGACCTGATTCGCCGCAAATACATCATGCTCACACCCGAAGAATGGGTTCGGCAGCATTTCATTCATTTGCTCATCGACCACTACCAATATCCGAAATCACTTTTTGCAGTAGAGACGGGTCTTTTTTATAACAAGCTAGCCAAACGCTCGGATATTATGGTGCTGGGAACGGATGGAAAACCGCACCTGCTGGTGGAGTGCAAGTCGCCGGATGTTAAGATATCCCAGGGTACCTTCGCCCAGATCGCCCGCTACAATTTCACTCTCCGGCCCCTTTATCTGGCACTGACCAACGGCCTGACCCACTATTGTTTCAAAATCAAGGATGGACAGATTTCGTATCTGGATGATTTCCCGGTTTTCGTTAGATGAAAAAAGCCCGCTCAAAATTTGAGTGGGCTTTCTAAAAATTTCAACCTTTAACTTAGTCAAAAGCCGTATATCCAAACTTATTTCTTCGCAACCAGATCCATTTCGATCGTAAAATCGTCGTACACCATTTTATCACCCAGGGTAGCTGCATCGAAAAATGATTTAGAGCGGAATTTCATATCGTACTTGGAACGATCCACCACCAGGGTACCTTTCACCATTGCCCCGTCTTTGGTAGGAGTAACGGTAACCGGAAAAGATACAGGTTTGGTAATGCCCTTGATGGTCAGATTACCCGCTACATCCACCGTACCGTTGCCTTTTGGCGTGGCGCTCGTAACGATGAAACTAGCCGTGGGGTGCTTCTCTACGGCAAAGAAATCGTCCGATTTCAGGTGCCCTGTCAGTTTGCCGTTGAATTCCTTATCCGTCACATCCTGTACCACGATGGTATTCATGTCAGCCACAAACGAGCCACCGGTGAGTTTGGTGCCATCGAGGGTGAAGGTACCCTCTTTCAAGTCAATCGTACCGTAATGCTCACCGGTAACTTTCTTGCCGTTCCACTTCAATTCACTCTTGGAAGTGTCTATCTTGTAGGTCGTGGCTTTGGTGGGCTTTTCGATGAGCGTCGCGCTCGACAACATTACTACTGCGGCCACCAGACCAGCCATCTGTTTCCATTGCTTCATTACTTCTGCTAAATGGTTAGTGATAAAAATAGAATTGAAAAAGTGTGTGTATAGTTTGTTGTTTTTATTCTGACATTCTGAGTTTGTCGAGCAGCTCGCTAAGATGTACGGCCTCTTCGGCCGTAATCGAGTGCAGGTTTTTTTCCCACTCCGCAATCAGGGGATCCATTTCTTTCAGTAAATCGAGTCCTTTTTCGGTGATGAGCACATCCACAGCGCGGCGGTCGCTAGGACACACCCGGCGAACCAGAAATTCCTTTAGAAGCAGTTTGTCAACCAGCCGCGAAGTATTAGAAGTTTTGTCCAGCATCCGCTCCGCAATGGCATTCACTTTCATAGGCTCGGGATGGTGCCCGCGCAGAATCCTCAATACGTTGTATTGCTGAGGAGTGAGGTCGTAGCTGCGCATCATTTCCAGTTGCTGATGCATCATCCAGTTACCCGTATAAATCAGGTTGATCCCCAGCCGTTGGTAGGGATTTTTGAATTTATTTTGCTTAATATCGTTTTCGATGGACATGTCTTTAATTTGCAGGGGACAAAATTAGAGTATTTACAATTAATGTACAAACATCAAATAAGAATATTTTTTTTCTTTGCGTCTGAATGGATCATGTAATCTTTTCATTACCACTCCACTCCGGAAAGGATGGAACTATAAAACTGAAATTTGCCAGCATCAAATGATTACTCTCCTTACCCGCCCGCTCGTACTGGCTTCCAACTCACCCCGACGCCGTCAGCTTTTGCAGGAATGCGGGTTTGAGTTCACGACTGAGGTACGGCCCACGCGCGAAGAATTTCCTGCTTCCATGCCCGCCCAGCAGGTACCTGTCTATTTGGCCCAACAGAAGGCCGAATGCTTCCGGCACGATCATGACAACCGCCTGATCCTCTGCGCCGATACCATTGTGGTGCAAGATAACGTGATTCTCAATAAACCCAAACATACGCAGGAAGCCACCTCCATGCTTAGCCTGCTCTCCGGCGCCACCCATCGGGTTATTACAGGCGTTTGTCTGCTCGATGGCGATCGGTACACCACCGCTACTGATGTGGCAATGGTCACGTTCAGGCGGTTACAGGACCGGGAAATTGAACGGTACATCGAACAGTGTCGTCCTTATGACAAGGCGGGTGGCTACGGGATTCAGGAGTGGATTGGCATGGTAGGGATCGAACGCATCGAGGGTTCCTATTACACCATCATGGGCCTACCTACCCACTTGGTTTATGACTTATTGAAACCTTATTTTGCGGAATAATACCGAAGTCGTTTACGGCTCGTCAAGCGTTCAATTTTCCACTTACAATTAATTTCCCTTGTCCACACTTCCCAAGGTTTGTTACGAAATTTTCGTCCGCTCGTTCTGTGACTCCAACGGCGACGGCATCGGCGATCTGAACGGCATTGCTTCCAAACTTGACTACCTGCATGATCTGGGTGTGGAGGCCCTGTGGCTTACGCCCATTCACCCATCCTCGACCTACCACAAATACGACGTACAGGATTATACTGCCATCGACCCCGAGTATGGCTCCCTCGACGATTTCCGGCGCTTGCTGGCTGGGGTACATCAGCGCGGCATGAAACTGTACATGGACCTGGTGGTCAACCATACGAGCGTTCACCATCCGTGGTTCGAGCAGGCGCGGCTCGACGCCAATAGCCCCTACCGCAACTACTACTGGTGGATGACGCAGGACCGGATCGACGCCCTGGGCGTGGCCCAGCGCGAGCAAACCGCCGACGCCCACGAGATAAATCCCTGGCATGCCAACCCCGGCGATCCGGAAAGGTACTACGCCATGTTCTGGAAGGGTATGCCCGACCTGAACTACGACTCCGAGGGCCTGCGGGAAGATGTCTACGGAATTGTGCGTTACTGGCTTACGGAAGTGGGGGTAGACGGTTTCCGGCTCGACGCGGCGCGCCATATCTACCCCCCGTGGCTGCGGGAAAAAAATATTGAATTTTGGGAAGAATTTGGTCAGGTGGTACGCCAGGCCAACCCGGATGCCTACACCGTGGGCGAAGTATGGGCCAAAGCAGAAGAGGTAGCCCCGTACTTCAAAGGCCTCAAAGCCAATTTTCACTTTGACCTGAGCTTCGCCATCCAGCGGATCATCGCCACGGGAAAAGATGCCGGACTGGTCGAGGCGCTGATGCGCGACTACCGGCTGTTTGGCACGCACAATCCCGACTTCGTCGACGCCACCATGCTCACCAACCACGATCAGGTACGTATCGGTAGTGTGGCAGACGGCAATCTCGACAAGATGAAACTGGCGGCGGCTATGCTACTTACTCTCCCCGGCCAGCCGTACATCTATTATGGCGAAGAAATCGGCATGCTGGGCCGTAAGCCCGACGAGCGCATCCGCGAGCCCTTCCTGTGGACTGACCGCCGCGACGACCCCGATCGTCCGCGCTGGATCAAGCCCCTCTACTCGCGCCGGGCGGCGGTGCGGGCTGTATCTTTGCAGGTACCTGACCCCGATTCGCTCTTGAATCACTACAAGCGGTTGATTGCGTTACGAAAACAGCATCCGGCTTTGGCCCAAATTGTTCGCCCAAATTTGCGTCCGGCCCTAGGTTATGACCGTAAAATTATTGCCTACTACCGTACGCATCCGACAGAACCTGTGCTGGTGATTCACAATATTTCAGGTCGTACCAAGCTGATAAAATTCGGGGAAGAAGAATCCTCTTTCAACAGGATTCTTTTCCAGACCCAGGGTACCCCCACGCTTAGCGGCTCACGTCTTCGGCTGACTGCTTACAGTAGTATTGTTTTGGGAAAGTAAAATGTGGTACGGGCATCCTGCCCGTCTGACCAAGGCGTGGCCAAAGTACAGCGACACACATTGCCATGATGCAAGATGTACAGTATGCAGAGATAGGGGAAATTTAAAAGAGCCATACCTCAGCTTTTGACAAAATTTCCGGGATAAACCATTAATTTGGAGGATCTTTTCCACCGCGTACATGCTCCCTGAAACCCCGATGGAAACTTGCCCCAACTGTTCTGTTCCTCTTAACGAAGATTTTCGGTATTGCCCGGCCTGCGGACAAACCACCTATCTGCACCGCTTCAATTTGGGTCACATTGGCCATGAGGCTTTTCATGCCCTCACGCATGCCGACAAGGGTATCCTACATCTGTTGAAGAATCTCACGCTCCGGCCCGGCCTCGTAGCGCGGGAATACATTCTGGAAGGCAAGCGCAAACGCTATTTCAATCCTTTTACGTTTTTGGTGATTGTGTTGGGACTCAGCGTCTTTGTCAATTCGGTTTTCAAGCCTTATGAGCGTAACATCAGCCCCCAATCCCCGCAGACCGAAACCCACGGAACGGCGCCAACGGCGGCCGAGTTGAGAAAAGAACGCTCACGCAATGTCTCACACTTTCTGGACAAACGCGCCAACCTGGTGGCCTTTGCGGCCATTCCACTTTTTGCTTTGGCTTTCTGGCTCTTCTTTCGGCGCTCGGGTGTCAACTACGCCGAACATCTGGTGGCCAACGTGTTTTTTGCGGGGTACTTTCAGCTGTTTGCCACAGTCATCACGTTGGTACTCTCGCTGTTCAATCGCTACCTCTCCACCCTCAACGAACAACAACTCCTTTTCCAGCTCATCTACCTACCCATTGCCTACTACCAATTCATGGGTTTGGGCCGCTGGACGGGGTACCTGAAATCACTCCTGGCTACCCTGCTGGCGCTGGCAGTCTGGATCGCTTTTTCCACCAGTATCATTAGTTTGTATATCGGCTGGGGTAGGTGAACTACAGACACGCACCTCCACCTGAATCTGTTGGAGAATCCGTCAACCGATTAGGAGCTGATTTGAATGTCAGGTGTTTCCACCTGACACCACTGAAAAGGCAGCGTTACAACAAAACCAGCAGTAGTGTTGCTGTGATTGTCCGGGTATATGAAATGCTACTAATTTCTTAGAACGTTGGTCAATATGTTTGGTATTCACTATAAAAAATGGGTACAGTCGCTATTTAGTAGTATAAATCCCAGCCCCTGACATTTCATCGCTAACCATTTCTCCGTACTATTGCTCTTCTAAAAAGCCTCCTAAAACCCTTATGAAAACCTATATTACCCTATCGCTTCTGCTCACCTACCTCACGATGCGCGCCCAACCTACCTACCCTACCCTCGGCAAAGTACAGTATGACGACCCACGCCTGGAAAAACTGATTCCCAAAACCAGCCAACTGGAAGTACTGGCGTCGGGCTTTGTGTGGTCGGAAGGGCCGGTCTGGATCAAAGACGGGGGGTACCTTTTGTTCTCGGATGTTCCGGCCAATACGGTATACCGATGGAGCGAAAAGGATGGACTTTCGGAATTTCTGAAACCCTCGGGCTATACGGGCCGGGGTACCTACGGCGACGAGCCCGGCAGCAACGGCCTCACCATCGACCGGCAGGGCAGGCTCATCAGCTGCGAGCACGGCGACCGGCGGGTGTCGGCCATGCCGCTGACAGGCGGCGGCAAAATCACCCTGGCCGACCGGTACGAAGGCAAGCGCTTCAACAGCCCCAACGACGTGGTGCAACACGCGGGCAACGGTAGTTACTACTTCACCGACCCGCCCTACGGCATGCCCCAGAAAGAGAAAGACCCCACGCGGGAAATACCTGAATTCGGCGTGTACCGCATTGCGCCCGATGGAAAGGTCACGCGGGTAATCGCTGATCTGACCCGCCCGAACGGCCTGGCCTTCTCTCCTGACGGGGGTACCTTATACGTCGCCCAGTCTGATCCGGATAAGGCCATCTTGATGGCTTATCCCGTTAAAAGTGACGGAAATCTGGGCAAGGGGAAACTTTTGTACGACGCGACCCCATTGGTAAAGAAAGGATTACAGGGATTGCCCGACGGCCTGAAAGTAGACAAAGCGGGGAACATCTGGACCACCGGGCCGGGCGGCGTGCTGATTTTAAGCCCCGAGGGCACCCTTCTGGGCCGGATCGAAACCGGGCAAGCCACCGCCAACTGTGCCTGGGGCGATGACGGTTCTATTCTGTACATTACGGCCGACAGCTACTTATGTCGGATCAAAACCAGTACGATGGGTGCGGGATGGTAGATTTTGGCAGTAAACCCGGGAGTCCACGAGTTGATAAGGAGGCTTTGCGGGTACCCTGATTTTGTACCTACCCCTTCAAATGGCTACTACCGCAAAATCCAAACTTTCAACGCGCTACCTGCTTTGATTTGTAGCTTTTTTTGATGAACTTCGCGGGAAATCGTGGGGGTAGGCTATATACAATAGAATGTTAGACAATCGTCGTTTCGTAATCAGTGCTTTTTTTGGAATTATAGGCTTTGCCTACTTGTTCCGGCTCTTTTATCTGCAAGTGCTAGACGACAGTTACTCGATCGAGTCATCGAGCAACTCCATCAAGCGGGTTATGGAGGTACCCTTCCGGGGACAGATCTACGACCGGAACGGCAAGCTGATGGTGTTTAATACGCCTGTATATGACCTGCTGGTGACTCCCTACAAGGCCAAAGTACAGGATACGCTTACCTTTTGCAATCTACTCGGCATCCAACGCACTACCTTCGACAGCTTGATGAAGGCAGCGGCCAGCTACTCCCGGATGAAACCCTCGATGTTTCTGCGGCAGCTTTCGCGAGAGGATTTCGCCCGGATCCAGGACATCATGGTGGACTATCCCGGCTTCGAGTTTTCCAAGAGCTCCATGCGTACCTACCTGGCTCCCACGATGGCCAATTCGTTGGGCTATGTCAGTGAGATTACCAAAGGACAGCTCGAAAAGCAAGAAGGCTTTTATTACCAGCAGGGCGATTATGTGGGCCAAAGCGGCCTGGAAATTTTCTATGAGGAACAGCTCCGGGGGCAGCGCGGCGTTAAATTCGTGATGCAGAATGTAAACGGCGTAGCCAAGGGTTCGTGGAAAGACGGCGCCCTCGATACCATGGCTGTGGCGGGCCAGAACCTCTACACGGGCATCGACTTCGATCTGCAGCAATATGCCGACAGTCTGATGGTCAACAAGGTAGGTAGTGTGGTGGCTATCGAGCCCAGCACCGGGCAGATTCTGGCGATTGTTTCCGCACCCAGCTACGATCCCCGGAAATTGGCCAGCCGCCATTTTTCTGACAACTACCGCGAACTCGCCAAGAATCCCTATAAACCGCTCTTTAACCGCCCGGTAATGGCCAGTTATCGTCCGGGATCTACCTTTAAAGTCATTCAGGCCCTGACGGGGCTCCAGACGGGTGCCATTTCGCCCTCCACGGCATTCAGCCATGCGGGGGTACCTATGAAGTGCCACGGTGGCGGGCATGGCAACAGCGTTCCGCAAGCGGTGCAACACTCCTGCAATCCTTATTTTTACCGGGTATTCCAGAGTATTCTTTACCACAACGATCTGAGCAATACCTACGAGGCATCGCGGGCGGGACTCAAAGTATGGCACGATCAGGTAGAAAAATTCGGCATAGGAACGCGGTTAGGGGTCGATTTGCCCAGCGAATATAAGGGTAGCCTGCCCGATGTTGAGTATTACGACAAAGTGTATGGCGAAAAGCGCTGGAAATTTTCCAATGTTTATTCTCTTTCTATTGGCGAAGGCGAACTTTTGATTACCCCACTGAAAATGGCCAACGTGGCGGCTATTGTCGCCAACCGGGGCTATTATTATACGCCCCACATTGTGAGTGGCATTGGCAAAAAAGACAATCCGCTGCCCGAATATACTGTCCGCCACGAAACAGGCGTCGACCGCCGGCATTTTGATACGGTAATCCCCGGCATGATCGGGGCCGTGGAGGCAGGTACCGTGATGCGGCTGGCTAAAATTGCCGATATCCAGATCGCCGGCAAAACGGGTACCTCCCAAAATAAAAAAGGCCGCGATCATTCGATTTTCATTGCCTTTGCCCCAGCCGACAATCCCAAAATTGCCATTGCCGTTTTTGTAGAAAACGGCAAGTGGGGAGGTACAGCGGCGGCCCCCGTCGCCAACCTGGTAATCGAACGGTACCTGAAAGGAAAAACCGAAAACAAAGCACTGGAAAACTACGTCCTGCACGAAAACTACCTACCTTACACCGTATTTCCAGCGCCTAAGAAGCCTGTCATTGTGGATACGGTCAAGAAAAAGGAAATCCTCAACCCTTTGGCCGAGAAGAAGCCAACATCGGCACCTAAAGAAAAAGCCCCGGCTACCTCATCGGGCAAATAATTTTATTAAATAATTTTTTGAAAGCTAATGGCTAACGGCTATTGGCTAATAGCTCTCACATGGCTTCCCGCAATAACGATAACTTAACGCAAAACCTCGACTGGGTAGCGGTGCTGATCTATATACTGTGTGTATTGATCGGCTGGTTCAACATCTACGCAGCGGTATATAGCCCCGAAGTGCCGACCAGCATATTCGACCTGTCGAACAGGGCGGGGGTTCAGATGATGTGGATCGGTACCACGGTGTTGTTGATTATTTGTATTCTGGTCATTGATTACAAATTTTACGACACGTTTGCCTTTATTATTTATGGCTTTTTCGTGCTGTTGCTGGTAGCGGTGCTCTTTGCGGGAAGCGAAATCAACGGCTCCCGTTCGTGGATCAAGATTGGTACCTTTTCGTTGCAACCCGCCGAATTTGCCAAGCTGGCCACCAGCCTGGCGCTGGCCAAGTACCTGAGCGACCCGGCCGTAAATCTGACCCGCTACTGGAAGGATTACCTACCTATCGGTGCCATCATCCTACTGCCCTCCTTACTCATTCTGCTTTCCAACGAAACGGGCTCCATGCTGGTGTTTGCATCGTTTGCCATCATGCTGTACCGCGAAGGTATGCCGGGCTATATACCCGCCATTGGTATCATTATGGTCATACTGGTGATCATGACGCTGCTTTTTGTGAAATGGTACATTGCCCTCGGAATTGTGGTGGCAGCCCTTCTTTTCTGGTGGCTGATGCCCAAATCCTCCCGGCGCAGGGGGGTACCATGGCTACCGTCGTGGTAGCCGGGCTGATGATTGCCGTGGTATTCGGGGTCGATTTTTTCATTAATAATGTACTGCAGAAGCACCAACGGAGCCGCATCGTGGTGTTGGTCGATCCTTATTCTGACCCCCGTGGCGCGGGCTGGAACGTCATTCAGTCCAAGATTGCCATTGGCTCGGGTCGGCTGACCGGCAAGGGTTTTCTGGAAGGTACCCAGACTAAATTCGACTTCGTGCCCGAGCAAAGTACCGACTTCATTTTCTGCACCGTGGGCGAAGAACACGGCTTCATCGGCAGTCTGGTGGTGGTGTGCCTGTTTGTGGGACTTATCCTGCGGCTCATCGTGTTGGCCGAGCGACAGCGAACGCGCTTCGCGCGGGTATATGGTTACTGCGTGGCGGGAATCATCTTTTTCCACTTTATGGTCAACATCGGCATGACCATCGGCCTCATGCCCGTAATCGGTATCCCCCTGCCTTTTTTTAGTTACGGGGGCTCTTCTCTGTGGTCGTTTTCCATCCTTTTGTTTATCTTTCTAAAAATCGATTCGCAGCGGCCTTTCACCTTATCCCGAACCTAGGTATGGCGCTCATCAGCAAGAAGAAGGTACCCTACCCTATCAATTCGGACCTCCGTGGTTACCTGGTCAAGTACCAGCGGGAGGTACCTTTGAGCATTCACTATTCTGATTTGCTGCGCTTTTCCAATGCTATTTCGCTTTACGATCCCAAAGGAAACGACACCCTCTGGATTTCGGTTTTCTACGATCCGGGTGATACCGCCGAGATTTTCCAGGCCCTGAAAACCATTTATGCACACTTGAAAGTAGACGGTGACCTGTCGATTCTCAAACACCTGTCCGTAGATCGGGTGGATCTGTGCACTTACGGTAACACCCGTCCGTTTCGTATCCGGATCGTGAATCAGATCAACGACAATTTCGATTATTTTTACATCAAACACGCCGATGCTTCGCGGGTTTACGGGCTGGAACTGGAAGATATTTTCTCGCCCAATCAGGTGAGCTACATGACCAACGGCGCTTCGCTGGTAGAGGAACACATTGCCGGTATTCCAGGCGATGTGTTCATTAAGACCCACTTATCCGACCCCTACCTGAATCCCATTCGTCTGTGTAAAGAGTTTGTCAAGTTCAACGAGCGGTGCTTCGTGCGGCTGTTGGGAGACATGCATTCGAGCAATTTCGTGGTCGACATCACGCCAGACTTTGAAGAGATTTACTACCGTTTCCGCGCCATTGACTTCGATCAGCAATCGTATGAAGGAAAAAAAACGGTGTACATGCCCCAGTACTTCAAACAGAACAATGTGATCGTCGAGCTGGGGATGCGATACATGACCACCGAGAGCGTCCGGCAGTACCAGATGGAAGAGCGCTCCCAGATTGCCACCCGCATGCGTATCGAAAAATCGCGGGCCACGGACATTATGGACGTAATGGCAGACGACACGATTTCTACTTCTGAGTACGTGAATCTCCTGCGTCGTAACCTCGCCCGGCACTATCAATATCAGGCTTTTATGGAGTGTCAGACCATGGGTCAGATCGTCCGCACCAGTCTGCGGCTACTTTCGGCGCATTAGAGTATTGAGGCACTCAGGGGCAGAGCAGCTGAGGCACAAAGTGAAGATTTTAAGAAAGCACCTTTCACTTTGTGCCTCTGTCTCTATAAACACAACCTACCCTAGCTTCCCAGCCGCCAGGAACAGCAATACCCAGCCTGCAATCATCAGCAAGCCCCCGATGGGTGCCACAGCGCCGAATTTGGTAATGCCGGTAAAACAAATGGCGTATAGCGATCCGGAAAAGATCAGTACTCCTGCGGCAAAAGCGTAACCCGACCAGTTGAGCCATCTGACGGCTCCGAGCGACGGATCGCCCGCCTCGGCCCGGCCTAGTAGCAAGCCAACCAATACCAACGCCAGCGCGTGGTAAAACTGGTACTTGACTGCGGTTTCGAAGGTATCGGCCCTACCTGATGCTTCCAGGGAGGCTTTTAAGGCATGTGCGCCAAAGGCACCTATGGCTACGGCTAGGGCACCCAGAATAGCCCCGGCTTGTAACATGAATTTCATGGTTTTTGTGTAAAGCGTGAACAATAACTACTTCAAAGGTACGGTCACGGGTGTGGGCAAGCAACTGACATTTGCTATTTCTTGCCTAACTTGCGGCGCAAACGGATTCAGCGCGCATGACTTTACAAGCTTTCATTGCCCTGTGGACGCACCGCTACCACAAATATTCGCACATCGCCAAAGCGCATCTACGCGCCTATTGGGCGTGGCTTTATTTTTGCTGGAAGAAAAGAAATTTTGAAAAAGGAAAGCCGCTCATTGCGATCATCCGCACGGAGCATTTTGGCGACATCGTAGCGGCCGAGCCACTTGCCCGCCACATCCGTGCCCTCTACCCTTCGGCGCATATCGTCTGGTTTGTAAAGCCCGCTTACCGCGAACTCATCGATACCAATCCGGCCATCGACGAGTCGTTCCCGGAGTTTTGTGTTACCCAGCGGTGCGTGCTGCTGCGTACGGGTGTTTTCGGCCAGGTATTTGAACTTCAATTCCGTAACAACAACCACTGTCCTACCTGCCAGGTTTTTCTGGAAAATCCCACGGCCCTGGCGCGGGGCATCAATGTCCATACCTATTTCAATTTTGGCAATCTGCTCGAGGTGTTTGCCCAAACGGCCGGATTGACACTACCCACCGACGATCAGCCCCGGTTGTACCTTCAGGATCGTCATCGCCAAAAAGTGGATTCGCTGCATCTGCCTTCTGACTTCGTAGTAATTCACTGTCAATCCAACTATGCCCCTAAAGATTGGCCTGCCGGACGATGGGAAGCTCTGATTGAACAATTGTCCACCAGGTACCCCTTTGCAATAATGGAAGTGGGCCTCAGGAGCAATCTTTCGGTTTCCAGCCCCGCCTATCGCAACCTTTGCGGTCAGCTTTCAATTCTGGAAACCGCCGAAGTGATCCGGCGAGCCCGGTACTTCATTGGCCTCGACAGTGGACCTTCGCACCTGGCCAACGCCGTAGGTACCTTCGGCTTTATCCTGATGGGTTCTCTCAACGAATTTCCGGCCTATAACCCCTACTCAGGAGCGTACGGCCGGCAGCAGAATTGTGTATTGATTCGACGCGAAGGACAACCCTGCGCGCAGCTACCCCTGGAAGTGGTTCAAGAAGCCATTGATCGGAAATTGGAGGTAGCTTCTTATAAAACCACCTAATGGCGGGCACCGAAAATGGCACTGCCAACCCTGACGAGGGTACTTCCTTCTTCTATCGCAATCCGGTAGTCTCCGCTCATACCCATCGACAGTTCACGCATGCTTACCTGCTCATTTTCCCGCGCTTTGAGCGAATCGAAAAAGGTACGCAGTCCCCGGAATTCTTTCCGGATTTGGGTTTCGGCGTCCGTGTTGGTAGCCATGCCCATCAGGCCTACGATCCGCACGTTTTTCAGGGTACCCAGCTCGTCGGAAGCCAGCAATTCGAGTACTTCCTGTTCAGAGAATCCAAACTTGCTTTCTTCCTCGGCAATATGAACCTGCAACAGACATTCGATTATGCGGTTGTTTTTCTTGGCCTGTTTATCAATTTCTTTCAGTACTTTCAAGCTATCCACCGAGTGAATCAGCGCAACGAATGGCGCGATGTATTTCACTTTGTTGGTTTGTAAATGGCCGATCATGTGCCAGGCGATGTCCTGGGGCAAATGCTCGTGTTTTTCGACCATTTCCTGGACTTTGTTTTCACCGAACATCGTACAGCCCGCCTCGTAGGCTTCACGCAACAGGCCGATGGGTTTGGTTTTCGTAACGGCAACGAGCCGGGCTTTCGATCCGAGCTCTTGCGATATCTGGCCAATGGCCTTTTGTATTCTCATAGATTTATCGTCTTTAATCAACTGTATATGAACTATTTAAAATAGATATTAAAATAATCCGCTATATTTGCCGGAAAAAATACTTTCAAAAAGTACTGGTACCTCTTCAACCCTAACCAAATCACTGTATGGATTACAATCAGGAGCAAAAGCGCGACCGTAAAACCCTCTTGTGGGCTGCTTTGGCCGTTTTGGCCTTGCTGAATATCGTGCTTCTCTACTTTTTCTATCAGGAAAGGCAGGAAAATGACAGCAAAGATACCATCATTGCTGCCAAGACCGAGGAAGTCTTGTTTACCAAAACAAAACTGGACTCCATTTCGGCGCAGCTGGACGCCAAAATTGCCGAAATTCAGCAATTGGGCGGGAGTGTCGATTCCCTGGTTTCGCTAAAACAGCAACTTGAGAAGGACAAACAATCGCTGAAAAACCTCAACACGTATTCGGCTAAAAAATACGAAGATAAGATTCGTTCATACGAAGCCATTCTGAATCAGAAAGATCAGGACATAGCCCGGTTGAAAGAAGAGTTAGGGGTTGTTACGGCTAAAAACGAAGAGCTCACGCAGACCGTCACGGGCTTGGAAGGAGAGCGGCAGGCTCTGACTGATTCGGTAACGAATTATGCTGTGCAAAACCGGGAACTGAACGAAAAAGTGACGATTGCTTCCGCACTGCGGGCCGAGAAAATAAGCGTCAACGCCCTGTCGTCTAAGGGCAAGGAACGGGAAGGGGGAAATTACAAAGCCCGCCGGATCGACAAGCTGAAGGTAAGCTTTGTCCTGGGTCCCAACTCCATCGCCCGGCAGGATCGCAAGGAAATCTATCTGCGCATTCTTGACCCCAACGGAGCCGTTCTTTCCGATATGGCTACGGGGTCCGGAGCTTTTATTTACAATGGCCGCGAAATGATTTACAGTTCAAAAGAGGCCGTTAACTTCGATAACACCCAGCAGTCGGTCGATATCATGTACGGACGTGGGGGGTACCCTTGAAGGATGGAAAATACACCGTGGAACTTTACAGCGAGGGGTTCAAGATCGGACAGGGAGATTTTACAGTCAAGTAAGTAGAGTTGTGGGGCCACAGCTTTCTTAGTTTTTGGAACAGCAGGTGGCCCGCTGTTGTCACGCCTTTGCACTAGAAACTCGTCAATTTTACTGACTTACCCTGCATAGGGCTTGCAACTCTGCGTTGCAAGCCCTATTTTTGCACCCTCATTTTGAGAACAATACCCATTTTTTATTACAAATCAATTTATTCGTATGAACAATCAGTATGAAACGGTGTTCATTTTGACTCCCATCCTATCTGAGGCCCAGGTAGGGGACACCGTTGACAAGTTCCGCTCAATCCTCACCGAAAACGGCGCGGAACTGGTACATGAGGAAAACTGGGGACTGCGCAAGCTGGCCTACCCCATTCAGAAGAAAAGCAACGGATTCTATCACCTGATCGAGTACAAAGCTCCCGGTACGGTGATCGACATCCTCGAAACGGCTTTCCGCCGCGACGAGCGTATCATGCGCTTTCTGACTGTAGCCCTGGACAAGCACGCCGTGGCTTACAACGAGAAAAAGCGTAAAGGCCTGGTAGGCAAGAAAAAGGAACAAGCGATCGATGAAACCCAAAAACCAGCAGCAGCCTAAGCTATGACACTCGTAAACGAACCCGTTGAAAAAAACGTAAACCGTAAGAAATACTGCCGCTTTAAGAAAGCCGGCATCAAGTATATCGACTATAAGGATCCCAATTTCCTTTTGAAACTGGTGAATGAGCAGGGCCGGATTCTGCCCCGCCGCCTGACCGGCACGAGCCTGAAGTACCAGCGTAAAGTGGCTCAAGCCATCAAGCGCTCGCGCCACCTGGCCCTGATGCCATTCGTGGCCGATCAATTGAAATAAACCGTAAAAGAGATCGTAAGAAATGGAAATCATACTAATAACAGATATAGCCGGTGTAGGGTATAAGAACGACATCGTTTCGGTGAAACCCGGGTACGGTCGTAACTTCCTGATTCCGCAGGGGTATGCTATTCTGGCCAATTCGTCCAATCGCAAGATTGTGGAAGAAAACGTACGCCAGGCCTCACACAAGGCGGAAAAAATCAAGAGCGACGCCGAGGCGATTGCTGCGGCTATCGGCGACATGGTCATCGATATACCGGCAGTAGTGGGTGAAAGTGGCCGCATTTTCGGCCGCGTGACCAACACGCAGGTAGCCGACGCCCTGCAGGTGCGTGGGATCGATATCGACCGGAAGAAGATCACGGTGGATGAGGTGAAGTCGGTAGGTACTTATACGGCTGTCATCGACCTCCATAAGGAAGTTAAGCATAACGTTACGATCAACGTCGTACCGGCCGAATAATCTCCGATTGCATTAGGCAACGACAAAAGGCACGGAATTCCGTGCCTTTTGTCGTTGTACCCTCCTGCTGCCATGCATCTTTACGTTCATATCCCCTTCTGCCGTCAAGCCTGTCACTACTGCGATTTTCATTTCAGTACCAGCCTCCGTGACAAGGGTACGCTGGTTCAGGCTATCGCGTCTGAAATCAGACTGCAAAAGGATTACCTGCCCGGACGGGTATTGCAGACGGTGTATTTTGGCGGGGGTACCCCTTCGCTGCTGACGGAGTCGGAACTAGCCCTGTTGCTGGAGACCATTGGTACCCATTTTCAACTCAGACCCGACGCCGAAATCACCCTGGAAGCTAACCCCGACGATCTTTCGGAAGGTACCCTCCGTACCCTTGCTTCGCAGGGAATCAACAGGTTGAGCATTGGCATCCAGTCATTTCATGATCCCCATCTGCGGTTTATGAACCGGGCGCATTCTGCCGAAGAAGCGGAGCGCAGCGTCAAGTCCGCCCAGGATATTGGTATTACCAACCTGACGGCGGATCTTATTTATGCCATTCCGTCGGCCGATGACAGCCTCCTACAAAGGGATATTGAAAAAATGCTGAGCCTGGAAATCGACCACATCTCGGCCTACTGCCTGACGATCGAGCCAAAAACCGTTTTTGGAAATTGGGTAAAGTCCAATAAAATTCAGCCAATTGACGATGAGTACGCCGCCGGGCAATTTGAACTCCTCATGGGTACCCTACAGCAGCATGGCTTCGACCAGTACGAAATCTCCAACTTTGCTCGTAATCAGAAATACAGCCTGCACAATAGCGCTTACTGGCAGCGGCGACCCTACCTGGGGGTGGGGCCCAGCGCGCATTCGTACAATGGTGCCAGCCGTCAGTATAATATCGCCAACAACGCCGCTTATGTGCGGGAAATCGCCAAAAGCAAACTGCCTTTTACTCTGGAAACGCTGACGCCCGCCGACCAGGTCAACGAGTACCTGCTGACCGGCCTCCGTACCCGCTGGGGCTGTCGGCTTGAATTGTTGCAGGTGCTTTCCAATGGACAATTTCTCGCTCAAATGGGCGAAGAAATCTTTCGCCTCTCTGAGGTGGGTTGGTTATGCTCGAAAGACGGCGTACTGTTGCTTACTGAAAAAGGAAAGCTCTTCGCGGATCGCGTAGCGGGTAGTCTTTTCATTGAAGACTAAGAGCAGGAAAAACCTGAATGTAGCTCAACAAAAAAAGACGTCCCAGGTGATTCCCTGGAACGTCCGCTAAGTAGTGTTCTTGATTCTTTTCTTATTTCACTTTTGCAAAATCGGCGGCCAGGGTATTCATTTCCTGGTCGGAAAGGTGGTGGGAAGCCACAACCATGCGGTAGCGCAGCGTAACGGAGTCCCCTTTTTTCAAGGCAAAATTCCGTGCGGCACTGGCTGATGAATACTCTTTATCACCCATTGGGTTGACAGCAAAAAGACCGTAACCCCGTGCGTGCCAGTAGGCTGGGTACCCTATATTTTTGGGATGATCCAAAATGGCCACGCTGATGTTTTCGCTACCGATTTTTCCCTCCAAATCGGTCCAGGCAGATTTTTTACCCCACACATCATCGCCTTCCACACCTTCTTTGTTGCGGTACTTACCCGTAACTCCTTCGTTGTTCAGGGAAGCCACTTTGGTCGCGACGCCGTTGGCATCGGTAAACACTTCGGCTTTATTGGACGGATGCTCCAGTTCACGCGCCAGCCGGATTGCGAACATTCCCTCTTTCGAATCCTCAAAGGTAACATCTTCTAGTGCCGTCAATGTGGCGATACGGTCGATAATGCGTTCGTCGCCGGTTGCCGTGAATATGAAGCTGGTCTTTTCTTTCAAAAAAGTGTCGCCATCCTGGCTTACCCAGTCAGCGGTTACGTCCAGTTCGCCTTTTCCCCGGCCACTTTTAATGTTGGTGATACCCGTGTGTATAATATCGCCGTACTTATGCTTTGTGCGGTCCACGGCATTGGAACTATTCCAAAAGTCGTAGCCATTCACGTTCCCGTGGTTGAACCATACCCCTACATGGTGCGGGTGATCTACCCGTTCGCCGGGCCGCGGCTCCATGGGCCAGCCCCGCGTAATGACCGTCCCCTGCGCCGTTCTTACCGGATATAGTACCGCTTTTTTCAGGGTTTCGGTACCGGGATAGATGTAAGCAGTGAAAGGCTTTCCATCCACATTGACCGTCACTTTCTTCTCGGCTGCATTATTAGTCAGTTCGACCCGCTGGGCGTTCGTCAAATGAGCGGTCAACATCAAAACGGGCAGTAAAAGTATCTTTTTCATACTGGATATCTGGATAAAAAGTGATCGTGTAATTGTACAAATTATCTTTTGCCAATTACACGATCACCCGGTTCAATAGTTCAACGGCTTAACTAACAACAATATCACTTTTCTTCTCATCCCAAGTCACCCGTTTTCCGGTATGCAGCGCCTGCGTAGCCATGATATTGGCCACGGCGTGGTTGAAGCCCGCCCGGGCGGGAGCGTTAGGCTGTTTGCGGCTACGGATACACTCCATCCAGTTGAGCATGTGCAGCGACGTCATGGGATCTGCACCGGTGTTGGCACCGGTCTCCATTTTGGCTACCTCGCCCAGTTTCATTTTGGGCAACAGATTGGGCTTCATGCCCATCGCCTTAGCGGGGCCTGCCTGCAAGCCTCCTTCGGGGGTGATCTCGTTGGTGTCCAGGTTGATCATCCCAGCGTTGGAGTAGTAGTATTCTTTTACATCACCCGCAGCCTGGTGCATCCGGGATGAATAAATCACCTGAAAGGCTTTGGAAGGATCGTCAAAGGGCCCGTATTCAAATACCGCGGAGAAAGTATCCGCATTCACCCGTCCATCTTTCCATACGTATACCCCACCGTTGGCCGATACGCTACGCGGAGCGTTCAGTCCCGAAAACCAGTGAACGGTATCAATCTGGTGGGACATCCATTGTCCTGGAATTCCCGATGAGTAGGGATAGAACAAACGATATTCAAGATAGAAGCGGGGATTCCAGGCTACCTTGGGACGGTTCATGAGAAAGCGATCCCAGTCGGTATCCTCTTTGCGGATTTCCTTGGTCAGTTCGGGTAGCCGCCAGCGGCCGGGCTGATTGACGTTCCAAGTCATTTCTACCATCGAAATAGGGCCAAATTCACCGGAATTGATGAATTTATTTGCCGCATGGTAATTAGGCGCGGAGCGACGCTGTGAACCTACCTGTACAATTTGTTTGGAAGCTTCGGCCGTTTTCAGGCACAGTTTGGCATCTTCCAGCGATTCGGCAAAGGGTTTTTCCATGTACACATCGCGACCCGACTTGATGGCGGCGGTGCTATGCAAGGCATGCTGGAAATCGGCCGTACTGATGATCACGGCATCCACATCCTTGCGGTCGAGGAGTTCGTCATTGTTGCGGCATTTGACAAAATCATTCGCTGCCGAAGGCTTGCCTTTGAAAAAAGCTTCCGCTTCGTCGCGGCGGCGGTTCCAGATATCGGACACACCCATGAATTCGAAGTTCATCGCTTTCGAGTGATCCGCAAAGCTGGGAGCCAGCGAAGACCGGAACCGATTGGAGAAACCGATGATACCCACCCGAACGCGATCATTCGCACCAATAATCCTGTTATAACTGGCGGCGCTCATGGCCCGCGTACCTATGGCTACGCCCGCCGAAGCCAGGGTAGCTTTTTTTATAAAATCCCTTCTGTTGTCCATGTTTCTATAATTATAAGATATGAGTTATGAGATCTTTTGAATTTAACTTAGTGCGCCAGGTACCTTCCAAGGTACCTGGCGTACATTTACACAAACTCGCAGGAGATTTCCCCCTAAATAAAAGTGCGCTTATTGAAAATATACCCTTCGCGCTCTTCAGAACATCGCACCTTTTCCACCTACTCTTTCAACTCCTTCACTTTCAGACTTCGGTACTCTACATTGTCGCCGTGGTCTTGCAGAAGTAGATTGCCTTTTTCAGCCAAACCAAAATCAGCATGGTCCTTGTACTTCGAGCGAGCCACCAAAGCGCGATAAATTGGTCCACCACGCTGATATTCAAGCACCCTCTGACCATTCAGGTAGTGTTCTACTTTTCCATCGGGATGTACCACCAGGCGTCCCAGATTCCACTCGCCAATTTTCTTAATGGAATTCCCGGGTTTCTCCGCCGGGATTAAATCATACAGGGAAGCCAGGGTACGGTTACCCACTACACCCATTTTGGCGTCAGGATGTTTGGCATCGTCCAACACCTGGTATTCCAGGCCCAGGCCCGACTTGCCTTTGGAATCCAGATTTTCGTTCACAAAATACTTCACGCCGCTGTTAGCGCCTTCGGTGAGCTTAAACTGAAACTCAAATTCAAAGCCTGGCCCGTACTTTTCGCGGGTCACCAGATCGTTGCCTGTTTCGGAGCCATCGGACTTGGCCACACTGATGACACCATCCTTAGCACTCCACCGCTTTTGGGGAAACTCCGTGCCGCCATAAGCCCGCCATTGATCGGCCGATTTCCCGTCGTAAAGAAGCTTCCAGCCCTGTGCTGCCTCATCTGGAGAAAGGTAATTGGGAATCGTGTTCACGATCCGGATGTTGGCTGATGGGCTGAGTTTGATATTGCTGGTCTTTATACGCACATTCTTCCATTTCACCTGGGTACCGTTCTGCTCGGGTTTGTTGATGGCATGTACCTGCAGACAAATAAAACCCTTGGGTGTCATATCGTCGATCAGATGCGCGATGGGAATTCCGTTCAGGAAAGTCTGGATTGTAGTACCGATGGCCTCGATGCGGTATTTATTCCACTGATTGTTTTTAAATGCCGTTTTAGCCAGAGGGTTCAAGTCGCCGGGGTAGAGCCAGCCCCGCCGCGCCTCGTCGTAAATCCCGGCCGACCAACCGCGGGGACTAGGGTCGATTTCAATTTGGTAGCCATGTACCCGTCCATTCATGTAGTCGGGAGTCGATTCACTGCGGATCTGAATGCCCGAGTTCAGTTTATCATCGACCATTACTTCCAATTCGAGGATAAAATCACCGTAGTCTTTTTCGGTCGTCAGGAAAGAATTGGGGGTATTCATCGTGGAGGTACCCACAATGGTACCATCCTTTACTTCGTATTTGGCCTTGCCATTCAGTTGTTTCCAGCCGGTCAGGTCTTTGCCATTGAATAAATCCTGCCAGCCATCTTTGGATTTTTGGGCGAGGGAAATCTGCGTCAGGCAACTGAGCAGTAAGACAATAAAAATTGAACTGTTTTTTTTCATTCCTTATTTTCTGGTTTTTTGGGTCACAGCGTTTTGAGAGGTCGAGTATAGAGCCTGGCCCCGTTTCCACTTTGTCAATTTAAGAACGACAGAACAGACTCCATACCCTTACATAAGCATCTACCAAAGTTTTTATACTACCCGCTATAAAGAGAAAAGCCCCCAATACGGGGGACTTTTCTACCGAGGAATCAATCGCGCAGCCGCCATTTGACCGGCCAACTGCCCTACCTCACACAGGTAGTATTTTTAATTGAATGAACAAAGTCTGAACGGCCACATTTGCAATGTACCTGGATACAATACAGGACGAGAATTGTCGAGACTTTCACCCATCTCTTTTCACTTTTGACTCATAATATTTATTTCAATACTTGAATTCATCGCCGGGGTTTTCACTTCCCTTAAAACAACTCTCTGTGAATCAATAGCCCGGATTTTGTGGGAAGACCGACTTGCCATCGGTACCTTTTGCACTCCGGTCAATCTGGGTTTGTGGAATAGGACGTACAGTATGGGTTTCTTTAATATTGACAGCTGCCTGCGGGTTGTACTTCTTAACCCGATCGATCAGAAGTCCCCAGCGCTTGAGATCGATCCAGCGCATTTGCTCACCGGCCAGCTCTCGGGCGCGTTCTTCAATGATCAACTCCATGTTCATGTCTTTCTCGGCGATCAGCATGTTGTCTTTCTTACCCGGCCAGCCTGCCCGATAGCGTACGGCGTTGATCGCCTTCGTGGCCTCGGCGATATTACCCACTTTCAGTTGAGCCTCCGCCAGCATCAGATATACATCGGCCAAACGGAATACGAAGTAATCACGGCTCCCTGCTTCATAGGTTAGATCAGGACGCTTGGTATCAAAGAACTTCTGGAGCGTTGGGAACAATGCCTCGCTATATTGGCTGGGTACCAACACCTGGTACTTCTTGGCAGCGCGCTGTGCCTGCGTCCACTCAACTCCGGGAATATAGATAGCCGTGTCACCAGCCGCGAAGGTCACTTTGGTTTTTGAATTATCAAAAGACGCGGCATTATAGGTACCAGGGTTATTACTCAGCCAGGTATCGCGGAAAGTTTTCTTATAGCGGGAATCATTAGTACGATCCGCAAAAACAGTATTCAACAGATACGATGTAGGACGTAGCCGCTTAAAGGGACGACCATAAAAAACATCCCGTTTCATACCCGGTTGAACGTCGTATTGCATCCCGAAGAATAAATGCAGGTTATTACCTCCATTGACTGACCCCGTATTATTGGTCAGGTTTGAAAGCGGGTCGGAAGTGTATTGTACGGCAAAAACAACTTCACTATTCATCTGATTATTCTCATCGAAAACGCTGGCAAAGTCATCCAACAGTTTGAATCCATAGTTATTAACTACACTGTTGCAAAGTTCGGCCGCTTTAGAGAAATCATCTGCCGCCTTGACCGACGAGTAGCCTTTTGCCAGGTACACCTTAGCCAAAAGCGTTTCGGCCGCTGGTTTGGTAGCGCGTCCATAATCCGTCGACTGTGCTTTTGGCTCCAAATCTGCTATAGCCTCGTTCAGGTCCTTGATAATAGCGGCGTACATTTCGGCATCAGTAGCCCGCTTGGTGTCTTTGGTGGGTACCAGGGTCTCCGTAAGGCGCAGATCAACCGGGCCCCACTGCATAAAAAGGATATAATAATAGTGAGCCCGCAAAAATTTAGCTTCGGCTACCCGAAGTTTTTTTACCGCATCACTTACGCCCGTAACATCAGGAGCACGGTCAATGACCGCGTTACAGGTATTGACACCCCGATAGAGTTCGTCCCAGGTATTACCCAGGTAATCAACGGTTGGGTTCAACTGGCCATCGTAGAAATGGAAGCCTTTATAACCTCCGTCGGCCCCAGTAGCGTAAATATCGGTCCCGTACTCCGACAAAGTCAGGCCCTGTTGCGAGGCGTAATAGTACCGGAGCGTTGAATACGCTGCTTTTACCGCATCTTGAAAGCCCTGCGTCGTATTAATGTAGTCATTTCCAATATTGGAAATCACCTTCTCGTCCAGAATGTCGTTGCAAGACTGACTCACCATCAGGCATGCGGCCAGACTTAGGACCTTTATTGGTTTAATTATATTTTCGTATTTCATTTTCTCTTTAAAAATTTAAAGTTTAACAGTCAGGAGGTTGATTAGAAGCGAACATTCAAACCAAGCGTGTACACGGAGGTAGCTGGGGTTACACCCGAACCACCTGCATTGAGGTCTGTCGTCTCCGGATCTACCCCGTTATACTTGCTGCGGTACTTTGACCAAATAAATGGTTGCTGAATGCTGGAGTAAATCCGCAACGATTCCATCCCGAGTTTACTAGCAACTGCTGGACTGAAGTTATAGCCAAAGTTGATATTACGCAGCTTTACGAACGTACCATCAAAGTAGGTCAGTGTTGTATTGTAAACCGGAAATTCCTGATTACTCTTTGGACGAGGGAATTCATTGGTTGGGTTATTGGGAGTCCAGTAGTCAACTTTAATCTGCTGATAACGACCCGCCAACTGATTCAAATTTCTGTGAAATTCGCTTCGGATCAGGTTACCAACGCGGGCATAGAAGAAGAACGACAAGTCAAAGCCTTTGAAGTTGAAGCGGTTGGTGATACCACCGCTAAACTTAGGTACGTCGGATCCCTGAATCACACGGTCGTCGGCATTGATCTTTCCATCATTGTTGGTATCCTGAATCTTGATCTGACCCACTTCGCTGGCGTATGATTTTGCCTTCTCTGCTTCGTCCGACTGCCAGATGCCGATCTTCTTGTAATCAAAGACAGTACTTAATGGACGACCGATGAACCAGCCATTTCCTACGTCATCAATCTTTCCATTGTACAGCGAGATAATGGCTTCGGTGTTTTTCATAAAAGTAAAATCCGTTGACCATTTAAAGCCTGAGCCTGAGTTCACATTGATCGTAGTGAAGCCCAGTTCAATGCCCCGGTTGCGGGTTTCCCCTACGTTACGGGTAACGGCCGAGAAACCGATTGAGCCCGGAAGCTGGTCAGACAACAGAAGCGCCGTTGTATTGGTCTGGTACAATTCCAATGAACCTTGTACCCGACCGCTAAGGAAACTGAAGTCAACACCTACGTTAGCCGTAGAAGATGTCTCCCAGCGTAAATCCGGATTACCAATCGTACTAGGCCGATAACCAAAGGCCGCTGTGCTTCCCCAGGCGTAGGCAGTGCGGCTCAGTAAGCCCTGGGTCTGGTAAGGCGCTACCCCCTGATTACCAACTTGTCCCCAACCTGCGCGTATTTTCATCAGGTCAATCCAAGGAGCATTTTTCAGGAATGGCTCATTGCTTATATTCCAGCCAACCGCAACGCCAGGGAAGTTACCATACTTGGTGTTTTCACCGAATCGACTCGAACCATCGCGACGCAGCGTCAGGGTTAGTAAGTATTTATCGTTGTAGTCGTAGTTAATCCGGGCCATAAACGAGTTGATGGTCCACTGGATCAGGTTACTGGGAGTAGATAAAATTGAGCTGGCCGTACCCAGGCTATAAAACTGCTGACTTTCAGCGGGTACCCCCTGTACATCAGCCCGGAAGGTTTCATAGTTGTCACGCTGAATAGAATGAAGCGCCGTAATGCCTAGATTATGTTTTCCACCAAAGTTTTTGTTGTAGCTCAGGATGTTCTCCAGGGTATAGTTAAAGCCAAACCGGTTTTCATTGGACGCCTGCGGAGCACCGCCTTTACGAGCATTGGTTTGGGCACCAATGAAGCGCCCATAACGAGCAATAGTAAAGTCTGGACCAAAGTTAACCCGGTACTTAAGGCCTTCTATGATCTGAGCTTCCGCAAAAATACTGTTGAAAATGCGGTATTTCTTTGTTTCATCTACCTGAGCACCGGGCACGATTTCGGCCAGCGGGTTGGTGAGCAGAGCATCGTTGGTTGGCGAGAATTTGAGGCTACCATCGTCATTATACACAGCAGCCAGCGGATTTTGCTGAAGGGTGAACTGATAAGGGTTCAGGTTTTCACCATTGCGGATACTATACATCATATACGATGAAAGCCCTACTTTCAAAAAGCTGTTTACTTGGTGATCGAGATTGGCCCGCAGTGACATTCTGGTAAAGTCCAGACCTTCTGAAATGCCCTGGTCTTTAAAGTACCCTCCCGAAAGGTAGAACTGCGTTCTGTCGCTCCCGCCCTGAATCCCGATAGAGTGATTCTGGACAAAGCCATTCTGCAGAATCAGGCTCTGCCAGTCGGTATCAGTACCATTCGCTATACCTTTGGCAACGGCCGGGTCGCCACCCAAAACGGCGACCTTGGCATCGGCGACCGGATCGGCAACACCGGTAGGAACTGCATTTCCATTGGCATCCTTATAGCCACCGGTAGCACGATAGGCTTCCCGGACAAATTCAGCGAATTCCGGGCCGCTAAACAGCTGTACCTTGTCGAGCGGCTTGGACACCCCTGCATACGTATCATACGATACCGTGGTTTTCCCCTTTGCCGCACCGCGTTTAGTAGAAATCAGGACTACCCCGTTGGCACCCCGGGCACCGTAGATAGCTGTTGCGGTAGCATCTTTCAATATTTCCATGGAGGCTACATCACTTGGATTCATATCCTCATAGCCTCCTGCCAGTGGTATCCCGTCAACTACGTAAAGGGGATCATTGGTCGCGTTGAACGACCGGCGGCCACGAATCAGGATTTTTGGAACTGTACCTGGCTTAGAACCCGTCTGAGTTACGTCGACCCCGGCCGCCCTACCCTGAAGCGCTTGGCCTAGGTTGGTAATCGGCATTTCCTGAATTTCTTTGGAGCTTACTTGCACGATAGCGCCCGTTACCTGGCTTTTCTTCTGGGTACCGTACCCTACAACCACTACTTCATTCAGGGTTTTCTGGTCAACAGCCAGTGTTACATCCACAGTACTACGGTTGCCAACCGCTACTTCCTGAGTTGCAAAACCTACGGCAGAGAAGATGAGCGTAGGGTTGTTGCCGGTCGTAGTAATCCGGTACCTACCATCCTGGTCCGTGGTGGTACCTACCGTAGAATTCTTAAGTACGACCGTTACGCCGGGCAAAGGTGTGTTGTCTTCGGCGGAATTAATCACACCGGTCACGGCCTGTCCCTGGGCCATCAGTAGCTGGGGGAGCAGGCCCAGCCCAAGTAGCAGTACCATCATTAGGAAACTGTGCGGGACTGCGACCCGTTGCTGCACGCTCCTGTTTCGACTCGTAAACATTCTTCTCATTGGGTAATTGATTTGAGGTTAAATTGAAAATTGATTGGGTTTATTTGATTTTAAAAGGGATATTCTTTTTCGTACTATCCGGCCTTTCCATAACTCGCGTTGTATCCGACTTGGCGATGTTTGTTTCGTTCGAGCGCCCGTGAAAAACACTCGGTTCCCAGAAAAACCAGAGCAGGACCAGAACGACTGTCGCCGCAATCCCGGCACTCCACCTTAAAAAGTACCAGTTGGTCGCCATGGCCTTCAGCGAAGGTTCCAGATGTTCCATTTCCGGCAGAGTCTCAATTGTGGTCCGTATTCGGCTCCACAGTGACCCCGATTCCTGCGCGCTCACGCCTTCCAGGTTCCAGTCCGATGCCGTACGCACCAGGGCATCGGCCTCTCGCACCGTGTCCTCCATATGCGGATGCTTCTCGATCCAGCCCATCCAGAATTTCTTGATCGGCGGATCGTCAGGAGCCATGACCCACCGGATGAACAGGCGTTCCATGGCTAACTCTTCGGCACTGTATTCCGAGTAAGGCTTCATCGGATTAATTTAGGGAGCGCAGGGAGGGTACCTCTGTCTTCTTAGTATCCGATAATGATAGATCGGACGCATAGATCAGAAACCTACCCCTACAAGTAGTTCACAAAAAATTCTTAGAATTGTTGAATAAAAGAGGGGGAGAGGTAGCTTCTACTCAGAGAGCAGAGAGCAGACAGCGGTAGGTGGACAGGATGAGCCGCTTACCTAGTAGGTAAAATAGGTGTAAGGGGAATTCTACTGTGATTGCCTAAAAAGAAGTGGGTATGCGACAATTCACAGGAGCACTCTGGAAGGTACCTGTTTGTCGAAAAAAAAATCCGTCGGGGACGCATAAAACCACCCCGACGGATTAAAAAGTAAATTCCTTTAATTACTTAGCTTTTTTTACGCTCCATTCCGCCAGAGGTGCTACGGTTCTGGGGGTTTGAGAATGGCTAAAACTTACATTAAAACCCTGGGAGGTGTTGGCGGGAATTAATGCCTCAAAACCCACCAGCTGCGTGCCCGGATTGGGTGCATCATAATCGTGGGTAGGTACGGTAGACCATGTTTTGAGGGTGAGGGGTACCTTCGCATTAAAATGCAGGTACATGGTTTTGCCATGCTGTGATAACGCCACCGTTTTATCATCCAGAATTTTGACCTCAGCCGGGGTAAGCAGCGTCCACCGAAGCGTGATGTCCTGAGCCGGAGCCTTCACTTCATCGCGCACCACCACGTATTTCTCTTCCAACAGGGCTATCCCGCGCTTGACCGCTGCCGCCTGTCCCTCATACACCGTCGACAGGTCGGAAACGATGCGCATATCCTGAGGATTATCCGACCAGGCATCTATCTGGGCGTACCCTTTAACGTTCTGATAGTGACCGTCGATGGTCAGAGTATTATGAACCAGATTATTATAACGAAAAATATCCCAGCGCTCGGCATCCTGCGTGCGACCGAACAGTTTGATGCCGCGCTCTTCCAGCGAATTGTAGTTTTGAGGGCCAAAATCCATCGCCCAACGCTCCCCCAAAGCATCCAGTACAAACGATCCCGCATCCATGTGCGCGTGGTTGACCGAGGCCGACCCTCCCTTGAAGCCTACAAAAATCGCGTTGGTATCGGCCCAGGAAGTGCGCATGAAAGCTACGGGGCTTGGTCCCTGCCCTATCCACATTTTTTCGGTGGGTGGTTTGCTGTTTTCCAGGTTCAGGTTATTGCCCCAAATCAATAGAGCGGGCAAGATCCGCTCGCTGACAAACTCCCTGGCGGGCTGTTCCTGGATGACTTTCCGCTGCATCCACAAGAGTGACGGATCGTTGTTTTTAGCGGCAAACCAGAACATGGCCGGGCTGATGCCATTCTGAGCGCCGCTATCGCCCCAGTTGTGTACGGTACCCTGAGGCCCTACGATGTTCTGCTCAAAACCGGCTGTTTTCAGGAAACCGGGCGTCTGGGCCAACCCAAAATCAGTACCCAGGGATTTTTCCAAAGCGCTCAAAAACAATACATTGAAGCTGGTACCGTACTCCCAGTAGCCGAATCCCTCGGGATAACCGCCATCGGGGCCGTAAGGTACCATGGCTTTGGGAATAGTAGTCAGAGCCCGACGGATGGTACGACCCGCCAGCACGGGTTCTTCCTCTGCAATGGCCAGGGCCCCAAAGGTCATTCCGGCATTACATACCTGATTCCAGTTATGTTCGGCGGTCAAAAACCAGTTGTACCGGTCGTCGAAAGAAAGCAGAACACCCTTGTTGATCAGCGCATCACGGAGGGTACCCCGACTCCCGGCCGACAAATCGTTATACAGCCAGTCGTAGCCGATAGCCACCGCCATGGTCATTTCGGCCACATCCAGAAAATGGGTCGGATTCCAGTCTGAAAAAGCTGCCACGGCAAGCATTTCTTTTTCGGCCCGTTGCAAATACTTTTTTTGGCCGGTGGTGCGGTAGGCATAGGCCAGCTGAAACACCCGTCGCAAACACTCCCGGGATTTATCGAGGAGACGCCGACCGATCTGGATCCGCTCCACCGGCGGGACACCGATCAGTCGATCGCACTCCGCCAGAATAGCAGTATGGATCGCCTTCAGGTACCGGTCGGACTCAACGTTTTTTAGTAATTTTTTTTCTTCACCCTTTGCCAGTAAAAGCCGTGGGTGGGAATTACCCAGACCGATGAGTTTGGTGGTTAGGGCCATGCTGTCGGGAATGATCGCTTGCGGCGACTGCGCAGAAACAAGTCCCCAACCAATTGAAAGACAGAAAATCAATATTTTTTTCATAGCATGATGCAGGGTTAAAACGTGTTCAGTACACACCGCGAATAGTAGCCGGTACAGGGTACCTTAGTTTGATTTCTTTAAGAAGATTGATTCATTCCATCAGGATCCGTTTCTCTTCGCTGATTTTTTCCTGTTTGGCCGAACTTCCGTTTCCCTCGTAGGTATTGTTCTTTATCATACCCTTTTTGAGCGCATAGGCTTCCACTCCGAATCCCTGGTTGTATTGAATCCGGTTACCCTGCACGGTTACCTGGTTCGAACCCAGGTCGAGGTACTCCATCATAACCCCGCTGCGGTCATTGGCTTCGATCAAATTCTCCTCAATTGTTATATCTTCTGATTCGGCCACCAGAATACCATAATGGCCATTGCGGGCTATTTCACTGGCCGATACTGAAACCTGTTTGCAATGCCCAAGGGAAAGTCCACATCCAAAAGGAGAGGTATCTAGCCGACAGCCCTTTATTTTTACATTCTCACAATGGGTAAGTAGCAGATTATGCTGCAATTTGGGGCCTGGCACCACGCTGGATCCATTTTCGGTAAAATCGCAGGAGGTAACCGTCACCTGTGTAGCACCACTCACGAAGACACCATTGTAGGTGCAGTTCCGCACGGTGAGGTTGATGAAACTAAGGTTTGCCATTGCGCCCTGGCGGGGAGACAGGAACATAATGCCGCCCCGGTTGGCCGTACTGCGAAACGATCGGCGGCTATTCGGATCAGTTCCGGTTTCGGGTTGGGTCGAACCTTCAATTACAAAATCCCGCAGGGTAACATCATGCAAATCATCGGTTGCGCTCACGATAGCGTCACGTACTCCCGACGACGGATCCAGAAACAATATTGTTTGGATGCCCTCACCCGCCAGGGTAACCCCGCTGGGGATTTTGAGGGTAGTGGGTAGCGTGTGTAGGCCCGCCTGAGCCACTACCCACCGCTTGCTGCCGGCAGCGGCATCCAGCGCTTGCTGCAGGGATTGTCCTGGTGCTACCCGAACGGCATCGCCGGGAATTTTTGTGGCCGGAATCGCCAGAGCACCCGCTATGTACCCGATTGTACTGGCTCGAATAGGAGGGTACTTTCCGGACTTAATCGATCCCGGCTTGCGGACAGAAGTCAGGATGCTCCGTGAAGCGTTGTTGCGAACCGAATCGGCGGCTAGTTTTGTATAAGGTAC
Source organism: Salmonirosea aquatica (assembly GCF_009296315.1). Lineage (NCBI taxonomy): Bacteria > Pseudomonadati > Bacteroidota > Cytophagia > Cytophagales > Spirosomataceae > Salmonirosea > Salmonirosea aquatica. The sequence continues at coordinate 1,124,973 of NZ_WHLY01000002.1, forward strand.
CTCCACACCCATGGCAGCATAGTGGCGGTACACGTACTCATAGTCGTCACGGAGCGTTTTAGCGCGCTCCGAAATGAGTCCATAGCAATGAGGAGTTTCACCCATCAGAAACCTGGCTGTGTATTCGTATCCGAGCGCCAGACGGTTATCGGCCATTGAAAAAACATCCACTCCCTGCGTGTAGGCAATTTGGGCGGCGCCGGCAAACTCCCCAAGGCCAAGCTGAACGTGCCCCTGGTCGCGGGTACTTTCCTGGCATTGACCGCTGGGAAAAATATACTTGAACAAACTCCCGTTAACCGGTCCATGCAGCAGGTGATCCGTGGCCTGGTCGAACAGAGAGCGGTTGTCGGTAAAAACGGCAATCGCCAGAATTGAATGGATGATGGCCCCATCCCAGTTACCATTGGCCTGCGGGAAATAATATCGTAAGAGTGGATAGTATACGGTCGTCATCAGATGCGTAAACCGGTCGATGTCATGATTTTTCCAACCTGAGGGCGTGTATTTTAACAATTCGGCTGCATTACAAAGCAGATGCCCCGTCCAGGCGGCGAGAAGCTTGGCGTCGTTGTAGTCAAAATCCCAGAGGGTACCTGACCAGGCATTGAGCACCTGAATAGCCTTATCAGCATAGGTCTTGTCATCGGTGATGTACCAGAGCAGGGCACAGTTATAGGCTAGGGTAGCTCCTTTTGAGAGATCATCGCCCCCTATATTGGGGCGGCCGTAGGGGCCCCTCAACACATGGGTATAAGGAGTCACCTTAAAATCCAAATCAGTGGCCGCTTTGAGCCGCTCAAAAGCATCCTTGTACGGCTGATGCCCTTTCAACACTTCTGCTTTCATGTACTGAAGATCAGCAGCGGTTTGATTGATGCCGGGATGCGCAAACTTCTGTCCCGAAACGGGTACCAGCAGGACCAGCATCATTCCCAGAGATAGCATGGGGGCTACGAAGCGTCTCATATAAAACCTGTAGGCGACTGGAATGAAAACAAGAAAGGGTTATTCTGCCTCATGCCGACAGAATAACCCTTTTGAAAAAGTAAGATTATTTCAGCGTATAGCGCTTCATGCTGATTTTAGCGCTCTTCGCGGTATTGTTCACCGAATTCATGTAAATGTAGGCACGGTACTTGCCATCGGCCGTTTCAACCCACGCTCCGGCTTCCGCCCGGAGGTTGATGGCGTAGTTGGGCGCCGTTGAAATATCGAGCTCTTCAAAATCCAGATCGTCGATGTAGATGCCATACTGCAGGCGGGCCAAGTGGAAATCCCGCAGGCCCCACACCTTGCTGATCTTGGCGCTGTTGGTAAGCCCGGCGGGCAAAGTCAGTCCGGGCCGATACTGAGCATCCGCGGCCGGAGACACCAGGGCATGATTGAACGTGATGTTAGGAATGGATCGGTACAGGTACACCAAATCGATCTTATTGGGCATTTGGGCGGCCTCGGCGGCTGTATATACCTTCATGTCCTCGATGGAAATGTACTGGGCACCGCCATCCTTCACGTCCAAGTCGAGCACCATGTCCATCTCAGCGATTTTGTAGGGGCCCATGTTGTAGGTAACCACCTCACCCGTGCTGCTGGTGGAGGTAAATGTGAATGAAACGGATTCGCCCCGGGCTGCTTCGGGAATTTTATAATAGTACCGTAAGGTGGCTGCGGAAGTATCGGCGGTGAAGTTGACCTTCGTGATCTTCCCTTCACTGGACGATGGGCTTCCCACTACCACGCCGATGTCGTTTCCACTACCATCAGTATAGTAGGATCGGTGCTCAAGGTAGGTACCCGATGCGCCACCGATGGAAGCTTCGACCTGAGCTGAGGTAAGCTTGCCCTCATCGGCGGGCAGGGCCATGGCAAAGGCAAACTCTATATCCAGTCCCATGACATTGGGACCTAAGGTTCTTTTGATCACATCGTTCTGGAAACCAACCTTCTTCAGCGGCGTGACAGTCGGGTGATCGCTGGGATCGCAGGCTGTCAACCCCGCCAGGAGGGACAGCACGACGAGCGTATAAGTTAGATAGCTACGTTGTTGCATGGTCTAAGGGGGTTAATTACGGTTGTTGAACAGTGATAGTTACAGTGTAGGGTTTTCTTACCTTACGATTCCCCGAAACCACGGTATAGGTCTTGGGATTACCCAGATCCGAAAAATCTACGGGACCCGTAATCTTGGGGTCCAGCTTGGCATCGGTCACCAGCGAAAACTGGGGGTACAGATTCTTAAGGTCAGTCCCGAAGAACACCTCTACCGCAATGGTTTGAGCCGTGGTGTCGATAACTGGGTTCTTGGTGCGTACGGTCTGAAAATCGGCACCCAGCAACTCAAAATTACTGACATAGCAATCGGTCCGGGTCGTAATGAGCAGTCCGTCTTCGTCGATGGGAAAATCCTGCTTACAAGCTACCAGCATAAAGGCAACTACCAGCGTGTAAGAAAGTGCTTTCAAATAATATTTCATTTCTTTCAATATTAAATTAGAGATGTCTAAGTCGGTTATGCATTACAGCCAGGGTGTATTCTGGGTCAAATTCGGGTTCCGGTCGCGTTCTCCGGGAGGAATCCTGAAAATGTACGCCTGCTCGTAGGTACGCTCACTGGCATTCTGGAAGTAACGCTGCTGGTTAGCACCATGCGTATCGATCCGCCATACGCCATCGGTGTAGGGAGCTCCCCAAACCCGCTCGAGCGCGCGCCAGCGGCGCAGGTCGAATCCGCGTTGCCCTTCAGCCACCAGTTCGACAATACGTTCCTGCTCGATGGCATCGAAGAAAACATCCTTATTGGCCGTTTTGTCGGCAGTCAAGGCAGGTAGGTTACCCCGATGACGAATTTTGTTCACCAGCTCGATGGCCTCAGCCTGCGGGCCGTTGATTTCGTTGGTAGCCTCAGCATACATCAAATACACATCGGCCAGGCGCATCACCGGGAAGTCGTAGTCACCGTCGCTACGGCCCTGACCGGGGTAGTTGCGCAGGAATTTACGGAACACATAGCCGGAGTTGGTACCATCCGTATTGTAGGTCGTCAGCTTTTCACCATTGATGACAATAGGCTGATTGTAGGTTTTATAGATGAAAGGTACCCAACCCGTCGATTTCAGGGAGTTCAGACCTACACTCACCTCGTAGTCCCACATAATGGAAGCCTTCATGCGGTAATCGCGCCCTACATAGCTTTGGGGATTCACTGCCGAATTTTTCGCGGTTCGGGCTCCGGCCGTAGAAGGGTTCATGGGTACAAGGGGAGGAGCAAAATCACCCGTAGATACCAATTGGTAGCGATCAGCAAGTTCATAGCGCGGCGATACCCAGCACTGCGAACCTTCGTGTGAGCGTCCCGAGAAGTCACGCATGAGTTCTTCGCCCTGTCCCGTACCCGTACCTCCGTGGGTGAAGGTCATGATCATTTCCGCGTCGCCGTTGGCGATGGGCGTAAAGAGGTAGTAGTAGTTAGGCAGCTGTTCAGCTTCGCCCAGTTCGTCAATAGGGCCGGGTTCACCGCCCCGGAATAGCACCAGGCCATAATCGTCAATCACTTTCTTGAAATCAGCGGCAGCGGCGGCGTAGGCCGTATTGGCTTCCGCTGCACTAGGCGTGAACGTCGTGAGTTCGGGCCAGCCATTCTTGTTCCAGCTAGCCCAGAACAATTGGAGCTTACCCCGGAAGGCCAGCGCTGCGGGCTTACCCGCCCGGCCCACGGCCGATCCTTTGACCGGTAGCTTTTCGAAAGCGTAGGTAAAATCGGCCATGATGGAATCTTTCACCTGCGCAATGGGAGTCCGGGCAATGGTGGACACTTCGGAGTTGTCGTTGATGATCCGGCTGAAATAGGGTACATCACCCCACATAGAGATCAGGCGAAAATACACCATACCTCGCAACAAGCGCGCCTCGCCTACGATTGCTTCCAGACCGGGAACCGAAGCAGGATTGGCAGTTTCAAGCAAGCGGTTGACATTCTCGATCACATAGTTGGTCCGGTTGACACCACCGTACAGGTACCGGTGATATTTATCAAATGCCGCCCCATACCCCGAAGGGTTGTAGTTGGCCCCCTGGTAGGCATCCCCACGCTGGAGGTTCTTGTCCGTAGCGCTGGTACCCCGTACCCGGGTGTATTCACCATGACCAGAAAAATAATAGTCGCGGTCGAAAAGCGGCCGCACATCTGCGTAAGCGCCATACAGACCGATCAGAGCGTCGTCCTCGGTTTTCCAGAAAGCGTTTGCCGCCAGTTCGGTCGTGGGTTCCTGATAGAGTAGGTCCTCTTTACACGAGCCCGTTACAAAAACCAGCCCGGTAACAACCGTCAGGAATATTAATTTTGAAATCGTTTTTTTCATGATTAGCATAAAAAGCTTTATTTATTTTTAATTTTTAATCGCACCGACAGCTCAATATCAGTCCTCTTACAGACCGACATTGATACCGAACGAGTACGATTTGTTCAACGGATAGGAATCGCTCCGGTTACCAGCTTTCTCAGGATCGAGGCCCCGGAAGCTGGTGATGGTGGCCAGGTTCTCCGACGATACGAACAGGCGAACATTGCTCAGACGAACCTTGTTTACCCAGGCTTTGGGAACATTGTACCCGAACTGTACATTTTTGAGGCGCAGGTAGCTCAGGTCGTCGAGCCAGAATGTCGTTTCTTCCCGGTTGGCATTGCCGCTCAGGCGTGGCCAAGACCCGTCGCGGTTTTCTACCGACCAGGGCTCGGTTAAGTGCTGATAAGTAGAAGCGTAGCGCTGGTTTCCGAAGTTCACATTATTGTAGATATTGAGCCAATAATCTTTACGGCCCGTTGCTCCTTGTAATAATACCGTCAGATCGAAGCCCTTCCAGGATACGCTGCCATTCAGACCGAAGTACGTAGTAGGACGATCACGTTGGGAGTGGGGATCGGCTGTTTTATCGTTGCTATCGATACGGCCGTCGCCGTTAATGTCCTTACGAAGAATGTCCCCCGGTGAAGCACCCTGTGGAGTGGCGTTGTACACATCCTGCCAGGTTTGGGCAATACCTAGGTCTTGGTATGAATACACAAAGCCGTAGGGCATGTTCAGAAAGACCTGATTTCCTGAATTTTGTGATGTTCTACTCAAGAATTCATTCCATTTTTCCAATACTGTAGCATTGTGAGAAGCATTCAGGTTAACGCTGTAATCGATTCCGCCGAAGCGGTCACGCCAGGTAATATTAGCCTCCACACCCCGGTTGCGCATATTACCGATGTTCTTGCGGGGTGCGTCGTAGGCACCAGTAAGCAGGATGGACATCTCCGAAGGACGGTTCATACCCGTAGTCAAGCGGTCATAGTAGTCGAGCTCAGTGGTCAGGCGGTTGTTGAGAAAGCCCAGATCCAGACCTACGTTGAATACCGTAGTCGTTTCCCACGAAAGGTTTTTATTTACCAGTTTCTGGTTTACGAATCCTTTCACGATGCTATTGCCAATGTAGTAGTTGCTGGCGTTCAGGGTTGACTGCTGCTCGTAGCGTCCTACCCCACTATTGTTCCCTAATGCACCGTAGGATACCCGCAGTTTACCGTTCGACATGAAGCGGTCCGTAAACGTCTTGATGAAAGATTCTTCGGTAAAGCGCCATCCCAAAGCTGCTGACGGGAAGAAACCAAACTGGTAACCTTCCAGGAACCGCGATGAACCATCGTAGCGGAAGTTCAATTCTACCAGGTACTTGTCAAAGGCGGCGTAGTTAAGACGCCCAATATACGACTTCAATCCCTCTGTGCTCGAATTACCACCCGTTGACTGGATATCGGTGAGCGCGGCATCGATTTCGTGCAGGTTAGGGTACAGGCGATCATTACGTGAACTGGCCTGGTAGCGATCCTTCCAATATTCTTCGCTATACACAAACAAAGCCGTTAAATCGTGATTCCTGGCGATGGTTTTCTTGTAGGTCAAACGCGCATTCATCAGGGTTTTGTAGCCCGTGTTGGTGTAGTTACCTACCCCGGCATTGGGCCCTACGTACACCCGGCTACCGAACGACTCGGTCTGGAAGTTATACGACCGATTGGGCGTGTTAGCGTTCCAGCGGAACTGGTTGTAGTAGTTCAAAGCGTAATCCACGCGGGCAGTCAGTCCCGGAATCGGCGACCAGTCCAGATAGAAGTTGGTGTTGGCTTCCTGACGATCCTGACGGTTCAGGTTGTTAACGTATAGCGTATAAGGGTTATAGGCTTGCGGGTCTTCATTGTAAGCCATCACCCCCCCAAAGTACCCCGATACGGGATCATAGGGAACAATACCCGCGATAGCATACTGCATATCAAAACCCGCCGTATTGCCCGGATCATCATCCGTAAATCCATCCGCCAGCGCGTAGGTCAGGTTGGACCAGTTGCCCGTGAAACGTACCCCGACGTTGATATTGTCGCGAATTTTGTAATCGTAGTTGAAGCGGGCATTGTATCGCTTGTAGTCGTTATTGACCTGCAAACCCTTTTCATCCATCATACCCACCGAGATGAAGAAGTTGGATCGATCACCGCCACCGGAAGCCGAAATATTGTGGTTTTGCACCGCACCCGTCCGTAAAATTACGTCCCACCAGTCGGTGCTCGGGTAGCGTAGCGGATCAACTTTGCTCAAAGCCAGCCACTGGTCGATGGTACCATCCTTAAAGAAATAGTTGGACCGCAACGTATTCACAGCTGCCGACTGCTGGTGTAGCGTGAGCGCACGGGCATAATCAGGCAGGAAGTCATAGGCGCGGGTAGGAGTCTGGAACGCGTAATTACCCGAGTAATTGATACTGGCTTTGGCCTGTCCTTTCCCCGTTTTGGTGGTAATAAGAATAACGCCGTTGGCCGCCCGTGATCCGTAAACAGCAGCTGAGGTAGCATCTTTCAGTACCGTAATGGTCTCGATATCATTAATGTTAAGACGGTTAATGTCCACATCGGGCATTCCGTCCACGACAACCAGCGGACTGGCGTTATTGACTGTACCCAAGCCCCGGATGATCAGCGCGGCACCATTGCGGCCCGCCATCCCCGTAGATTGCGTTACGGCCAGACCTGGTACCAGACCCGACAAGCCCGACGATACATTGGTCAGAGAGCGGCTGGCGATTTTTTCGTCAATGTTGACCGTAGCCACCGCGCCCGTTACGTTGGCCCGCTTCTGGGTACCGTACCCTACGACCACGACTTCTTCCAGGGCTTTGACGTCGGTCAGCAAATTCACATTTACAATACTCGACGAGCCTACTTCGACTTCCTGAGTAATGTAGCCAATGGCACTGAACACCAGCACCGAGGTAGGTCCGCTCACGTTGAGCGTGAAACGCCCTTCGGCATCTGTGGAGGTACCATTGACGGTACCTTTTTCCAGCACACTCACACCCGGAACGGGCTCCTGCTTGTCGCCAGTCACCTGGCCCGATACGGCGAGCATTTGCACCTTTAGGGCATTTTCAAGCATCCGGGCCACCGTTTCGGACTGAAACGGTGCACGCATGCCTGACTTGGGCTCACGGGCGGCCATTTGCAGTGGTTGCATTTCCACCGCGCTGAGCTGTTCGGTAACGATTACTTTCTTCGTTGGATTGGGCTGTACATAAATGGTTTCCTTGATCCGCCGGAAACTGAGCCCGGTTTCTTTCGAGATGGAACGTAGTACAGCACCTAGGCTCGTGTTGACAAAATTGTGGGTGACCTTCTTCTTTTCCACCATTTCCTGGGTGTATTGAAAGTTCAGATCCGTTTTCTCCACAATTTTCACAAAGGCATCTTCAAGGCTCAGGTTACGCAGATTGGCCGAAATGTAAATATCCTCGATGCTTTTCTCACGGTCGGCCCGATCGTCGGCCCACAGAATTCCCACAGAAAAGACCTGGCAAATCGCTCCGATCAACGCGTACCTTGCCACCGCCAAAATTTGTGGTAGTAGTTTGAAATTCATAATTAATTGGGTTATGATAGAATTCGTTTTTTGTTATTGGATTTCTCATGGACTGTATCGCCCGGAGTACCTGGCAGGGTATGGCTCCGGCTTAGTGTGTTTGCCTGAATTCAACTGCTGTTCATATTTTATTTGGGTTTATTTTTTCGTTATAAATACTTTTTTATCCGCTACCTGGTAATTGAAAAGCTCGGGGTAGCGGCATACATCCAGGATATAGTCAATAGGCTTTCTCTCAAACTTCCCGCTGAAACGCCAGGCTTCATCCATTACGACGTCATCTCCCACGCTGATGTCGACCCCGTACCAGCGCTCCAGTTGCTTTAAAAACTGAGTGAAATTGGCTTTTTCGAAATACAGGATGCCATTCTGCCAGCCCAAGGCCACATTCTTGTCGTAGCCGGTTACGCTTAACTCGCGCTTTGCTTTCTCTACGGTAGCCATCTCGTCCTTGGTCAGCAGCACTTCTTTGGCCTCGGGTGCGGTTGCATTGCCCGCCGCCTGTACCGCCACTTTGCCTTCGACTACCGCCACTTTTACCAGTTCACTTTCCGGGTAGGCTTTTACCGTAAACTTCGTCCCGATTACCTGTACGTCTACCTCACCCGTGCGAATCAAAAAGGGAGCTGTGGCATTTGGAGCTACCTCAAAGTAAGCCTCGCCTTTCAGCCGAACCTCCCGCTTGTCGGCGAGAAAGGTTTCCGGATAAGTAAGTGTCGAACCGGCATTCAACCGTACCGTGGTACCGTCGGTAAGCGTTACGGCCAATTGCTGGCCGTTGGCCGTTTGCACCCGGGAGAGTTCGGACGACGGACGACTGGAATAGTAGTCTTTACCTATCCACACCGCCAGCATCACGAGTACCACCGAGGCAGCCGCCAGCCGAACCCACAGGGGAATCACGCGGCCCGGGGTACCTTCCGTTTCAAGAGCGGCATCCAGGGTACCCTGCCCTGTGTTTTTGCTTAGTTTCTGCCAGGCATCGTCCACAGCATCTGCACCCGGCTTCCGGTGGCGGAAAACCATGGCCTGTCCCAAGAGTCGGGCCTTTTCCACTTCCACCCGGCCTGCCGGATTTTCGGCAAGCCACTGCTGCCAGCTTTCTTCCGCGGCGGGATCTTCCCCTCGTAGCCAGGCCAGGAAATCATCGTCAAGCAAAAAGTCAGGCGCCTTAAAATCGGAGTAGCGTTCTTTTTCCAAATGGGTATGAATTGTTCTTTACCTCTAGAAAGCAGTATTATTAACGGAGTGACCCTCTGCGAATGATTTTTTTTCTAAAAAAAATGCAGTGTCAAAATGACCTTTAATTTTAACCCTGCTTCGGCAACATAGGTACCCTACCCTGCCCGCCCGTAAGTGCGTGGCTGCGACGGGTGTAGATGGGCCGGAGCCGTCAGCTGGATAAAGTGAGAATGGTTTGGCGCTACTTGTTGCGGGCCTGCGAAAGGGTAGCGTTCAGGCTATCGAGTGCTTTGTAGATGAGCTTATATACGGCGCGCGTAGTAATGTTCATGACGCCCGCAATTTCGGCAAACGACTGGTCACCGTAATATTTCAGATAAATCGCTTCCTTCTGGCGTTCGGGAAGTTTTTCCATTGAGCGGCGCAGAAGCGCCAAATCCTCGGCGGTAGACTGATCCATAATCAGCGTACTTTCCAGGGGAAGTTCTACTTGCAGATGAAAGGAATCAGGATCAATTTCCTGACGGCCATCCTGTGATTTTAATCTTTTCAGGATCAGCCGGCGCAGAGAAGCCAGCAGGTAGTTGCGAATCGAGTTTGTGGTACCCAGGTTTTGTCTTCTTTCCCAAATCGTCAGGAACAGTACCTGAAGACAGTCCTTGATTTCATCTTCGTCATCATGAAACCGCAGTCCGTAGTTGTACAAAAAATCATAGTGGGCTCTGAATATCGCCTCGAAAGCCGATACGCTCCCTGCCTTTAACGACTCCCAGTATACGGCATCGCCTTCCGGTAGTACGCTACCCGACTCAGTATGTCGCCCGCTGACTGTCAAGTCTAATATTTTCATTTAATGTGTTTACCGAATATCCTCTTTGGCGCTCTTGCCAAGAGGGCTTGTTCTGTCCTAAACCTTCTTTGATAAAGTACCCCGTCAGCCTAATGTCACTCGGGGTAGGTATTAATAACGGACAGCAACGGGCAATGATATACCCTCTTTTCTTTTTCAGGAACCTGTGGTTTTAGCGTCGGTTCCGGCCCACTATCATGGACGGATTTTACAGGGTTCACCCCTAACCCCTATTCTCTCTACCGGATATTCCCTTCCAGTCGCTCTCAGATAGGAATCACAATTCGTGGCGAGCTGGTTCAAAAAAGGCTTCGGCCATCAGAAGACCCTATATCTGTACTTTCGATTCCCGGTATTCAATGACCCCGGCAAGGATACTATGTATTGAAATTATACAATTATTATTGAATGATTTATTTAAATAGTCATATTAAATATTTTTTTTACATAAAAACAGGACATTAATTGTCTTAATTTATAAATAAAGCTACATTCGTGAATTACTAATTTTCTTAACCTAAACTAATTTTTCCATGAAAAAATGCTACCCGCGTTTTGGTAGCGGCACAGTATTCATGTGCCTGCTACTGACATTCATTTTCCACACCTCCTACGCTCAGGATCGCACGGTGACCGGAAAAGTAATCGACGACCAGTCGGGTACGGGCCTGCCCGGCGCTACAGTTACGGTAAAAGGTGGCAATGCCCTCACGGGAAGTACCACCGATTCTGAGGGTAATTACTCAGTACGGGTCAGCCCGGGTGCCACTTCACTGGTGTTCTCGTTTATAGGGTACCGTAACAAGGAAGTGGCAATTGACAACCAAAGTGTCATCGATGTCCAACTCAATAGCGATGTAAACGCTCTGTCGGAGGTTATTGTTACAGGATACGGTTCCCAGTCCAAGCGCGACATTACCGGGGCCGTTACGACCGTAAATGCACAGGATTTGAAAGCCGTTCCGGCCACTACTTTTGCCCAGCAGCTACAGGGACGTGCCTCGGGGCTCAATGTAGTGAACGATGCTACTCCCGGCGGTAACGCTACGGTACGTATACGGGGTTTCGGTACCATTGGTAACAACGATCCCCTGTTTATTATCGACGGCGTGCCCACCGAAAACTCGGGCAACCTGAACCCGAATGACATTGAAACCATTCAAATCCTGAAAGATGCGTCGGCAGCGTCTATCTACGGTTCCCGGGCGGCCAACGGTGTAGTCATCATTACGACCAAGCGCGGTAAAGTAGGCAAGCCTGTCATCTCCTTCAACGCCTACTACGGTACCCAGGCCCCGTCCAGAAGTCCTGACGTTCTTAACGCCAAAGAACTTGGCGAATACCTGTACCTGGCCGATAAATACGCGGGCAAAACACCCACACACGGCCAGTATACTTTCGGACCCAATGGCGAGGTGACTATCCCCGACTATGTGTTCCCCAGTGCAGGCAAGGAAGGTACCCCCGATGTGAACCCTGACCGCTACTCGTTGAAACCCGGCAACATTTACGCGATTACCAAGTCAGCCGATACCGACTGGTGGAAAGTGCAAACCCAGTCCGCTCCGATCCAGAACTACCAGCTCGGGGCTACGGGAGGAACCGAAAACAGCCATTATGCTATTTCGTTGGGCTATTTTAGTCAGGACGGTGTCGTAAAATTCATCGGATACGACCGGTATACAATCCGGGCAAACACGGAATTTTCGGGCTTGAATCAGAAACTCCGCATTGGCGAAAACCTGTCGGTGTCATTCGATAACCGGAAGGGCGGCTTCGGCAACAACCAGGAGCAGAATGCCGTTTCGGGTTCATACAAGCACCACCCTTTGCTACCCATTTATGACATCGCGGGCAATTTTGCGGGCTCACGCGGCTTAAACCTGGGCAATAACTCCAATCCCTACGCTACCCTGTACCGCGAGCAGGACAACCGTACCATGCGGCTACGGGTGTTTGGCAATGTATACGGGGAATTCGACATTCTCCCTAACCTGACGGTCAAATCCAGTCTGGGTATCGACGGCAGCAGTCAACGGGGGCGTTACATTGGTCGGGCCAACCCCGAGTATGTAGAGGGTAGCTTCAACAATGGCTCCACTTCGGCGGACGAATACTACTACCAGTGGGTGTGGACCAATACCCTATCCTATTCCAAAGAATTTGGCACTGATCATAAATTCGATGCGTACGTGGGGACGGAGGCGATCCGTGAATTCAAGGAAATTTTCGGTGCCAGCCGTAACGGTTATGCCTTCGAGATTCCTTCTATCATCAGCTACCTCGACCTGGGCGACGCTACTAAGGCTTCCAACTACGGTCGGGTGGATCGGGATTATACCCTTTTCTCTTTGTTTGGAAAGGCCAACTACTCCTTTAGAGACAAATATCTGGCGCAGGTCATTCTTCGGAATGACGCCTCTTCGCGCTTTCTTAGTGCATCAAGGAGTGCCACGTTTCCGGCTTTCAGCCTCGGATGGCGGGTGTCGGAAGAAGGCTTCCTCAAAGGTGTGAGCTGGATCAATGATATGAAACTCCGTTATGGTTGGGGAAAAACGGGTAATCAGAAAATCGGCGACTACAACGCCTACACGACCTACCGGTCCGATATTTTCCACGCGGGGTACCCCATCAACGGTTCAGGCAGTCAACCCACGATTGGCTACGATGCGGCCTCTCTCGGTAACCCCGACGCCAAATGGGAAACCACTACCTCGAACAACCTGGGCATGGATGCAACCCTATTCAACAGTTCCCTGACGCTCGAGCTCGATTTCTGGAATCGGCGCACCAGTGATATGCTGTTCTCCATTCCGCTCACCTACACGGTAGGCGACGCCAGCGCACCTTCATTCAACGTGGGTGAAATGAACAACAAAGGAATCGACCTGGGCCTCAACTATCGAAACTCGCTCGTAAACGGCGACTTGCGGTATTCGATCGGGGCCAACTACTCGATGTACCGTAATAAGGTAATCAGGCTGACCGACAGTGAAAGCACGAAGTACTTCGGATACGGCTCACGCACCGACGCCGTAACGCTGACGCAGGCCGGCCTACCCCTCTCCTCGTTCTACGGGCTTACAGTACTGGGCATTTTTCAATCGAAGGAAGAAGCCGACGCCTGGGCACCCTATGGTACCTACAACAAGGAGGGCAAGTTCAAGATTAAGGATACTAACAACGATGGTGTCATCAATCCCGACGACCGAAGCGTCATAGGGAGCCCCCACCCGAAGTTCAACTACGGCGTGAACCTGAACCTGGGCTACAAGGCGTTCGACCTGACGGTATTCGGCAATGGTGTGGTGGGCAACGACATTTTCAACTATACCCGATTCTTTGCCGACTTTAACACGTTCCAGGGCAACCGCTCCAAGCGTGCCTTGTACGATGCATGGCAACCGACCAACAAGGGGGGTACCACGCCCATCATGGACGCCAACGACCAGATCAGCAGCCGCCCTTCGACCTACCTCCTCGAAAAGGGTACCTACTTCCGCCTGAAAAATGTCCAGCTTACGTACACCCTACCCCGAAACCTGGCTTCCAAAATCGGTTTCTCCAACTTCCAGCTGTACCTGCAGGGCCAGAATATGTTCACCATTACAAAATACACGGGTCTGAACCCCGAAATCCAGACCGGAGAGGACAATACGATCGGTTTCGATGGAGGGTACATGCCCGTATCGCGTAATTTCCTGTTGGGTCTCAATGTTTCTTTTTGACGAAACCAAAAGCTGTTTTCGGATTCATTTTCAACTATTGATCTATTAAAACTAGAATTTTATAAACTAGCTATATGAAAACCAATCTTGTAAAATACGGCCTTGCCGTGACCGCCCTTCTGGCAGTCGTGACGGCCTGTAATGATGAGTTTCTAACCCGGGAGCCACAAGGACAGTACAGCCCCACGGCACTAAAATCGGCCGATGGGGTAGAAGGCCTGCTGCTGGGGGCCTACGGCATGCTGGACGGCCGGGGCCTTGATGGTCAGGACGACTGGAACAGCGAAATCCAAAGCTGGGTATTCGGCGGCATCGCTTCCGACGACGCCTACAAAGGTACTGACTCCGGCGACCAGCCCGAGCAGTCCTTCATCGAGAAATACGATTTCCAGACTAACAACGGTCATATCCGTAACAAGTGGCGGGGCTTATACAAGGGTGTGGCCCGCACCAACGACGTGCTGAACACGCTGAAAGAAGTACAGAACATTCCGGAGTCGCGACGCGCCCAAATTGTGGCCGAAGCTCGCTTCTTACGCACGCTTTTTCACTTTGAAGCCCAGAAAATGTGGAAGACTCCGTTGTATATCGACGACAACACGTTCCTACTGGACGACCTGGAGAGCACCAAGATACCCAATACCGGGCCGATCTGGGACAAAATCGAGGCCGACCTCAAGGCAGCCATGGACGTACTGCCCGAAACGCAAACCGAAGTAGGCCGTCCTACCAAATATGCCGCTATGGGCTTCCTGGCCAAGGCGTATATGTACCAGGGTTGGGACGTGCAGACTGGTGCGGCCAACGCGGCCAAGCTTAACCAGGCCAAGCCGCTGCTGGAGGCGATTATTGCTTCCGGAAAATTCAGCCTGATGCCCCGTTATGAGCAAAACTTCCTGATTGCCTTCCGGAATAACGCCGAGTCAATATTCGAGGTACAGTATGCCGTTTCCAGCGCATCCGATGGAGCTTCCAATGCGGGCATGGGTCTGGCTCATCCCTACATCGACCCCTGGGGATGTTGCGGGTTCTACCAGCCCTCTCAGAATCTGGTGAATGCCTTTAAAACCGACGCCAATGGGCTACCCTTGCTGGATACTTTCAATGCCAGTGACGTAAAGAACGATCAGGGATTGAAATATACCGATCCTTTTGAACCCTATACGGGCAACCTGGACCCCCGGCTGGACCATACGGTAGGTCGCCGGGGCATTCTGTTCAAGGATTTCAAAATTCACGGGAGTGATTTTATCCGTGATCAGACCTACGCGGGCCCTTACTCGCCCAAAAAACACATCTCGGAGCGCGCAGGCTTCGGTATCGGAGGCTGGGGAAACCTATCGAGCAATAACTACCGCATCCTGCGCTACGATATGATTCTGCTGTGGCTGGCTGAAGTGGAGGTGGAAGTAGGCGACCTGGAAAAAGCCCGGACGCTGATCAATCAGGTTCGTACCCGAGCAGCTAATCCCGATGGATTTGTTAAAAAAGCCGTACAGGGGCCAGCTTCCCGTGACGACTACACCGTACTGGACCAGCCCGCAGCCAACTATGTCATCAAAACTTACGACACACCCTTTGCAAGCAAGGAAATGGCCCGCAAAGCCGTCCGCTTTGAGAGCCGTCTGGAGTTTGGCATGGAAGGACACCGCTTCTTTGACCTCCAGCGCTGGGGCGTCCAGGCCTCCGTACTACAGGCCTACCTTGCCGAAGAGTCGAAAAAGAGGGTGTACCTGAAGGATGCGGTTTTCACCAAAGGCAAAAATGAGTACTTCCCAATTCCCCAGAACGCCATCGATCGTTCCTACAAAGCAGGTGAA
The DNA here is from genome assembly GCF_009296315.1 of Salmonirosea aquatica. Lineage (NCBI taxonomy): Bacteria > Pseudomonadati > Bacteroidota > Cytophagia > Cytophagales > Spirosomataceae > Salmonirosea > Salmonirosea aquatica. Next base: position 1,140,502 of record NZ_WHLY01000002.1, read on the forward strand.
CCCACTTTGACCCAGGATCCGGCTTACAAGTAGCACTGGATACGTACATTTAAGAATGAAAGAGTGAGGGGCGCCCCTCACTCTTTCCCATTTAGCAGGCGCCTACCTACGCTGTAGTCCTAATTGAATAATAAGAAGACAACACCAAAGTGTCCAGTTTCGATTATTTAGTTGGTTAAATTTTTATTTCATAAAAATTGGATTTAATTTCATTATTCTATTCTAAAACCCTTAATCCTAAACAAATCTATGAAAAAAATCTACCTTGGTAAGTTCAGAAATGCAGGTCTGCTCCTATTTCTGACCCTATTGAATCTCGCTGCTCTTGCCCAGAACCGCCGGGTCACGGGGCAGGTCACCGATGGTTCGAACACCGGAATCCCAGGTGTAACAGTACTGGTGAAAGGCTCACAGGTAGGAGCCAACACCGATGGCAGTGGTAACTTCGCAATTAATGTACCGGCTGACAATGATGTGCTGGTCTTCAGCTTTGTGGGCTTCAAGTCCCAGGAAGTGACAATTGGTAACCGCTCCGTCATCGATGTGCGGATGGAAGAGGATGTTAATGCTCTGGAAGAAGTAGTCGTGACGGGCTACACGTCAGAAAAAAAGAAAGACATCATCGGCTCGGTATCGGTCGTGGATACCAAGTCTACCTTACAGCAGCCTAGCTCCAACCTGGGCAATATGTTACAGGGCCGGGCTTCGGGCGTTACGGTAAGCGGCACGGGCGCGCCTGGTGCGGCGGCCAAGGTACGGATTCGGGGTTTTACCTCATTCGGTAATAACGATCCACTCTACATCATCGATGGGGTACCTACTGATAACGCCAATGCGCTCAACCCACAGGACGTTGCCTCCATTCAGGTACTCAAAGATCCGGTATCGGCTTCCATCTACGGCTCTCGCGCCGCCAACGGCGTAATTGTTGTCACAACGAAACAGGGCGGTGCCAAAACGGAAATCTCCTACGACGGCTACTATGGTATCCAAACCATCCCCAACCGTGCCTACCCCTCCATGATGAACACCCAGCAGTACTATGAATATCTGCAAAGGGCAGCCGAAGGAGCCGACATCCCGTTTAAGAGTAATGTTTTCCAAAACGGAATCCCCAAGTACCTGGTCACGAACTCAAATTTTGTGGCTAATCCCACGGATGCAACGAACCCCAACTTCGACCGCTACAATTATGATCCGTACAGCTACGACAACACCTACCAGATCGCTGAAACCAGCCCCGGCACGGACTGGTTTCATGAAATAACCCGACCCGCCCCCGTCCAAAGCCACCAGCTTACGGCCACCGGGGGAGGCGATAAAGGCACCTACGCCTTGGGTATCAACTACTTCGGTTCCGACGGGGTATTTAAAGAGACGGGATTCAACCGGGTGACCATTCGGGCCAACACGCGCTTCAAGCCCAGGAAATGGCTGACACTTGGTGAGAATGTCCAAATGGCTTTTTCCCGGTCTTACGGGAGTAGCGGCAATCCTTTCGACTTGGGCGGAGGACTCGATTTTTCGGGTGAAAGCTCTCCCTGGTACAATGCCTACCGGGTACCTCCTTTTATTCCGGTGCGTGATATTCAGGGAAATTTCGCGGGTACCTCGTTGGGTGAAGCAGGAAGTAACATCACCGCTCCCGTGTCCTTGGCGCGGGGACGGGATAACAAATACAGCGGGCTCAATCTGTTGGGAAACCTATTCGCCCAGATCGAAATTGCCAAGGGCCTGATGCTCTCGTCCTCGTTCGGGATCGACCAGCGCTACGGTAATGGCTATAATTTTACGTTCATTACGCCCGAGAAGGCCGAACCTACCCGCAACAACAACTACTCGGAATACTTCTTCAAAGGCGGTTCCTGGACCTGGACCAACAGCCTGCAGTATTCGCTGGACATCAACGAGCGGAACACGCTCAAGCTCTTTGCGGCGACCGAATCCATTTTCGACCAATTCAGAGGAATCAACGGTACCCGAACCGACTATGACTTCAACGATCCGGCTTTCCGCTCGCTCAACACCGGTAAGAACCTCCCTCAAAATGGCGGTTCGCCCTCAACGCCCCGTACCCTGTACTCTATTTTCGGAAAAGCCGAATACCAGTTCAACGACAGGTACCTGTTCAGCGCCACGCTCCGGCGCGACGCCTCCTCGGTATTCGGCCCCGACAATCGGGTCGGTATCTTCCCGGCCGTAGGGGTAGGTTGGCGCTTGTCGGAGGAAAGTTTCCTGAAGGGCGTATCGGCGATCAACGACCTCAAGCTTCGTGCGGGCTGGGGCCAGCTGGGTAGCCAGCGCAACGTGGGCTCGGCCAACGCCTACTCATTCTATGGTGCATCGCTGACCGGAACGGCTTACGACCTCAACGGTACCAACGGCCTGCCAGTCATTGGCTATCGCCCGTCCATTATCGGAAACCCGAACACCAAATGGGAGGCTGCCGAAATGGTCAATGTGGGCCTGGATGGTAGTTTGTGGGGCGGAAAACTCGACTTCACGGTAGAGTACTTCAACAACAAAACCAAGGATTTGCTCGTAACGCGTCAGCCCAACGGCCTGGAACCTTCGGTGGGCCAGCCCCAGATCAACGTAGGTACCATGATCAACAAAGGGGTCGATGCGCAGTTTACCACCCGGGGAAAAATCACCAAAGACCTTACTTTCGATGTGGGCCTGACCTTTACCCATTATGTGAACGAGGCGGTGAAAATTGACGCCGAAGGTTCATCCGCTCTGTTGTTTGGCGCAGGGCGCCTGGGTAATATCCAGCGGGTCGAGGGCGGCAAGCCGCTGGCTTCCTTCTGGGGATGGGTCGTGGACGGCATTTTCCAATCCCAAGCCGAAGTTGATGCGCATGCCGACCAAAGCTACAAGCGGGTGGGTTCCTGGAAGTTACGGGACATCAATGGCGACGGTATCATCAATGGAGATGACCAGACCTACATCGGCAACCCGATTCCTAAGTTCCAGATAGGTACCGATATTTCATTGAAATATAAAGCGTTCGATTTCCAGACGTTCCTGTTCTGGAATTATGGCAACGACCTTTACAATTACACCAAGTGGGCCACGCACCTGCGGGGTTTCGTGGGTGGCTATAATACTGAGGTACTGACCGACTCCTGGACGCCCCAAAACACCAGTGCCTCGCTGCCCATCCTGAATGCCAACGACACCTATTCGGGTTCCATTTCGACTTCTTACTATGTAGAGAGTGGCTCGTTCCTGCGGGCGCGCCAGATGCAGCTTGGCTACACGCTACCGGCCAATTTGCTGAGTAAGATCGGCCTGAGCCGGGCGCGCGTGTATGTACAGGGGCAAAACATCTTTACCGTCACAAATTATTCGGGACCAGATCCGGATATTGGCATCCTGGGCAACGAATTGCAGATGGGTGTCGATCAGTTCCGTACGCCCTCGCCGCGCACCATCATTTTCGGGGTAAACCTGGCTCTCTAAAACCTATTGAGGATTTTAATTCAGACTTATTCATTATGAAAAGATATATCAAGACAATCCTTTTATCGGCCGTCCTACTCGTGGGAATCACCGTTTCCTGCAAGGATAGCTTTCTGGACCGCCCACCCCTGGGGGCCATCGCCGAAACATCTCTTACTAATCCCAATGGGGTGAATGGCGCACTCATCGTGGCTTACCGGGGGCTCACCGGCGTGCAAATTGGAGCATGGTACACCAGCGCTAACAACTGGCTTTGGGGTGGGATACGCTCGGACGATTCGTACAAAGGTTCCGAATCGCTGGATCAGGCTACGGAAATCAACCCTGTGGAGCGCTTCGAGGTACTGCCCAACGGGCCATCCGTAGGTAACAAATGGAGGGCGCTCTACGATGGAATCGGTATGGCCAACATCGTGTTGAGGCTGGTAGAGAAGACCCCCGAAATTTCAGCGGAGAACAAGACCAGGATCATCGCCGAAGCCCGCTTTCTACGCGGCTTCCAGCACTTCGAGGCCAAGCGCAACTTTGGCAACGTACCCTATGTGGACGAAACGATCGAAGGTACCGACGCCTATAAGGCGCTGAAAAACGATCAGAGTATTTGGCCGCAGATCGAAGCCGATCTGAAATTCGCCTATGACAACCTTCCCGGCACCCAGACCGCCGTAGGGCGGGTGAATAAATGGGCGGCGGGTGCTTACTACGGCAAAGCGTTGCTGTACCAGAGCAAGTTCAGTGAAGCCAAGGCCGTATTCGATCAGGTGATTGCCAATGGTACTACGAGTAAAGGCGAAAAATATGGTCTGGTGTCTGAATTCAAGAATGTGTTCCGGGGTGAAGAGGAAAACGGAAAAGAAATCATTTTCAGCATCCAGTACACCGTGGGCGACGGGACAGGCGGAGCCAACAGCAACAAGGAAGGCGAGCTGACCAATCCTCACAACGACGGTCCCGGCGGCTGCTGCGGATTTTACCAGCCTTCCCAAACGCTGGTCAATGCCTATCAGGTAGATGCCAAGGGCTTACCCTTTCTCGACACCTACAAAACCATGAATGTGAGGAGCCAGGAATCCGATCCGAACAACTACCCGGATCGGGGTATGCTCGATCCGCGCCTCGACTATACCGTAGGCCGTGTAGGAGTTCCTTACAAAGACTTTGGCCCAGCCAAAGCCACCTGGATTCGCCAGCTGGCCAACGGCGGCCCTTGGCTACCCAACAAAATGATTCAGTGGAAAGATGAGATCGGTACCTATTATATTCCCGGCGGCTGGGGACAAACCCAGTTGGGAAAGAACCAGATTCTGATGCGCTATGCTGATCTGCTCCTTATGGACGCCGAATGCGAGGTTGAGGTGGGTAGCCTGGACAAAGCACTCCAGTACGTCAACATGATCCGCACACGCGCAGCGGGTTCGAGTGTCGTCAAAATGGAGGATGGAAAGCCCGTGGCTGATTATAAAGTTGCGCCCTATTCCGGCCCCTGGACGGATAAGGAAGCGGCTCGCAAGGCCGTGCGCTTCGAACGTTTCATCGAACTGGCTCAGGAAGGGCACCGCTTCTACGATTTGGTGCGCTGGGGCGTGGCCGATGTGGTAATTACGGATTTCCTTAACCGTGAGTCGAAAGTCAGAACCAGTCTGGCGGGCGCCAAATTCACCAAGGGCAAGGACGAATACCTGCCCATCCCTGAGTTTGTGGTCAACCAGAGCAAGGTGGATGGGGTAGCCAACATCAAGCAGAATCCGGGTTACTGATTGTCGACAGGAGAATTAAAAAAGGAGACGGTGTGAATTATGCACCGTCTCCTTTTTTGTTGCCCAGATCTTTCCGGGGCTAGTCCACTTTCTGGCACACTTCTTTACCGATCTAGCCTTACTTCAAGAGGAATTTTCACCGTCGATTCTCAACCTGCTGCCTATGGAGCGTTACTGGCGATACCTGATTCCTGCCATACTCACCCTGCTTTTCATGGGTATATGTAGCAATACGCAGTATTACTACGTATATCTGCTCCTACTCGCAGCCAATATTCTGAACATCTACTGGGGTGAATTCAAAAATGGGGAATTACGCGACGAACTGCGTTTTTTTTACCGGTCCCGGGCTGCTTACACCATAAAATGCATAAATGCGGTGATCCTGATCGGACTAATCGTGTGGGGAATCGTTTTTGTGGATCGGCAAAACTTCTCCTGGGTACACCTTATTGGTTTCAGCGTAACCACCGGACTGCTTACCGGCTGCTTCATCGTCACACTGGCGCACGATCTGCTGCACAGCCACTCCAAAATCCAGAAAGCCTTGTCGGTGCTTCTACTCACCGCGGCCGGCATCCCCCATTTTGCGACGGAGCACGTTTGCGGCCATCACCGGGACATCGGCCTACAGGAAGATCCCACAACCGCCAAACTGAACGAAAATTTCTATTCCTATTTCTTCAAAATCACCTGTCTGAACCTGCGGGAAAGCTACCTTACCCAGTATGGTTTACCGACCTACCTCCGCCGTAAAATTCTGCGCACCAATCTGGCCATGCTGGCGCTGCTGATTACGGTATGGGGCTGCATTTTTGTTTTTAGCCGCCATCCCGCCGCGTGTCTGACCTTTTTTGTTCTGCAGGGATTCATTTCGTATGTACTGTATGAGCTGATCAATTACATTCAGCATTATGGGCTCTTCCGTCAGGATCGCCGAGACGACATTACACTCCAATTGTCCTGGAACTGCTACTACAAATACACCAACTACATCCTGTTTTTGCTACCTCTGCATTCGCTGCATCACCTACCCGTCCGTAGCCGAAAGATAACCGATCTAAAATCAGGCCCTCGGATGCCCTACCTGTATTTCCTGATGATCACGATGGCGCTGCTGCCTCCCCTATGGTTCAGTAAAATGAACGGCCTGGCTATGCGTTACAATCCAAGGCCATCATGAAACAAAAAACCTTTCTGTGGTATGTAGCTATCCCATTGCTTTGTATGGTGGGCAGAGATTGCCCGGCTCAGGACAATTTTGGGCTGCGCTATGTGTTTGGTACCTTACATCCCGGCGGTGATAAAACTGCACCACTGCAACCCCGGAAACTGGACAAAAATGCAGTAGCCGTAATTAACTGGGGCTTCATTGCCTCCTATGAGCGCTACATCTACAAAAAACGCCTGGCCCTAAAAGTGGCGCAGGGCGGGTACAGCGACTGCGCCGAACTGTTTGCCGGGCATACGCATCTGGGCTTCCGGGTCAATTTCCTGAATGGCCGCCGGCATTACCTCGAGTTCGGCTTTGGACCTACTTTCGTGTACCGCCAGAGTTGGAATCGGCTCGACGGGTACGTACAGCAAACGCCCCGGCTAAAAAACTCGGAGCACTGGCAGTATGCTTTCGTATGGTACGGGGGCGAACTGGAATATGACTACAAAATCAGTAAGAACATCGATCTGAATATCAATGTCATTCCCGGCTATCCCGATTTCTATACCTTTGCCATCGGAGCCCGGTACTGGCTGCGTCCCATTCCGGCCAACCGGGACTGGAACAAGCGCAAAGAGTACTAAACTTCAAAACGTGTAGCCCGCTGCCAGCTCTACATGAGCCGCCCGGAAACCGTGGGCTTTGATGGTAGCCCCGATCGAGAATCCGTTGGCAATCTGCTTTTGCAGCTCGCAAGGGTACCAGGCAATTCCGACTTTGGCGTAGGTTCTGCTTTCATCGGCTATGGGCGGAGTCAGGTAGACACCGAACCCGTACCGCGTAACCAAGTGCGCGAAAAGTACCTCTTCCTCAAGGTACCCCGCCAGTTGAGTTTTTTCTCCTTTTCCCACCCTTCCTAGTTCCAGGCCAGCTCCTGTTCGAAAACGGGTACTGTGTTGATAAAAAACCAGTAGCCCAGCCTGGATATTTTGCTGAATCTGATTCTCCGATTTCTTGTAATCATAAAGTCCGTCAGCCAGGTAGAAGCGATACCGCCAGCGTCTAAAGTCCGTTGCCAGTTTGTACGGAATGCGTGTTGGTAATTCACCAAAGGGAAAATAAACCAGTTGCCCGTACCCCAGCCAGGAATTCAGCCCCGCGTTGGGCCGCACCAGGTTTCCGTTGGAAATATGGCTCGCCACGATACCGACCTTGCCAGCAAACCGGGCTCGGGTTTTGAACTGGTACCCTATATCCAGAATTGAAGAAGCATTCAACTTACTTCCCAAGGGTACCTTTTGCATTCTTTCAAAATCGCCCGTAACGTAGGCCAATCCGGTACCGTGCTTGATTTGCCATTGACCTACCTTCGATTCAGCCACGTTAAATTCCAGATAGGGAATCAAAACGAAAACACTACCTGGTCCGCTGGTACCCGGAAACCCGCGGGCCGAGATTTGTAGACCCATTTGTGGGTACCTATGGTCGGCCTGCCAGTACTTTTCTCCGGAAGTCTGCTGGTTGATCTCCAACACAAAACCATACTGCCGGTAGGCGGGAATTTTATCCGTTGAAAAACTGGCTCCTCCCTGAAACCCCGACTGAATGGATAAGCCCTGCCGTGGAAAATCCGTCTGTGCAAAAACACAGCGCGTCATGAAAAGTAAAAGAATGCCGGAGCTAAGCCTCATACTTTTCCGGTCGGGCATGGGTAGGTACCTTCTCATCCATCAGCCGAAACCAGCGGGCGGGAATCCACGCCCTGACCAGCATCTTAGCGAAAGGCAGGGGCATGGATAAGCCGGCAAAATCGCGGATTTCGTCCAGACGTTCTTCCCTTAGATGATGGATGGAGTGCACGGGCATCATATAGTGCATCCAGGTCGAGGTACGGTAGTAGCAATTCCAGGCATGGTGCAGTTGTACCGCTTCGGCCTGCCCGATCTGGTTTGTTTTCCGCCGCAGTCCGTAGTGCTGGATGTAGGTTACCGATTCATAAATCAGTGTGACCAGTATGAACTGCGCCAAAACACAAGCGAATACCCGACCGCCCAGGAACAAGGTACCCATCAGATAAAAAATACAAGCCAGCAGCCGCGCTACGTTGCCCCGGATGATACTACGTTTGCGCGGACGGGGAAAGGTACCCCCCGAAAAAAAAGCATGCGGACGCGTGCCCCAATGGAACGCCGAAAGTAGGTATAAATCCCCTCTCCTACCCGCGCCGTGGCCGGATCGCCGGAGGTACCTACGTGGCGGTGGTGGATATAGATATGGTCCGCTTCGAGGTAGAAAAAGCCATTTTGCAAAAGCAGCGCCGTCGATAGCAAACGATCCATTGTACGAGTGGAGTGCATCAGGTCATGGGCGAGGGAAATGGCAAAGTTGCTGTTGATGATGACGACGGAATAAATAAAAACCACCAGCGCCCAGCCCGCCAGCTCGTGCTGAGCCAGAAATATAAGTACCCAACCATTGAAACCCACAAAGAAAAGTCCGGATGCCGTCTTGAGGTAGGTCATCAACGGACTATGGTGAAAAAAATCGTATTCGGCCACTACCTCCGCCACGCTGAATTGGCCGATTGACTTACGCGCCAGCCCAACGATCAGAATGATTCCCATTGCCACCCACACGAAATTGGTAGCCGCAGTCACCATAAAAACTGTGGTAATGAGCACCGGCAACAAATAGGGAAGCGCGCGCCTGGATGTGGATGATTGCATGGTGTTACGTAAAATAGAGCATTCCCGAGTTTCACTACTATTCCGGTTCGGAGGTACCTGGCCGCAAAAACTCTTCCGTAAAATGTTCCTTTCTGAGTGGTTGCGCAAATTTTTCGGCGTTGTAGGTACCTGAATTACCCCGAGGAATGGAGAGGGATTTCCAGGCATTGTCCCGCAGCATTTTACCGATAAAAACGATCTGCCCCACGTGGTAGGCATAGTGCGCGAGCTGCCGATTGATCGCCTCCGTAACGGTATGTCCTTGGTTGCGGATATAAACCGTATTTTCCAGCTCGGCTTCGGTCAGGGGACGCAGGGCTGCAAACAGGCAGTTCCAGCCTTCATTCCATTTCGTCATCATGTCTTCCCGGTTGGTAATGTCATCGTCGAATTCACCTTCGCGGTCGCGCCATTCTTTTTCCCCATCGGAGGTCAGAAAATCCGTCCAGCGCGACAGCATGTTGCCCCACAGATGTTTTACAATCGCCGCAATGCTGTTGCTGTCTTCGTTGGCTTTCCAGAACAATTGATCGTCCGAAAGCTGGTCAAAGGATTTGTCGCCCAGCATTTTGTAATATTCAAACTGCTTGATGACGCTGGTGAGGTAGGTACTGTTCATACTTGATTTTGGAAAGGTCAACAAAAATAACGCGATGGTAGTACGAATAAAATATATTCCGAGTGCTAAGTAGTATTTCAGTTTTCATCCAAAAAATCCTTTTAGAAAAAATCCTATCTTTGCAAAAAATCATGCGAATACATTCTTTACAATAATCTTCGTTTTCTTTCTCCTTTCGAATAAATTACTGTTTTAATCCTAAAATATTCATTTGTCAGCTTCCCGGAAAAATTCATTTTCCATTCTGGTTGGCATTGACTCGTTCCTGATGAAAAAATACTTCAACCTCTTCGATCTTTCCCAAAAAGTCGACTATAAAACCGAAGTCCTGTCGGGACTGACGGTAGCCCTGGCGTTGGTACCCGAGGCGGTGGCCTTTGCCTTTATCGCCGGACTTTCTCCTTTAACAGGGCTGTATGCGGCTTTTATGATGGGGCTGATCACTTCCATCTTTGGCGGACGTCCCGGTATGATTTCGGGGGCAACGGGCGCGGTGGCAGTAGTGCTGGTCACACTGGCCAAATCACACGGCGTCGAGTATATATTCGCCACAGTGGTGCTGGCCGGCCTCATTCAGGTAGCGGCGGGTGTGCTGCGGCTGGGAAAATTGATGCGGCTGGTACCCCACCCCGTAATTTTCGGCTTCGTGAATGGATTGGCTATCATCATTTTCATGTCGCAGCTGGACCAGTTCAAGGATGTTTCGGGTGCCTGGCTGACGGGTACCCCTTTGTATATTTTACTGGGCCTGGTACTGACTACCATGTTCATTATCTGGGCGATGCCCAAATTCACCAAAGCCATTCCTGCCTCCCTGACCGCCATTTTGGTCGTGTTCGGCATTGTGACGGCTTTCGGCATTGATACCAAAACGGTGGGCGACATGGCTTCCATTCAGGGTGGCTTTCCACCGTTTCATCTGCCCAGGGTACCTTTTACGTTTGAAACCCTGACCCTAATTTTTCCCTACGCCGCCATCGTGGCTGGCGTTGGCCTGATCGAAAGTCTGCTGACCCTGAATATCATCGACGAAATAACCGAGACGCGCGGACGCGGCAACAAAGAAGCCGTGGCTCAGGGTGCCGCCAATATTTTGTCGGGTGTATTTTCGGGCATGGGAGGCTGCGCCATGATCGGACAGAGCTTGATTAACATTTCTTCCGGGGCACGGGCGCGACTGTCGGGTATTGTGGCGTCGGTGATGCTGCTGGTGTTCATTATGTTCGGCTCGGGGCTGATCGAAAAGCTACCCATGGCCGCCCTGACGGGACTGATGATTATGGTAGCCATAGGTACCTTCGAGTGGGCCAGTCTGCGTACTTTTACCAAAATGCCCCGGTCCGACGTGTTCGTGATGGTACTGGTCACCCTAGTCACGGCTGTGCTGCACAACCTGGCTTTGGCCGTAATCGTGGGGGTTATTATTGCCGCGCTGGTTTTTGCCTGGGACAACGCCAAACGTATCCGGGCCCGTAAGCGTTTCGACGAACAGGGAATCAAACATTATGAAATCTACGGACCGCTGTTTTTTGGTTCGGTCACAGCCTTCAATGAGAAATTTGACGTCCTGAACGATCCCGAGGAAATTGTGATTGATTTTGAAGAAAGCCGCGTGGTGGATATGTCGGCCATCGAAGCCCTGAACAAAATTACCGAGCGATATAGCAAGGTAGGTAAGAAAGTACATTTAAAACACCTCAGCCCCGATTGTCGGAAACTGCTCGCCAACGCCGAGGAGTTGATCGATGTGAACGTGCTGGAAGATCCGCGTTACAAAGTGGCGGTGGATATGGTGTAGGGTACTAGGGTACCCCCTTAGACTTCGACGGAAATGTTGTATTTGTGCAGCAAGCCAACCACGCCGGTCAGTGAGAATTTGGCCTTTTTAAGACGATTGTTTTCGGGATCGATCGAATAATTGGACGCCGTTCGAAAATCGGCTTTTTCCAGAATCGTGCAGTCGAAGGTCGCTCCGGCCAAATCGCATTCCACAAAACTTGATTCCGTAAAGTTAGCCTCGGCGAAATCGACTTCCTGCATCGCGCAGTTTTTAAACCGCGTCTTTTTCAGCGTCAGTTTGTAAAAGGAAGACAGGTTCAGCTGGCAGCCGTCGAAGTGCATTTCCAGCAAAAACGGATTGCAGTTTTCAAAGTGCAGCCCTACCATTTTGCACCGAACGAACCGGACATTTTTGAACGCGGTGTTGGAGAGTTTGGCGAGGGTGAGATTGCACTCTTCGAATTCGCAATCCACAAAGGTACCCCCGACAGATCGGTGCCATTGAAGTCACAATCGGTGAAGGTACAGGTTTCGTACTCTCCTCTAGGAAGTTTTTCGGCCGTGAAAGATTGGTGGATGAATTCCTGATTTTCGGTATAGGATGAGTTCATGCGCTTCTTTTTTGGGAAGGAGAGTACCCTAGGCACTTACCCGGCGGTACTTAGTGCCGATGTAATCCACAAAATCCGGCTCCAGACCTTGCTGCCGAATGATAGTCTGAATCTGGGCGCGGTGGTGAATGGAATGGTAGTTCAATTGCAGAGCGATGTCTTGGGGGGTGGCAGCCCAGAAGGTACCATCATAGCCGACAAAGGTGGTTTCGCTGGATAATTCCTCTTCCGTCTTCGACAAAATGTAATTTTGCCAAAGCTCCAGACTTTCGGCCCACTTCTCTTCAAGATCTTCATAGTTGTACACCGGGTCCCACCAACTCATCGCCATAGCGTTTGGGTCCTGGCTGATTCGTGCCATCCATTTCAACTGGGAATTGATCAAATGGCTAAACAACCGGATACTTTCCGAGGGGTCGGGAAGTTCCTTGATTTTGACCAACAAGGTGCGGTTGGTGAGATCATTGAACTGGAAAGTATCCAGTAGGTATTCTTTCATCGGTTCAATATTCGGTACCTGTTTTTCCAAAAAATGTAAATAATCAAAGCGAGGGTCGCTTCAAAGATCTGTGCTTTCATCGTAGTAATAGGGGGTCGATTGCTCCTCCAGCGCCAGGGTCCGCTCCCGCTCCGGAGAAAAGCGGTCTTTGAAGACAACATACACGGCCAGAATCGCAATGAGCTGAAAAAACAGACACACGATCGAGCCTTCGAATCCGAAAGCCCCGCCGTTCCAGATCGTAGGGGCACTGTATTCGGTCAAAAAAAGGTTGTAAAAATTATTTCCACTCACATTGAATCCGAAGATAGGTCCCTGAAAAAAATTCCAGCTAAAATGCAGGGCGATGGGAAACCAGAGGTTTTTGGTAAAAATGTAGGAAAGCCCGAGCAAGATACCCGCCAGAAAAAGATTGATCCCACCCAGCAGTGTAAAGTTGGCATTGAACCCGTGCATCAGACTAAACAGTAGCGCGGAAATAGCCAGCGCCACGTACTTGTCAAAACTGAGCAGTAGATTATTGAGGACGTACCCCCGCATGAGCAGTTCTTCGGTGAAAGCTACAACAATATAAAATCCCAGGCAAAGCAGAAGATCGGCAAAACTGTACTGGAAGGTAATAAAATCCAACTGATCGGTTAGGGTCAGGGCCATAAACCCCAAAAACATTACTTCAAAGCCAACAATGATCCCGATGAGCAGGTCCTTACCCAGGAACGTGGTCTGAAAACCCAGGCTGAGAAACGATTCGCGGTCGACGTACCTTCGAAAAAGCCCGATCAGAAGGGCATTGCCCAGTAAGCTAAAAAAGACAATGATAAAAGCCTGTTCAAGATTTTGGGCGGGAGCGTCGGCAGTTGTCAGGTCGTACCCCGCTACCCAGGCACCCAATGCCTGGAAGGCCCCTACGATCACCAGGTAGGGCAGGATCATTTTCAGTACATTACCTACGCCTCTGCTCCCGTAGTAGATTTTCCGCTCCATACATCCGCTAGCCTTCCAGGGTGATTTTGGATCGATGGCACACGCCCCCGATCGGAGGATTGAACTTGGATACCGCCACGTGGACCTTTTCTACATCGGGGTACTTCTCCCGAATCTTTTCGATCAGCCGGTAGGCGATATGTTCCAGCAGCCGCGAACGTTCGGCCATCACCGCCACTGCGATGCCGTAGAGCTCTTCATAATTGACGGTACCACGCAGACGATCGTTCTGAGCGGCTTTTTCAAAATCGGTATGAATGGTGATATCCAGCGCATACTTGTTGCCGACTTTCTGTTCCTCGTCGTAGAAGCCATGGTAGGCAAAAAACTCCAGCCCTTCGAGTGAGATAGTTCCCAAGATATAAAATTGAAAAGTACGGCCGAAGCTTTGGTAAAATCAGATAGGTTGCCCTGGAAAGAGAAATCAGAAAGTTACCCGATCTGGTCAAAAAACGAGCCTTTGACCTGTGGCTTAGTTTCAGAATCACCTTCGGGCTTGGGTGGGGTATTGGCCACATCCAAATCCTGGGTTTGTTGACGGGTGTGGGCCATTTTTTCCACCTCCGCCAGCGCTTCTTCGGCGGCGTCCGGAGGGGTACCTTCGGCCGAGGGCTCAGATGCGAGCTCCTCATCCTGAGATTCATCCGCCTGCGGTTCTTCGGCGACCGCCGAAATTTCCTCCGCAGTGGATTCCTCGGGTTCTGCCTCTTTATTTTCGGCATCCGAAATTTCAGGCTCCTGGGTCGGCTCTGCTTCATCCGTACCTGTAGGTACCTGCTCGCCCTTACTCGCCGGATTCTTTTTCTCGGAAGGGGTTTCAGCCTCGACAGCCTGATTCTTGATTTCCTCCATGCGTTGGTCGAACGAAGGATCTTTGCTGAATTTTTTCTCGAATCGTTCCACTGCTTCGTGGGTATTGTTGGCCAGCGATTTGAGCTGTACCACCAGATTGTCGCGGTACTTCTCCATAGCCCGGAAGTCGCGCTCCTGGTTCTTCAGCTCATTGATGATTTCTTCCCGGATGTACTTCGACTCATTCTCCGCATCCTGAATGATCATGCTAGCCTTGCGCCGGGCTTCCACGATGGTTTCGTCGGTCTTTTGCCGCGATTCCTGAATATACTTTTCGGCGGCCCGGTTGGCCTGTTCGGTAATCTGGTTGCTGGTATCTTCAGCAGTTTTCAGGGTCCGGAAAAGTGTCATTTCCACGTCCCGCAGTTTGTTGAGTTCTTTTTCGGCAATTTCAAGCTGCATTTTCAGCATCTTGTTTTCATTCATCACGCGTTCCCACTCCTGCGAAAGTGAGTTCAGAAAAGCATTGACCTCATCGACAACATACCCTCTAAATTCTTTTTCAAACGTGTGCTGCCGTATATCGATGGGTGAGATTTTCATTTGAATAGGCGGTTTTATAGAAAAATCGTGCGGTAATCCGGTAATTACAGACTAAAATCGCAAATTTCAAAAACTTATCCAAATAATTACGCATCAGGGCAAATCCTGGCCCGGGGCTAGGTTTCGTCCGCCATTTTCGTCAGAGCTTTAATCCCGAAATTCCCAGACCGAAATTGTGCGGTCGTCGCTGCCCGACGCCAGCCAATCGCCCTCGCTCAGCCACAGGAGTTTGTTGATGGAAGTACCATGCCCGGCGTGCCGGGCCCGGTCGACCACCTTTACCAGCCGGAAGGTATCGGTCCTCCACAGTTTGATGGATTTGTCCATGCTGGCCGTAGCCAGAAACGCACCATCGGCTCGAAATGCCAGGTGATTGATGGCGAACATATGCGCGGGAATGGCATGCACCGGCGTATACTGAGCGGTGGCATCCCATACTCTCAAATGTGCATCGCGTCCTCCCGTGACCAGGTACCTGTCATCGGGCGAATAGCTTGCCGTAAATACGGAGTTGGTGTGCGCCTGGAAGCGTTTTTTCAAATTGAATGTTTCCAGATCGAAAATACCGACGCTATGATCACTGTACCCGGCCGCCAATTCATTTTCCGTTTCGCGTATGGCCAGCGTCCGCACGCTTTTTGTGGATGCCTTCAGGTACTTCTGAATAGCGAACGCCGGAATATCAACGACCACAATCACGCCATCTCCGAGCGCAATGAATGCTTTTTCCCGCCAGATTTTGATGTCGAAAATAGGCGCTGCGCCTATTTTCATAGAAGCCACGACTTTTTTCTGTACAGGATCGATGAGTTGAATTCCCTCGTAGTTTTGTCCCACCCACAGCAGGCCGGTGGCGGGATCGATGGCTATGGCGTACACGGAGGCCTCAATGCGGGCTGTTAGTTCGCCAAGGTCGGGCTTGGCCATATCCCACTTCACTACTAGTCCATCACCGCCCGCCGAATAGAAAGAAGAGCCCGACGCATCGGAAATTAGCGTGTATACACAGTCGCGATGACCCGAAAAAGTATCTATTTTGCGCACATTCATTTAAAGAGGGAGTTTTACCTGGCTTCCGCATAATTGGGTAGTAAACGCAAAGGATATGCCGCTCGTTCATTCAGAAAACATCGCCGAGGTCGGTCGCCTCTTGGTATGGCAGCTGGTCGAAACCGAAGAAGTGCTACGGAAAATGCTGCCTTCATCCGCCGATTTTGAAGAACTCTCGTCTATTTCTCATCCCCAAAAAAAGCGCGAATGGATGGCCGGGCGGATCGTTCTGGCACAAATCGTGGCCGAGGCGGGAGAGGTTTTCAAAGGTACCTGGAAAGATGAGCACGGTAAGCCCTTTCTTATTGATTGCCCCTACCCTATCTCATTGACACACACGCATGACTATGTAGCGGCCGTCATCCATCCTACCCTTTCAGTGGGGATTGATATGGAGCAAAAAAACGACAAGTTGATTCGCACCGCCCGAAAGTACCTAAATGAAAGTGAGTTGTTTGAAGCCAAAAACTCTCTGTCGAAGCTTTGCATGTATTGGTGCGGAAAAGAGGCACTTTACAAGCTAAACGGGCGAAACAATGTGAGTTTCAAAGACAACATTTTCGTTGAAATATTCAACGAAAATAGCAACCTATTGCAGGGTACCTGGCGTGACTCAGGCCGGGAAGTGCGGGCTAGTCTGCAAGTTCGTTGGTTTGGTACCTATTGTCTGATCGTGGCGGTGTAGCTGCTTTATATTTATAATAAATTTTCTTGATCTTTATAAAAAGTCTTATCTAAATAAATATTCAGAAGAAAAATTTGACTATTTAGTTTAATTGTTCATTAATCACTTTACTGACTTCATCTAATATAGTGGACGTATAACCACTTTTCGTAAAAACAACGCTACCTTCTTGATTAATGACAAACAAAGCCGGTGATGCGTAAACCTTATAAAGTGATGCTATTGAATTACCATTATAGACCGAATTCGTGGTAACTAGTCTGTTTTTTAAGAACAGCTCCAACTTATCTTTTTCAGGATCATCAGTAGTATTTACCCCGAGCACAACAACCTTTTCATTGGGAAATTTTTTGTGTAGGGCCTCTAACGAAATCATCTGCTGGATGCAAGGGGCGCACGATTTGAACCAAAAATCCATAACGACAATTTTGCCTTTTAAATCGCTCAGGGCCATAGTACCTCCCGTTAGTAAGGGTAGCTTCCAATCGGGCGCCTGTGAACCCAGAGGCAATAACGCATCCCGGGCTTCTTGTACAGCAGGGTCATAAATTTTTTCAATTTGGTATTCTGAAAGCGCCTCCCGACTGAATTGTTTGGCTTCGATTGGCTTGTCCTTTATATTCGTTATCGAGTAATCAAACATCTGGGTTTCCTCTGCTTTTCCTAGTACCGATTTTAGAATTGTAACACTCTTTATAGGGAGGAAAGATTTAGTAGATACATAATAGTAGCTCTCTACATTGCTTTTTAAATCTTTTGAAATTTCGATATTTTGCAATCTAAAACATTTTTCCCCCAAGATAATTTCGGTGCCTGTTATTTGTAGTTTTTGATTATCATATTGGATCCACTTATTTGTGTTAATTATATAGATAGCACCACTACTAGTATTAAAAGACTCTTCTATATTCGCCGGATAATCCCTTTTACGAATTACTTCCAGTTTTTTATTATACAGAGCAAAAAGCACTTTGCCATCATAAATTTGTTGATAACCATCGTCTTGAAAAGAAGCTAGCTGATATCCTACCAAGGAATCTTCGGGATTCTTTTTGAAGAAACATAAATATGTATGTTCACTACGGGTTGTGTCTCTATCCGTACCAAATCTGGTATTTTTTTCATGAAAAGTAAATTGACCTTGCTCAAATTTTTCAACAGCCTGATTCATCTTGCCAAGGATCTCACTTACACTGAGATCCTGAGCCTCGCTCGTAGTTGAAAAGGCCAACAGAATAGTAGCCAACAAAACCAGTGAAGCTCTCATATCCCTTATTTCAAAAAAATAAAATATTAATCCAGGGCAAATTTTAAAAACCAAATACAGAAATCCCCTATCCTGCGTCGTCTACAATAGACATCAGAATTCGCTCCAATTCTTTAATTTTTTCGGGTTCACCTGCTTTTTCGTAGGAGAGGATGAGGTTGCGCAGCACCCGCTGGATGATTTCCAGGTTGGAACAGGGCTGATAGAAGGATTCCTTCTGGGTTAAGTTCAGTTGGGCGATGTAGTGATCAATGTCGGTTTTGGAAAAAATAATACCCCGGTTAAAAACATTGATGTAGAACTGCGTTTTGTCCTTCTTATAGGTCAAAACAAACAGGTTGGGCAGATTCACCCCGTACACGGGTATATTCAACTTCCGGGCAATGAGCAAATAAATCGCGCACAGTGTAATCGGGTTACCGCGTCGGCTTTCCAGCACCACATTGATCATCGAATTGGAAGCCGAATGGAAACTCTTGGTATTGGCGCCGAAGCCCAGGGTACCGTAGAATACCCCATTCATGGCTTTGACCTGTTCAACAGGGGTACCCTCATCCTCAAACTGCTCCCATACCCGGTAACGGAGCTGGTCGATTTCGGCCTGTAGTTTTTCGATATCAAGGTCAGGATACTGGTAGGTAGCCACAATCCACATACCCTCCAGCAAATCCAGGGCACCGCCGTTTTTCCACTCAGTGAGCCGATCGATCATGACCGCCACCTGTAATTCGTGGATCAGTTCTTCGATTCGACGCTGCGCAATCGGGCTAAAGCTTTCCTCCCATTCCGTTTCCAGAAATGGAATTATCCCCCGGCCCAGAGAACGGATTTTTTCCTCCACGAGGGTTGTCACCTCCGAATCCTCGTCGTCTAGTAACGACACTAGTGCTTTTATTTCTTTTTCATCCATGGCAGCTATCCTGGTGTTTCCTAATATAAGGCTTAAAGAAAAACAATTTTTGAATGGCTGTCAAATTTTCTACTTTTGCCCGGAAAAAAATTGTATTTTCAGTAGAAAAAGTCCCCTCAAATAGGGCTGTGCTTGTATTTTAGACGAAAAAAACTTTTCGCTTCGCTCGTGCTCCTACCTTGGGTCGTTCTGTAAAAAAACTCTAAACTCCTCACTCCTGATTCATGAAAATACTAGTTACGGGTGGTACCGGATTTATCGGTTCTCATACGGTAGTGGAACTGCAAGAAGCTGGCTATCAGCCAGTCATTCTGGATAATTTATATAACTCCAATAAAGAAGTACTGACAGGCCTGAAAGCCATTACGGGCCGCGACACTCCCTTTTATGAAATAGATTCCACTGACGAAGCCGCCGTCAGGAAACTGTTTGAAACCGAAAAATTCGACGGGGTAATCCATTTCGCAGCCTATAAAGCCGTAGGCGAGTCGGTGGCCGAACCACTCAAATACTATGAAAACAACCTGGGTTCGCTGATTGTCCTGCTGAAAGTCATGAAGGATTTTGGGGTAAGTAATTTTGTATTTTCTTCATCCTGTACCGTCTATGGACAGCCCGATGTACTTCCCGTCACTGAAGACACGCCCCGTCAGCCTGCTACCTCGCCTTATGGCAACACCAAGGCCATCAGCGAGGATATCATCCGGGACCATGTCTACGCAAAACCTGGCCTTAAAGCTCTGTCTTTGAGGTACTTCAACCCCGTTGGGGCGCATCCTTCTGCCGAAATCGGCGAGTTGCCTTCGGGCGTCCCCAGCAATCTGGTACCCTACCTGACCCAGGCCGCCGCCGGCCTGCGCGAAAAACTTGTTGTGTTTGGCGACGATTATGACACACCGGATGGTACCTGTATCCGGGATTTCATTCATGTTGTGGACCTGGCCAAAGCCCACGTCAAGGCCCTTGAACTCCTGAACCGCCAGCCCGAAACCAATTTTTACGATGTGTTCAACGTGGGCACTGGCCAGGGCAATACGGTGCTGGAACTGATCGAAACGTTTGAGCGGGCCAATGGCGTCAAGCTCAATTACACCATAGGTCCGCGTCGCCCCGGTGATGTAGAAAAAATCTGGGCGCAGTCGGACAAAGCCAATTCGAAACTTGCATGGAAAACCGAAAAAACATTGGAAGATTCGCTGCGTGATGCATGGCGGTGGCAGCAGAAAATAACAAAGGGCTAACGGTGAAAACGGTGTTTGCTTACTTTTTTATTATGCATTGACGATATTGCTTTTCAATTAAATATATAAATCCATAAGCCCACAGCAACTTGCTGACAGCTACTTATATGAAAAAAATACTTATTACGGGTGGTGCAGGTTTCATTGGATCGCACGTGGTGCGGCGCTTCGTAAACCAGTACCCCGACTACCACGTCTTCAACCTGGATGCGCTGACCTATGCGGGTAATCTGGAAAACCTGCGCGATGTTGAAGATGCGTCCAATTATACCTTTGTGAAAGGCGATATCACGGATGCGGCTTTCCTGGATGCCCTTTTTGCCGAGCATGATTTCCACGGGGTCATCCATCTGGCAGCCGAATCACACGTGGACCGTTCCATCAGCGATCCGCTGGCGTTTGTGGTTACCAATGTGCTGGGTACGGTCAACCTGCTAAACGCCGCCCGCAAGGCCTGGAAAGGCGATTTGGAAAACCATGGTGCGACCAACCGTTTGTTCTACCACGTATCCACCGATGAGGTCTACGGTGAGCTGCACGACCCGAATGAGTTTTTCCTGGAAACCACCCGCTACGACCCGCGCTCGCCCTATTCGGCTTCCAAGGCGTCTTCCGATCATTTCGTGCGTGCCTACCACAGCACCTACAAAATGCCGGTGGTGATCTCGAACTGTTCAAACAATTACGGCCCCAACCATTTCCCCGAAAAGCTGATCCCGCTGATGATCCACAACATCATGCAGAACAAACCCCTGCCCGTGTACGGCGAAGGCGAAAACGTGCGCGACTGGCTGTACGTGGAGGATCACGCCCGCGCCATCGATGTCATTTTCCATAAAGGACGGCGGGGCGAAACCTACAACATCGGCGGCCATAACGAGTGGAAGAACCTGGATCTGGTGCTGTTGCTCTGCAAAATCATGGACGAGAAGCTGGGCCGGCCCCAGGGTACCTCCGAACAGCTCATCACCTACGTCACCGACCGGGCCGGGCACGACCTGCGCTATGCCATCGACGCCACCCGGCTCAAGACCGAACTGGGCTGGGAACCCTCGCTGCAGTTCGCCGAAGGCCTGGAAAAAACCGTGGACTGGTACCTTACCAATCAGGAGTGGCTCACGAACGTCACATCGGGTAATTATCAGAAGTACTACGAAGAAATGTACGGCAATTAGTTGCCCGTCGAGGGTGGAAAGTTGAAAGCCGGTTTCTTGTAAAAGTACCGGCCGCTTTTCACTGTCGACGGTCAACTGTCAACGATCAACTCAATGAAAGGAATTATTCTCGCCGGAGGCTCCGGCACCCGTCTGCACCCCCTGACGCTGGCCGTCAGCAAGCAGCTGATGCCCGTGTATGACAAGCCGATGATCTACTACCCGCTCTCCATACTGATGCTGGCGGGCATCAAGGAAATACTGATCATCTCGACTCCCCACGACCTACCCCACTTCGAGAAACTGCTGGGCGATGGCAGTCGGCTGGGATGTTCATTTCAGTACGCCGTTCAGCCCAGTCCCGACGGCCTGGCGCAGGCCTTCATCATCGGAGAGGAGTTCATCGGAGATGATAAGGTAGCCTTAATCCTGGGCGACAATATTTTCTACGGCTCGGGACTCACCAAACTGCTTCAGGCCAACAACGATCCCGACGGCGGGGTCATTTACGCCTATCAGGTTCAGGACCCCGAACGCTACGGCGTGGTGGAATTCGACGAGCAGTTCAAGGTACTTTCCATTGCGGAGAAACCCGAACAGCCCAAGTCCAACTACGCCGTACCCGGCCTGTATTTCTACGACAACCAGGTCGTTGAGATTGCCAAGAACATCAAGCCCTCGCCCCGCGGCGAGCTGGAGATCACGGACATCAACCGCAGCTATCTCGAATTGGGTAAACTGAAGGTGGGCGTGCTGGACCGGGGTACGGCCTGGCTCGATACGGGTACCTTCCAGTCGCTGATGCAGGCGGGGCAGTTCGTACAGGTCATCGAAGAGCGTCAGGGCCTGAAGATCGGCTGCATCGAAGAGGTAGCCTACCGCATGGGATTTATCGATGCCCGGCAGTTGATGGAAATAGCTCAGCCCTTGGTTAAAAGTGGGTACGGTCGCTATTTGCAACACATTATTGACTGAAATTCACCGCGCAGTCACACGAATTTTGTATAAGATTTCAGGAAAGATGTCGTTTCTTTGATATATTTGAAGTAACAACGTTTATTATTTCCTGCTGCTAATCTGCTACATGGAGTTCATACCCAAGGAAATCGAGGCCTACGCAGAAGCGCATTCCGAACCCGAAAGTGATCTGCTGCGGCGGCTCAACCGCGACACCCACGCCAAAGTCATGCGGCCCCGTATGTTGTCGGGGCACCTACAAGGCAGGCTGCTGGCGTTGTTTTCTCGCCTGGTTCGCCCCCAGCAGATTCTCGAAATCGGTACCTACACGGGTTACTCGGCCCTGTGTCTCTGTGAGGGATTGGCCGAGAACGGAAAACTCATCACCATCGATAGCAACGAAGAACTGGAAGGCTTTGCAAAGGAAACCTTTTCTAAGTCGGAGTACTGCGCCCAGATCGACTTTCGGATTGGAAAAGCACTAGATATACTCCCCACCCTCACCGGTCCTTTTGATCTGGTATTTATTGATGCCGATAAGGTCAACTACGCCCGCTATTATGATATGATTCTTGATAAATTACGGCCGGGAGGGATTATTCTGGCCGACAATGTCTTGTGGAGCGGCAAAGTGGTGGATGAATCGGCCACGCAGTCGGACCGTGACACACAGGCCCTATTGATGTTCAATAAAAAAATCAGGGAGGATGCCCGGGTCAAATGCCTGTTGCTTCCCGTTCGGGATGGAATCATGGTGGCACAGAAAATCTAGCTTTCTGCCGTGCACTTTGTATTCCAGACCTATCCATTCCCAATTCTAATTCATTTACCTGTATCCAAGCCAAGCCCATGTACCGCACAAATTCTATTTTTCTATCACTCGCCACCGTCTGTTTCCTGCTGTTTGCCGGAGCAGACCGTTCGGCATTGGCCCAGGATATTCCCGATATCCCCAATAGTGTCCAGTTCGGCGGTCTGGTGGTGAAGTTCGACAACGGGGCGCGCAAGATCATCGAATCCGATGTCCGCAGCCTGATGGCCAACAAACGGTTTTGGGAAGACAAGATGGATCGTGCCGTCCTTTATTTTCCCATTCTGGAAGCCGTCCTGATTGAAGAGGAGGTACCTATTGACTTCAAGTACCTGGCTGTGCAGGAAAGCTCGCTGACGCCCGATGCCGTTTCATCTTCCAATGCGGTGGGTTTCTGGCAATTCAAGCAGGAAACCGCCCGTGAACTCAATTTACGGGTGGATAATCAGGTTGACGAGCGTAAAAATATCGCTGCTTCCACTCACGCCGCCGCCCGCTACCTTAAGCGCAGCAATGTGCAGTTCAACAACTGGGTGTCCTCGTTGTATTCGTACTACCTGGGCATGGGAGGTATTACCAAACTTATTCCTTCGAATTGGGCTAATGCCCGCGAAGTCACGCTCAATGACCGCACCGATCGGTATGTCCTCCGTTTTTTTGCCCACAAGATTGCCCTGGAGTCAGGCCTGGAGCGCCACCGCACGGCCAATCCCATTGTATTGATGGAGTACTCCAATGCCCGGGGACGCAACTTTGAGGCCGTGGCCCGCGAGTTCAATCTGGATCCCCTCGAACTACGCCGCTACAACCGTTGGCTGGAGTCCGACCAAATTCCTGCCGACCGCGAGTATGCGTTGGTACTGCCGGTATCATTATCCGAAATCACCAACGTCCGGGAAAAACTGGCCATCGTGCGCCAGGACGCCGGCAATGGTATGGACTATGCTTCCGCAGACATAGGCTTTCCGGTATTACGGAAAGCGAGTGTGCAACTGAAAGGACGCAATGATCCGGTTTTTTACGAAATCAACGGCCTTCCCGGCATACGGGCCCGGCCGGGCGACAAGGCTTCTGATCTGGCCAAGGCGGCTAAAATAAGTACGGCGGCCTTTCTGAAATACAATGACCTGGGTAGTCGAGATCCACTGGTACCCGGCGACGTGTACTACCTGGCCATGAAAAACAAGAAAGCGATGGTACCGTTCCATACGGCCCGCGAGAATGAAACCATTCGTAACATCTCACAAATTTACGGGCTAAGGATTCGGGATCTGATGAAATACAACCGGATTTCCAACCGGAACATGCGCTTGCAAAAAGGTAGGGTGATGTGGCTGATGAAAAAGAGACCAGCCAAGACGCCCATTGAGATCATCGATAGTAAGGCGCCTGTGAACGATAACGTAGTCGCTCAGCCGGAACTAATCAGTAGTGCTCCGGCCCCTACTATTCCGCAGACTCCCTCCGAACGAAAAAAATATACCCCTAAGCTGGCTGATGGTGCCCCCCTCGGGTCTGTTCAGGAGGAACCTGCCAAATCAGCACCTACCCAATCTACCCAAATGGAGCCGGTTCCTGCCAAAACCCCGGTACCCGTTGTGGAGGATAAGCCTGTGGCCACAACCCCGCCCGTTCAGTCTACCCCCGCACGGGCATCGGGCGGAAGCAACGACCGGATTGTGATTATTTCATCCCAAAACGACACGTCTTCGCCTGCATTCGAATCAGAAACCAGCACTCCTACCCGCAACCGCACCACCACGACCCCACCTCCGACCAAAAGCACTCCCAGTACGACAACCAATCCCTCAACCAATACCAAGGTACCCACCCGGACTCCACCAGCCAAAGGTACCCCCCGGTATCATTCAGTGGAAAAGGGACAAACCTATTACAGTATCTCGCGGCAATACAATGTAAAAATAAGCGACCTGCTCGCCTGGAATCAACTCACGTTGAAGGATCAGTTGGAAATTGGCCAGCAGCTGGTCGTAAGCCCATCGGGTGGTACCTCTGGTACCTCATCAAGCAGCGCTGTTCCAGCGGCCAGCTCATCCGCTACCCGCGCCGAGTACACGGTACATACCGTCACTTCGGGCGAAACCCTGTTTCGGATTTCGCAGAATTATGGAGTAAGTATTGCCGACATCCAGCGGATGAACAATATGAGCGGAGTCAGCGTCATTCTTGGCGAAAAATTAAAAATTCCGAAAAATTAATCAGGTACCCTACGCCGGGTCTGCTGGTGGCAGCTCGTGGCTGATTGCACAATAATACCCGCATACTAGTTCAATCATGATATTAATCGACAATACCTGCGTCAGCGATGACCTGGGCGACCAGTTTTTCGTTTGTAATCTGCAAAAGTGCCAGGGGGCCTGCTGCGTGGAAGGTGATTCGGGTGCTCCCCTGGAAGATACCGAACTACCCATAATGAAGCGAATTTACCGCCATGTAGAGCCCTATCTTTCGGAGGCCGGAAAAGCGGTCATCGCTCGGGAAGGTGTCTACACCAAGGACTGGGAGGGGGACATAGTGACACCCGTCATAGACGGCAAAGAGTGCGCCTATGCCTTTTATGATGAAAAGAATATTCTGAAATGTGGGATCGAAGCTGCGTACAACGACGGAAAGATTGATTTCAAAAAACCGATTTCCTGCCATCTCTACCCGATTCGGGTCACAAAGTACGAACAGTACCATGCCCTTAACTACGACCGATGGGATATCTGTAGTCCGGCCTGTGAGCTGGGCGAAAGCCTGGGCGTGCCACTATACAAGTTTTTGAAAGAACCCCTCATCCGGGCTTACGGTGAGGCCTGGTATGCAGAATTGGTAAAAGAAGTAGAAGAACGGAACCCTACCCCCGATGCCATCTCGTGATTTTTTTGAGGATGTTTACGATGTAGTGAGGCTCATTCCCCCTGGCCGCGTAACCTCCTACGGGGCTATTGCGGCGTATCTGGGTTCTAAGCGGGGGGCACGGATGGTAGGCTGGGCCATGAACAACTGCCACGCCCGGCCTGATGTGCCTGCCCAGCGTGTGGTAAATCGGAATGGGGTACTTAGCGGGAAAAATTTCTTTGGCAGTCCTGAACGTATGCAGGAATTGCTCGAAGCAGAGGGAATCCAGATTGAAAATGATCAGATCGTTCATTTCGATCGGTGTTTCTGGGATCCCGCGGTAGAATTGGGATAGGGGGTTTATTCAGGATCTGAAAGATTTTTTCTCATTTTTTTGTCTTCCAGATATTCAACAAAGTAGGAGCACCAAATTCCTCCGGTGATTGAGGCCATAAAAAACAGTAAAACTTCCATTGCAGATCGATTGTAGTTGGTTTTTCCCCAAATTGTAAAAAATTAAACCACTCCGAAAAATCACCTTTCCTGAATGGTATTGGGGAAATGTTTTCGCACTTAGTCCACCACAATTTCACGGTCACCCTTTTTTCACTTTCCCCAGTGAGAGCAGCCAGAGCCCCAGGAAAGTAAGCAGACCGTTCAGGATCAACCGCTCAAACCCTATTTTATAGCCCCCCAACCAGGCCGCCGAGTTCTGATTCACCACATAGGTCAAAATGGGGGCAAGTATACACACGAGGGGTACCAGGCGGTCACGCACGGGACGCTTAAGGAACAAACCGAAACTGAACAGCCCCAGAAGAGGCCCATAGGTGTACCCCGCCAGATCAAAAACAGCCGTGATGACCTCCTTGCTATTCAACTGATTGAACAGCAGGATAACGACATAAAAGAGTACAGAAAACCCGATGTGTACCCAGAATTTGGTACGTGAGCGCACCGCTTCGGGTTTTCCTTCCACATTCATAAAATCAATGCAGAAAGCCGTAGTCAGAGCCGTGAGGGCCGAATCGGAACTAGCGTAGGTGGCCGCTGTGATACCCAGCAAGAATGTAATACCTACTACCAATCCCAGATTGTTCAGCGCCAGCATGGGGTAAAAATCATCCGTTTTGGCAGGAAGTGCAATGCCTTTCTCGCTGGCGTACACATACAGTAAAGCACCCAGCGAAAGGAAGAGGAGGTTGACGACCACCAGTACCACCGTAAACCAGAACATGTTCTTCTGCGCCTCGCCGATGTTCTTGCAGGTAAGATTTTTTTGCATGAGATCCTGATCCATGCCTGTCATGACAATGGCGATGAAAGCACCGGCAAAAAATTGCTTAAAGAAGTTCTTAGGATCATTGGCATCCCAGTAGAATATTTTTGAATAGGCACTTTCCTGCACGGTAGAAACCATTTCAGAAAAACCCGAAAGATTCAATTCACGGCATACCAGCACGATGGTCAATACGACGGCAGTCACCAGGAACGTAGTTTGTAGAGTATCGGTGATAATAATGGTTTTGATACCACCCTTGAAAGTATAAATCCAGATCAACAGGATGGTGATGGCTACTGCCACCTCGAAAGGTACCCCCAGAGGACCGAAAAGGGCGATTTGCAGTACGCCCGCCGCGACGTACAGCCGTACCGCCGAACCCACCGTGCGGGATACCAGAAAAATAGCGGAACCCGATTTGTAAGACCAGAAGCCGAACCGATCGCTGAAATAGGAATAGATGGAAATGAGATTGAGGCGGTAGTACAATGGCATGAGTATGGTGCCGATCACGAGATACCCCAAAATGTACCCTATGACTACCTGAAAATACGAAAACTGAATATTGAGGACCGCACCCGGGACTGATACGAAAGTTACGCCCGAAAGCGAGGTACCGATCATCCCGAAAGCTACCAGATACCAAGGCGACTGCCGGTTGGCGGTGAAGAAGGTGGCGGTGTCTGCACCCCTGGAGGTGTAGACAGACACAACGATCAGCATTCCAAAATAAGCCACCAGAATAGCCAGGGCAATGTAAGGATTCATGAAAATGGAGATTAACTTTATGGAGGGTAAACGGGTTATAAAGAATGACCCGGTCTTTCCGATAGTCCTTCTTTTTGATTAATTTTGCTAATCAAACGTAAATTTGACTGTAATGCAAACCCATATAGAAACCGACGTAGAAGTTTTGGAAGAAACCGTGGAAACGGAAGTGCGGACGCTCGTTGTGTTCAACGATGAAGTCAATACATTTGACTGGGTCATCGATACCCTGATTAAAGTGTGCAACCATACGCCTGAACAAGCTGAACAATGTACCCTGATTATCCATTTTAAGGGAAAGTGTTCTGTGAAGGAAGGGGAATTCGATTCGCTGGTGCCGATGCGTAATGAAATCTGCCACCGGGGCATATCCGCCGAGATCTGTTAAAGCCGCCGTACGAGCATTCTATGAATTATCCTTCACAACTGATTGAAAATGCCGTCAACGAAATTTCAAAACTGCCTGGCATTGGAAAAAAAACCGCCCTGCGGCTGACCCTTCACCTGCTCAAACGGGAAGAACAGCAAACCCGCTCGCTATCGGAAGCATTGGTTGCCATGCGCACCCAGTCTCAGTTTTGCAGGCGGTGCCACAATATCTCAGACGGTGAACTTTGTAACATTTGTAAAAGTCCAAAACGAGAAGCCTCGCTGCTGTGCGTGGTGGTGGATACCCGCGACGTACTAGCCATTGAAAATACCAGCCAATTTAACGGCACCTACCACGTGCTGGGTGGGATTATCTCACCCCTGGAAGGTATTGGACCGGCCGACTTACACATCGACTCCCTGCTGGCCCGTATCGTCGATGAGGAAATCCGGGAGGTGATTCTGGCGCTGAGTCCCACGATGGAAGGGGATACTACTGCTTTTTATTTACAAAAGAAATTGAAACCCCTGGGGGTGAAGATCAGTACCATCGCGCGGGGAATTCCTATTGGCGGTGACCTTGAGTATGCCGATGAGGTAACTCTGGGGCGAAGTATCGTGAGCCGGGTGGCTTACGATTAATTTTTTATCCTAAAACCTTACTAACTATGAACCGTATTGAGTTTTTGCGCTCGCTGGCGGGCACTACCCTGGCCGTAGGAGCGCTGGCCACTAACTCGGCCTGCCAGACGTCTTCCAAGGAAGGAGCCGAAATGATGGCCCCCTATTCCCAGGAGCCCCTACCCTATGACTTTGGGGCCTTGGAGCCCTCCATCGACAAAATGACGATGGAAATCCATTATGGAAAGCACCATGCAGGCTACGTGAGTAAACTCAATGACGCAGTGAAGGGAACGGAGTACGAGAAAATGGCACTCACTGATATTTTCAAAAATATGGGCAACGCCCCTGATGCTGTCCGTAATAATGGCGGTGGCCACTGGAACCACACTTTCTTTTGGAAAGCTATGGCACCCGGCAAAGGGGGTACCCCAACCGGAGCCGTAGCGGATGCTATCAACGGGCAGTTTGGTTCATTCGATGGTTTTAAGGAAGCTTTCGGGAAAGAAGCAGCCGGGCGTTTTGGCTCGGGATGGGCATGGCTGGTCGCGCAGGATGGGAAACTGGCCTTAGGCTCTACCCCTAATCAGGACAACCCACTCATGAGTATTTCTGATTTTAAAGGTACCCCGCTGCTGGGCCTCGACGTGTGGGAACACGCCTACTACCTTAAGTACCAAAATAAGCGCGCCGACTACGTAGGTGCCTTCTGGGATATTGTGAACTGGGATCGGGTAGGTGAGCTGATGAGTAATTCTAAGGCGTAAGCTGTTCTTTGTTGCCTCATGTTCATTCATAAAACTCAAAAAGCCCGCAACTTTACGCTGCGGGCTTTTTATTCAATGATAGGAATCCATTAATTACAGTAATCGCTGATTACCTTATAGGCCGGCGTGTAGCCCAGCTCACCCGCTTTACTCAGGTCGAGGCAGCCGCCATTCACATCGCCCAGACTATGCTTGATGAGTCCACGCACGTAGAAAGCTTCCGAGTAATCCGGGCGTAATTTTATGGCGCTGCTGCAATCCAGAATGGCACCCATCTGATCGCCTGTAGATGAACGAACCAGTCCCCGTGAAAAATAGGCTTCGGAATAAGTCGGGTTCAAATCAATAGCGCTGTTCATATCCAGAATGGCCCCCTTGCTATCGCCACTCTTACTCTTGCTCATGCCACGGATAAAATATGCCTCTGCTCGCTCAGATGACAATTCCTTTATTTTGATACGTTCCTGCACAGCCGAACGCAACCGGTCGAGTACATCACGGTTGATGGGGCCCATGTACACAATTTTCTTGGGGTCGGCCGTATAGGAGTTACTGATTTCCACCGCCCGGGTCAGATCCTGAATGGCACTTTTTTGATCGTTGAGCTTGCTTTTGGCAAATCCACGACCATAATACGCTTCAAAATCATCCGGATTTAACTGTAAGGCCCGGTTATAGTCGGCCACGGCTCCGGCATAATCATCAACTTTGGCTTTGGCAAAACCCCGGTAGCTATACGAGGGTGCTTCTTC
The DNA here is from genome assembly GCF_009296315.1 of Salmonirosea aquatica. NCBI lineage: Bacteria > Pseudomonadati > Bacteroidota > Cytophagia > Cytophagales > Spirosomataceae > Salmonirosea > Salmonirosea aquatica. The sequence goes on from NZ_WHLY01000002.1 coordinate 1,170,971, forward strand.
CGGGCTGATTTCAATAGCTTTTGTATAGTCAGCGATGGCTCCTTTATAATCATTTAGTTTGATTTCTGCGTAGCCGCGGCCTGCAAAAGCACCAGCCCTTTTGGGGCTCAGTTCAATGACCCGCGAAAAATCAGCTAATGATCCCGCATAGTCTTCCAGTTTTTGCTTGCAGGCTCCCCGGGCGTATAGCGCCGGCACATCGTTAGGATCAACCGTAATAGCTTTATTATAGTCTTGTAGGGCCCCCCGCTGGTTTTCAGTTTTGGCCCGGCTTACTCCCCGGTTATAGTAGGACTTCGCATCGTCTGGATTCAACTCAATGGCACGTGTATAGTCCTGTATGGCAGCACGATGGTCATCTTGCATGCTTTTACTCACGCCCCGGCTCTGATAATACAAGGCTTCTTTGCCGTTGATTTCGATGGCGCGGTCATAATCCAGAATGGCCCCCCGATGGTCTTTGAGATTGGCTTTGGCCAGCCCACGGTTGAAGTAGCTAGGAGCATGGTCAGGGTTCATGGTAATGACGGCACTGTATGATTGCATGGCACCGGCAAAATCTCCGGCCCGGGCTTTGGCATTGCCGTCTTCGAAAAATTCGGCCGCCGAACGCTGAGCTACCGACTGACTTACGGAACCAATACAGAGGGCAATAAAAATCCAGGATGCAATAAAACTTTTCATGAATGTGATGTTAATTAGGGAGGATTATGGGTTGTTTGTTATTGGAATGAACTCGTCAGAAAACGATGAATGGCAACATACCCTTCCTAGGGGGTACCTATTGGCTTTATATCTATTAGAAAAACTTTAATTGCCGAATCCTCGCGGTCCTTGACTTCCTACCAAATGTTAAAAGTATTCAAAATAGGGATTAGGGGCAAAACTTACTTTTGAAATTTTAAACCTTCCTATGTACCCATGCCGGGTATATGTGGGTATATGTAACCTTGTTCTTGGAGTATAACCCTGCCTAAATCGGGCTGTATTTGAGTTTCCCGGAGAGTTTTGTTAGTTTGGGCATTCTTTTACCATTTTTTCAATCGCGGGTTGAGCTGAACCATGAAACCAAGTCAGAAATATATCGTCATTTTTGCCACTATTTTCGTAGCGATCATAGCGCTCTATAAAGTTTTCAAGGAATCACCTGCCGACCAGAATAATGATGTGGCTAATTCAGAAACGTCCGCGTCCACTGAGCAGAATCCAATCTCACCCTACCTTGCTCTCAGCGATATGAAAGGTAATACGGTAGTGATGGACTCGTCGAAGCTCGTTTTTGTCAATGTGTGGGCCACTTGGTGCGGCCCCTGCAACGCAGAAATGCCCAGTATTCAGGCACTCTATCGACGTTATAAGGATCATCCCAAAATGGCCTTTTACGTAGTATCGGATGAAAACCCCTCCACGGTACACAATTTTTTGCAAAAGAAGGATTATGAGCTTCCGTTCTATTTGTTCAATGGGGCCTACCCGCCCGTTCTGGACGGAAGCGCTATTCCCCGAACCTATATGCTCCGTCATGGCCAGGTACTTGCCGAGCAAGTAGGGGCCATTAACTGGAACGATCCGCAAGTCTTCGAGTTTATTGACAAACAGCTAGCTCTGTAACCATTCTTCGCTTAGTACCCCTAAAAAGAAAGCGCGGGAGCGGCTACGATCGTAGCCGCTCCCGCGCTTTCTTCTGGGCAGACAATCAAAAAAGTCTTTCGGTCGATTCCTTTTTGGCCTGCTCCATCACGTACGCCAGCATTAGATACCCAGAATATCGATTCGGGTGTGGAATTTACTCTTGCGTTTCCAAAGCGTGGCGGTGCTGACAGCCAGCACTACTGGAAATAACCATATAACTCTTTTCATCTTTCCTTAATGTATAAAAATTTTATAACTCTCTATTTTAATAATCTTACTTCAAAATACTCGAGGCGAAATTTCGCTATTTTATAACGTAAAACTATAGCTTTATTTTATATCGGTATAATCAAATTATTATACGGTTATAGACCGATGACAGGAGATAGGTACTACAGACATGTGCAACCTTTTATGGCTGCACCGATGCGGAGGTCACTAGGGAACGGAGGTAGGCAGGAGTTCGTAGCAGGCGGGTGCCATACCAACTGAATAACTCCCCGTTTACCAGAAGAACTTGGGCATCAGGACACAGAGCCTGAATCTCGGCCAGATGCCCCTCTTTGAAGGGAAAAGGTTCTGACGGGAGCAGAATAAGCTCCGGCAGAGAAGCCTTCAGGGTTTCCTCTGCACACTCGGGATAGCGGGGCTGCCCAGCAAACACATTATCAAGCCCTGCCTGACTAAGCATAGCGTCAATGAAGGTACCCCCTCCAGCTACCATCCACGGTTTCCGCCAGATCAGATAAGCTGCTTTTTTGCGGAGTGGTCGGGAAGCCAATTCGCCGGCTAAGGTTTCAAATCGCTCCTCGATCCGTTCGGCCAGCCAGTCGGCAGAGGTTTCCTTACACACAAGACGGCCTATTTCCCGGACCATTGCTGTTGCGTCGGCCAGCGAATTGATATCCGACATCCAGACAGGGAATTCCGCTCGTAGGGCTTCAATATCTTCGCGCCGGTTTTCTTCTTTATTTCCAAGAATTAGGTCGGGTTGCAGCTTACGAATCAGCGCCAGGTCAGGAGTCTTGGTTCCGCCTATGATCGCCTTGCCCTGAATTTTTGGTTTTGGGTGAAGGCAGTAGCGCGTGATGCCCACGACTGTATCATTCAAACCCAGATCAAGGAGCAGCTCGGTTTGGGAAGGTACCAGCGATACGATCCGTTGGGGACAGTCGTTAAGCTGAAGCGGTAAACCCATCTGATCGGTAAACTGAGCCATAAACCCTATACAATTGTGAGAACTAACTAGTGTAAAGGTACCTTTATTTTGCCTTTGCTCTAAACAGGAGCCAGGTTTCTAACGTTTCACAAACGAAACCTTGGTTCATCTACACCTGTCTATTACATTTTCCCAAAATCCGGTCCGAGCATGATGAAGTTTCTTGCCTTCCTGCACGTCAACAAGTACGAAGTTCTCCTCGTTTCCCTAATCCAACATTTATTCATTGGAGTGTTTCTGAAAGACCTGGAATTTTATACGAAGGTGATCTGGCCCATCAACATTTTCATAGTAGGGTTGGCAAGCGTGGGCATTTTTGTAAGAAAGGTACCCTGGAAAATAATCCTTCGGAACGTCCTCTTTATTGTAGTTTTAGCCTTGCCCATTGCTCTACCTTTTTTTGGGCATATGCCTTATTTTATGTTGACGCTCAATATCGCGTACGTCATTTTTTTCTCATTCATCTTTCGAGAAATCATCACTTTCCTGATCCGGCCGGGCTATATTAATAAGGACATAATTTCGGCCGCGGCCTGTGGGTACTTTTTGCTTCTGGAAATAAGTGTGTTCCTGATGCAGGTGTTTTTATACCAGAATTTCGGTGCTCTCAATGGAATTGATGATTCGAGCAAAGCCTCCGTGTTTATGGATCTGGTGTATTTTTGCAGTATCACCATGACCAGCATTGGTTTCGGGGATATTACACCCAACGCTTATTACACCAAACTGATTACCTCTTTTTTGGGGATTGTAGGCCAGTTTTATTCCGTAGTATTGGTGGGAATTCTGATCAGCAAATTTACTTCCCGATCAAAACCTGAGTGAAGAAGGTCATTTTACTGGGATGAAGGTACCTACTGCATGGGGGTAAGGTAGAGAGCGCAGCCCATGCAGGGTACTGCGCTCTCAGGAAAATCAAAACATCCGACTTTCTGTGGTTGTCAATAATGCTTCAAAGGCTTCGTCACGGGCTTCTCCGGAAACAAATTCCCAAATCACTTCATTTTTCTCCAGTAAGTTGAATACGATCCCTTCCTTCTGGGTTGCGTTTACTGTGCCTTTCTGAATAGTAAGAACGTGGTCAAGATTGAATATTACGTTCGTACCTTCTAGCTGAACCATTGTGGCCATAATCCAATAATTGTTTAAGTGGTTTTGTAATACTTGCCAAAGGACATTCGCCTTTTGGGCTGCCAATATACACAGCATCCCCAAAACTTTGGCCCGGCAATCCAAAACTTTCCTTTCCTGGGCGGCTTTACACTTCTGATTTATAAGTTAACACCAGAGTAAAATCCCCGTGCTTCAGAAATAAAACTCCCACATCGAATATAGACTCATGGATTCAACCGGGTACCGCACCGATAGCAAAAGACCGCCCGAGGCGGATGCCGGTCGGCCGAACAGTTAGGACAGCTTTGGGTGTCAAAAACTTCGTTATCCTCCCTATCTCTGGTCATTTCACTGGTGACGATCCCCGTGGGGATGGCGATAATGGCGTAGCCCAGAATCATGATGAAGCTGGCGATAAACTGTCCCGAGATCGTCTGAGGGGCAATGTCGCCATATCCTACCGTGGTCAGTGTGACAATGGCCCAGTAAATGCTTTTCGGGATGCTTGTGAATCCACTCTCCCGATCCTCGACCAGGTACATGATCGTACCCAGCACGACGCAGATTATCAGAATGGCAAATAGGAAAACGGATATTTTGGTACGACTAGCCCGCAGGGCGTTCATGAGTTTCTGCGACTCTCCTACGTACTGATGCAGCTTGAGAATGCGGAAGACCCGCAGCAGGCGCAGCGACCTGAAAACCACTAATACCTGCGTCCCGACCAGAAACAGAGAGAGGTATTTGGGAATGGTAGACAAAAGATCGATCAGGCCATAAAAACTAAAAATGTACCCCAGTGGCTTTCGTACGGTAATGATCCGGGCCACGTATTCTACGGTGAACAGAACGGTTATGCCCCATTCGGCCAGATTAAAGACGGCATGGTACCGGGTGTTGATCTCCTCGACACTTTCGAGCATCACCAATACTACACTCAGCACGATCAGCCACAACAGGATCACGTCGAACCGCTTGCCTGCCCGGGTGTCTGCTTCGTAAATGATCACGTAGAGTTTGTGCCGCCAGTTCTGCTCGGGTGAAGGTTCCTGATTCATTTTCCGGATGTTTTGAGCCTTTCCAAAGGTATTCAACCCATTCCGATTCCCCAAACTCAGCTATGTGTCACAATAGAGCCAATTGGTTATATACGAAAAAAATCATTATTTTCGAATGTAATTTCACAAACCCCTCTCTCCTATGAATTCTGCAAAAATCAACTTTGTGGCGATCCTAGTGGCCGCAGCAGTCACCTTCCTATTGGGTGCCCTCTGGTACATTGCTTTCCAAACTACCTGGATGAAACTGACCGGGCTGACCGAAGCAAAGGTAGTGGAAGGCGGCGGGGCTCTGGCTTCATACATTATCAGTTTTGTTACCTACCTGCTGGGTGCCCTGGCCCTGGCTCTCCTATTCAAATCCATGAACATCAGTACCTGGGAAACCGGCATGACCGCCGGAGCACTGATTGGTGCCCTGATCGTAGGTGGCAATATTTTCACCAATAATGCTTATGAAATGAAGCCCATGGGCTTATCCGTTCTGAATGCCGGATTCAGCGCCATTAGCTTCGCCACCATGGGAGCGATTCTGGGCGGTTGGCGGAGAAAAAGATAACCCGAATAGCCCAATCTTCATAATCAAGGCCCATTTAAGGTATTTTCCTGGTCAGGATACCGAAGTCGATGGGTCTTAGGTTCGTGTAGGTATCGATAATGACCCGGCTGTTGTACACAATGAACGTGTTCACTGCTTTGGCATCTAACTTGTTAAGATAGACATCACTTTCCTGATCTCCAAAGTCAGGCACAAAAGTGAGTGCGAGATTCTGTATGTCCAATTCACGACCTACCTGTTCAAGTTGACGCTGGGTTTTCTCCGGCGTTCCACCCGCTTCGCATACCAGGTACACCTTTAGCTGATCCCGTTTTTCACCACTCAGCTTTTCCAGTAGTACTAGCCATTTTTTGAAATTATCCCAAGATTCAGTCGCCCCAACAAAATACAGAATTCCGTAGTTACGGCCATACTTGCACACCGGGCACGCCTTGGAACCTTTATCGGGCCCCCACGCATGATAGGGGGTGAACGAGGGACTCTCTTCCCCGATGGAGAGTCCCGTCCTTTTATTTGCGGAAGTCGTGGCCAGGTAGTGGGGTATGTGCAATCCCAGGATAATGTCATGCCGCGCTACCTGGATTCCGTTTTCTTCACGAGGTCGTAGTACCCCACTTCCGCCCCGGTTTTCCAAAGCTTTCCTTTTGGCGGTGGTCAAGAGCGGATCATCATCAAAAACCAGTTCGTCCACGTAGTATTCATTGGGCAGGTTGGGTTCCTTGATAGACAGATGAATATGGGCTGGAATATCACGACCCGGGTACGGGGCCGGACGATTGGTGTAAAGGGCATATTTTCCGTCGGCTCCGGTCTGCATCCAACCCCGGCGCGCGCCATGCCGGACCGCTTCGCCGGTAAGCATGCTATTTTTGGAATAGTACCCTTGATCGTCGGTTTGCCAATAATAAACGATCACGTTGGGAGCAGGGGTGCGACCATCGACCTGGTAGACGGTACCTGTTACAAGTAGTTTGGTACGGGTACCTCGCCAACCCACACTGGTATCGGTGGAATTCATCCGGATGGGCATCCCGATGTACATGATCTCGCAACCATCGCAGCCACCACCTATAAGTTCCTTCGGGGAGGCGGAGCTTTTTTGTTGCTGACTACGGCTCTCGCAGGAAATAAAAACGGCTAGAAGCAGAAAACTAAAAAAAGGTACTTTCATGGCAATGCAGCTAGTTTTTTGAAAAATGAAGTTTTCAAAAATAGCCTTACAAGGCCTGGTACCCAATCCATTTCCGCTCAGTGGCGGAATTGGAAGGTCGAGCCGCGAATCAGATCAGTCGCCCCCTGGCTGCTTTGACATAATGACGGCTGAGCCGTACCGTAGCACCGTTATCCAGATACACATCGTAGTCGCCCGTGAGCCGGGAAGTAGCCTGCCGCACCCGATGGATATTCACGATGCACGAGCGATGAATACGGATAAAGTCATCGGGATTCAACTGATTTTCCAGCCTGGTGAGGCTTTCGGAATACAACCACTTTTGGCTCCCCCGGTGTAGTACGGTGTAGGAATCTTCCGAGCCGATCCAGTCGATGCTTTCGACTGCCAGGCGTAGGGTTTTGGCTCCGTCTTTGACCAAAAAAACGCTCAAATATTCAACCCCACTATCTTGATTTGACTGATTACCTACCCCTACTGGCGGCAGCTGGTGGGGGTGCTTTTCTGTGAAACGGCTGGTCAGTAGCAGCAACAGACAGTACATTACGATCCCGGTGAAAAAATCTTCGGCAAGGGATTTGCGCAATACGCCTTGAAAGGGGAAGGGATACCCTAGTACAACTTCACTTAAAACCGCCATCAATGCCGAAAATAGCAGGATTTGAATCAGACTTGTCGAAACAGCCAGCAGCGCGTGGGTCAACAGATTCCGGGCAAGCAGGCGCTCGACCGGAAATCGCCTAGCGACTAAGCCGATAAAAACTGTCAGCGGAATAAACAGCAACCAGTAGACTTTGTACAGTAAACTTTCGCTCCAGTAGAAAGAGGTGTCTTTGAGAAAAGCGAAAAGCGCGTCCTGTCCGGTAGCCAGAACGGCCACACCCAGCCAGAATACTGGAAGAATGATACGGGCTGGTCGATGCTGGAAAGTGAAGGCGGTGATTTTCATGTCAATTTATTTTGAAGGCAGAGTCAGTAATCAATCGACTCCTGCCTTTCGATAGGTAAATTCGACAATAAAAGGGGAAAAGCCAATTCTCGGCCTCACCTGAAAAAAGTAGGTACCCGCCACTTCAAGCGGACCGCCAAAATGCGCAACAGGATAATGACCGCCGCGGCGAGAATGAAAGTAGTATTGCGCTCAGTGCCCACATAATCGAGCACCAGATATGATACCGCTCCGGCCAGACAAGCCGTAGCGTACACTTCCTTCTGGTAAACAATCGGGATTTCGTTGGTCATCGTATCCCGAATTACGCCACCCATGACCGCCGAAAAAACGCCCATAATGGCTGCGATCTCGGGACGGACGCCCAGCGAGAGCGCTTTTTCCGTACCTACTATTGTGAAGAGCGCAATACCAAAAGTATCGAAGAGAAAAAGGGTTCTGCGAAGGCGGATAAGTCTTTTATAAAAAATAAAGGTCAGGACAATCCCGACCATGATGGCGTACAAAATGGTGATGTCGCTGATCCAGACGAGTGGATAGCTACCCAGCAAAAGATCGCGTACCGTACCACCCCCGATGGAAGAAACAAACGCCGTGAAACTGGCGGAAAACCAGTCGGGATCGTCTTTGTCTTTTACGGCCAATGCTCCTGATATGGCAAAGGCGCAGGTACCTACAATTTCCAGAATATACTGAATGCTCATGAAAGGCAAACGTAGCTAAGGGCTAACAAGTCAGCAAAGTTCGCCAGTAATCATCATTCCGCGAAACGGATCGAAGTATTGCCAAAATTCAGGGCTTCCTTTTCTTTTTAGATTTTCGTAGTATATTAACCTTTGTTTTATCAAAAACCCTCTTTCTTAATCTATTCAAACCTATGCGGTATAATTTACCAAAGATTCTATTGTTTTCCGGAGCTGTGTTTTGCGCACTGAATCCGGCCTTTTCACAAAGTATCCTGGGCTTCGACGCAGCAGGCGCCCAAAAAGAAGTGGCCCTCGAAAAGCGGTTCGATCAGCAATTGAAAGCCGAAAACCTCCGCGCCCACATGAAACGCATGAGTGCGCATCCGCACCACGTAGGTTCGCCCTTCGACCGAGAAAATGCCGAATACGCACGTGACCTGCTCAAATCCTACGGTTTCGAGGCACGCATCGACACCTCGTACGTCCTGTTTCCAACCCCCAAGACCCGGGTGGTAGAATTGGTGGAGCCCACCAAATTCAAGGCTTCTCTTTCCGAGCCAATTCTGAAGGAAGACGCAACCTCGGGCCAGACGAAAGAGCAGCTACCTACCTACCATGCCTTTTCGGCCGACGGTGACGTGACCGCTGAATTGGTGTTCGTGAACTACGGTATTCCTGAGGACTATGAAGCCTTGAAAAAAATGGGGATCGATGTCAAAGGCAAAATCGTATTGGCCAAGTACGGCAACTCCTGGCGTGGCATCAAGCCCAAAGTAGCCTCTGAAAACGGCGCCATTGGCTGCATCATCTATTCCGATCCCAAGGAAGACGGTTTCTTTCAGGGCGATGTGTACCCCAAAGGTGCCTTCAAAAGCGACGCCGGAGCCCAGCGCGGTTCAGTGCTGGACATGCCCATGTACCCTGGCGATCCGTTGACGCCCGGCTACGGTGCCACCAAAAACGCCAAACGCCTCGCTCGCACCGAAGCGCCCACGATCATGAAGATCCCGGTGCTACCCATTTCGTATGGCGACGCTCTGCCGCTGCTCAAAGCGCTGGGGGGACAGGTAGCCCCTGCCGCCTGGCGCGGGGCGCTGCCCCTCACCTACCATGTGGGCCCCGGGCCGGCGAAGGTACACCTCAAATTGGAATTCAATTGGGACGTTCAACCTGCCTACAATGTCATCGCCACGATCAAAGGCAGCGAGTATCCCGACGAGTGGGTGATTCGCGGCAACCACCACGATGGCTGGGTGTACGGAGCCAACGATCCGCTGAGCGGAGCCGTGGCGGTGTTGGAAGAAGCCCGTGCCCTGGGTGAGTTGATGAAAACCGGCTGGAAACCCAAACGTACCATTGTGTATGCCCTATGGGACGCGGAAGAACCCGGCCTGCTGGGCTCTACCGAGTGGGTAGAAGAACGGCAGCAGGAATTGAAAGACAAGGCGGTCGTATACTTCAACTCCGACTCCAACGCCCGGGGATTTCTGTATGCGGGCGGATCACATACTCTCGAAAAATTCCTGAACCAGGTGGCCCGGGACGTCACCGACCCGCAGCGCAACGTGAGTGTGGCCGACCGTCTGCGCGCCAAGGTACTGGTGGATGGTAGTCCTAAAGCCAAGCAGGAAGCCCGCAGCCGGAGCGATTTGCGCATCGGCGCGTTGGGATCGGGCTCCGACTATACGCCTTTTATCCAGCACCTGGGTATTGCTTCCATGAACATCGGCTTTGGGGGTGAAGACGACGGCGGCGAGTACCATTCCATTTATGATTCCTACGATCACTACACCCGGTTCAAGGATACCGATTTCTCTTACGGTGTGGCTTTGGCCGAAACGATGGGTCGCTGCGTACTGCGTATGGCTGATGCCCAAATCCTGCCCTTTGAATTCCAGAATTTTGCCAATACCGTGCAACAATATGCCGCCGAAGTGAAGCAGAACGTAGAGAGCATGCGTACCCAGTCGGAGGATCACAACCGTCTGTTGCGGGACAACCAGTACCAACTGGCCGCCGACCCGAAGGAACCATTCACGCAGCCCGAGCCGATGGATGAGGTACCTTTCCTGAATTTTGCGCCATTGGATAACGCCCTGGCTTCGCTGGATAAAAGCGCCACGGAATATAGCCAGGCCTTACAGAAATCCGGCCAATTGCCCGTGGGGAATGTAGAAAAATTAAACGAGGTACTTTATAAGTCAGAGCGGTACCTGACCCATCCCGAAGGTCTGCCACGCCGCTCGTGGTTTCAGCACCAGATTTACGCCCCCGGATTCTACACCGGCTACGGCGTAAAAACGCTGCCCATGATTCGGGAGGCCATCGAGCAGAAGAACTGGACCGAAGCCCAGCAAGGCATTGAACGGGTGAGCGAAGCGCTGACGCAGTTTGCCGCGCAAGTGGACAAAGCCACGCTGCTGATGAAGTAAGTGGGGTACCTTAGGATTTCGGTGGTGTCGGGTGGAAACACCCGACACCTTTACCATTTGTCAATTTTCGTAGAGTCGCAAGCGATTTCTAGCCGAAACCAGTTCGTTTTGCAAATGATCCATTTTTTGCAGCAGATTCAAGACCACGTCGATCCCTTCTAGGTTCAGATGCAGGTCGTTGCGCATACGAATGATTTTTTCTACTTCGCTAATCCGTTCAGCGTGGATATAATGCGACTCTTCGATGGATTCTATTTCGATCAATCCCACTTCATTCAGACTATCGAAAAAGGACGTTTCCACGTGATAGTGCGTGCAAAGCGTGGCGATTGGGATGAAGTTTTCGGTGTTCATGACGTTCTCAGATTTGCCAATTCAGTAAACAGTTCTTTTTCTTTCTCCGTCAGGTTGGTCGGCAAATTGACCTGGTAGGTAATGAACAAATCACCAAACGAACCTTCCTTTTTGTAGACCGGGAATCCTTTACCTTTTAGCTTTACTTTCGTGCCGCTTTGGGTACCCGGCGCTACCTTTAATTTCACTTTCCCGTCGAAAGTATCCACCGTAATTTCTCCGCCCAGTACTGCCTTGTACAAATCAAGCGCCACAGTTCTATACAAATTATCCCCATCGCGCTTGAAGGGGGTACTATTGACGAGGGAAAATGTAAGGTACAGATCGCCTTTCGGGCCACCATTGGCCCCCTCGCCCCCGTAGCCCTTGATCTTGATCACCTGTCCATCGCTGACGCCCGCGGGAATGGTAAGCCGGATATTTTTTCCGTTCACCGTAATGGTACGTTTGTGGGTTTCGTACACATCCCGCAGATCGAGGCTTAACTCGGCGTTAAAATCCTGGCCTTTATAATTCCTACCTCCGCCCCAGGAACCACCGCCCCCAAAGGACGAAGCCCCCGAACCAAACATGGATTCAAAAAAGTCGGAGAAGTCGCCTCCTCCCCCAAAACCACCGCCCGAAAAGCCTCCCGACGGGCCTTGTTGGCTACTGCCCCGGTACTGTCGCTGCTGCCCCGCTTTCTCAAATTCCTCGGCGTGCTTCCAGTCCTTCCCGTACTTGTCGTATTTCTTCCGGTTTTCGGGATCGCCCAGTACCTGATTGGCCTCGTTGATTTCCTTGAATTTCTTTTCGGCGTCCTTGTCGTTGGGATTGATGTCGGGATGGTACTTCCGGGCCAGTTTTCGATAAGCTTTTTTAATGTCGTTCTCGGAGGCCTCCTTATTTACACCCAGTATATTATAATAATCTATGTATTCCATTCGGTTAGCCGTAGCGGTTTACTTTAAAACGATTGATCGTTCTCCAAAATTAAAAAATATAAGCGGCGTTTTGTCAGTCGAAAGATATTTTCCAAAAAGATCATACCCAAAATCACAGGCTTTGATCATGTTTTCACTCATTTTAACACGAGGTAGATTCTAATTAACAGCCTCTACAAGCTAACTTTTTCCAGAAGTAAGGTAAGCCATTTTCGTAATAGTGTTCTGACAAATGAGTTATATGGTTGTAATTTTTGCAGATATTTTAGTGGGGATAAATATATTATTGCAAAAAAAATTTACGTTCTTTGCCAAAATAAACAAATAAAACCATTCATTATGAACTTAGATGATATTCGTTTCTTTTCTCCCCAGGAAAACAAAGCGGAACGTAAAACGCGTACAAAAGAGGAAACAGATGCTCCCGCAACGGGCTATATTTCTGCTACCGGAAAAGTGATTATTCCTCAGAAAGCCGCTGAGCAAGTGGGCTTGAATTCAGAGCACACTACCTACATGGTAGGTACCCAACAAAACAAGCGGAAACTCAAATCGCTGTATATCATTCCTGCTTCCGGACATGTGGAAGGTGCTTTTGAAATGCAAAGCAGTGGCCGGAATAACTTTATCGCGCTGGGTGTTATTTTAGAAAAGAGTGGATTGGATTACCAGAATAATAAATACACCTTCGATATCAATTCATTTGTGTATGGCGACGATATCAAGGGCGTTGAATTGAAGCTGAATAAGCCTACCCCCAAAGCCAAGCGGGCAGGTCGCAAGCCCAAGAACGTGGATTTATAATATTTGTTCGTATAAAAGAAAGGGGTACCTCGCTAGATCGAGGTACCCCTTTCTTTTGAGCTATATAGCACATTATCAACTAATCCAGGTACCCACCTCTTCAATCAACCACCATTTTCCTTTTCTTTTTTCCAAAATAAATATATACCCCTGGCCATGTTTCCACCCGCACTGATAATCTATCCAGAGAATTACTTTCGTGAAAGTAGAATTAAATAAAGGAGTCGATACTTTTATAATACAGCTCGTACCGTAGGTTTCTCTCAATACTTCATAGCCCTCTTCCCGATTTATTTCGTTAAAAACCTTATTTAATTTCCGGACAGAAATCGTCGGTACGACTACTTTGGCAGAATCAAGTCGTATCGTTTTTGTACTATCGATGCTGTTGTATATGAAACGTATTTCAGCCGAATCCATTAAATTTTCCGCGCGTAGCGCGTACATCCCTTTGGTGGCCAAAAGAGTACTGTCTGAGAGTAAGTTGATTTTCAGGGGGTTCCTTATTTCTTGCCACATCGCTTTGGAAACCGGAGTAGTTTCAGCCTGAATTACCGAAGTATTGATCAGTTTTATCCGAATCAAATCATTCAGCACGGAATAAAACTCTTTCTCGTAAATCGTTGATTCATTATGAGTTTGCTCTTTGGAACAAGAAATAAAGAAGCCCATGATCAGCAGGTACATACCCGTTTTTTTCATCGTGAAATTTTGGTAAGAGCCAGTCCGCATCGTTCAATTTTGCTAATTTCGGGCAAACCTCCATTCAGATGAAAAAAATATTCCTCCTGCTCCTCATTTCCTGGCCTTCATTTGCCCAAACCTACGATGTGGTGATTCGTAACGGTACTCTCTACGACGGTTCGGGCAAGGTACCCTATCAGGGTGATGTGGCCATCCGGGATACAAAGATCGTAGCCATTGGAAAAGTACCCGGTCGGGGCCGGCAAGAGATCGACGCCAAGGGCAAGGCCGTCGCGCCGGGCTTTGTCAATATGCTCAGCCATGCCTACACCGCATTGATGCGCGATGGCCGATCGCTATCGGATATCAAACAAGGCGTGACGCTGGAAGTATTCGGCGAAAATTCGATGGGGCCGCTATCGCCCCAAATGAAACAGGATATGATTCAGCAGCAGGGTGAGGACCAATACGACGTATCCTGGACTACGCTGGCCGAATTTATGCAGCATCTGGAAAAAAAAGGGGTAGCTACCAACTTTGCCTCGTTCGTGAGCGCCTCCGAAATCCGGGAGCATGAACTGGGACAAATCAACCGCGCCCCTACCCCGGCCGAACTCTCCCGCATGAAAGCGCTGGTGCGCCAGGCCATGCAACAAGGCGCCATGGGCCTGACCACGATGCTGATTTATGTGCCTGCCACTTTTGCCAAAACCGACGAGCTGATAGAACTGGCAAAGGTAGCCAGCGAGTACAACGGCCTGTTCACCGCCCACATCCGCAGCGAGGGCGACCGCTTCGGGCAGGCCGTCGACGAAATGATCCAGGTAAGTAAGGAAGCGCATATTCCGGTGGAAATCTATCACTTGAAAGCTGCCGGAAAAAGCAACTGGAACAAGCTGGATCGTGTCCTAACGAAAATCGACAGCGCTCGAAAAGCGGGTTTGCCCATCACGGCCAATATGTACAACTACATTGCCGGAGCCACCGGACTGGACGCCGCCATGCCGCCCTGGGTGCAGGAAGGCGGTTTGCAGGAATGGCGGCGGCGCTTGCAGGACCCTACCCTGCGCGAAAAGGTAGCCAAAGAGATGACCGATCCCGCCCAGGACTGGGAAAACCTCTGCCTGGCTGCGGGCCCTGAGGGTACCATTCTGCTGGGTTTCAAGCAGGACTCCTTGAAAAAATATACGGGCAAAACTCTGGCCGAGGTAGCTTCCCTGCGGGGTAAACCCTGGTACGAAACGGCGATGGACCTGGTGGTGCAGGATGACTCGCGGGTAGGTGTGGCCTACTTCCTGATGTCAGAAGAAAATGTGCGAAAGCAAATCGCGCTGCCCTACATGAGCTTCGGGTCCGACGCGGGCTCGATAGCGCCCGAAGGTACCAGCTTAAAACGCAATCCGCATCCCCGTACCTACGGCAACTTTGCCCGGTTGCTGGGCAGGTACGTCCGCGATGAGAAAATCATTTCTTTACCGGAGGCCGTCCGCCGTCTGACATCACTCCCCTGCGAGAATCTCAAAATCAAAGACCGGGGGTACCTTAAGCCCGGCTACTTTGCCGATGTGGTCGTTTTCGATCCAGCGGCCATTCAGGATAAGGCTACCTTCGACCGGCCCCACCAATTGGCCGAAGGGATGATCCACGTATTTGTGAAGGGTATCCAGGTATTGAAAAATGGAGAACATACCAACGCTACACCGGGCGTAGCCGTTTATGGACCCGGAAAAGGGAAATGAGTTATGAAAAATAGGGTACCTGGAGTCCACTTACTTATTACTTACCATTCAAAGAAACTTTGCTCTTTTGTCCCTCTGAAAGTTTTCTTACCCTCATTTTTCAAACGGATCATCTTCCACGATGGCGTAGTGGTAGTTGTCCTTCCACTCACCGCGGATGGGCAGAATTTTCCGGCGTAGTCCTTCGCACACCATTCCTGCTTTTTCCAAAACCCGAATCGAACGCACATTTTCGGTGGCTACCCCGGCCTGAATCCGGTGAAGTTTCAATTCGCTGAATCCAAATACAATCATCCGTTTGACTATCTCCGTAGCGTACCCCTTTTTCCAGTGAGCGGGCAGAAGACTGTAGTAAATATCGCTGCTACGGAAACTATCACCCGACAGATGCATGCCGGCTTCTCCCACAAATTCCCCATCCTCATGAGTTCGAACCGTCCAGCCATAGTGGTTGCGAACCGACATCTGCTGATCCTCGATAGACGCCAAAAGTACCTCTAGTGTATCGCCCGTGTGGCGGGGAATCCCGATGGTGTTATATTCCTCCACTTCTTCCAGCGAGTGAAGCCGGTGAATAATATCCACATCGCCCCAGGTTACTTCTGTCAGTATAAGTCGTTTAGTAAACAATTCCATGGAATGTAGTCCGGTCAAAATAGGCCTTTCCCAAAATGAATACTACCCTGCAAAGGGTCATCATACAGGAATTGGCAAAATTTATAAGAATCAAATGCTTCTCCTAGAATTCTCTCCTGATCTGTGATTGGCTAAACCAAACCCCTACCCTGCTGTCTATGGAGAATATGAAAAGTTCTGAATATATTGATCTCGAATCCATAGCCATTTTTTATGAACAGTATTACCAGTACCCGTCGTTCCTTCCTGCAAACCTGCGCTGCGCTGCTACCTGGCCTGGCGTTGGCAGCCAAGCCAGCCATAAAAGTGTACCATATTGGCTTACAGCTCTATTCGATACGGGACGAAATGAAGAAAGATCCCATTGGAGCGTTAAATTCGGTAGCTAAAATAGGGTA
Source organism: Salmonirosea aquatica (assembly GCF_009296315.1). Classification (NCBI taxonomy): domain Bacteria; kingdom Pseudomonadati; phylum Bacteroidota; class Cytophagia; order Cytophagales; family Spirosomataceae; genus Salmonirosea; species Salmonirosea aquatica. Next base: position 1,187,328 of record NZ_WHLY01000002.1, read on the forward strand.
TAAAGAAGTGGAAGCAGCGGATTACACTAATCGGAAGTTCTACGGATTTGCCGCCGCTGAATTCAGGAAAATTCTGGAAGATACCGGCCTGTCCATGCCCACCGCTCATACGGTTTTTCGTAAAGCGCACTGGCTGGAAGCCCAAAACGACGTGACCGACGCCTGGAAAGCTACGCTGGAGGATGCTCTGATGGTAGGCCAGGAGTACCTGATCAGCCCCTGGTTCGAATGGGACTTGACCAATCCTGACGAAATGAAAAAAGGGGTAGCTGCCTACAACCGTTGCGGAGAGCTATGCAATCAGGCCGGTTTACGCTTCGGTTTTCACAACCACAGGGCGGAATTTGAAGTCAAATACGACGGGCAACCTGTCTACGAATACATGCTCAGAAACTGGGATCTTAGGAACGTAAGCCAGCAAATGGATTTGTGCAATCTGGCCCTGGCCAATACCGACCCCATGTACTGGCTGCGCAGGTACCCCCACCAGTTTGAGTCGATGCACGTGAAGGATCGGCTGGCGGGAAAAGACCAAAGTACCCACCTAGGCGCAGGCACGCTCGATCTGGAAGAAATTTTCGCCTTTGCCAAAAAAAATACGCCCGTCAAATATTGGGTGATCGAACAGGAATCCTACGGTACCAAAACGCCCCTGGAAGCCGTGGCCTACGATCTGCGTCGTTTCAAAGAGTACGGCTTCCTTTGATTTGACTTTCTCAGGTTCATTTCCATTTTTCGCGGGGTTCATTCTGCTATTTCCGGCTTTCATCCAAAATGATTGGCGGGTTGTTAGCGGCTAATCTAATTTTGGTACGAAACTAAATCAGCCCCAAACCTAAACAACTCGAAATCATGGAAAATCAACGTAACGAATACCTGTGGAGGAAAGCCCAAAATCGCGCTGCGTTTAAGGTGCACGCCCTGACCTACGTTCTGGTCAATGCGGGTTTCTGGGGGCTTTATCTGTTTATGTCCATGCAACCCTGGGGCGAACACATTTATCCCTGGCCTGTTTGGCCTATGCTCGGCTGGGGCATCGGACTGATTAGCCACTATTTTTCGGCCTATGGCAACCTGGATCAGCAAAAAATGGCCGAAGCGGAATATCAGAAGCTCCTGCGGAAAGAGTATGATTCAGATTGAAAACTGAAAAAATGACCACTCGGCGCAAACTACTTTTTTGCTGAAAAAGCGTTGTGCCGGAATACCGAACCACTTTGTGGCTTTGCCACTTTATCCTTTAAATAATCATGGAACCTCGAAACGAACGGCTTTGGAAAATTGCCCGGCTACGGGCCAAATTCAAGAATAGTGCCATTACCTACCTTGTCGTCAACACCACGCTGGTGGCTATCTGGTACTTTACCAGTGGGCCCCGTAATTTTTTCTGGCCCGTATTCCCCCTGTTTTTTTGGGGCGTAGGCCTGGCTTTCAACTACTACCAGGCCTACTGGGACAATGGCGATTCGGTGCAGAAAGAGTATGATAAGCTACTCCGGGAAGATCAGCAGTAGTCACTACACCGCTACGGGCGCTTTGATTGCCGGCCAGGGATCGTAATTTTCCAAGGTAAAATCCTCATACTTAAAATCGAGTACTTTTTTTACTTCGGGATTTAGGCGCATGGTAGGTAGTGGAAGAATCGCGCGACCAAGCTGCTGCTCTACCTGTTGCAGATGGTTGAGGTAAATATGCGTATCGCCGCCCGTCCACACAAAATCGCCCAGACCCAGCCCACATTCCTGCGCGACCATCATCGTCAGCAGAGCATAGCTGGCAATATTGAAGGGTACCCCCAGAAACACATCGGCACTGCGCTGGTAGAGCTGGCAGGAAAGCTTGCCATCGGCGACATAGAACTGAAACAATGCATGGCAAGGCTGTAGCGCCATCATGTGCAGATCGGCTGGATTCCAGGCCGATACGATCATGCGTCGCGAATCGGGATTCTTCTTAAGCTGATCCAGTACTTCCTTCAACTGGTCGATCTTGTGGCCATCCGGGCTCGACCAGCACCGCCACTGTTTGCCGTACACCGGCCCCAGGTTACCTTCTTCATCGGCCCACTCGTCCCAGATAGTTACGCCGTTGTCTTTCAAATACTTGGTATTGGTGTCTCCCTTTAGAAACCACAGCAATTCATGGATGATGGAGCGAGTATGTACTTTTTTAGTCGTCACAAGCGGAAATCCCTCCGCCAGGTCGAAGCGCATCTGGTAGCCAAACACGCTGAGGGTACCCGTGCCCGTCCGGTCGGTTTTGCGGGTACCTTTTTCCAGAATATGTTGCAGAAGATCGTGGTATTGCTGCATGGGTATGTAGTTGTTTGACAGTGTTTTTGTTAGACCGTGAATTGTGAATGAGGGTACCTCATTCATTTCTGCAAAAAGGGGCTGAGGCGCAAAATTTCAGCCCTTTCTAAACCTCGAAATCCTGAACTCTATTCTACCGTAACGCTGTGGGTGATGTTCGCGCTGCCTTCGAACTGAGCCGTGGCCGAGCAGTATTTTTCCATTGAAAGCTGCACGGCGCGTTCTACCTTATCGGTATCCAGATTATTTCCTTTCAGGATAAAATGCAGGTTTATATTCCGGTAGGGTTTGCGTTGGGTACCTTCCTCCTGCTCGCGGTCGCCCTCGGCCACGATACGAAAATCGGTAATTTCCTGCCTTTGTTTCTTCATAATCAACACGATGTCGATCGCGCTGCAACTGGCCAGGCCCATCAGCAATAGTTCCATGGGCCGTACCCCGGCGTTCTGTCCGCCAATGTCGGGCGAGCCATCGACGTGTACCTTTACTTCCGAGGAGCCAGTGCCTTCAAAATGAAACGCGTCGTCTACGCGCAGGAGTTCTATTTTCATGGATTGGATTTTTGATTGGATCTATACATTACAAAAGTCCGAATCCTTTCTGAAAGGTTCAAATTCTTGCGCCAATCGGGCCGTAAATTGGTAATGTACCCCAAGCATTGTACCTTCATGGCTACACCTGCCGTGTACAAACCTATCTCGTACATTCATTAATACCACATAACACTCTTCATGCAAACTTCCCTTTCCGATCTTCGCCTCGCTGTATTGATTGATGCGGACAATGTACCTTCCGCCAAGATCAAGGCCATGATGGAGGAGATTGCCAAATATGGCACCCCTACTTTCAAACGCATCTACGGCGACTGGACCAATCCCCGCGTTACGAGTTGGAAGGCCGTCCTACTCGACAACGCCATCACGCCCATTCAGCAGTACAGCTACACGACCGGCAAGAACGCCACCGATTCGGCCATGATCATCGACGCCATGGATATCCTCTACACGGGACGCGTGGACGGCTTCTGCCTGGTATCGAGCGACAGCGATTTCACGCGGCTGGCCATTCGCCTCCGCGAAGCGGGTATGAAAGTATTCGGCATGGGTGAGCAAAAAACGCCCTCGGCTTTTACGTCGGCCTGCGACCGTTTCATCTATATTGAGATTCTAACCAAATTGGAAGAGGATGCCAAAGCCGTCACAAAAGCCCCTAAGGCAATAAAACAAGCACCAAAAACGGATAAAAAGCTGTTGAATCTGATTTCTGGCAGCATCGAAGACCTGGCCGACGAGGACGGCTGGGCGTTTCTGGGCGCACTAGGGAACCTACTGATCAAGAAACAACCCAGTTTTGACTCCCGAAACTATGGATTCGATAAGCTCCTTCCCCTCATTAAAAGTTTCCACCAGTTCGAAATTGACGAGCGGCCCACGGGTAGCGGCAACATCCGTCACGTTTTTGTGAAAAATAAGTAGGTACGGCCGGTAGTCGCATTTACTACTAATCGGGTACTACCTATACGTCAAACTTCCATAAACCCTTTATGCGCTCACGTTCCTTTCCACTTGTCGTTTTTCTGCTGGGTACCTATCTGGGTTTCGCGCAATCGTCGCCCAAGGTACCTAAGGCTACTCTGGTCAAAGAAGAATATATTTTCGAAAACCCGCCCTTTCCTTCCTGCCACGCTTCCACCATTATAGAAACTAACCCCGGGAAATGGATGTCGGCCTGGTTTGGCGGGACGGACGAGGGCAATAAGGATGTCGGAATTTGGCTTTCCACGAATACCAACGGACAATGGAGCAAGCCCACGCTTATGGCCGAAGGAATAATAGATGAAAACACCCGCTGGCCCTGCTGGAATCCGGTGTTGTTCAAAAGCAAAGCAGGAAAACTGTTCTTGTTTTATAAAGTAGGTCCATCGCCCCGCGAGTGGTGGGGTATGGTACGGACTTCCACCAACGACGGCCGCACCTGGACCGAACCCGAACGCCTGCCCGACGGAATTCTGGGGCCCATCAAAAACAAGCCGGTTCAACTGGCCGATGGCAGTATTCTGAGTTCAGCGAGCACCGAAACCCGTGAAAGCTGGAAGGCCCACGTGGAGCGGTCGACGGATGGTGGCAAAACCTGGACACTGATCCCGGTCGATCCTAAGACGGATCTGGACGTGATTCAGGGCAGTATCCTGACCTACCCCGACCAGCGTTTACAGATGCTGTGCCGCAGCAAACAAGACCGCATCGCGGAGGTATGGTCGACGGATGGGGGAAAAACGTGGGGTACCCTGACTAAAACCGAACTCTTCAATCCTAACTCGGGTACCGACGCTGTGACGCTCAAAAACGGGTGGCAATTGTTGGTTTATAACCCAACCTTCAAGGGCAAAGAATGGTCCAATGGTCGTCAAAAACTGTCAGTGGCCATGTCGAAAGATGGCAAAAACTGGACGGATGTGTACTCCCTGGAAGATCAGCCCAAGGGTGAGTTCAGCTACCCAGCCGTGGTACAGGCCGCCGATGGGCGTGTACACATTACCTACACCTGGCAGCGCCGCAACATCCGGCATGTCGTGCTGGCTTTAGAACAATAAAAAACAAACTATTATGGTTTGTAGGTCGTTTAAAAGTGAAACGACCTACACCCATGAAGTTTTTCGTCCCCCTTTGTGTAATCATATTCTTCACGCTTGTCTCTTGCATTAAGAAAGAAAATAGCGCCTCGATGATCCCGGATGCCGATTCCATTGAGGGTACCTATTCCGGGTATCGCTCCCAACAGATCGGTCAGCAGGTCGCTAAGGATTCGACGAGGATCATCCTGGAAGTGAAACGCCTGCCTTCGGGCCAGGTTCAGATACTCCAAACATCGCCCAACGAATTCAAGTACCTGGTAACTATGCAGAACAACCGCTTCACTTACGACCTGGGAATTACTGAAGCAGCTTGTGGGGTGGCCAAGATTCAGGGAGAAGGCTCATTCAAAGACAATAAACTGTTCCTCCTGGAAACCCTGGAATGTACCCGTAGCCTCGCCGCCGCCAAAACCTTCGTCCAGCTGCGGGCCACGAAACAGTAGGGTACCTTCACTATCAATTTTCCATTTTCACTTTTCCATTGAAAAAAATGTGGACCGAACAAGATAACAAACTCTGCCAGAGTTTTGAATTTGCCGACTTCCGGGCGGCGTTCCTTTTCATGACCCAGGTGGCCGAAATCGCCGAAGCCATGAACCACCATCCGTGGTGGTCGAATGTATATAACGAAGTGATGATCAAGCTCTCCACCCACGATGCGGGTGACGTCGTTACCGAAAAGGACCGCCAACTGGCGGCGGCGATCGATCTCTTGCTGGAAAACCGGCCCGAGGCATGAAACTATACCTGGTTCCGACCCCCATCGGCAATCTGGAAGACATTACGCTGCGGGCCATTCGGGTGCTCCAGAGTGTGGACGTAATTCTGGCGGAAGACACCCGTACCTCCGGGCATTTGCTGAAACACCTCGAAATCAGCAAACCCATGCAGAGCTACCACATTCATAACGAACACCAGACCATCGCCCGGCTCACCGATCGGATGCTGAAAGGCGAAACGATGGTGCTTATTTCGGACGCAGGTACCCCTGCCATTTCTGATCCGGGTTTTCTGCTGGTGCGGGCATGCATCAAGCTTTCCATTCCGGTCGAATGCCTGCCCGGCCCCACGGCTTTCGTACCGGCGCTGGTCAATTCGGGCCTCCCCTGCGACCGTTTTACTTTCGAGGGTTTCCTGCCGCATAAAAAAGGCCGACAAACGCGGCTGAAAGAGTTGGCTGAAGAAACCCGCACGATTGTGCTTTACGAATCGCCCCACCGGCTGCTCAAATCGCTCGAACAACTGGCCGAGTACTTCGGCGGCGATCGCCCGGCCAGTGTGTCGCGCGAATTGACCAAAGTCTTTGAGGAAAACGTCCGGGGATCTTTACGCGAAATAATTGCTTACTTTGCCGAAAAAAGCATCAAAGGGGAAATCGTTATTGTCGTCGGGGGCAAAGAAAAGTAATGGAAAAGATGAATGATGAATTAGGAATAATGCGTGCCGAGTCACTGCCTTTTGTTCGCACGATTACCCACTACCGTCAAGGTACCTTCCTCACTTTTTTCTTTTTTTGCCTGGTTCTTTTTTCTTTTTCTTCCAAAGCCCAGGTTCAACTCAGTCCGCAGGCTAAGGTCAGCCTCATTACCGTGGGGCCGGGCGATGAGCTGTATTCCAGTTTTGGACACAGTGCGTTGTGGATTTATGATCCCGTGTATCAGCTCGACCGCGCTTATAGCTACGGTACCTTCAGCTTCGAGACGGGCAATTTCTACATCAAATTCCTCAGGGGTACCCTACCCTACACCATCTCGGTCAACCCCTTGATGCCGCAGTTCTACTACTGGCAGCAGGAAAACCGTTCGGTGAAGGAGCAGGAACTGAACCTAAGTACACGCCAAAAGCAACGGCTTTTCGACTACCTGGAAACGAACTTATTGCCGCAGAACCGGGAGTATCAGTACAAATTTTTCTACGACAATTGCTCAACGCGCCTCGGCGATGCCCTTAAGGCCGCTGCGGGCGACAGCCTGACGTTTCCGGGTTACACCCGCGACACGCTGAGCTTCCGGCAGTGGATCGACCGCTACGCCTACGTGCAGAAACCCTGGGCCGACTTCGGCATGGACCTGGCTATCGGCTCGCCTTCCGACGAAATCGCCACACCCCAGCAGGCTACCTTCCTGCCCGATAATCTGAGTGCCGCCTTCTCCGACGCCCGGGTTAAGGCCGGGAATCAGGAGGTACCTTTGGTGATGGAAACCCGCGAGCTGTATACCGCCACGCCCGAGGCTGATCATGGCTGGCTCACGCCCAAGCTTTTCTTCTGGGCTTTGGCTATTTTGATCGCAGCGTTCACGGTTTGGCAAATCCAACAGAACAAACTCAACTTTACACTTGACAAAATTCTTTTCACGCTCGTCGGGCTCACGGGCTGGTTGATTTTATTATTGTGGTTTGGTACCAACCACGGCGTCACAAGCTGGAACTGGGACATTCTGTGGGCGTTTCCGCTGTGGATACCTTTTGTATTTTCTTTCTCAAAAACCCATAAACCCGCCTGGTTCCAGTGGTTTCTGATTGCCTACGGAGTGCTGTTGTTGTGTGCTACGGCCAATCTTTTGAAGCATAATTACGTACTTATTCCTATCCTGCTGATTTTGATAATGCGGGTATATTACCTGAATAATTCGCTGGAAAAGATAGGTAACGTAAAGAGCCAGGGATGATCAAGTTCGGCTCCTCATTTTGCCCGGCCTATACGTTTTTGAGGCGATACCTATTGTTTATTGTGGCTTTTCTCAGCGCCCCTTTTGCTTCCGCCCAGCTTCAACTCAGCCCGCACGCCAAAATAAGTCTTATTACGATTGGGGCGGGAACTGATCTTTATTCGAGTTTTGGTCATAGCGTCCTGTGGATTTATGATCCCATGTACCAGCTCGATCGCGCGTATAACTACGGTACCTTTCCCAGCGCAGAAACGGAGTACTTTTATATCAAATTTCTGCGTAATACCATCCCCTACACGATCTCTGTCAATGCGCTGACACCTCAGCTTTATCGCTGGCAGCAGGAAAACCGCTCGGTCAAAGAACAGGTACTTGACCTCACAGCGGCTCAGAAACAGCGCATTTTTGAGTACCTGGAAACCAATCTTCTCCCCCAGAATCGCAGTCAGAAGTATAAATTCTTCTACGACAATTGCTCAACGCGACTAGCTGATGTATTGAAAATCGCCGTAGGCAATAGCCTGATTTTCCCAGGCTACACCCGCGACACGCTGAGCTTCCGACAGTGGATCGACCGCTACGCCTATGTGCAGAAACCCTGGGCGGACTTTGGCATGGACCTAGCCATCGGCTCGCCTTCCGACGAAATCGCCACGCCCCAGCAGGCTACTTTCCTGCCCAATAATCTAAGTGACGCCTTCGCCGATGCCTGGGTCAAGTCAAGCGAGGGAAAGGTACCTCTGGTGCTAGACACTCATATCCTTTACGTCGCTACTCCCACTGTCGAAGAGCATGTATTGACTCCTAAATTACTTTTCTGGACATTGGCAACCTTGGTGGCGATGTTTACGGCTTGGCAAATCAAAACCCACAGAATTCATTTTGTTTTTGACAAAATACTTTTTACCCTCATAGGGTTCACGGGCTGGTTGATCGTCTTTCTGTGGATAGGTACCGATCACGGTGTCACGAGCTGGAACTGGGACATTCTGTGGGCATTTCCTTTGTGGGTACCCTTCATTTCTCATTTTCAAAAACCCATAAATCCGCCTGGTCCCGGGGATTTTTGATCACGTATGGAGCTTTACTGCTATTGGCCGCTGGAAATTTATCAAAACACAACTATGTGCTCATTCCCATTTTGCTGATTTTAGTGATGCGGGTATACTACCTGATTAATTCCTTATCAAAGATTTCAACTTCCAAAAAGCAGTAACCTGTATGAACCTGGAAAACCTCACCCAAAAAACAATAGGCGTCGTCAAAGAAGCTTCAGCCTTCATTCAGCTTGAGGCCGCAACTTTCAGGCAGGAAAAAATTGAATACAAAGACGTCAATAACCTAGTGTCCTATGTGGATAAGGAAGCTGAAAAAAGGCTAGTAGCTGGTCTTTCTGCCCTGCTTCCTGAAGCCAGTTTTGTTACGGAAGAAGGCACCACGGGCCAAATCCCCGACCCTGAGGCGCTCAACTGGATTATTGATCCACTAGACGGTACGGCCAACTTCGTTCACGGTTTGCCGATTTACTGCGTGAGTGTAGGCTTGGCACAGGGAAAGGAACCACTGATCGGCGTGATTCACGAGCCCAATCGCGACGAGCTTTTCTACGGCTGGCAAGGTGGCGGAGCCTGGTGCAACGGGCAACGGTTGCAGGTATCCACAGCCCAGCACTTAGGCGAAAGCCTGCTGGCAACGGGCTTCCCGTACTATCGTTTCGACAAGCACGACCGCTACATGATGATCCTTGAAACACTCATGCGAAAAACCCACGGTCTACGTCGATTGGGTGCGGCAGCGGTGGATTTGGCCTATGTGGCCGCCGGACGTTTTGAAGGGTTTTATGAATACAACCTTAATTCCTGGGACATGGCGGCAGGCGTATTGCTCATTCAGGAAGCAGGAGGAAAAGTAACTGATTTTTCAGGGGGCGACAACTACCTTTTTGGGGGCGATATCGTAGCGGGATGTGCCGTTCACGACGAATTATTAGCAGTTATCAAAGAAATATTTTAGCGGTTTTTGGTAATAATCCGTATTTTGGAGGTTAGTATGTGAAGTTTGAAAAGTGCAATCCGATTGAATGAATAGAAATTTACTCTTTTATTGACATTTTTCATGCCCAATTTAATTGAGCTCAGTACCTTCCATTCTGAGGCGGGAAACCTGACGGTATTCGAAAAAATGATGCCCGGTACCATCAAACGGGTGTTCTATATTTACGGAGCCGGACATATTCCGCGCGGCGGCCATCGCCACAAAAAGACGTGGAACGCTCTCATTTGTCTGCACGGAAAATGCCGCGTATATGTGCATGACGGTGAAGAGGAAAATCATTTTTTTCTGGAAAACCCTGCCAGTTGTCTTATTTTAGAACCCCGCGACTGGCACACGATGGAGGATTTTTCTGAGGACGCCATCCTGCTAGTACTTTCCAATGAGTATTACGACCTGAACGATTATATCGACGCCCCCTATCCGACTGTTTTCCATTCCGAGCATGCGGTCAATTCGTTCCTGAAGTAAGTAATCTCGCAGTGTGGCCGTACCTGTCCCCATGATTCCGTTTCTCGATTTAAAGCAGATCAATGCGCCTCATCAGCAGGCTCTAGAAGAGGCTGTGCAACGGGTGGTTCGCTCGGGATGGTACATCCTTGGCCATGAACTTTCGGCTTTTGAGGACAACTTTGCAAAATACTGTGGGGCTTCACACTGCGTAGGTGTAGCAAACGGTCTAGAGGCTTTGCAGTTGATTCTTCAGGCGTACGATTTCCCTAGAGGCAGCGAGGTGATAGTCCCGGCCAATACCTACATCGCCTCCGTGTTATCCGTGAATTTTCTGGATCTCGTACCTGTCTGGGTAGAACCCGACCCCACCACTCTACTGATTGACCCTACTCAGGTTGAGGAAAAAATCACGAATAAGACTAAGGCAATTCTGGCGGTTCATCTGTACGGTCGTAGTTGCGATATGTCGGCCCTACGTACAATCACGCAACGTCATGATCTGAAGCTCATGACCGATGCTGCCCAGGCACACGGGGCCCGGCACCAGGGCCAGCGTGATAAAATGCTGGGCGATGCGGCGGCCTTCAGTTTTTATCCTACCAAAAACCTCGGTGCTCTGGGCGATGCCGGAGCCGTAGTAACGTCCGACGCGACTTTGGCCGAAAAGATCCGCTACCTCCGGAATTATGGTTCATTACAGAAGTACGTAAACGACTATCAGGGCATTAACAGTCGTCTGGACGAAATACAGGCGGCCGTACTAAATGTAAAATTGCCGTATCTCGATGCCGAGAATGAACGCCGCCGTCAGCTAGCGCGACTATATCTGAACGGCATTACCCTGCCCAGCCTGGTACTCCCTCCCGCTGACCAGATCGAGGACGATGCCTGGCATCTGTTTGTAGTCAGGCATCCACACCGGGAGGCTTTCGTGGCTTATCTTTCGGAAAAAGGAATTCAGACCAACGTACACTACCCTTTGCCCATCCATAAGCAAAAGGCGTATCAGAGGTACCATGACGTATCATTGCCCGTGACGGAACAAATTCACCGGGAAGTCATCAGCCTTCCACTCAACACCGTGCTGACCGACGAACAAAGTGCCTACATTATCGAATCCATCAATCAATTTGCGTAGGCGTATGGAACTCTCCGTCATTATTCCGGTCTACAACAGTCAAAACAGCATTGGGCCGCTCATCAATCGTCTTAGTGAAGCCCTTCAGGGCATTACCTACGAGGTGATACTGGTCAACGATGGCAGTCCCGATGCCTCGGAGCAGGTATGTACCCAGCTGGCCCAGGCCCGGCCTGAGGTGACATTCATATCGCTGCGGCGTAATTTCGGGGAGTTCAATGCGGTTATGTGTGGCCTGAATTATGTGAAGGGAGATTTTTGTGTTATGATCGACGATGATTTCCAGAACCCGCCCGAGGAAATCCTAAAACTCATACACACGGCCGAGATGGGGAACTATGGCGTTGTATACACCTACTATGGCAAAAAAGAACATGCCCTGTATCGCAACTTCGGCAGCCGATTCGTCAATTGGATTACCAGTTACCTGCTCAATAAGCCCCGGAATTTATATTTATCGAGCTTTAAGCTCATCCGACTTGAAGTGGTCCAGGAAATTATCAAGTACACAGGCCCTTACCCCTATATCGACGGCTTGATCCTGAGAGTCACTCGCAACATTGGCACCGTGAAGGTAACCCATCAAAAGCGCGAAGAAGGCCGCTCCAACTACACGCCACGCAAACTGATTTCGCTCTTCCTCAACATCCTGTTTTGTTATTCGGCTCTGCCAATCCGGCTGTTCATGCCCATCGGGCTAGGGCTCGTAGGAATCGGTTTTCTGCTGTTGCTGTATCTGTTTGGGCAGTGGGTCGTCGGCCCCGATCCCAAAGGCTGGCAGGTCGTGACAGCTACGTTGCTGTTCATCGGAGGAATCCAATGTAGCTTGCTGAGCGTATTGGGCGAGTATATTGGCAAGAGTTTCATGGCGCAGAGCGGCCAGCCGCAATACGTGATCAAAAAAATAGTAGAATGATCGACAACCGGGCCGAATACGAGCGGATGTACGAGGTAGAGCGCAGCTTGTGGTGGTACCAGATTCTACACGATCGGATTTTTCACCAAATCCGGAAAACTTTTGGCCCACCTACCCCGGACCTGAAAATTCTGGATGCCGCCTGTGGCACGGGTGGTTTACTTTCTTACCTGCACGAAAAGGGCTACTCCAACCTCACAGGCTTCGATTTCTCCCCGCACGCCATTGACTTTTCGAGGGAACGTGGACTGGACGTAGGATTTGGTGACCTCCGGCAGACAGAAAACTTTCGCCCCCGGGAGCAGTACGATGTGATTATTTGCAATGATGCCCTGTATTTCCTAACCGATGCGGAGATCAAGAAAACGCTGTCGGTTTTTCGGAAAAGACTCACTGAGAATGGTATGGTTTTGATCAATATCCATGCCTTCAGTGCATTTGCAGGTACCCACGACGTCGCCGTGGGCAGTACCCGTCGTTTCACCTGGGCTGATTTCAAGAGCTACGCCCAGGCTGCCGGCCTGCGTAGCTTCTACCATACCTATTGGCCGTTCCTGCTTTCCCTACCCATTCTGGCTGTTCGACAGTGGCAGCGCCATCAGCTTCGACGGGGCAGGGTACCACAGACGGTTGAATCCGATGTGCGGTACCCGGGCGACTTAATCAATGGTACCCTCCGATTTGTGACCAGGGCAGAGCAAGCGCTTCTCCGCAGCGCCCCCTTTGGTAGTTCGCTGTTTCTGGTGATGAAAGGTACCTGAAATATTGTCCCGTGTTCTTACCGGATTCTTTTGCTTAAATTAGCCGGGAAAAATGGAAAACGGTACAAGCCGAAATTTATAAACGCCATCCAAGATTTGCCTATGACTCCGGAACTCGAAGATTTACGCTACCCCATCGGACGCTTTCAGAAAAAAGACCAGTATTCGCCCGATGAAATAAAATCGAATATACAGATCATCAGCGCCCTACCCTCCAAATTCATGAATCTGCTGGGCGGTTGGGATGACGAAAAACTGGATACCCCCTACCGACCTGATGGCTGGACTATCCGGCAATTGGTCCATCACGTGGCCGACAGCCATATGAATGCTTACGTTCGCTTTCGGCTGGCCCTTACCGAAGATTCGCCCACTATCAAGCCCTACATGGAGAATTTATGGGCCGAACTACCCGACGCCAAATCTGCCCAGGTCGATCTTTCGCTGCAATTGATGAAATACATCCACCTGCGCTGGGTTCTGCTGATGAACTCCCTGGATGGGGACGATCTGGCCCGTACCTATGTCCACCCCGAAACCGGCCGCATTTATCCGCTTTCGGAAGTGATAGCGCTTTATGCCTGGCATAGCGAGCACCATTACCAGCAGGCCTTTACACTGGCACAGCGGAACCATTGGCAGTAAGTTTGGAGTTTTGTACGTGTGTAAGCGTTGGTTTGAATTCAGTGCTTACATAGCTATCCAATCTGTTATTCCATGATTCAGCAAATCATCGTGTTACTCATTTTTGCGGGAGCTTTAGGGTACCTGGGTACCCGATTGTGGAAAACGCTGCGCCGCCCGGCTACGGGTGGGTGTGCGAAAGGATGTGGATGCTCGACTCCCGAAAAACCCACCCTCCAGGCTCGTTGAAAGGGTTCTGCATGCCTGTGGAATACTAAACTAGCCAGTAGTTTCAATTAAAACCGTCCTGTCGACTGAGGCTGCCGGTGGACTTGCACTTGCCATCCAGAACTTCTCTTCTTTTCTCTTTCCCTCGTTTATTTTTTCTTTTGCCCACCAACCTTAAACTGTTTTTCCGGATCTCGAATATACATGCGCAGGGTTTTGTTCAAAAGAATTATCATCACGGGATTAATTTTACTGGTTCTGGGGCTGGTAGGAGGTACCATACTCTGGACACGTACCTATAAATCGAAGCTATTGGCCTATGTGCAGGCCCTGACCGCCGAAAACCTCGATGGCAGACTGGAGGTAGGCGATGTCGGGTTTACTCCTTTCGGGCACGGCTTGGGTCTGACCTTCTCCTTTGAAAATGTATCGATGACAGACCGCCGGTTTTCCGAACACCACACGCCTTTACTACGGGCCGATCGTGTAACTGCTACCCTGGATTTTGACCAGCTATTCCATGGAAGTATACGGATCAGGAAGGTAGGGGTGGAAGAAGGTAGCATCACCGTATTTGTCAGGCGGGATGGGTATTCTAATGCTTCCATGTTTGAGAAGGCCCGCACCAGCGAGGTACCCGATACTCTAAAAAAGAAGAATGGCGATTTTCTGCAAACACTTGAAACTCTCTCGTTCAGCAACTGCCCCATTCAATACACCGACTCACTCCGAGGCAAATCATACGGAGCCGAGCTTCGACGGGTAACGAGTGATGTGCATCTGACTGACACCCTACGTCATTTTGATGTCGACGGAGAAACCTATTTCAATGGCCTGGTATTCAACGCAGCCAAAGGCAGTTTTCTACGGAATCAGCTGGCGCAAGTACACCTGAGTCTTGATTTTTTTCCTACCCGTAAGCTGTGGCGGGTCAATCCATCATTCATCCGGGTAGCTAATCCAAACGTTGACAAAATCACTATAGTCGGCTACATCAAAGGGGGACCAAAACCCGGCTTTGTAGGTTTGAATTTCGGGGTAGAAAAAACCAGCCTTGCGGCTACGCTCCATCTGTTGCCCGAAAAACTGGAGCGGGCTATTGTCCGTCGCAAAATTCTGCCGACTGTCAGGGCCACGGTACACCTGAGGGGTACCCTGACTGATCCAAACCCCCGAATCAATGTGCGCTTCCAGACCGATACCTTCTCGTATCCCCTACCCTATGGTCACTTGCGGGGTATGAAAGCCGAGGGTACCTTCACCAACCGGTACGATACTAAAAAACCGGCGGGTGACGAAAATTCGCGCATCGACGTCAGTCAGGCGGCAGGTTTCTTTGAAACCATACCTTTACAAGGCCATCTCAGCATTACGAATCTTAAAGTAGCCAGTTCGGTCATGGATTTTTCGTTGCGCGCTACCCCCGCTACTCTCAATGCCCTGCTCGATTCGAGCCGTTATGCGGTGGGTAAGGGTACCGCGGCACTTACGTTTCACTACGAAGGGAGCCCCGTTACTTTTTATGATGCCAGAGCTGACCGCATGACCGGAAAACTACGGGGTAGTTTGCAACTGTCCAATCTGTCGCTCCGCAACAAACCAGGAAAGATCGATCTCAGTCAGCTTACCGGAAAGGCTACTTTTGACGAAAATACCGTCTGGATTCCCCGATTGAGTCTGTATGATGGTCGCAATGATTTGCTTATTTCCGGTAAAGTGATGCATCTGCCTGCGGCCCTGTTCGGTTCCATCAATCCGGCCCAGGCTTTTGTTCATGCCCGGATCCCCAACTGGGTTGTGACGTTTCCCGACCGGCTGGCGGGCCGACGTGCCCGCCGGACCAGCGGAAAAACGAAGTTTAAAATCACCAAACTTCTGGATGAAACCATCGACAAACTTCAGGTAACCGCCAGTCTGGAAGTCGACCACATGCGGTACCATAGGCTACGGGCCGATCAGGTGCGGGGCCAAGTACTGGTCAAGAATCAATTGATCGAGCTGAAAAATCTTTCCATGAATACCTGCGGGGGTAAGGTACGTTTGTCCGGCGGAATCAAAACCTTTGATGGCCAGGGCTTGCCTCTGTTCTATGCTGAGGGAAATGTGGACAAGGCCACAGTGGATTCCGTTTTTTACTCACTGGCTAATTTCGGACAGAAAACCATTACAGACCAGAACCTTCACGGTATTCTTACCGCCGATTTCCAGTTCGAATCCCGCATCAGTAACGATACCACTTTTGTAAAACCTTCTATGAAAGGCTTTGTCAACCTGAATCTGGATAAGGTACGTATTATTGATTTCAAGCCTTTGATGGATATCCGCAAACTCATTTTTAAAAACCGGGACCTGGATAACATAAAGTTCGCTCCCTTCCGAACGAAGTTTATCCTAAAAGGAGAGGAAGTAGAAGTAAACCGCATGAAAGTAGAATCCAATGTCTTCTATTTTTTTCTGGATGGAGTGTATAGTTTTGGCAACAAAACCAACCTGAGCATTCAGATTCCGATGAATAATCTGCGTCGGAAAGCGCCTGCCAATCATCTGGAGATCCGGGAAGTGGAAGATGTGAAGGGGGATGTTATTTTCCTACGCGCCATACACGAAGGCGACGACGTACGCATTCGATACGATAAGGTGAAACGTTTCCGATAACATCACTAGGTTTGGTCTTTAGTACCCACGCCCACGCTTTATCCCTACCGATACCCGCGAATAGGCTGATGGTGACACAAGGATTGTGCGGACGCTTCACATTGGCGCCTGCTCAAATCCGTTTGTCTCCCGGTACCTACCCTGATTGGTAGGAGTATTGGGTTAGTATCACATAAAAAAAAGCAGGAATGCTTTCGCTTTCCTGCTTTCCATCTTATCAATGAACAAAACCATTCAAGTTATTGAATTCCTCCGTTCATTAACAGATTTTATCTTATGCAATTAACTGTTGCGGTCGCGATTCTGATCTGATTGCTGCGTACGCTGCGTTTCTTCATCGCGGTCCTGCCAACCTTTGCTATTACGGTCGCTGCCTTCCTGGTTTCCCTGGTTGCGTTGCTCCTGCTGGCCTTGGCCGCTCTGGCGCTGCTCCTGCTGGTGCCCCGTGTTGCCCTGGTTACCTTGTGATTGTCCGCTACGTTGTTCTTGTTGTCCAGCGTTCCTATTGGTTTGCTGTTCGTTTTCCTGATTTTTCTGATTATTTTCCATTTTTCTAGTTTGTTAAGAGTTAGTTGTAGAAAACTTAAATACTAAATTTTCATGGAATACTATAAAACATCTAAGCCACATATAGGATATCCTTACTCTTCTACTCAACATCAGCCGGGTGTTTTCACTAATTCAAAAACTCAATTTATTGACTATCAATCTATTAATAGATATTATTTTCAACTACTACCTAGTTCACACCCGTACTTATAATTGTCGAATGTTTTGCTCACGTATATGGGTATGTCTATTTTTTCTCCCAAACCAGTGGGGAAAAAAGTAGGTGGCATACCCTTTATCTAAAAGCCTGCGTGAGCCTCCACTAGTAAGGTAAGCAGCAAGTGTCTCTATAACTTTCCAAATTAGCCAACCTAGCATGAAAACTCAAACCATCACCTTAGGTACTTTTCTGCTTCTGTCCGGATTGGGATTGAGCAGCTGTTCTACCCTGAATGTCAGGGAAATCAAAGCACTCGAACGCATTCCGTTCGAAACTGTGCATATCGAACCCGACGTCGAACCGAACGATCTGAGGCTGGATGTGGTACGGCAGACGGAACAGCAAATGGTAGGAAATACCCTGCAAACAGTAGAGGTACCTTACGATCCCCTCGGCCTGAATCTGGGAAACGGGCTTTTCTACGATCTGAATGAAAACTTTTCTCTACGGCTGGATTATTTGCTGGACTTCGCGGATAAGAAGGCTTTTGAATTGAAGAAAATAACGCCCGCCACGGTGGGCAGTGGCTTCACAGTCTATTCGCTCGACAACGATACGCTGACCATTTCCCGTCCACCCGGCAAAAAAATCCGTTACCAGTACCATCGCTCCGGTCCGCAAGACAGTCTTTCGTTCATGCGCAAAAGCAACCTCAAATATACCGTTGTCCAGCGTGACTCGGCACTGGTACATCGGAACAAACGAAGGGTGACGGAAGGAATCTATAAACGGAATGACGAGAATTTCTACTTGCAAAGGCGCCGCAAGAAAATCGACTATCGCCTCACTGGTGATGAAATTCATCTTCGGGACCACTACATAGTAGCTCTGACCAACCAGAATAAGACACTGGGAATCTACCGACCTACCCGGAAGGGCAAGAAGTTGATCCGTACCATTGAAAGGAGCCAGGATAAATTTTTTGTGTACAACAAGCGATTTATGGGCAACAAATTAGAATTATCAGACAATAAATTACTGATTTTCAGAAACAAAAAACTTGTAACGCAATATGAAATTGAAAATCCGAAAAAAGAGCGTTTTGAATCATCGGTACCCTAACTTTGCCTCAACCTTCCAACCCTCCAGAAGGAAACGCCTGATCCTATGCAAATCGACCTCCGCTCCGATACCGTTACCCGTCCCACTGAAGGCATGAGAGAAGCCATGTGGGCGGCTCCGCTGGGCGACGACGTATTGGGTGATGACCCGACCGTCAATGCGCTCGAAGAAAAAGCCGCCCGACTGTTTGGTACAGAGGCAGCGCTGTTCTGCGCTTCGGGTACTATGACCAATCAGCTTGCCATCCGGGTGCATACGCAGCCCGGCAGTGACGTGATTTGTGATAAGCTGTCACACATCTACCTCTATGAAGGCGGTGGCATTATGCTCAATGCTTTTTCTTCGGTAAAGCTTCTGGACGGTGACCGGGGCCGCCTGAATGCCCAGCAGATAGCCGAGGCAATCAGTCCCGACGATGTACATGCCACCGTGACCCGGCTCGTATCGCTTGAGAATACCATGAACAAGGGCGGCGGATGCTACTACGCGCTGGAAGAGATCGAGGCGATCCGCCAGGTATGTGATAACCACAAGGTACCCCTGCATCTGGACGGTGCCCGGCTATTCAACGCACTGGTCGAAACGGGTGAAGCACCTTCCCTACACGGGGCCCTGTTTGATTCACTAAGTGTGTGCCTGTCCAAAGGACTGGGCTGTCCGGTGGGGTCGTTGCTGCTGGGAAAAGCCGATTTTATCCGGCAGGCGCGGCGCTTTCGCAAAGTGATGGGCGGCGGCTGGCGGCAGGCCGGATTCCTGGCCGCCGCGGGTATCTATGCCCTCGACCACCATGTAGACCGCCTGCGGGAAGATCACCAGCGGGCCCGGTCCATCGGGGCCATGCTTCGGCAGATGCCGGAGGTTGAAGACATCTACCCCATCGACACCAATATCGTGATTTTCCGCTTGCCCGATACCATTCTGGCTACAGACTATGTGCGGCGTTTGGATATGCTGCGTATCCGGGCGGTGGCCTTTGGCAAGCACCTGGTACGTTTGGTGACGCACCTGGATTTTACAGACGATCATCTGGAAGAACTGGAGAAGCAATTGAAAAAAATGTAAGTTTCTCAATGTCACTCGCCATGAGCGAATAACCAAATACATTTATAAAAACATAAGACCGCCTTCGCGGTCTTTTTGTATTTTAGGCGTTTCGCAGAATAATTCTAACCTAACTCGGATCAAATGCAACACATTTCCTTAAAATCGCTGCTTTTAGCCATTACGATCAGTATAATGGGGTACTCTTCCTCCGGCCAGGCCTTACCTACCTCCCTTACAAAAGCCATGAAAGCGCGTAGCATTGGACCCGGCGTGATGTCGGGACGCATCACAACCGTCGATGCCGTCCACGCCAACCCCGATATCATCTATGTGGGGGCGGCTTCGGGTGGCGTGTGGAAAACCGAAAACGGTGGAGGTACCTGGGAGCCTGTATTTGATGGACAGCCAACGCTAAATATCGGTTCTCTGGCCATTCAGCAGTCAAATCCCAGCGTAGTGTGGGTAGGTACTGGTGAGGGCAATCCCCGCAATTCGATTAACCTGGGTGAAGGTATCTTCAAATCATTGGATGCCGGAAAAACGTGGCAACGCATGGGTTTGGAAAAAACGCGGGGGATTCACCGGATACTGATTGATCCAACCAATTCCCAAGTGGTATACGCCGGCGCCATTGGCAATCCTTACGCCGAGCATCCCGAACGGGGAGTGTTCAAAACTATGGATGGCGGCAAAACCTGGGAGAAAATCCTTTTTACCAACGAAAAATCGGGCGTTGCGGACATGATCATGGACCCCGCTAACCCCCAGAAAATTCTGGTAGCCATGTGGGAACACCGCCGTACGCCCTACGACTTCCAGTCAGGTGGACCGGGTTCGGGCCTGTATCTGACGCACGACGGCGGCCAATCCTGGAAAAAACTGGGAAAGGACGAGGGATTGCCCGAAGGTGACTACGGACGTTGCGGCGTAGCGATTTCACCCGCCAACCCCGACCGCATGTATGCACTGGTGGAAGCCAAAAAAAACGGGTTATATGGCAGCAGTGACGGTGGATTCACCTGGACCAAAATTACCGATGATCCCGAAATTGCCACCAACCGCCCGTTCTATTTCAATGATATCATTGCCGACCCAATTAATGAAAACAAGGTATATACTCTCTGGCAAACCGTGAATGTCAGTGTCGACGGTGGCAAAAGTTTCAAGATTGCCGCCGGGTTTGACCAGGCTCACGCCGATCATCACGCCTTGTGGATTCATCCAAAAGATCCGTCTTTTATCATCAATGGGAATGATGGCGGTGTGACTATCTCACGGGATGGAGGCAAAAAATGGATTTTTGCGGAAGGAATCCCCATTGGGCAGTTTTATCACGTCAATGTAGACAATGAAATTCCGTACAATATATATGGTGGCTTACAGGACAATGGCTCATGGCGGGGCCCAGCCTACACCTGGATGAGCGAAGGAATTCGTAATTACCTGTGGCAAAGCGTATGGGGAGGCGACGGTTTCGACGTACTGCCCGACCCCGACAATGCCCGCTATGGCTATGCTATGTCACAAGGTGGTAATCTGGGCCGTTTTGACATTGAAACCGGACAAAGTTATAGCCTGCGCCCACCGGCACCAGACTTGGCCACCCGCCTGCGCTTTAACTGGAACGCTGCTTTGGCCCAGGATCCGCTGGACAACAGTACGATCTACTACGGTAGTCAGTTTTTGCACAAAAGCACGGACAAGGGAAAATCCTGGACCATTATTTCCCCGGATCTCACGACTAACAATCCTCTTAAACAAAAGCAGGATGAAAGCGGTGGCCTTTCGCTGGATGTGACCTCCGCCGAAAACAACACGACTATTCTGGCCATCGCCCCATCTTATACCGAAAAGGGAGTGATTTGGATTACGACTGACGACGGTAATGTGCAGCTGACACGAGACGGCGGCCAAACCTGGACCAATCTGCGCGACCGGATTCCGGGCCTACCTAAGGAAGCTTGGATTCCGCAGGTTAAAGTCACCAAGAAGAATCCGGCCGAAGCTTACGTAGTAGCCAACCACTACCGTATGGGCGACTTTGCCCCCTATATCTTCCGCACCCGCGACTATGGCAAAAGTTGGGAGCGCCTAGTGGACGATAAAAAAGTACGGGGCTACGCGCTCTGCGTGCTTTCCGACACCGAGGTACCTAACCTGATTTTTGCCGGCACCGAACACGGCCTATGGGTAAGTACGGACGATGGCAAGAATTGGACTCAATGGAAGTCGGGCATTCCTTCCACAAGCGTTATGGATCTGGCTTTGCAGGAGCGTGAGGCCGATCTGGTAATAGGTGCCTTCGGGCGTTCGCTGTATGTGCTGGACGACATCCGTCCTCTGCGGGCGATCGCCTCCAATGCCAAGACGTTGGACAAAAAAATAGTGGCCTTTGCGAGCCCGGAGGCCTATCTGGCCGAAACCAAAGACATACCGGGCTACGGATCAGGCGGAGATGGGCTATACCAGGCTCAAAACCGTAGTCGCATGGCCCGGCTCACCTATTATCTCAACCCGGAAATACAGGACATTCCTGCGCCCGTTACGCCTCCGGTAGCCAAGAAAGTGGAGAAAAAAACGAACCGCGAGGATATGACCCTACCCGTAGTGAAAACGGATTCGGCAAAGGTTGTGAAGATGGATACGGTAAAAATATGGGTGTATGATGCGGCAGGGAAATTGGTGCGTTCGTTCACCGATAAAGTGGATACCGTAGGCATGCAGCGCACGACCTGGGATTTGCGCGAGCGGGGAATCCGCCAGCCCGGCAGCCAGAAACCCAAAACCAATGCTCCCGAACCCATTGGCTTACCCGTGATGCCAGGTACCTACCGGGTGGTGGTGAGCTACAAAGACCTGAAGGATTCTACCACGGTGAATGTCCGCGCTGACCCGCGCCTGGAATATAACAGGACCGCAATTCTGGCGCGACGCGCGATGGCCGATCGCCTGACCGAAACCGGCGCGAAGCTGACCGAAGTTACCGATCGTCTCAACGATGCTGATAACACCGTAAAGCTGCTTACTGAACAATTAAAAGGTGCCGACAGTGAAGCCTGGAGAGGGTGGGATAAGAAATTGAAGGCCATGCAGGATACCCTCAAAATTACCCGTGAACTGATCGAACCCAAGCCACTCGAAAAACAGGGCTACGGACGCCCCTACCGCCAAACCGCCCTCACCGTATGGCGCGACGCCTACTACTCCGTGGCAGGTACCCCCTGGACCGGCAGCAAACCCTTTATGCCCAATCAGGAGGATGAGCAAATGGTACGGGACGCTGAGGTGATGGCAACGCAGGCGATCGAAAAGGTGAATCAGTTTTTTGATACCCAGTGGGCAGCTTTCCGACAAGAGGTGCAGGCAAAACCTTCGCTGTTATTTAAAAGCCAAACGGACTAACCGCACATACTTCCAATGCTGGCCTATTTTCGATATGACGAGTGGCTGGGCTGAATTAACGGTACCCCAATAAGCAATAGAGACTTGCTTATTGGGGTACCGTTATCTTTTTCTAAACTAATGGAGCCATTGAAGCGATAAATAGTACCTTTTCCAAAAATTTCCTGGCCAAACTAGTTAGGGTTGTCGCGAAATCCGATAGATAACTCCGTTGGTATCGTCTGATACCAACAGCGAACCATCAGTATGCACGGCTAATCCTGCCAGACGGCCAAAATGCGAGCGGTTGTTGTCAATGACAAAGCCCGTCAGAAAATCGTCGAAGCGGACGGGTTTCCCGTTTTCAAAATGTAGCCTAACTACCTTGTACCCTACCGGCGAACTACGGTTCCAGGAACCCCGCATGGCTACAAAAGCGTCATTTTTGTACTCAGCCGGAAACTGTGATCCCGTATAAAACACCATCCCGATTGGTGCGGAATGAGCCTGGTAGGTAAGGGTAGGCAGGGTGGTTTTCTGTAGATATTGCTGGTAGGTCGTATCACCCTTAGGACGATCAGCAGGATTGTATTTACCATTTCCGTAGATGTAAGGCCATCCGTAATCGGCACCCTGTTTAATCTGGTTTACCTCCTCCTCCTGCTCATTATCACCTAGCCAGTCGATTCCATGGTCCAGGCCCCACAATTCACCCGTCTCGGGGTGCCAGCCAAAGCCAATGGTATTGCGCAGACCCTTGGCGTATATTTTTCGATTGCTACCGTCGGCATTGGCCCGTAAAATGGTGGCGTTTTCGGGATTAGGTTCGGCACAGGCATTGCACGTACTGCCTACCGTAAGGTACATCATCCCATCCGGCCCGAACCCAATTGTCCGGTTGGGGTGCTGCCCCCCGTCCGGCAGGTCGCTGATCAGCATCTTAGGCTGGCCCAAGCTTCCGTCGCCATTCATGTCGGCAACATACACTTCGTTTACTGCCACCATGTATATTTTTCCGTTATAAATCGACAACCCATGTACCTGCTTGATCGTAGCTACTACCTTGCTGCTTTCGGCCATTCCATTACCGTCAGCATCCATAAGCATGGTGACCGTGCCCGCTTCCCGATCCGACACATACACCCGGCCGCTCGAGCTAACAACCATCATGCGGGGCTGTCCCATGTTTTCCGCAAATTTGCTCACTTGGAAGCCCGAGGGTACCTTGAGCTGGCGCTCATTGGCTTCATTGGCTGGCGCCAGGGCCGGACGAAACACATACCCGGCTACCTGAGCGGTAGTGGTTTCCTTATCAGTCTCCGGAATCATGCTATCCCAGAAATCCTCTCCCTCCTTACAGCTTACCGCAATGACAAGTACCAGCGCTAGCATGCCTCCTGCCGACCGCAATACCCGCCCCACGGAGCGACGCCCCTCATTCGTCTTTTTCTCTTTCATCTGATTGTTGCTTTATAATGGTTGAAAATGCCCAGCTCCCTGCTAGATCCCGCTGAGTATCCTAGTCGATTTTAAAAAGTATGCCAAATTTTGAACGGAGTGCTATACGAATTTTCCCTCCTCATAATTCGCCCAACCAAAATCCCGATACGCTCACAGGATTTTGTTGCTTTAGAATTTCCACTAGAAAAATAGTTTGATTACTAGAAAAATAGTTTTAGCTTTGGTGCATGGAAATAGAAAAACTAACCAACAAAGAGGAGGAGGTCATGCAGGTGCTGTGGAATCTGCAACGTGCCTTCATCAAGGACATGCTGCCGCTCTTCGCGGCAACTAACTGGCACTACAACACCCTCTCGACCATTGTCCGCAATCTGGAAGAGAAGGGGTACGTCGCGCACCGGCAGTTTGGCAACACGCACGAATACTACCCAGTAATCAGCAAGGAGGATTATCAGAATCACTTTGTCCTCAACAAAGTCGTGAGTGGCTATTTCAACGACTCCTACAAAGATCTGGTGGCATATTTTGCCAAACAGGACAAAATCAGCCCCGATGAATTGCGCGAAATCATCAAAATGATCGAAGAGAATCCGTAGCGGCGCAAAATTCTGCGGCATTCCGTTCATCCTAAACTCACCATTTCCATGTTACTATACTATCTACTCAAAGTAAGCCTGTTGCTGGCAGCCCTGACATTGGGCTACCGCTGGCTAATTCAGTTCGAAACATTTTCGGGAATTAACCGCGCTTTGCTGTGGCTGAATGTATTAGCGGCCTGGTCGTTGCCGTGGATTCCGCTGGCAAGTTGGGGACCCGTGGAGGTACAGCAGGAATTTCACCGTACCCTACCCGAAATCGTCAATGCCGTACCAACGGTAGCGCCGCCTATTGCAGCAATCTCCTTGGAACCGGTTTCAACGGGTACCCAAGGTACCCCCGTATGGGAACTAGCCGACTGGCTTTTATTAATATACCTCGTAGGGGCCGGCATCATGCTTGCACGTCTATTGTACCACTTGGGGGGTCTGTTTCGCATGCTTTGGCGGCATCCGGTCGAGCGACTCGAGAACGGCGTGAGCATGTTACGGCATAAAGGTACCCTGTCCCCTTTCTCGTTTTTTCATTGGGTGGTCTGCAATCCCGAAAAACATACTCCAGCTGAATTACAGCACATTCTTTTGCACGAATTCGAGCACGCCCGCAAGGGCCACAGCCTGGATCTGTTATTGGCTGAAATCCAGCGCATCCTTTTGTGGTTCAACCCGTTTGCCTGGATGCATCAGCGGCTGGTGCAGGAGAATCTGGAATATCTGGCCGACCGGGCCGTACTGGATCACGGATTTGAAAGAAAGTACTACCAGGTGAGTCTGCTGAAAACGGTGATGCGCACCAACGAACCACCTCTGACCAACTCCTTTGCCCAATCCTTACTCAAAAAACGTATCAAAATGATGAACCGAAAACCATCCAACTACTGGGTAGCCGGGAAGTACGCCTGCCTGCTCGCCACGCTGTACCTATCCTCGGCCTTTGTGGCTCCCTACAAAAGTAAGATTGTGGTTGCGGTACCTGAGGCAATGCAGCCCGTCGTTGATGCACTCATGACTGAGACTGAGACTACAAAGGGGGTACCCCAAGCGGAAACACCGTCCCCAATTCTTCCAGAGAAAGTAGTCGAACCCGTTGCTCAGGAAGCCAGGGTACCCCAGTCCGACACCGCCTCTGCAACCAAAAGCAAATGGACTCAAATGAAAGGTGATACGCTTTTTTGGACCATTCCGGCCACAGCTACTTGGGATGAAATCAGTGTAATAAAGGGAGATTTCAACAAGTTTGGGGCCAAAATGAGTATAAACGAACTGAAATATGATCCCATGCAGCAGTTCATTACCAGCATTGTGGTACACACTATTTCGGGGGGCGGCGGATCTTCGGGTACAGGAAACAACAGCAGTGATGATGCATACTCGCCCATCAAAGGGTACTCGGGGTACGTGCTTGGGGGTGGGGTAGGTCTGGGTCAATTGCCCCCTGAGCCCTTGCTTTCGCGCTATAATCAGAACTATCAGGAAGCTTTGGCCCTCAAAAAGGCGCATGAGTCGGAGTATGTTGAAGACAAACTCATGAAAGAGTTCGATGAAAAGGGAATCCAAATGGGTAGAGCCAGTTACCCTAGTGCATTTTTTGAAGGAAAGAATCAGGCTGAAAAACTCGAAAAGTTGGGGGTAGGCAAATCCATCGATAATAAACTTCAAATAACGGGCAGGAACATGGGGGCGGTCTTCTATCTGGACGGCCAACTATCAAGCATGCAAGAGTTGAATACCCTTCTTTTTGACAAGGTAAAACAGATAGTCATTGGAGAAGATCGGCAGGATAAAAAATACATTATGATCTACACCAACTGATTCGTTGTTTCCTCGTTCTTGTTGAATTTTCACCCGCTGTGGTGGGGTTCCACTTACATACTCACGCGGATAAACCGAGTGGCCTGGTATTGGAATACTTTTTTGATTAGTTCGGAAAAAGAATAGGTCATGGGTACCTAAGAAATCTTGAGAAATTTGAAACAATCGCCCAAAACAGATTATTTACTGGGTACCTATCAACTAACTAAAACAAACGAAACACCATGGAAGCTACCGAACAAGTGAAAGAGAAAGCCAAAGAAGTAAAAGACAAAGTCAATAACTATAACCCCGACCATAAAGAAGGACCGGTGGCGGCAGCCATTGAAGATTACACGGCACGGGTACCTTCTGATGTATTCCTATGGGCTGCCCTGGGTTCGATGGCCGTTTCGGCCGCGTTCAAAATCCTGGGCAAAGACAAGGATTCTACTTTTGTGGGCCAATGGGCACCTTCATTCCTGATGTTGGGACTTTACAACAAGCTCGTGAAAATGGAAGGGTTCGAAAAAGACAAGTAAGAATTCACAGCCATGAAATTCAAACGAAAAAGGAAGAGCGAACGCTCTTCCTTTTTTCGTTTTTTGGTATACGACCCATATTAACGCCACTTGAGCGAAACCGTTTTTTCATCGTCCTTCCTGTTACCGGCAAAAGCGTGCAGCGTGAGTTCGGCCCCCTCTTTGCGAAACTTACCCGATAGCCAGCCCACGGGCTCCTCATCCGCGAAATTATAACCTACCGCGGGTTGATTGACCAAATGAATGCCATCCAGGGTACTGTACTTGTACTCATGCGAATGGCCATAAAACACGGCTTTCACTTGCCGATGAGGCTGGATGATCTGAAAAAACTTGTCCGTATCCAGCAAGGCACTGTCCGCATCTGACAGGGTGTGGTGCACAAAAAGCACTGTCGGCTTAGTATACGACTGTTTAAGGTACTCTCCCAGCCAGGTACGCTGGCTTTGCCCCAGCAGTCCGGGCGTTTTGTTCGTGAACAGCAGCGAGTCGAGCAGTACGAAGCGGGTAGTGGGCTGTTCGATCACCAGTACGCGTTTGTCTTTCAAATCCTGCATTTCTTTGGGAGTCGAAAAAACTTCCAGGATATTTTCACGGTGGTCGTGGTTGCCCAGTGTCATGTAGATGGGCTTCTGGCTGGCTAGCGGAGTCAGCAGCCCTTTGGCTTGCTGATAATCGGCTTTCTCGCCGGTCAGGCGAGCGACATCGCCGTTGATTAGCACGGCATCAGGACGGGCCGCCAGTACCTGGGGTACCACAGTCTGCAGGTTTTTGAATGGAAAGAAACCCCGGTATTCATTTTGGGGATCTTCGGAAACGTGGGTATCCGACAGCAGGGCCAGCAATGTTTCATCGGCTTTGCCAGCTCCCAGAACGGAAGTCAGGCCCATTCCGTAGGCGGTCAATACACTTGCTGCCTGGGCGGATGATTTCAGAAAAGTACGTCGGCCGTGGTTATAAAAAATCTGGGGCATGATTTCGAGAGGTAGCACTAACTAAGAAACTATACTTAAAAGTGTATTTCCGCCCATTACTACTACCTGCACAATCGTTAATGCTGCCTGTCTGGCAATCTTGAGAGATTCTTTTAAATTTACCCAAAAACCAAGATCAGCATTTCCATGAAGCCTACTTTACTCAGCACCCTCCGTAGCTTTTCCCTTGTCTGCATCCTGCTGGTGGCCTGCCACGCGCTTGTCCATGGACAGGGACGGCTGGAGGACTACCAGCGGGCCGAAAAATTAAAAAAGCAATTGAAAGACAACGTGTACCATGCCCCCCAGGCTATGGCGTGGTCGGCAAGTGGGAAATGGCTCTGGTACGCGATCCAGACACCACGTGGCAAAGAGTACATGGCGGTCAATCCGGCCAAAAAGCAACGGCTGGTGGCTTTTGATCATGAAAAACTGGCCAATAAACTTTCGGAACTGACGCAGTCGAAAATCGATCCCTACAACCTACCCCTTGCACGACTTGCCTACATCCAGGACGACCGGGAAATCGAGTTCAGGGCTGAGCGTTTCACCTGGACCTATAACCTGGCCAATAACAGCCTTACCAAAAAAGACCCGATTCCTACCGATGAACGCCGTTACTGGGCCAACAGCGACGACGAAAAGTCGGCCAAACCCGTGTTCTCGCCCGACAGTACCCGCACAGCCTACATAAAAAACCACAACCTATACGTACGTACTGAAAAGACGCAGGAAGAAAGCCAGCTCAGTTTCGATGGTTCGGAAGGTGAGTATTATTCGGGCTACGTGCGCTGGTCACCGGATTCAAAAAAGCTCGTGACCAACAAAATCCGTCCTAACGAAAAGCACCTCATTTATTTCGTGCGCTCCTCACCCGACGACCAGCTCCAGCCCAAACTTGAAAACCGGGAGTACCTTAAACCTGGTGATGCCTTGCCCGTGCGGAGGCCGCAGCTCTTTTGGGTAGAAGAGAAAAAGCACCTGTCCATCGACGACGCGCTATTTGCGCAGCAATACAGCCTCTCACGGATGGAATGGCGTGAGGACAGCCGCGCCTTCACATTCGAGTATAACCAACGCGGGCATCAGCTCTATCGGGTGCTGGAAGTAAACGCCGCCGATGGTACCATCCAGCCTTTGATCGAGGAAAAAAGTCCGACTTTCATCGATTACAGCGGCAAACGTTTTCGCCAGGATATAGCCGATGGCAAAGAGATTATATGGGCGTCGGAACGCGATGGCTGGAATCACCTGTACCTATACGATGGTACCTCTGGACAGGTAAAAAATCAGATTACCCGGGGCAACTGGGTGGTGCGGAATGTCATACACGTCGATGAGAAAAAGCGTACCATTCTGTTTGCCGCCGGAAGCGTCAACCCGCAGCAGGACCCCTACTTTGTTCAGTACTTTCGCATCAATTTCGATGGTTCGGGTCTGACTGCCCTGACGACCGAAGACGCCAATCACGCCGCCACGTTCTCGCCCGATTTTGCCTATTTTGTGGATAGCTACTCCCGCGTGGATCTGCCGCCGGTGACGGTACTGCGGCGTAGTACCGATGGTTCGGTGGTGATGGAACTCGAAAAGGCCGATGCGTCGGAATGGACGAAGGTAGGCTGGCGGGCGCCTGAATCGTTTGTGGCCAAGGGTCGCGATGGCAAGACCGACATCTGGGGGATCATTATTCGCCCCACGAATTTTGATTCGACCAAAAGGTACCCCGTCATCGAGAATATCTACGCGGGTCCGCACAGTGCCTTCGCTCCGAAGTCGTTCATGACCAACAACCGCTCCATGTTCGAGCTGGCCGAGCTGGGATTCATCGTGGTGCAGCTCGACGGTATGGGTACCTCGCAACGCTCCAAAGCTTTCCACAACGTGTGCTGGCAGAACCTGAAAGATGCAGGTCTACCCGACCGGATGCTGTGGATGCAGGCTGCGGCCAAAAAGTACCCCTACCTGGATCTCGACCGTGTGGGGATTTATGGTACTTCGGCCGGCGGGCAAAGCTCCACCGGCGCGCTACTGTTCTATCCTGATTTTTATAAGGTAGGCGTATCCTCCTGCGGCTGCCACGACAATCGCATGGATAAAATATGGTGGAACGAGCAATGGATGGGGTACCCCATTGGTCCACATTACGCCGATTGTTCCAATGTGACTCACGCGGCCAATTTGAAAGGAAAACTGCTGCTGATTCTGGGTGAGGTGGACGACAATGTCGATCCTGCCTCTACGATGCAGTTGGTCAATGCCCTGGTGAAAGCCGATAAGGACTTTGATTTTTTGATGGTACCCAATATGGCGCACTCCTCCGGGGGCGAATACGGTGAACGCAAGCGGCGCGACTTCTTCGTAAGGCACTTAATGGGCGTGGAACCTCCCGCCTGGACTAGCTTGTCGCAAGAATAGCGGCATCGCATATCTCTTTTATTCCCCCTTTATTATATCGTAAAATATCCTGCTTTCAATTCTCTTTTGGGTTATGTTTCGGTAAATGGGGTACCCTTTAAGGAATCAGAGCTGATAGGAGGATTTTATTTCATCGGATTAGTAAATTACAGCGGCAGCGTTATTCCTGCTTTACTGCTCAACATCATCCAGGAACAGACCGAGGTCTAGCGTTATTTTTAAGATTATAAAACGGGGCGGAAAGATCATTGTGCGTATGATCTTTCCGTCCCGTTCTGTTTTCAAAACAGGGTAGATTATTCTTTTATAACTAGCTTTATTTTAGTCACTAAGAAATATGAAAACTTATTAAACATATCTTTACTTTTTCTGTTTCCCTTATCATACTAAACACGAATCTACCTATGAAAACTATCTCCAAACTCTTCCCTCTACTAGCTCTGATCGCCCTCTTCACAGCCTGCCAGGATCATGATTTAGGCGGCAACATTATCACGCAGAATGACCTACCCCTGAGTACCTTTCAGGAACCCGGCCAGATCAATAGTCCGGCTACCGGCAACGCCATTGTTTCCTATGATAAGAGCACGAGGGTGTTGACCTACATCGTGTCGTTCAGCAACCTTACGAGTGCTCCCACGATGGGCCATATTCACGGCAGTGCCCCGCGTGGTACCAATGCTCCGGTGTTGTTCCCCTTCACCGGCATCCCCAACGCTACATCAGGTACCGTGAATGGTACGGCTACGCTAACAGCGGCGCAGGAAACTGATCTTCTGAACGGGCTTTTTTACTTCAATTTCCACACGGCGGCCTATCCTGCTGGCGAAATTCGGGGACAGATCGAATTTTATAATCTGAGCTTTAATGTCAGCAAAAAGGGAATACCGCTGAGCGGTGATCAGGAAGTACCTGCCAAACCAGGTTCCGGTACTGGCAGCGGCGATGTTTCTTACAACAAAAACACCAAGCGGCTGAGCTACTACGTGACGTACAGTAACCTGTCGGGCAATCCGACGATGGGTCACATTCATGGCAACGCTGCTCGGGGCGCCAACGCCCCCGTTCTGTTCCCCTTCTCGGGCCTCCCGGCTTCTACCTCCGGTGCGGTAAATGGTTCGGTCGTCCTGACAGCCGCGCAGGAGGCCGATCTGATGAATGGCTTGTACTATTTCAATTTTCATACGGCCACCAATCCGGGCGGAGAAATCCGCGGGCAAATCGAATTATAACTCCTTTAATATATTTTTAGAGCAGGCCATCTCCCGGATCGCGGGAGATGGCCTGCTCTTCTCATTTTCGGTTAGCAGGGGGTACCTGGGCCCATTTTAATCCCATCGGGCAGGACTGGCAAAGTTTGACATTCAAGGCCGATTTGCGTATTTTTGTATAAATCAGGGGTACCTCCCGTCTCGCCAAGCAGCATTTATTTTTGTTTTTTCATCTGTTTGGGCAAACCTCCTTTTCCTTGGCAATGTTTTGTGGGTGATTCTATCGTTTTTGCTCGATCTTATACGATACGTTTTACCCCTTCGTCTGCCAGCACGGTCATGATCCACGCGGGACGTTTTTTCCAACATACCCATCAATAATTCAGAATTCATTTATGAAAATAATAAACAGAGAACTCGTCGAAGAAGATTACAAAGACCTGAAGGCCGCCATGATCGAAGCCTACCAGGGTATTGGCGGTGAGTACTGGCGTAAGGATAAAATTGATTCACTGCTGGGCAAATTTCCCGAAGGGCAAATTTGTGTGGAAGTGGACGGCAAAGTAGTAGCCGTGGCACTGTCGATTATTATCAAATACGACAAATTCGGAGACGAACATACCTACGCGGAAGTAACGGGCGACTATACTTTCAAAACCCACGATCCCAAGGGCGATGTGCTATATGGCATCGAGGTGTTCGTGCATCCCGAGTACCGCGACATGCGCCTGGGTCGCCGCCTTTACGACGCCCGCAAGGAGTTATGCGAGCGGCTCAATCTGCGAAGCATTGTGGCCGGAGGCCGGATTCCGAACTACAATACGTACGCCCACGAGTTGACTCCCAAGGAATACATCGATAAAGTTAAACGACGTGAACTGTACGATCCGACGCTGACTTTCCAGCTGGCCAATGACTTTCACGTGCGCAAGGTACTCAACAGCTACCTACCCGGCGATACCGAATCGAAGGACTATGCTACCCTGCTGGAATGGAACAACATCTATTTCCAACCCGGCAAGAAGCGAACCAACCCTTCGGACTCGATTATCCGCATTGGGGTAGTACAGTGGCAGATGCGCCTCTTCAAGGATGTAAACGCCTTCTTCGAGCAGGTAGAGTTCTTTGTGGATGCCGTGAGTTCCTACAAGGCTGATTTTATCCAGTTTCCTGAGTTCTTCAACATGCCGCTGCTCGAACAGTTCAACGACATGCCCGAACCCCAGGCGGTCCGTAAACTGGCCGACTATACCGATGTGGTGCGAAAGAAAATGCAGGAGTTCGCCATATCTTACAATGTCAATATTGTGGGAGGCAGCATGCCTTTGGTCGAGGACGACAAGCTGTACAATGCTGCCTACCTCTACCGCCGCGATGGCACGAGCGAGGAATTTCGTAAAATCCACATTACCCCCAACGAGGTACGCCACTACGGTATGGTAGGTGGCGATGAGGTACGGGTGTTCGATACCGACTGCGGCAAGATCGGGATTGTAATTTGCTACGACGTGGAATTCCCCGAGCTGAGCCGCCTGCTGGCCCGGCAGGGTATGGAAATCCTGTTTGTACCCTTCCTGACTGATACCCAGAACGGCTACATGCGCGTACGAAACTGTGCGATGGCGCGGGCCATCGAGAACGAATGCTATGTGGCCATTTCGGGCTGTGTGGGTAACCTACCCCGCGTCGAGAATATGGATATCCACTACGCGCAGTCGGCGGTGTTTACGCCGTCGGACTTCCAGTTTCCCACCAACACGATCAAGGCCGAAGCTACCGCGAATACCGAGATCATGCTGATCGTGGATGTGGACCTATTGCAATTGAAAGAATTGCATGAGCACGGGTCGGTACAGATTATGAAAGACCGCCGCACCGATCTCTACGACGTGGTGATGCGTAAGAAGTCCAAGCCTAAACCTAAAGTCGTGCTAGCGACCGAAGGAGTGGCCGAGTAATTCTTTGATTAGCAATGTGGTGCAAAAAGGAGGGAAATAGTTTTCCCTCCTTTTTTTGTATATTTGTGAAAGGCATCCTTTTAAATACTTTGGCTATGAAAAATTTTATCTGTCTGTTTGTCGCCTTGATCACTGCGCCCACCTGGGCGCAGAAAGAAATCGCCTACGATTCCATTACCGACATTCACCGCTACGAATATCGGGCCGAACTATACGACTACCGCCTCAATGGTCAGCAGAACAGCTACCGTACGGTAGCCATCAAGGGTTCGCCCTTTCTGTTTAACAAATGGCAACAGGGTAGCATTCCTTATCGGAACAATCGGTCGCTGGCTCTGTTAATTAACTACAATGTTATGGAGGATTACGCCGTCGTAAGTCTGGCCGACGGTGAGAAACAGATTTACCCTGAATCGTTCATGATCAACGACCTGACGTTCGTACGGGTAAAGAGTCAATATTATCAAGCCCTGTACGATGGCAAAACCAAACTACTGCGCCGCTATACCGCCCGGCTCGATCCGGTAGAGCGCAATGGCTATAATGAAAACGTACAGTACGACTACGAATACACCAAGGGCGATGACCTTTTCCTGCAAAGCCTCGATGGGTCACTCGTGCCGATAAAGCTCAACGAAAGGAGTCTGCTTGCTAAATTGTCGGATCAGCGGGGAGCCCGCAATATCGTGCAGGAGCAGAAACTGAACCTACGTTCGGAGAAAGATGTCATTGCTTTGTTAACCAAACTGGAGCAGTAGTTCGTTACCCATTCTCTACCTGATCAGATTGAGCGCCCGTCCGGCTTCCAGGGGCCGGTCGGTCGAAAGGACATCAGCGCCATTCTCCACAAACCGGCGGTAGGTACCATCGCCCCGGGCTTCGGCCATGCCATCCAGATTACCCAAGGTACCCAGAATCGTCATGATCTTTTTTTTGTGTAGGAACTCGTAGAGGTCCGCCGGGGGTTCGCGGGTACCCACGAAGGCAATCATACGGTTGTCGGGAATGCCCGCCGCGTGCAGGCGGTCGTACTCCTCCCGATTTCGGATGGTAACCGAAATCATCAGTCGGCGGTCCAGGCGATGCACGAGTTCGGCCTGAGTGGCGGTGTAGGTAATAATCGCGGCGTAGTTTTCAGCTTTGGCATTTTGCACAGCTTCCACTACCCAGCGGTAGGGTACGTCTTTCTTGACGTCCAGCGTGTAGATAACTTTTCCATTCCCCCATTTCAACACTTCATCCAGCGTGGGAATGCGGTACTTGGTAGCAACACCACGGTGATCTTCCAGAAAAAGCGTTTGGGCGTAGGTCCAGGTCTGCTCGCTGACTTTGCCGGTACCGGTACTCGTGCGCTCGTAGGTGTCGTCATGCATCATCAGCAGTATACTATCCTTCGTAATAGAAATATCGCACTCGATGACAACGGGCATCTGTCGGGCCAGGTAGCCGAACGATTCGAGGCAATTTTCGGGATAGCCCGCATAGGTACCCCCGCCCCGGTGGGCGCTGATTATGGGGGTTTTATGGCTGCTGTATTGAAGATAATTCGATAAGTTATTGATCAGCAAATGATTGCGGGATGAACATCCGCATATTCCCGCTACCAAGCCGACTACAACGGCGCCCCATTTGACAAATTTCACTCCCAATTGTATTACGGTTGTACCACACTTGACTACCAGTCCAACGACCGGGCCGACAAGTTCGTATGCCTTTAAATTACTATTCTCCCCTTTCTACACCACTCATCCTTTCAATTTTCCGTTCCTGTACTTTGTATTACATAGTACCTTCCTATACCCCACCTTTGTAGAGTCAATAACGACAAATATTAGCCAAAACTTAAAAAACAAAAAGCCATGAAAAATTCATTCAAATCCCTTATCTGCGCTTTGGCGCTTGGTACTACAGTAGCATTTGCCGGTCCTGGCGAAAGCGCTAAAAAACCCACCACCTTCGCTACGGTGATTTACAAAAACATCGACGGGGGCATCAACGTCAACGTCGAGAAAAAAGGACTCGCCACGGCCGCCGTGATCATTACCAACGCCAAGGGCGACGTGCTGGCTCGTGAAGGCATCGGCCGCAAGCAAATGAAAACCGCCATCAAGTTCAACCTGAAAGACCTGAACGATGGTGAATACAAAGTGATGGTAGCCAGCAAAGGCGAAGAAGTAGTGAAAGAATTCTCCATCACCAGCGAAAAATCGGTAATCGAGCGCACACTGACGTTCGAGTAATCCAACAACTTTTAAAGGGTATAGTGAGAAATAGTGACGAATCGGGAGGGGCCATTACCCCTCCCGATTTTTTTATAATACCACGTTCACGATCCGCTTGGGTACCACAATCACCTTTTTTGGAGCTTTGCCATCCAGCCATTTTTGCACGATTTCGTTGGCGAGCACGGCTTTTTCTACCTCGGCGGGTGGCGTGTCGAGGGCGAACGAAAGCGTAGCCCGTACCTTACCGTTGATCTGAATCGGATATTCGAACACATCGTCGGTAACGTACTCCTGCTGCCAAACCGGAAAAGTGGCTTTGGTAAGGGTACCTGGCTCATTGCCCAGGGCGGCGTACAACTCTTCGGTAATGTGCGGCGCGTAGGGCGACAACAACACGACCAGCTCAGTCAGGATGCTTTTCTTAAAACATTTCAAGGTACCCAGCTCATTGACACACACCATGAAGGCACTCACGGCGGTGTTGAACGAGAAGCTTTCGATGTCTTCCTGTACCTTCTTGATGGTTTTGTGGAGTACCTTCAGTTCTTCCTTAGTAGGTACCTCGTCTTTCACGAGCCATTGTCCGGCATCGTTATAGAACAAGCGCCAGAATTTGCGAATAAAGCGGTAGGTACCGTCGATGCCATTGGTGTTCCAGGGTTTGGCCTGCTCGAGCGGACCGAGGAACATTTCGTACAGCCGCAGCGTATCGGCCCCGTAGCGCTCCACGATGTCGTCGGGGTTGACGACGTTGAACTTGGACTTGGACATCTTTTCCACTTCCACACCGCACAGGTACCTGCCCTCTTCCAGAATAAATTCAGCGCCCTCTCCCGCAATGTCGGGACGGGTAGCTTTGAATTTTTCAATATCCAGCACGTCGTTTTCCACGATATTAACATCCACGTGCAATGCGGAAACTTCGTATTGAGCCCGCAAACCCGCACTTACGAAAACAGGTTTGGAATAATCATCACCCTTCACGCGATACACAAAGCTACTCCGTCCCTGAATCATCCCCTGGTTGATGAGCTTCTTGAATGGCTCTTCTTCGGGTACATAGCCGCGGTCTTTCAGGAATTTGTTCCAGAAACGGCTGTACAGCAAATGGCCCGTGGCGTGCTCGGTCCCGCCGAGGTACAGGTCCACATCGCGCCAGTAATCGATGGCTTCCGGGGAAGCAAATTCATGGGAATTATGGGCGTCCATGTAGCGGTACCAGTACCAGCTACTGCCCGCCCAGCCAGGCATGGTACTCAGCTCGTAATCATATTTTCCGTGGTACTTCCAATCTTCGGCCCGGCCCAGCGGTGGCTCGCCGGTTTCGGTGGGCAGGTACTTATCCACGGATGGTAATTCCAGCGGCAGCTCGGATTCAGGCATCAAGTAGGGAAGCGGCTGGCCGTTTTCATCGTTTTTGTAGTAGACAGGTACGGGTTCGCCCCAGTAGCGCTGCCGACTGAATACGGCATCACGGAGCCGGTAGTTGACTTTTCCTTTTCCGATGTTACGCTCTTCCATCCATTGAATCAAAACCGGGGTAGCTTCGGCGTACGACAAGCTGTTGATGATGCCGGAATTGATGTACCTACCCTCTTTGGTGGGGTCGGCTTCAGTTTCAATATTCTGCTGCCCGTCCAGAATCGGAATGATCGGCAAGCCGAAGTGCGTGGCAAAATTCCAGTCGCGCTGATCGCCTGAAGGTACCGCCATCACCGCGCCCGTCCCGTAGCCCGCCAGCACGTAGTCGGCGATGTAGATAGGTACCTTTTGGTCGTTGAACGGATTGATGGCGTACGCGCCGGTGAAAGCGCCGGAAACGGTTTTGACGTCTGATACGCGGTCGAGTTCGGAACGTTTTTTGGTACTTTCTATATAATCTTTAATTTCCGCCTTCTGCGCTTCGGTCGTAATCTGATCGACCAGTTCATGCTCAGGAGCCAGCACCATGAAGGTCACGCCGTAGATGGTATCCACGCGGGTCGTGAAAACTTCGATGGTGCGGTCGGGGTACCCTTCCACCCCGAATTTGACCATCGCGCCCACTGATCGGCCGATCCAGTTGCGCTGCTGTTCTTTGAGCGATTCCGTCCAGTCGATCGTATCCAAGCCGTCCAACAGTCGCTGCGCGTAGGCCGTGATGCGCATCATCCACTGGCGCATGAGTTTCTGCTCCACCGGAAAACCGCCGCGCTCCGAAACGCCGTCTTTCACTTCGTCATTGGAAAGTACCGAGCCCAGCCCGGCGCACCAGTTCACGGTGGCGTCGGCCACGTAGGTCAGGCGGTACTTAAGCGTCATTCGGTATTGTTCGTCCGCACTCATGGCCTTCCACTCGGCGGCCGTAAACAGTGGCGTATCTTCGTCACAGGGCGCATCGACCCGTCCGTTGCCCCGGTGACCAAACTCCTGTGTCAGGGTACCTATTGGTTCAGCCCGGTCGGTTTTGTTATT
This sequence comes from Salmonirosea aquatica, assembly GCF_009296315.1. Lineage (NCBI taxonomy): Bacteria > Pseudomonadati > Bacteroidota > Cytophagia > Cytophagales > Spirosomataceae > Salmonirosea > Salmonirosea aquatica. The sequence goes on from NZ_WHLY01000002.1 coordinate 1,225,654, forward strand.
GTACCAGCTGTTAAACAACTCTCCAAAAATCCACTGCGTCCACTTGTAATAAGCCGGATCGGAGGTACGTACCTCCCTACTCCAGTCGTAGCTGAACCCTAAATTCTTTAATTGCTCGATGTAGCGGGTAATATTTTGCTCGGTCGTCAGGGCCGGATGTTGGCCCGTCTGGATGGCGTACTGCTCAGCAGGTAGCCCGAAGCTATCGAACCCCATGGGATGCAATACGTTAAAGCCTTTGAGACGCTTATAGCGTGAATAAATATCCGAGGCGATGTACCCCAGCGGATGTCCCACGTGCAAGCCCGCCCCCGACGGATAGGGGAACATGTCCAAAACGTAATACTTGGGTTTGGAGGGATCGATGACGACGCGATTGGTATGCTGCTCGTCCCAGAATTGTTGCCATTTTTGTTCAATTACGCGGTGGTTGTACTCGCTCATTCTGCTAATGGATTGATGTTAACGGGATTCAAGGTCGTGGGGTAGCCCGGAACGACGGCGCAAAATTAGCGTTTTCACCCGTGGTACCGGTGTTTCTTCCATAAAAGCCCGGCAAAAAAGTGGTTTCAGTGCCAAAATACTTCATAGAGGAAGCTTCTGCCCTCGCGTCATTCCTTGTTTTTCCGGTTCAATTGCGAATAGTAAAAACTACCTGACTCCGGCGAAACGATTCGGGGAAACTCCTACCCATTTTCCTATTCTTTTCTTTTTTACCCCCCTCTAATCCCAATGGCATTCTATTTTTAGTACAATTCTCAATCACTTATATTTTAAATTACAAACCATGAAAAAGTTATTCATCGTGGCGGTTGCCACACTGCTAAGTTTCGCTGCTACAGCACAGGAATATGATCCTTTCTTCCGCCTGGGTCTTAAAGCCGGGGTAAATTTATCCAACATCCGGGGCAATGACCTCTCACTGGGCTCAGGTAGCACGGGCTTCGACTTCAAAAACAATGACAATCGTTCTACCGGGTTTGCCGGAGGTATTTTCATGCGGTTCGGACGCGAGTTCTACGTACAGCCCGAAATAATGCTCTCCCAAAAAGGAGGTAAATTCGACGTGTACAAGACCGGATTAACCAACGATGAGGGCGAGTTGGACGTGCGTTTCAGTAATCTGGACATTCCTGTATTGTTGGGTTATCGCATCGCCAAAATCTTCCGGATCAACGTGGGACCCGTAGCTTCATTCCGCTTATCGGATAGCGGAAAAATCAGCGATTCGTTCAATAAGTACACCGAAGGGAATACCGAAGCTACTTTTGATAATAACGTAGCGATTGGGTACCAGGCGGGTATTGGACTGGACTTCGGACGCCTAAGCCTGGATGTGCGCTATGAGGGCAATGTGAACGATGTTGTCAACATTAACTACAACAACGCCAGCACGGCCTCCAAATTCGGCAAAAAGAGCAACCTGTTCCAGGCTACCCTGGGTTTTGCTATTCTGTAAGACAGAAATTATTTGATTTTTGACAAACGGCGATCACGATACAGTGATCGCCGTTTCTTTTTTTGCTGTGAGCAAGTTTTTGGGAATAAATCAAGAATGCGCGTGACACTCCGTGATTTCTGCTAAGGTACCCGGGCATTTAAACACATTTATCCGATATTTGTCCAACCTGCCAAACAAGCATTAAGGTTATGACAACGATCAAAAAACTCATTTTTATAGGATGTATGGGCATCCTTAGCCAATGCGCTACCACTTCCCCTAGCCAAAGTCCCTCTATGGGAGGCGGCAACGCCCGGGTCGATGTCGAAGGATCGGCGGATACCGACAACAGCCTGCTGTCGAAGGGCTGTCCGCTGGATAAGTTGCAGTGGCTTTATGCAAGCCAACAGTTCGATAAGGCCAAACAAAATCAACTGGCCGAAAAAATCACCCAATCGGCCCAGGCCGATGCCGCCACTATGGATCGCCTGGTAGCCAACAAGAACACCAATCCGATGGCTGTTTCATCCGCGCTCAAGACGTATATTGAGCAAGCCTCCAAGTCACGCACCCCAGTAAGCGATGAGTTTTATCAACAATATGTCAACAGCCGTATGACCATGTGCGCGGTAATCGACGCGCTTCGCAGTGGCTCGATCAAACAGGAAGACAGCCCCAAGGTAGCGGGAAATACCTTCCGGGATGTTGCCAAATCGTTTGAGAAATTTAATAACTAAAACCTGTTGGATTCGTAATGAAAAATGTCTGGCTGATGCTTGGCTTTGTGGCCTTTGTTTTGGGAAGTTGTACTTCCTCAACCAATTCAGCATCCAATTCCACAGATACTACTATCACCCAATCGGTTACTGATCAGGATCGGTCTTTGCCTGACTCTGCCGACTACGCAGGTACCTACACAGGCGTACTTCCCTGCGCCGATTGTGAGGGTATACAAACTGAAATCACCCTGCACACGGACAAATCCTTCATAAAGAAGACGACCTACCTGGGAAAAAAGGAAAGCGCCGTTTTTGAAAAAAAAGGTACCTATGCCTGGGACGTATCAAGTCGCACGATTGAGCTGAAAGGCATTGAAGGCCCCAATCGATATACTGTGGGTGAGAATACCCTGACGCAGTTGGACATGTCGGGAAAAAAGGTGGAAGGATCTATGGCCAATCTCTACGTATTGAAAAAATAAGTGTACTATCTGCTTGCCCGAAATTTTGCCGCTCCACAAGCTATATTATGCATCAAAAACCGTGCGCTCAAAGCAACACAAAATCCTAAAATCGTACCGGGTACGTTGTTTGCAGTGGGATTTATTTTTACTATTGTGCCCCAAATCAGCCACCGCCTATGAAACAGAGCGCCGTAATGTCAACCGAGTCAAGAACTAAATTCCTCAATCGTAAAGACCTAATTGCTTATTTTCTGGTTGCCGGTACGGGTGCTATTGTCCAGTTGGTGTGCAGCAGTTTGATTCAGGACTGGTTTGATTTAACGCTAACTCAGTCGGTTTGGCCCTCTTATATTGTTTCGTTCGGAGTGGGCTTTGTACTTACCAAATTTTTTGCCTTTGACGCCCGCCGCACCAATCAAACCCGCCGTGAAATGGTGAAGTTTGTGATGGTTGCGATTTTCTCAGGCTTTGTGATGGATTTGGCCGTTCGATTTGCCGTATTCATTGCCAACTCCAATTTTGATCTGATCGAATATCAAATCCCGCATTCCAAGAAGATAGTTGATGTCACTGGATTGATTTGCTATGTGTTTGGCATGGGATGTAGCTTTATCAGCAACTATACCTTGCACAAAACCTTTACTTTTCAAAGTACCGGCTTTTACGACCGCCTGAAAACACTTATTAAATAGAGGGTCGGCTGCAGTATTTCGGATTTCTAAACACGCTCAAGAATTACAGCCGAAGCCCCTCCGCCGCCGTTACAGATGGCCGCCAATCCATACCTGCCTTGTTTGTGGCGCAATACATTTAGGAGGGTACCCATGATACGCGCACCTGATACACCCAGCGGATGTCCCAACGACACTGCTCCTCCAAAAAGATTAATTTGATCGGCACTTATCCCAAGTTCCTTCATATAGGCCAGCACAACGACTGAAAAGGCCTCGTTTACTTCAAAGTAATCCATATCACCCAGCGTCAATCCTGCTTTTTTAAGCACTTTACGCGTGGCGGCGATGGGCGTGGTAGTGAACCAGACAGGCTCCTGTTCAGCATCGGCACAAGCAACTATGCGGGCCAGTGGGGTCAGGTTCAGCTCTTTTACTTTGCTCCCGCTCGCCAGGATGAGCGCTACCCCACCGTCGTTGATGGTCGATGCATTGGCCGCCGTAACGGTACCCTCCGCCGAGAAAGCCGGACGCAGGGTAGGTATCTTGTCAAAATTCACCCGTTTGTATTCTTCGTCCTCCTGCATGATCAGAGTTTCGCCCTTACGCTGAGGTACCTCTACGGGCACGATTTCTTCTTTCAGATAGCCTTTCTCGGTAGCCTCGGCGCTGCGTCGGTATGAGCGGATGGCATATTTGTCCTGCTGTTGCCGCGTGATTTCGCGCTGCGCCGCCGTTCGGTCGCCGCATACTCCCATAGCGATGCAGTCGTAGGCATCCACTAGTCCATCCCGCGCCAGGCCATCCACCACTTCGCCGTTTCCGTAGCCATACCCGTAACGTGCCTTGGGTAGGTAGAATGGGGCTTGGGACATGCTTTCCATTCCTCCAGCCACAAGCAGCCCAGCGTCGCCAAGGCGAATGGACTGCGCGGCCAATGCCGCTGCTTTCATACTGGACGCGCATACTTTATTGACCGTCGTGCAAATAGTCTCTTTGGCAAGGCCGGCTGATAAAGCTGCCTGACGGGCCGGTGCCTGTCCCAGATTGGCCGACACGACGTTGCCCATGTACACCTCTTCAATGAGTGATGGATCAAGTCCGATCTTTTCCAGAGCGCCCCGAATCGCTTTTCCGCCCAGTTCGGTGGCTGAAATCGAAGCCAGGGTACCTCCAAAACTGCCGATGGGTGTCCGGGCGTTTGCTACTATGAATACTTCCTCCTGCATGCGTCGGTTTGTTGATGATTTTTTCAAAAATACAAATTATCCCTCAGTCACTACCTCACGGGCGCTATTTCTCTACCTGGCTGTGGAGCTTGTCGAGGGTACCTTTAGTACTTTTGCTTAGCCAACAACAGTTTATAAAATCATGAAAATTCGTGAATAACCCTGGACCCATTCTTGGAAAATCAATAATTCAATTGTACGTTTGTAGTGTGGCTCAGGCAAGCCACATTCTTTTTAGTTTTTTACTCTACTAACTTACTATACTAAATAGACTTTTGGAAAATCCCCAGCCTGCCTCTTCCCTCGTGGAAATAGCTGCAAATGCCGAATGGCAGCCTGTAAATGCTGTCAGCATTGCTACGGGCGATCTATCCGAAGATCGTCGGTTGGCTGTCTTAGCTCGTCAACAGGGGTACACTGTTTTCTTACCAGACCTACCCGAGGAATCGGATGCGCTCTTGATCAGCCAAGCTTACAAACTTGAAGGGAATAAAAATAATTTAACTATACCTTCCAATAATACAACTTCTTTTACTGTTTGGAAACGCCTGTCTACGCGCTTGTCTGAGGTAGTCTTCCGGGAGCGAAGCCGCACCGAAGTGGCCGTCAATATTTTCTCGGCGCTGGCCTTGATGGTTGTGGGCCATTTACTTTTTAGTTACGTCAGCGTAGACCGCCTGGGGCTGGTATGGAGCAGCTTGCTCGAAGACAATGATTTCTTCTACTATCTGCTGGGGGCTTCATCGCGCAGATGATCGATGGTGCTCTGGGTATGGCGTACGGCGTAACGGCCACCACCTTCCTGCTCACGCTGGGGGTACCCCCTTCGGTGGCCAGCGCGAGTGTCCACTCGTCCGAAATATTTACCAGCGGCGTATCAGGCTACATGCACCTGAAATTCGGGAATGTCAACAGCAAGCTGTTCAAAACTCTCCTGATTCCGGGCGTAATCGGGGCCATTTTGGGTGCGTATGTACTTACCTCGCTGGAAGAATACGTTTACATCATTAAGCCCATTGTGGCCGTATATACTTTGATTCTGGGCATCCTGATCATTAAAAAAGCGCTTAAAAAACGCATCGAAAAACGCCCCTTCACCAAAATTGGCTGGCTGGCCATGCTGGGTGGCTCGATGGATGCGATCGGTGGCGGAGGCTGGGGGCCGATCGTCTCCTCTACATTGATCGCCCGGGGTCGCCATCCCAAGTATACGATTGGCTCGGTCAATCTTACGGAATTTTTTGTATCCCTGGCCAGTTCGGTAACCTTCATTACCCTGATCGGCTTTTCGCACTGGCAAGTCATTGTGGGTCTGATCCTTGGCGGTATGGTGGCAGCTCCTATCGCGGCTAGTCTCTCACGCCGTTTGCCGATAAAAACGATGATGATTCTGGTCGGAATCGTGGTAATTGTGGTAAGTTTGAGGATTATTTATATGGTCGTATTGAGTAATCTTCTTTGAATTCCAGCATGAAAAAGCAAACCAAAGTCATTCGTACCCAAACCCAGCAGACACAGTACCGCGAGCACTCTTCGCCCCTGTTTCTAACCAGCAGCTTCACGTTTGAATCCGCCGAGCAAGGCAAAGCGCTGTTTGACGAAACCGAGCAAGGTAATCTTTACAGCCGGTTTTCGAACCCCACGGTGCAGGAATTTGTGGACAAAGTGTGCATGCTGGAAGATTGTGAAGACGGTGTGGCCACGGCGACGGGCATGGCGGCGGTATTCGCCAGTCTGGCCGGAATCCTGCAATCGGGTGATCACCTGATTGCCAGTCGGGCGTTATTCGGCTCCGCCCATCAGATCATTACGCAGATCCTGAGCAAGTGGGGCATTACGCATACCTACCTCGATGCCTCGGCTCCCGAAGCCGACTGGGAAGCAGCCGTGCAACCCAACACCCGCATGGTTTACGTGGAAACGCCCTCGAATCCCGGTCTCGAACTAGTAGACATGGAAATGATCGGCCGGTTGTGCAAGAAACACGGTCTGATTTTCAATGTGGACAATTGCTTTGCCACACCATCGCTTCAGGTACCCTCGGAATTTGGGGCGCATCTGGTCGTTCATTCGGCGACGAAGTTTATGGAAGGCCAGGGCCGGGTTTTGGGAGGCGTGGTGGTAGGTACCAAGGAATACATTAAGCCGCTGCGTTTCTTCTGTCGCCAGACGGGTCCATCCATGTCTCCCTTCAATGCCTGGATCTTATCCAAGAGTTTGGAAACCTTGGACCTGCGTATGGAAAAACACTGCGATAATGCGCTGAAACTAGCGGAGGCCCTGGAACAGCTACCCGAAGTGAAGCAGGTAAACTACCCTTTTTTACCTTCACATCCGCAGTATGAACTGGCTACCCGGCAGATGAGTGCCGGGGGTGCTATCGTCACGATCGATCTGGAAGGGGGCTTCGAACGCGTAAGCGCCTTTATGAAGGCATTGGAAATCCCCTCCCTTTCCTCCAACCTGGGCGATACCCGGACTATTGTCACCAATCCCTATACAACGACCCATTCAAAATTGAAGCCGGAAGAGAAAGCTACCCTGGGAATTACCGAAGGGCTAATTCGGATTTCAGTGGGTCTGGAAGCGGTAGAGGATTTGATTGAAGATTTTACGCAGGCAGTAAAAGTGAGTGCCGAGATACTAGTGAGTGAGTGAACCAACGCATAGCCCATATAGCCCTCGTAGTAAGCGACTACGATGAAGCGATCGACTTCTACACCCGAAAGTTGCATTTCGATCTGATTGAGGATACCCGGTTGAGCGAAACCAAACGGTGGGTACTGGTAGCTCCGCAAGGACAAGGATCGGATGGCTGCCGACTTCTACTGGCTCAGGCGGCTACGAAAGAACAAAAAAGTCGCGTTGGGAACCAGACCGGAGGCCGGGTGTTTTTATTCATGCACACCGACGATTTTACGCGGGATTATCAGAATTTACTGGATCAGGAAATCAGAATTGTGCGTGAACCCAGCGTCGAAGCTTACGGCACTGTTGCGGTATTCGAGGATTTGTACGGAAATCTTTGGGATTTGATAGAACCAATAAAACTATAAGTACTTATGATACTGAGTGAGAACGTGACATCTGAGTCACTGCTAGATCTCATTTCCAACAAAACGGAAGTTGAAGCCTTGCGCTCCCTTACAGAATTGTTTCCTGGCCAAGTCGCTTTTTCGAGCAGTCTGGGCTACGAAGATCAGGTGATCACGGACCTGATTCTGAAAAACGATCTTCCGATCCGAATTTTTACGCTGGATACGGGACGGCTCTTTGAGGAAACCTATAAGACTCTCCAACGTACCAACAAGCGATACGACACCAAACTCGAGGTGGTATTTCCGAAAAACGATTCCGTTGAAAAACTACTTAGCGAAAAAGGTCCGTACAGTTTTTATGATACGGTTGAAAATCGCAAAGAGTGTTGTTTCATACGTAAGGTAGAGCCGCTGAATCGGGCTTTGCAGGGTGTAAAAATCTGGGTGACGGGTATTCGGGCCGAGCAGTCGGGTAACCGCCAGGAGATGCCCCCAATCGAGCGGGACGATGCCCATGATTTGTTCAAGTTTCATGCGATTCTTTCGTGGAGTTTCGAGCAAGTCAAAGCCTACGTAAAAACGAACAACGTACCCTATAACCCGCTACACGACAAAGGTTTCGTCAGTATAGGCTGCGCCCCTTGTACCCGGGCCATCCAGGAGGGCGAGGACTTCCGCGCCGGCCGCTGGTGGTGGGAGGATGAGAGCAAAAAAGAGTGCGGGCTGCATGCCAGGTAGGTTTTGGATTGTTATTAAATAGTGTGAATTATGTCATTGATCAAAGAACAAGCCGTGCAAAGCACTTTTCCAAACGTCATCACCCTCGATTACCTCGATCAACTCGAGGCCGAGGCGATTTATATCATGCGCGAGGTAGCCGGGCAGTTTGAACGTCCCGCGTTGCTGTTTTCGGGGGGTAAGGATTCGATCACCCTGGTGCGTCTGGCGCAGAAGGCATTTGCTCCGGCCAAAATACCCTTTACGCTCGTCCATGTGGATACAGGCCACAATTTTGAGGAAGCCATCCGGTACCGCGATGAGTTGGTTGAGAAAATTGGGGCCAAGCTAGTGGTTCGCTACGTGGAAGATACCATCAAGGCCAAAGGCTTACAGGAACCTACGGGTAAAAACGCCAGCCGTAACTGGTTGCAAACCTTCACCCTACTGGATACCATCGAGGAATTTGAGTTCGATGCCTGCATTGGCGGAGCCCGCCGTGATGAAGAGAAAGCCCGTGCTAAAGAGCGTATTTTTTCATTTCGTGATGAGTTTGGCCAATGGGATCCCAAGCGACAACGACCCGAGTTATGGAACCTGTTCAACGGGCGGATCCACAAAGGCGAGAATGTGCGGGTATTTCCTATTTCCAACTGGACCGAACTCGACGTGTGGTCATACATCAAGCGTGAGAATATTGACCTACCCAGTATTTACTTCGCCCATGAGCGCGAGTGTATCCTGCGCGACGGCCGCTTGCTGAACAATACGCCCGTTATACAACCCGATGAGAACGACCGGATCGTGACGCGACGCGTGCGCTTCCGTACCGTAGGGGACATGACCTGCACGGCCGCCGTAGAATCCGACGCTGCTACGCTTGATGAAGTGGTGGCCGAAATCACGATTTCGCGCATCAGCGAACGCGGCGAAACCCGCATCGACGATCAGCAGACCGAAGCGGCTATGGAGGACCGAAAAAAGGGGGGTACTTTTGATCAATGGATAATTGATCCTAGATAATTAAGCACTGGTTATCAACCCCATTATTCACTCATTCTATCATTCAATACTAATACGGTGGACATATTACGATTTATTACCGCAGGTTCCGTAGACGATGGCAAGAGTACGCTCATCGGGCGGCTGCTTTTTGACACTAAAAATATTCTGGCCGATCAGATGGAAGCTATCGAAAAAGCCAGCAAAAGCCGCAACGACGGAGAGATCGACCTCGCGCTGCTGACCGACGGCCTACGCTCCGAACGCGAGCAGGGCATTACCATTGATGTAGCCTATAAATATTTCCAAACGCCAAAACGTAAGTTCATCAGCATCGACGCACCGGGGCACATCCAATACACCCGCAACATGGTCACGGGCGCTTCCAATGCCGACCTGGCCATAATTCTGGTTGATGCCCGGCAGGGGGTGGTCGAGCAGACTCGACGCCATTCGCTCATTGCTTCGCTATTGGGGATACCGCACGTGGTGGTGGCCGTTAACAAAATGGACCTGGTTGAGTACTCAGAAGACCGTTTTCTGGAAATCGCCCAAGCCTACAAGGAATTAGCCGCTAAGCTGAAAATCAAAGACCTCACGATTATCCCCGTCAGCGCCCTGAATGGTGATAATGTAGTGGACCGATCGGATAATATGCCTTGGTACGACGGAGAAACGATGGTTTCGGTGCTGGAAAATGTCGATGTATTGAACGACCTGAATCTTACCGACGGGCGTTTTCCCGTGCAGTATGTCATCCGTCCCCAAACGGCCGAATTACACGATTACCGTGGGTACGCCGGCCGCATCAAAAGTGGTACCTTCCGTAAAGGCGACCGTATTACAGTACTGCCGTCGGAAGTAAGCTCCACCATTGCGCGGGTAGAAGTAGCGGGTAAGGAGGTTGAGGTAGCTCACGCACCGCAGTCGGTCACGTTGATACTAGACGATGATATCGACATCAGCCGGGGCGATTTGCTGGTGACTGCCAATCAGGCTCAGCCCGTCGTAAGTCAGGATCTGGAAACGCTGATTTGCTGGATGGATGACCGCAAGGAGCTGAAAGTGGGGAGTAAATTCACCTTGCAGCACGGAACCAACCGTACCCGTTGCTCGGTTCGTAGCATAGAGTACCGGGTGGATATTAACACGTATGAGCAACTCGAAGACATCGAAAGCCTGAAATTAAATGATGTAGCCCGAGTAGTATTGCGTACGGCCAATCCCATCGCGTATGATCCCTACCTGAAAAACCGGGCAAACGGAGCGGCCATTCTGATTGACGAAACTTCAAATGTGACGGTAGGTGCCTGCATGGTGGAGTAAAAAAAGAGACTGGAAACTGGATGTAGGAAGCTAGAGTTTTGAGAACTTGATGAGCAGGTAGCTTACTCGGTTTTTGCCAAAGTGCACAATCAGTCACTATCCAGTATCCTAAATCTTATACCTAGAATCCTAAATACTACTAATCCGATAGACTAGAAGACATTGATATCATGAAAAACCTGACGATTACCGAAAACGTATCAACTGCCGCCAAACGCGATATTTTTGAATTGCAGGCCAAAATCGGGTCCTTTACCCAGGGAGACGGTCCCGAAGAGGCTTTCCGCAAGTACCGCCTGACGCGCGGAGTGTACGGACAGCGGCAGCCGGGAGTACAGATGATCCGCATCAAATTGCCTTTTGGCCACCTGACTGCCGACCAACTGGTACGCATTGCTGACTCTTCGGATAAGTACGCGACCGGGAACCTGCATGCCACGACCCGTCAGGATATACAACTTCACTTCGTCAAGTTAGCCGACTCTCCCCAATTATGGGCTGACCTGGAAGATGCCAATATTACGCTGCGCGAGGCCTGCGGCAATACGGTTCGGAATGTTACGGCTTCTGCTACGGCGGGGGTAGACCCTGACGAGCCTTTCGATGTAACATCCTACGCCCAGGCTTTTTTTGCTTATTTTCTCCGCAATCCTATCTCGCAGGAAATGGGCCGTAAATTCAAAATTGCGGTTTCATCTTCTGAAAAGGATTCAGCGTTCGCCTTCATGCACGACGTAGGGCTCATTCCCAAATTGGGTCAGAATGAGCAAGGCGAAACGATCAAAGGATTTAAGGTGTTGATCGGGGGCGGCCTGGGCGCACAGCCTTTCTCAGCGCAGGTAGCCTACGAGTTTTTGCCTGCCGATCAGGTGATTCCGTTTACCGAAGCCCTCATTCGGGTGTTTGACCGCTACGGCGAACGTACCCGGCGACACAAGGCCCGCATGAAGTTTCTGCTCAACGATTTGGGCCTGGAAGCCATGCTGGAAAAAGTGAAGGAAGAATGGACGGCTCTTAAAAATAAGACTTTTCCCGTGGAAGAACTGTCATTTGCGTGGCAGAATCTGGCTGAGAGCGAGCCAGCGAGCCGGGAAGATATCCTGGTCCTGGCTGACACACAACTGGAACATTCTGAAAAAGAAATTTTCCAAAAATGGCTGACTACCAACGTATTTGAACAAAAACAAAAAGGCTGGCATGGTGTGTACCTGCGCGTTCTGCTGGGTGATATGCACTCCGATACGGCCCGCAAACTAGCTGACCTCGTGCGGCAATACGCCGCCGACGACATACGAGTGACGGTGAACCAAGGGTACCTGCTACGGTTTGTGAAGGCAGAAGACCTTCCTGCACTTTTCCATGAATTGAACACCTTGGGACTAGCGGAGCCGGGCTTCGACAGTACCGCCGACATTACTACCTGCCCCGGTACGGATACCTGCAATCTGGCTATTTCAAGCAGCTACGGGATTACCCGGGTACTGGAAGTGATGATGAAAGAAGAGTACCCTGACCTGATTTATAACAACGACATCAAGATCAAGATCAGCGGTTGCATGAACGGTTGCGGGCAGCATAGCGCCGCCAACATCGGCTTCCATGGCAGCTCCATCAAGAACGGCAAACTGGTACTTCCGGCTTTGCAGGTACTGCTCGGCGGAGGATTTACGGGCGACGGTATTGGACTGATTGGTGATAAAGTAATCAAACTACCTTCCAAGCGCGGCCCTGAGGCCATGCGGGTACTGTTGGACGATTACCAAACTAATTCTTTCGAAGGGGAATACTTCAATCAGTACTATGCCCGGCAAACCAAGAATTATTTCTACCAGCTTCTCAAACCCATAGCTGATTTATCAACCGTTCAGGACGATGAGTACCGCGACTGGGATCACGATGAATTGTTTAAAACTGAGGTAGGGGTAGGCGAGTGCGCGGGCGTGATGATCGACCTGGTGGGTACCACGCTCGTGGAAGCCAACGAAAAATTGGGTCTGGCGCACGAAATGCTGGAAGTAGGTGTATGGGCTGATGGCATCTATCATGCTTACAATACCTTCATTACGGGGGCCAAAGCCTTATTGATTGGTGAAGGAATCGCTACCAACACCCAATACGGTATGGTGAAAGAGTTTGACGAAAACTTTGGCCAGGTGTTTTATCCTAATGCAGCCGAAGGAGACAAACCCTTTGCTGAAATCGTGTTCAGTATTAACAAAAATGAACCGACCGAAGCCTTTGCCCGGGAATTTGTCGCCAAGGCTGAGCAGTTCCTGAACCAAGTCAAGGGGTATCGTGAGAACCAACTTTCGGACAATCCCCTACCGGCTTTGCAGGAACTGGTGTTTGGACAAGATAGTTGATTAGTTGAAAATGGGTGCCAGATGAATTTTTCAAACTCAGGTACCTTCAAAGATATGTGACCATGAAAAATACAATGAAACTAACCCTGGTAGGCGCCGGCCCCGGCGATCCCGACCTTATCACGCTGAAAGGCGTAAAGGCTTTGCAAAAAGCCAGGGTGGTACTGTATGATGCGCTCATTCATCCCGCTCTGCTGGAGCATTGCGCAGAGTCCTGCGTGAAAGTGCACGTGGGCAAGCGGTTCGGAAAGCACAGCTGCAGTCAGGACGTCATTAATTTTATGATTGTGGAATACGCCTACCAGTACGGCGAGGTGGTACGTCTCAAAGGCGGCGATCCTTATGTATTTGGCCGGGGCTATGAAGAAGTAGAATTCGCCGCCCGCCACGGCATTGAATCTGAGGTAATTCCCGGTATTTCCAGCAGTTACGCAGTACCTGCCCTGGCAGGTATTCCATTGACTTCACGCGGCGTGAGCGAAAGTTTCTGGGTGGTGACAGGTACCACCAAATCGCACCAGATGTCCGGCGATCTGGCCCTGGCTGCTCAGTCGACCGCCACCGTGGTAGTTCTGATGGGGGTACATAAACTGCCCGAAATCGTGGAAATTTATTCAGAATTAGGAAAGTTGAATCAGCCGATCGCCATCATTCAAAATGGTTCGCTTCCCAACCAGAAAATGGTAACGGGAAAGATCAGCAATATTCTACCCCTGGCCCAAATCAGCGGCATCAGTTCTCCCGCGATCATCGTCATTGGTCAGGCAGCGGCTCTGCCCGATACGGCCATTGAGTGTGTGCGACAGGTTTCCAGCAAGTCGGATTTAATGTCGTAATCGGACATTGTTACTGATCCTTACTGCGATTTTGAATAGCTTAAAAGTACTTTATCAAAAGAAAGGGCCTCATTACGAGGCCCTTTTTTTTGACTTATAAATTGCTATGTGCTTTGCTTTTATTAAGAGAACCACCGTAGCAGCCATGTCCAGTCCAGGCGGATGCCCTTGTGCTGAAATTCCAGCAGATACACGATCCCCGCCAAAAAAAGGTAGGAAACGAACAACCATTTTTTCTTTTGCTCGTAGGCTTCGTGATTATGAAAATAATCGTACACCATCGAAGCTGAGAACCCAACCACCATCAGCAGAATGCACCCTACCCCCGCGTCCTCACGGAAGTGACCGTAAGCCCGCAGAGCCGGCGCACCCAGCGCCAGGTACACCAACCACAGACCGAAGCCCAGCCTATACAGGTACATGCTCAGCCGCCGGTCGTTTTTAATGTCAAATATTCCTTCGAACATACCTCAGGTATATTTTTTTGGCAAGTGAAGGTACTAATCTTTGGAAACATCTCCAACAATCCTTTAACGATGCCGGATTTCCTTTATTTTTGTAAAAAGTAAGTCATGAAGAATTTACCTGGCCATCTTCTTGTCTCCCTGCTCAACGCAATTTCAAGGCTATCCTGGAAAACCATGTACAGGCTTTCGGATGCCATTCAATGGATTGTCTTCGATTTGTTCAAGTACCGCAAACAGGTCATTGCCGAAAATCTGGAACGAAGTTTTCCCAACAAATCAGCGGCGGAACGATCCCAAATACAGCGTGCTTTCCACCGCAACCTGTCCGACATTATCGCAGAAACGCTCAAACTTTCCCGCATGTCCCGGCAGGAAATCGGTCAGCGTTTCGAAGGGGATGTGTCGTTGCTAGAAAACTACTACCGGCAGGGTCGTAACGTAGTGGTGGTACTGGGGCACCTGGGCAACTGGGAGCTGGCTAACCTGTATGCGTCCTCTCATTTTTCGCATCATATTGTGGTCGTGTACCACCCCCTGGCTAATCCGCTTTTTGAGAAGTACGTTAAGGACGTCAGGAGCCGGTTCGGTTCCGAACTGATTCCCATGAAGCAGGCGTACGCGCGTCCGCCTGTCCCCGGGGAAAAGCCTTTTTTATTCTTTCTGGTCAACGACCAGTCTCCCAACCCGCACAAAGCCTACTGGACCACGTTTCTCCATCAGGATACGGGTATATTCCGGGGCGTGGAGGTGATCGCCCGGCAGTTCAACAGTCCCGTCGTATACGCCAAGATCGAGCGCAATGAAGCCAAAAGAGGACATTACCGGGTAGCACTCGACCTGATCACAGACAACCCGGCCGAGGTACCTCAGAACGGAATTCTGGAAAAACAAGCCCGGCTCCTGGAAGCCGACATCCGACGGCAACCTGCCAACTGGCTGTGGAGCCACAAGCGCTGGAAGCACCGCCGACCTACGCGTCTGGAACCTTCCCAAGTATTCGATAAAACCTCGCATCGTGAGCCACAAGCCCGTTAAATTCCTGATTCTACGCTTTTCGTCCATTGGCGATATTGTGCTCACTACGCCCGTGGTCCGCTGTTTGAAGCAGCAGTACCCTCAGGCAGAAATCCATTATTTTACTAAAATCCGGCACAAAACCCTCCTGACCGAAAACCCCTACATTGACAGAATCTGGTGTTTGGATGGCAAGCTAGGTACCCTGCTGAAAGAGCTACGGCACGAAAAATTCGACTATGTGCTCGATCTCCATACCAATGTCCGCACATTGCGGATCAAACTGGCCCTGGGAGTCAAGTCGTACAGTTTCCCAAAACTCAACGTACAAAAATGGCTCCTCACCCAGTTCAAGTTCAATGTCATGCCTTCTATGCATATCGTGGACCGCTATATGGCCACGGTAGCTCCACTGGGTGTATCAAATGACGATCAGGGTCTTGATTACTTCATTCCCTACCGCGACGAAGTGGAGCGCGACTGGCTACCGCTAACCCACCGCGCCGGGTACGTGGCCTATGCCATCGGCGGCCAGCACGCCACCAAGCGGCTCCCTGTGGAGCGGATGGTCGAACTTTGCAAAAAAATCAATTATCCTACCATCCTGCTCGGAGGGAAAGAGGACTTTGAGACGGGTGAATTCGTACGGCTGGCGCTGGGCGATGCCTTGATTTTTAACGCCTGCGGCAAATGCAACCTGAACCAGTCGGCCTCATTGGTGAAGCAGGCAGGGATCGTATTCTCACACGATACGGGGCTGATGCATATCGCGGCCGCTTTCAAAAAGAAAGTGTATTCGATCTGGGGAAACACGACGCCGCTGTTTGGCATGTACCCCTACCAAACCCCGCACGTCGTACTCGAAAATAATAGCCTTTCCTGCCGTCCCTGTTCTAAAATCGGCTATGAAAAATGTCCGAAAGGACATTTCAAATGCATGAACGAACTCTCGTTCCAATTTGAGATTAAAGAACTAAGCGCCCGGAAAAGGGGTTAAAGGGGTATTTAATTTGGGACTTACAATTTTTCTTGTCCAAAATTACCCGCTGCCCAAACCGATACTAAATGACAAAAAAAATAAACATAGGCCTGGTGCAGATGAGCTGTACGGCTGATCTGGACGCTAATTTTCAGAAAGCTACCACTAAAATCCGGGCGGCGGCGGCTCAGGGTGCCCAAATCATCTGTTTGCAGGAATTATTCAAATCGCTGTATTTCTGTGATGTGGAAGACCACGCCAATTTCAGTCTGGCTGAGGCCATTCCGGGGCCTTCTACCGAGGCCCTGGGCGTGCTGGCCGCTGAGCTGGGTGTGGTGATCATCGCTTCATTGTTTGAGAAACGAACGCACGGTCTCTACCACAACACCACCGCCGTACTCGACGCCGACGGACGCTACCTGGGTAAGTACCGCAAAATGCACATTCCCGACGACCCGGGCTACTACGAGAAATTTTACTTCACCCCCGGCGATGCTCCCGTCAATGGTACCTCCGCCTCCGATGAAAAGGGGTACCGCGTATTCGACACTAAATTTGCCAAAATCGGGGTATTGATTTGCTGGGATCAGTGGTACCCTGAGGCCGCGCGCATCACCAGCCTGATGGGGGCTGAAATCCTGTTTTATCCTACGGCGATTGGCTGGGATACTAACGAAACCGATCCCGTGATCCATGAGGAACAGTACGGCGCCTGGCAAACCATTCAACGTAGCCATGCCGTGGCCAACGGGGTGTTTGTGGTGGCTGTGAACCGCGTGGGCCGAGAAGGCGACCAACAGTTCTGGGGCGGCTCATTCGTGGCTAATCCGCACGGTAGACTACTGTACCTGGCCCCGCACGATGACGAAGTCGTGTATACGCAGGAAATTGACTTGGCCAGCATCGACCACTACCGTACTACCTGGCCCTACTTCCGCGATCGTCGGGTAGATTCGTATCAACCCATTACGCAGCGGTATATAGATTAGATTCTAATCTGAGGCAGTCTGCCCAAAGCAGACAGAAAATTGGGTTTCAGATTACTTCTCATACTTCATGCATCGGCAGACTGACAGTCTCCAGCCAGAAATCCCGTAAGCCTTCGAAGTACTTCTTCCACGCTTCGTAGTCAGGTGATTTTACCAAATAAGCATTGGCTCCAAATTCGTAGGAGTCGTTTATATCTTCCACGCGGTCCGAAAAACTGAACATTACGACGGGGATGGAAGGCTGGCTTCTGCCCGCGAAGAAGGATTTGAACCCTTTCAGGGCTTCCAGTCCTTCTTCGCGGGTGGGTAGGTAAAGATCGAGCAAAATGAGTTTTGGAAGGTTTTTTCCTTTTTTATCCCATTCAGAAGCCAGGTATTGTAAAGCCGACTTTCTGTCCACCGTCTCGACTAAATGAATATCGGGCACACATTCCTGTAAAGCAGCCCTGATCAGAAATAAGTGATCGGGATTGTCTTCGACCAGCAAAATTGTTATATTCTTGAAATTATGAATATTAGTAAGACTAGCCGAAGATGAAGTCATGAGAGTCAGTGAGTGGATTAATATTTTCTAATCATAAATTTACTGTTTTTTTATCTCATATACGGTATCGGAATAGCCATTTCTGGTATTTTAACTACCATTTTGGCGACCAACTACTAAGAAGTCTGCTAGCTAAAAAAAGCACCGCTGACAAGGGCCGGTGATGCCGATTGATGCTGAGCTTCTCCTTAAATTGCCAGGCGTAAGGTACCTTACGCCTTTTTCCTTCAAATATTTGACAATTTCCCCGGCTTTTACGCTCGGTTGGATTTGTCCGTTCAGGAAAAATCCTTTCGCCTCCGCCAATTTCTTAAAATCCTCCGGTGTTTTTCCAGTTTTAGCTTTAATGTTGTCCAAGTAGGCTTGAAATGACATGATTCAGTACCTTTGTGTGAATAAAGAAACACTGATTTTACAATAAAAATACGAGGGTTTTGGTGAATAAACCAGTATCCCACCCACTTCCTGTGACAATGACCAATCCCCTTCCCGCTTCTTCGCTTACTCCCAGCCAGCTAGGCTTTACTTTCCCCGCCGAATGGTATCCGCACCGCGCCACCTGGCTCACGTTTCCGCATAACGAAGCCTCGTGGCAGGGCGACCGACTTGCCCGTATGAGGCCGCAGTATCTGGCCTTTATCAAAGCCATCAGCCAGGGCGAGAAGGTCGGTATTATTGCCCATGACGAATCGCTTAAAGCGTTTGTCACGCAGGAACTTGACGCGATTGGCGTAGATCTGAATCAGATTGAATTTGTGGTAAAACCTACCAACGATGCCTGGTGCCGCGACCACGGCCCGGCGTTTCTGATCAATCCCGAAACCCGGCAGCGCCTCGTAGTCGACTGGGGTCACAACGCCTGGGGCGGCAAGTACCCCCCTTACGACGACGACAACCGCACCCCGCTGGCCGTGGCGGAGCATCTGGGCCTGCTCACGGTACAGCCCGGCATTATCATGGAGGGCGGCTCGGTCGAGTTTAATGGAGCAGGTACCCTGCTCACAAGCCGCTCGTGTTTGCTCAACCCCAACCGCAATCCGCAATTGAATCAGGACCAGATTGAAGAGTACCTGCGCAATTATTACGGAGTAGAACAAATTCTGTGGGTGGAAGACGGCATCGTGGGCGACGATACCGATGGCCATATCGACGACACCACGCGGTTTGTAAACGAAAATACGGTGGTAGCCTGCGTGGAAACCGATCCGCACGATGCGAACTACGAGGTACTCCAAACGAATCTGCGTCTGCTCCAGAACATGCGCCTGATGAATGGCAAACCTCTAAACGTCATTGAACTGCCCATGCCCAAAGCCGTGATGATCGACGACTTCCGCACGCCAGGCTCCTACGCCAATTTTCTGATCTGCAACGCGGGCGTGATCGTACCGGTCTTTGACAACCCCAATGACCAAACGGCTATCGACATTCTGGAACAAGCCTTTCCCGACCGGAAAATCATTCCGCTGTCCGCCACCGAAATCATCTGGGGGCAAGGTAGCTTTCACTGCCTGAGCCAGCAGGAGCCGGCGGTCTAGAAAACCTATTGCTCATAAATTTCGCCCGATATCTCACTTTATTCAGCTATGAAAAGCCTGAAGCTTAGCGCCTACTGCCTACTCCTTTTACTTTCCGCCTCCTGTGCGAAACAAACCGTAACGAGTTTTCAAATTACCTCCCTGAAAGCGCTGGATCTGGAAGAAACCCTTACCCGGAAGGATGAGCTGCTAATGGCTTATACGTTGACTTCCTTCGACGCTTCGAACAAAGCCGTGGCCGTAAGCACCGGGAGTTGGGGGGTACAGGAAGCCAAGACAGGGCAGGAATTTCGGGAAAATGCATTTCAGCCGATTTCGATTCCTTTGCCCAAAAACGGCAAGCTAGTAGCCACGGTGGTGCTGGTGGAAGTGGATGATTACGCCAGCGCCCAGAAGACGTTGACCGAAATCAGAAGGTACCACGACTACATCAAGATCCCGGCAGCGCTGGCCGAATTAGCCGACGTAGCCCTGACGCCCCTTAAGTACCTTTCGCTGGCCTTATCCGCCACGGGGGTAGGTTTCCAGCTGGCCGACCGCCTCGACGACGATGACCTGATCGGCCAAAACAACACCGAACTCACCTACCAGCAAGCCCTGCTTTCTGCTGACCTCAAGGTACCCCTGACTTTCAAAGGCGGCCACCTGGGCAGCAGTTTTCATTACGAGCTGAACTACGATCTCCGTACCCAGACGGTACGGGTAGGACGTACCCGAAAGCCAAAATCCTGACCACTCGTTTTTATCCTGGGAGGAAAGCCCGTAACTTTGAGGTTTTGTACAATATTTTCCCCTTCGGTTTGTTTATACTAACACCCATGCAAATCCGAGCAAGTCTGATTTCAATTCGATCTATGCATACTTTTCGTTGGCTGTATATAGTGGTTCTGGCCGGAGTTGTGGCGTCCTGCAAAACGGCTATTCCCCCCCAACAGTCGCCCGCCGAACCGGAGGTACCTACCCTGGTGCAGATCGGGGATAAGACTTTCAGCCCGGATGCTTTCTTTCAGTCTTTTACCAAAAACCGCTTCTCCGCCGACTCGGCCCAATCGCTCAGTGCCCGGCAGTACTTTGATATCTATACCAATACCAAACTGAAACTTCTGGGAGCCGAGGCGCAGGGCCGCGACACCACGAGCGATTTTAAGGAAGAAATCGCTTCGTACCGCGAACAACTGGCCGCTCCCTACCTCACCGATAAGGAACGGGTAGCCGAACTGACCGAAGAAGCCTACAACCGACTGAAGCAGGAAGTACATGCCGCCCACATTCTGGTCGCGGTACCTGAGGAAGCACTACCCGCCGATACGCTCTCGGCCTATCGGGCCGCCGTAGCCATGCGTGGACGTTTACTGGAAGGCTCGGATTTTGGCGATATGGCCCAGAAATTTTCCAAGGACGCAACGGCCAAAGACAATAAGGGCGACCTGGGCTATTTTACGGCTTTTCAGATGGTGTACCCCTTCGAGAACGCTGCCTACACCACACCCGTCGGGCAAATCTCCGAGCCCGTTCGCACCAAGTTTGGCTATCACCTCATCAAGGTACTCGACCGCCGTCCCACGCGGGGCAAACGCCGCGTGGCCCACGTGATGATTCAGGTGAAGCCCGATTTTCCTGCTGAGAAGAAAAAGGAAGCCGAGCAGCGCATCCGGGATGCCTACGCCCGCCTGGAAAAAGGGGAGCCCTGGGACAAAGTGGTGCAGGTCTACTCCGACGATTTCCAGTCACGGCAGTCGGGTGGACTTCTGCCGGCATTTGGGGTAGGAGAAATGATGCCCGCCTTCGAAGCGGCGGCCTACGGGTTGGATAAAGTCGGTGATTATTCCAAACCGGTCGAAACTCCTTACGGCTGGCATATCATCCGGTTGGTAGAGAAACGCCCGCTGGAATCATTTGCCACGATGGAGCCCTCCCTGCGGCAGAAAGTGATGACCGACAGCCGGGGCCACCTGATGGAGAGGGATTTTATAGAACGTCTGAAGAAAGAATATACCATTCAGGAAAATCCCGACGCGTGGAGCGAAATGCTGGAGCTGGCCGACAGCAGCCTGCTTAAGGGTACCTTAAAAATTCCCGAAACCTTCACAGCGGCTGTGGAAAACCCGATGCTGTTCACCATCGAGAAAGAAGCTTCCAGTAGCCGTATGTTTCTGGATTACGTCAAAAGTCATCTCGTGGCGCGTCCCGCAGGTTCCGATCCCAAAATTGTTTTGCGTAGCTATTACAACGATTTCCTGGCCCGGCGACTCCTGGATTATGAGAAGAGTATTCTGGAAACAAAGTACCCCGAATTTAAGGTACTGATGAACGAAATCCGGGATGGGGTACTTCTTTCGCAGGTGATGGAAGAGCAGGTCTGGCAGCGGTCGCTGGATGATTCAACCGGCCAACGCCGGCTTTACGAGCAGAACCTGGAGCAGTATCAGTACCCTGCCCGGGCTTTGGCTACAGTGATCCAGGCCAAGGACACGACGGTGTTGAATCAGGTATTGGAATCACTGGCCCAGGTACCTTATGTCTTGCGGCTGAAAGGGGAAGAATTGCTTTTTGAGCAGGGAAAAACCCAGCTTTCACCCTTACAAACGAATACGCTGTACAGCCTGGCTGCTACCTTGAAGAAAAACCAGGAGTACGTGGTGGAAGTGGCGGGCTACCGTACGGCTGACGAAGCGGATACCGTATCGGCCAGTCGCATCAGTCACGCGGTGCGCTACCTCAATAGCCAGGGCATTCCGATTACCCGAATCATGGAAAAAGACTATGGCTCGTTCCGCCCCGTGCCGGAGCCGGATCGCAACCGCCGGGTCAGTTTTCAGTTTTTCAGTCGTTCTAAAAAAGACCTGGAACGAGCCATGAACCGCGACGCGCCCGGTAATGTTCGGATTACGGAAGGGTACTTTGCCAAAGACCATCCCCTCTTCAAAGAAGCCCTCTGGGAGGTAGGTGATCAACGTATTCCTGCTGCTTTGGATGGAAGCGTACTGGCCATCCAGATTCAGAAAATCGAGCCTCCGCGTCCGAAAACCTTTAATGAAGCCCGCGGTTCGGTCATCAATGCGTACCAGAAAATTCTGGAAAAGCAATGGCTGGATTCCTTGAAAACGAGATTTCCCGTACAGGTCAATGAAAAGGAGTTAGAAAAACTCACCAGATAACCGTATTTTGCAACGACAGCAACAAAACAATATGAAATTTAATCCAATTATGCGCCGAGGCCTTCTCGTGCTGGCCTTTGGTCTGGTATCCCTGATCGGCTTTGGACAGGGCCAGCAGGGAATCAGCGTAGATAAAATCATCGCCCGCGTAGACAATTACTATATCCTTCGTTCCGAACTGGAAGAAATTTTTCAAAGCTACAAAGCCGAAGGCCAGCGTACGCCCGAACGCTGCCAATTGCTCGAATCGCTCATTATTAACAAGATGCTGCTGGCCAAAGCTGAGATAGACTCTGTTACGGTGGAAGAGGGCCAGGTAGACGACCAACTGGACGGCCGCATGAGCTACATGATTCAGCGGTTCGGTTCAGAAAAAAACCTGGTGGAAGCCTACGGTAAAAGCGTCAACGAATTGAAAACCGAACTTCGTCAGCAAGTAAAGGATCAGGCTATTGTGGAAACCATGCAGCAGAAAATTGCCGGCGACGTGAAGATAACGCCCAACGAGGTACGGCGGTTTTTCAACGCAATTCCCAAGGATAGCCTACCCTATATTCCGTCGGAAGTGGAGGTAGGTCAGATTGTGCGCCTGGCGACCGTCACCAAGGAGCAAAAAGACAAGCTGCGCCAGCAGCTGCTCGACATTAAAAAGAAAGCCGAAGCTGGCGAAGATTTTGCCATGCTGGCCCAAATCTATTCTGAAGACCTGGGCTCGGCCAAAAATGGTGGCGACCTGGGCTTTGCCAAGCGCGGAGCTATGGTATCCGAGTTTGAAGGCGCCGCCCTGGCTTTGAAGCCCAATGAGATATCCGACATCGTGGAAAGCCAGTACGGTTTTCACCTAATTCAACTGCTCGAGGTACGGGGTGCCGAGTACCATGCCCGGCACATTCTGCTCCGGCCCGACTATAACCGGGGTACTGATATTACCGAAGCTACCCGCTATCTTGACAGCCTGCACACGCTGATCGAGATCGATTCGCTTACCTTCGCGCAGGCCGCCAAGGCAAATTCCGAAGACAAAATGACGGCCGATGGCGGAGGACTCATTGTGGACCCCAATACGGGTCTGGCCCGCATACCCCTGGACGCCTCGATGGACCCGGCGCTCTACTTTGCGCTCGACAGCATGAAAGTAGGCGACGTAAGTGCCCCTATTTCCTACCGCACCGAAGATGGACGGTCGGCCATGCGGATTCTGTGGTACAAAAGCAAATCGGAGCCTCACACGGCCAACCTGCGCGACGACTACGAAAAGCTGGCACAGATCGTACTTTCCAATAAGAAAAACAATGCGCTGGAAGAGTGGTTTAAGAAGGCGGCGGGGGATGTGTTCATCAGTGTGGACGAAGAATTCCAAAATTGCCAAATCTTCGGCCTGGCTCCGAAGGAAAATCAGTAGTTCCAAAAAAAGCTGATAGCTATTGGCTATTGGCTGATAGCTTTTTACTCTAAACCAACCCCGACTAACTAACGTGAAATACCAATCGGATGTCGAAGCCGCCGAGGCGATGACGCAAGCTTACCAAAAACTCCGCACCGAAATCGGGCAGGTGATTGTAGGACAGGACGACGTAGTGAAACTACTGCTGACGGCCATTTTTTGTCAGGGACACTGCCTGCTGGTAGGGGTACCCGGCCTGGCCAAAACCCTGCTGATCCAGACCATTGCCTCATCCATGGATTTGAGCTTCAACCGTATTCAGTTTACCCCCGACCTCATGCCTTCGGATATTGTGGGTTCTGAAACCCTGGATCAGCAACGGAATTTCAAGTTTCTGCGCGGACCGGTTTTCGCCAACATCATCCTCGCGGATGAGATTAACCGTACGCCACCCAAAACCCAATCGGCTCTGCTGGAAGCCATGCAGGAGTACTCGGTGACCGTAGCCGGTCAGCGGCATGATCTATCGCGGCCGTTTTTCGTGCTGGCCACGCAGAATCCTATCGAACAGGAAGGTACCTATCCCCTACCCGAAGCGCAGCTGGACCGCTTCATGTTCATGATTTCGCTGGACTACCCTTCCTACGCCGAAGAAGTGAGCATTGTGAAGAACACTACGACGGACGTGCGCTATCAGGTACAGGAAGTATTGAGTGGTGTAGATATTCAGGAGTTTCAGCATCTTGTACGCCGGGTACCTGTGACCGACAACGTGATCGAGTACGCCGTAAAACTCGTCCAGAAAACCCGCCCGGATACCGGTCTTTCGGCCGCCGAAGCCAACGACTACCTGGAATGGGGCGCAGGTCCGCGTGCTTCGCAGGCCCTTATTCTTGCCGCTAAATGCAATGCCCTGCTGTCGGGTAAGTACTCACCTGATATTGAGGACGTGAAGGCCGTGGCGCTACCCGTTTTGCGGCACCGCATCGTCCGTAATTTCAAGGCCGAAGCCGAAGGAATTACCGTGGATAATCTGATCGGGCGATTGGTTTAAAATTAGCTGAAAATTGAAAGTAGAGAGTTGATTGTTTAATTGTAGCAAAAAATGGCTCAGTCAACCAACCTATAAACTCCCTATTTTTTTATTCTATTTTAAGATTTGCGCCCGTCCTTACAGGAAATCAGCGCAAATCTTTTCTTTTTGTAGCAAAACTCAAAAAGAGAGATTTCCTATCACGCACCCTGTCATTACAATTACACGATTAAACAATTAAACAAAAACTACCATGTCCATCACAGGTAAAAACTATATTGGCTATTCGCAATCAGCTGAAAACGCCAAAACATTTCAATCATACGTTCCGGTAAAACATACGCACCTACCCGAAACATTTCATCCCGCTACTGCGGAAGAAGTAGAAAAAACCATGCAACTGGCCGAGCGAGCGTTTGACGAATACGCTGCCATTCCGGCCAGTCAACGGGCCGATTTTTTAATGGCGATCACCGAAGAAATGATGGCTATGGGCGACGAATTATTGGAGCGCGCCCATCAGGAAACCGGCTTACCCATGGGGCGTTTGCAGGGCGAGCGGGGCCGTACCATCAACCAGCTTACGCAGTTTGCCAATCTGATACGGGAGGGTTCCTGGGTCGAAGCGCGCGTGGATACCGCCCAGCCCGACCGTACCCCCGCGCCCAAGCCCGATCTGCGGAAGATGCTGGTACCCATCGGTCCGATCGTGATTTTCGGTTCCAGCAATTTTCCCTTTGCCTATTCTATTGCGGGCGTCGATACGGCTCCGGCTTTGGCGGCGGGCAACCCGGTTATCCTCAAAGCCCATCCTGCCCACCCCGGTGTAAGCGATCTCACAGCTCAGGCCATTGTCAAGGCGGCTCAGCGCACGGGTATGCCCAATGGCGTATTTTCCATGCTCTACGACGATGGCTATGAGGTAGGTACCGCCCTGGTGCAGCACCCCTATACCAAAGCGGTTGGCTTTACAGGATCCTTTAAGGGCGGCATGGCCCTCTACAAAATGGCGCAGGAGCGCGACGAACCCATACCCGTTTTTGCCGAAATGGGTAGCGTGAATCCAGTCGTGATCCTGCCTGATACGCTGGCCGCACATACGGAGTCGCTGGCAAAAACCCTGGCCGGATCGGTGACACTGGGGGCCGGACAGTTTTGCACGAATCCGGGACTGGTGTTTACTTTGGATTCGCCCGCTCTGGATGAATTTGAGAAAATCTACGCCCGGGAAGTTGGTAAAATCACTTCCATGACGATGCTCACCGAGGGTATTCGGAAGAATTTTTTCAAACTACGCGACAAGGCTCTTGCTGAGGCCGGGGTAGAAACGTTGGTACTTTCCGATGAAAAAGCAGAAGGTGAAAACCAATCTCAGGCTTCCATTGCGCGTGTAAGTGGCAAGGATTTTATCAAAAATCCAAACCTGCACGAGGAAGTGTTCGGTCCCTTCTCGTTATTAGTCGTTTGTGAGGATTCCATCGAATTGCAAGCTGCCCTGAAGCACATTCCCGGACAACTTACTACTTCGCTGATGGCCGATGCCGCCGAAGCCGCCGGGCATCCGCAGATTTTACGCCTCCTTTCGCGCCGGGCCGGAAGGTTCATTATGAATGGGGTACCTACGGGCGTAGAGGTATGTGCGGCTATGCACCACGGCGGCCCATTCCCGTCTACCACCGACTCCCGGTTCACGTCCGTCGGGCGCGACGCTATCCTGCGTTTCGTGCGGCCACTCTCCTTCCAGGATTGGCCGGATAGCCTTTTGCCCGACGAGTTAAAGGACAGCAATCCGCTCGGAATCTGGCGTTTGGTTAATAATGAATTGACCCAGGACGCCATATAAATTGGTGGACCTGTTATATTCTTGATTCCCCAAAAAGCGACTGCTTTTTGGGGAATTTTTCGTTATAATTGTTCAGAAACAGGTGTGGTGTGGGATGTCGTTGTGCTGTCGGTTATTACCATCCGACAATGACCTTCCTACAACATCAGGTGGAAATATCTGACTACACTGCAAAGGTTCACGGTTTTGCTCAACAAATTTTTATATTAAATACGACCTCAAATGGTAAGCTCACAAATTCTGATTAAGAAAAATTTTAAAGAAATCAGTGATAAGGTTGACAAAGTGTATGATAATTTTATTCTTGAAAGTGTAAATGATCACTGTTTGAGGATTGCCGTTATGAATGGAGAATATAAATGGCATTTCCACGAAAATACAGATGAGTTATTTTTGATTCTTGAAGGCTTACTCAAAATTGAATTTAAAGACAAGGAGCCCGTTTATTTAAAACCGGGTGATTTTATTAAAATACCTTCCAAAATAATTCATAAAACAAGTGCTATCAATAGAACAGTAAATTTGACCGTTGAAAAAAATGTAGAGGACACAATTTTCGTTGAATAAGCAATGCCAGGGCCACTGGGAGTATGTTCGTCCAAAAGTAATCTTGGCCTCGAAATCTTCCATCTTCTAGAATGTTAGGTGGACACACCTGACAGCACGGCGACACCTGACTTTCCCCCAACGAAAGGTATCTACCCAACGTCAGTTCTAAACCCCCAAACACTAGCTGTACCAGAGATGATGGAAGGTGTTCCCAAGGAATCGAAAACGGAATTTGAGTGGGCGATGTTTATTTCGATCTGGGGATTTGTACTGCTCGCCTTACCGGCGCTTTATATGAGTATTAGGGGTGCTCATATAAAAAAAGAAATAATTGAAAATCAAGTCTACGAAACGGCAACGATAAGTGGGATTGAGATGGTAAAAAGATCCAGACCCCTAACACTTTATGTAAGATTTCACTACCGGTACTCTTACCAAAATCAGGTTTTCGTATATCGTGTAGATTATAAATATCAACGCTATTTCGTCAATTTCACCAAAGACAAATGGAGCCTGATAGAGGGTGCGCACTTTCCTGTCATTCTCTCCTCAGAAGATCCGTCCAAACACCGGATATTGATCTTTTGGTCCGATTTCTCCAAATTCAATCTACCTTTCCCGGATTCGCTAAAATGGAGCGAAAAAGTCTTTTATAATAAAATAACGAAATTCAAAGAATTGACGAGCGTATACTAACGGTTGAAATTTATATTTTTTCTACAATCAGGTGAAAATATCTGACTGTATTATTTCCTGGAACACCCATGACTCCGCTAAAAACGCCTCGTAATCTTCCGGCGTATCCAGGTCGTTAACGCCTTTTTTCGTGCTGTCGGTTGTTTCCTTCTGGTACTGGTAGTGGACAGAGTAGGGCACTTATCTCTTTCTGCAAAGTCAGGTAAAAACACCCGACAACACTACAAAAACAACACTACAAGTCTAATACCTGGGTTGACCGTCGTTTGCTGTTGGCCTAATTAGCGTAGCTTTGTCCTCTCCAATCCAATAATAAAGGTTGTAATAGTAATTTGAAATTGCAGAAACTGCTTTTTGTAGCTCCTTGTCTGATTCTGTACACTTCATTTTCTTATCCCATCGGGCACGCGTATCAGAATAAAAATATACATACCAAGCCACATCCGCTTCTTTGGTTCCAGACGTGATTACCCAACTGCCCTCCGTGGCACGAATATTGTCCAAGATCCGAACTGACACTTCTTTTGAAAGTTGGCCATCGAACCAGGTGCTGTCGATCACCCCTTTGCCATTGACTCTAAACTTAAACAACCCATAGGACGGTTTACAACTGGCCGGTTCTATGCCTACACCCGCGGACAGTCGATCATTCAAACTTTTGCCGGTTGCATCCGAAAATCGAAAATTTTCGGGTTTGAAGTTTGATCTATCGATAATTTTAGACTTATGCGGCGGAAGCGGCTCAAATCCTGGCTTTGGAAACAATTCAATATTTGCTGGATGAACCCTATGTTCCGAATTTTGAGAAAACACAGAAAATCCACAGAGGATGCATAAACAAAAAGTAAGCACCCCCTTGTTATGGATAACCACCTTTTCCAACAGTTCCATCTAAAAAATCGTTTAATCATCTACTTTGTGCTGGTTCTTTCCGTACTGTCGAGTGTTTCCACCTAACAGCCGCCAGAACAGGGCACCTGCCTGTTTTCTGCAAAATCAGGTGGAAACAACTGACTTCACAACTGATTTCCATCACTTCGCCAAAAACGCCTCATAATCCTCCGGCGTATCCAGATCGATAACACCTTGATCAAAATCCACGAAAGCTACGTCAGTCAAATGCTTTTCCAGCAAAGGTTTCGCTCCATGATCGCCTGTGAGTTGGGTGAGTTCGGCCAGTAATTCGCGTCCGATGAGTACAGGTACCCCCCACTGCTTTTTGTAGCGACACGCCACCGCTTTCTTACCCGATTCCTGAAAAGTAGCTGCCATTTGTTCCAGTAACGCGGTGGTGAGGTAGGGTTGGTCGCAGACCAGCATCAGCACGCCGTCCAGTTTGGGTTCGGTCATGTACAACCCGGCCAAACCTACCTTGATGGAGGTGGCCATACCTTCCGGCCAGAACGCATTGTCTACGATCGTCACAGGGTACCCTGCCAGTTCGGGAACCACCTCGGCTTTATTGGCCCCTACCACCACGATCACCGGGCGCTGCTTCGTGGCCAGAGCCGTTTCAACGGTGGTTTGTAACATACTTTTGCCGGCATCCAGCGCGAGGGTCTGCTTGGGTCGGCCCATGCGCTGTGAAGCGCCAGCGGCCAGAATTATTATTCCTATCGTCATACTTTCCGTTGTTGGCTTTCGGTAATGATCCGTCAGCGTTATTTTTAATAAATCAGGTAAAGTTCAGATAATCAGGCCTTACAATTTCAGAAGGGTACCCTACCTCGACCAGAAACAGTCCGTGGGCCGGTGCCTGTGCTCCGGCATGCTTTCGGTTTTTGGCCAGAATAATATTTTCAAAATCAGCTACGGTTTGCTTACCCGTACCCACATCCAGCAGGGTACCCACCAGTGCGCGCACCATACCCCGCAGAAACCGATTGGCTTGTATTCTGAATATTAAGGTACCCCCTGCCCACTGCCATTCGGCGGTGGTGATCGTGCACAAAAAAGTTTTGACGTCGGTATGTACCTTACTGAAACTCTCAAAATCGTCGAATTTCAGCAGTAATGCCGCCGCTGCATTCATGGCTTCCAGATCCAGATCAGGACGAAATAGGTAGGCCTGATTTGTTAAAAAGGGATTTTTATGCCGGATGATGCGGTATTCATAGCGACGGTACGTAGCCGCAAAACGGGCGTGGACTTCGGCTTCGACCGGAAAAATACGGCGTACGGCCAGATCGTAAGACAGAATGCTGTTCAGGCGATATACCAGCTTTTCGGGATCTGCCAGGGGTACCTGCGAATCAAAATGCGCAAACTGCTGCCCGGCGTGCACGCCCGCATCGGTGCGGCTGCTGCCGACGATTTCGACGGGCTGCCGCAGAATGGTAGCCATAGCTTCTTCGAGCGTTTGCTGTACCGAGCGGCCCTTGACCTGCCGCTGCCAGCCGATAAAATCCGTGCCTTTGTAGCTGAGTTCGATAAAGTACCGCATGGCGCAAAGATAGGCAGAAAAGCCCGCGGCCGCGTTTGTTTCTCTCCCGCGCCATCCTCAGAATATTTTTTACTTCGCAACAACTCCGCAATTTCTTTTCTATCCTAGCATGAAGAACCGTAACTTTGGGAATTCCTGGCGCAGTGTATAGCGTTCTTTATTGGAATTCTTCTAAAACCAGGAATTCGGAACCAAGTACCCGTATCATGACTATCGAAGAGAAAAAAGAAGAAAAGTCGCTCAATTTCATTGAAGAAATTGTCGAAGACGATATCCGCGAGGGCAAGCACGGCGGCCGGGTGCTCACGCGCTTTCCGCCCGAACCCAATGGGTACCTGCACATTGGCCACGCCAAATCCATCTGTCTGAACTTTGGGTTGGCCAAAAAGTACGGCGGCGGCACCAACCTGCGCTTTGACGATACCAATCCTACTACCGAGGATGTCGAGTACGTGGATTCCATCAAATACGATGTGCGTTGGCTGGGTTTTGACTGGGTGGAGGAGCGCTATGCCTCCGATTATTTCGATCAACTCTATACTTTCGCGACTGAACTGATCAAAGCCGGACTGGCTTATGTGGACGATTCCACGGCGGAGGAAATCGCCGCGTTGAAAGGTACCCCTACCGAGCCCGGCAAACCCAGTCCCTACCGTGACCGCAGCGTGGAGGAAAACCTGGATCTGTTCGAGCGGATGCGGAAGGGTGAGTTTGCCGAGGGGAGCCGCGTGTTGCGGGCCAAAATCGACCTGGCTTCGCCCAACATGCACCTGCGCGACCCGTTCATGTACCGCATCAAGTTTGCCCACCACCACCGCACGGGCGACACCTGGTGCATTTATCCCATGTACGACTTTGCGCACGGACAGTCGGACGCCATCGAAAAAATCACGCATTCGATCTGTACGCTGGAATTCATTCCGCACCGGGCTTTGTACGATTGGTTTATTAAAAATCTGGAGATTTTCCCTTCCAAACAGTACGAGTTTGCCCGCCTGAACCTGACTTACACGGTCATGAGCAAGCGGAAACTCCTCCAACTCGTGAACGAAGGACACGTCACGGGCTGGGACGATCCGCGGATGCCTACTATTTCGGGTCTACGGCGTCGGGGCTACACGCCCGAATCCATCCGTAATTTCTGTGACCGCATCGGGGTGGCTAAACGCGACAATCTCATCGATATGAGTCTGCTGGAATTCTGCGTGCGGGAGGATTTGAACAAGAGCGCCGCCCGCCGGATGGTGGTCACCGATCCCTTGAAAGTGGTCGTAACCAATTTTCCCGAGGACAAAGTAGAGCCTTGCCAAAGTGAAAACAACCCTGAGCAACCCGAAACGGGCGACCGTGAGATGCCTTTCACGCGCGAGTTGTATATCGAGCAGGAGGATTTTATGGAAAACCCGCCCAAGAAGTACTTCCGCCTGGCGCCCGGCCAGATGGTACGCCTGAAAAGTGCCTACATCATTCAGTGTAATGAGGTAGTGAAAGATGCCGACGGCAACGTCCAGGAGGTACATTGCACCTACATCGAAAATAGTAAAAGTGGTCAGGACGAATCAGGCCTGAAGGTGAAAGGGACCCTGCACTGGGTGTCGGCTTCGGAGGCGATTCCCGTGGAAATCCGTCAGTACGACCGCCTGTTCCGGGTAGAAGATCCATCTTCGGAAGAGGGTGATTTCAAAGATTACCTCAACCCCGACTCGCTGTCGGTCATCACGGGATATGCCGAACCCGCTTTACAGTCCGCACAGCCGGGCGATTCGTTCCAGTTTCTGCGAAAAGGGTACTTCGCGGTAGATCCGGATAGTACCGCCGATAAATTGGTTTTCAACCGCACGGTCGGCTTACGCGATAACTGGGCGAAGGAGGCAGGAAAATAAAAAATCAGCTTCTTAAATTTCTTATAAAGACGAGTCATACGGCTCGTCTTTTTTTGTGGACTTTACTGATACTTTTTTAGAATAAAGTCACGTTCAAAAAGTAGTTAGTCCCTGATTTCCACCCTAAACCAGTCCGTTCCCATGAAAAAGTTCTTCTTTTTTATCCTGCTGCTTTGCGTCGGCACCACCGCCTACGCCACCCATTTGCTGGGCGGAGAAATCCAGGCCAGAAACATCAGTGGACTGACCTACGATATTACGGGCGTAATATATCTGGACAATCAGAATGGAAGGCCAGCGGCCGACGCACAGACGGAAATTAGTTTCTGCCTGGGTGATGGTACCCAAATGAAGGCAGAGCGCATTAGTTCGGAAATTTTACCCGGTCTGCTGGTCAATCGCAGCGTGTACCGGATTCGCTACACCTACCCGGCTCCCGGGCAATATACCATCGCAACCAAGCTGGATAATCTCACCAGCAGTATCATTAATCTGGGGCCTGTTCCCACGGGGGGGCTGCAAATGGTGATTCAAACAACTCTGAATACGACAGTATCCAACTCCACGGCGCCAGCCCCTACCCCTACGTTTACCACCGGACTGCGTCAGGTTTTCTTGCTTCCGCTGGCTACCACCGATCCTGATGGTGATAGCTTGGCCTATCGGTTGGTCAAAATCCTAGTACCGGGCCAGGAATGTGCCCCCAATCTTCCGAGCAACAATTATATTTTCCCCAATGAGGTTACCCGACAAGGTACCTTCCGGCTCGACCGCCCGGCGGCAAAGCTGGTCTGGAACGCTCCGGCCCAGATTGGCCTGTATACCTACGCCTATGTGACGGAAGAGTGGCGGCAGGGGGTGAAAATCGCCGAAAGCTGGCGTACCAATGCGCTGTTCGTCACCGATCAGAACAGTTCGTCCAATCCAATCCCGCCCTTTGAGCCGGTGCAGGTTGAATTCGAGGGAATCATTACGGCGCTACCTCCGCAGGAGTTTCTTCCTACTGAACTCAACATGGTGGTGTACCCTGTGCCCAGCCACGAGTACATTACCGTGGAAGTAAGTACCCGCCGACCTTCCACATCTGTAATAGAACTCGTTGATTTACAGGGCAGGGTTTTACAAAAAAAAGAATTCAAAATGTCTGCAATCCAACATTCCGGCGAGTTTTCGGTAGGTACCCTGCCCAAAGGCATGTACCTCATCCGGGCGCGTTCGGGTCAGGCGGTGCTTACGCGAAAATTCGTACGCTAGGTACCTCAAAGGCTTCTTTCTTTCCGGGCAAAAAAATAGCTTTCGTCTGCAACTTTTCTGCAAAAGGGTGCGTATATGTTAGTGATATTATATTAAAACTAAAATATACCTACCCTGACTTTATGGCCTAATCGCTCTACCTATTATTTCAACTTAAACCTTTGATTACGAATGAATATAGGTAAAAGACTCAGTGCTTTTGGGTTTGCGGTTCTGTTCCTTTTTGTAGTAAGTTGCAAGAGAGATGCCGTCGAGCCCACTTCCCAGGTTGGGGTCGATTCTCTGTCTACTTCGGGCGTTCAATACAGCTCCATCAATGCCTGGATTTACGAGGTGATGCAGGATGCATATTTCTGGTCGAAGCAAATGCCCGCACAGGGTACCCTCAACGCCAATGCCAATCCGGCCGATTATTTTGAAAAACTGATTTATCAACGAGCCACCGTGGACCGCTTCTCGGGCATTACGGACGACATCGAGTCGCTGCAGAAGGAATTCAACGGCATCAGCAAGATTTTTGGCATCCAGTACCAACTGGCGGCGGTGGATCAAAACCAGTCGAACATTGGGCTGTTTCTGAGCTATGTCGTAAAAGGTAGCCCCGCCGAAGCGGCTGGGCTGAAGCGTGGGGATATTATCCTGAAAGTGAACGGACAGGCTCTGACTACCGGTAACTATGCTACCTTACTGCGTAGCAGCGATAATATTAGTTTTAATCTGGGCAAGCTGGACGGTGCCGCGCTGGTAGCCGACGACCAGAAAACATACACGATGACCAAAGCCGAGGTGACCGAAAATCCGGTCGGCTTTTCGGCGGTCATCGACAAATCGCAGTACGGCAAGAAGATAGGGTACCTGGTGTATACCCAGTTCGTACCCGGCACGGACACTTCACCTACCTTGTACGATGACCAGCTTCGCAAAATTTTCGGCGATTTCAAGGCGCAGGGCGTTAACGAACTGGTGCTCGACCTACGCTTCAACGGCGGTGGCTACATCAGCTCAGCCGAAACGCTGGCATCCCTGATCGGTAAAAACATCTCTACGTCCAAGGTATTCTATAAAGAACAGTGGAATGAGAATTACACGGCTTACTATCAGAAAGAAAGTGGTCCCAATGCTCTGGATCATACTTTCCTGAATGAACCGAACAATATCGGAGCCAATCTCAGTCGCGTATTTGTGCTTACCTCCGAAGGTACCGCCTCGGCCAGCGAGCTGGTTATCAACGGCCTCAAACCCTATATGACGGTTATTACGGTGGGTGATCACACGTACGGTAAAAACCTGTTCGGTACCCTGGTGAGCGATGATAAAAAGCGCTGGAACTGGGGCATGTACGTCATGCTGGGACAAACCGCCAACGCCAACGGCGAGTCGGATTACGGTAATGTGAACGGCATTGCTGCCGGCTATAAAGTAGACGATACGGTAATTCCGTTCCGTTCGTTTGGCGACGATAACGAAACGCTATTCAGTAAGGTACTCAATGTGATGGGCATTCCGGCCAGTACGTCGGCCCGCGTAGGAGCGACGGCCCGTGTAACCCCGCTGTCGGGCGAGTTCCTAAAAGACAATCTGCAAACCAGTGAAAAGCGGATGATCAAAACGATGGAGTTGAAGTGATCAACGTTGGTACCAGTTTTTTTGAAGTGGCCGGAATGAATCTCCGGCCACTTTTTTTATGGCGATTCCTCCGTACTACCAGCCGGGGCACAGATATTGTAGCGTCTT
Source organism: Salmonirosea aquatica (assembly GCF_009296315.1). Lineage (NCBI taxonomy): Bacteria > Pseudomonadati > Bacteroidota > Cytophagia > Cytophagales > Spirosomataceae > Salmonirosea > Salmonirosea aquatica. The sequence goes on from NZ_WHLY01000002.1 coordinate 1,260,968, forward strand.
TTGTTTTTCACTACCCTAATCAATCAGAAAAATGAGCGATACAATTAAAACCGCCCTCGTTACGGGTGGCTCCATGGGAATCGGTTATGGCGTAGCCGAAGCCCTCATCAACCAAGGCATTAAAGTGGCCATTACGAGCCGCTCTCAGGAAAATGCCGATCAAGCGGCCGCTTCTCTCAATAAAATCAAAGACGGCTACGCGCTGGGTCTGATAGCTGATGTACGCAGCCTCACCGCCCAGGAAAAAGCCGTTGCCGAGGTACTTGACCAATGGGGTCGCCTGGACTATCTCATCGCCAATGCGGGTGTGGGTCACTTTGCCCCGATTCAGGAGATGACCGATAAGGAATGGCATGAAACCATTGACATTAACCTGACGGGCGTTTTTCACAGCGCCAAAGCTTCCCTGGCCGCCCTAAAAGAATCGCAGGGGTACTTCATCAGCATTGCCAGTTTGGCAGGTACCAATTTTTTCGCCGCCGGAGCCGCTTATAATGCCAGCAAATTCGGGCTGGTTGGGTTTACACAAGCCATGATGCTGGATGTGCGAAATGACGGAATCAAGGTAAGTACCATTATGCCCGGATCGGTGGCCACGCACTTCGGCGACCACGAACCCAGCGAAAAGGACGCCTGGAAAATCCAGCCTGAAGATATCGGGCAGATCGTAGTAGACCTGATCAAAATGCCCGCCCGTACCCTGCCCAGCAAGGTGGAAGTACGGCCTTCGATGCCACCCAAGTAAAAACCTGTGGTACGACAGTCCGATGGGTCGGCTTCCAGCCCGTTTTGACAGCACTTACAAACGGGCTGGAAGCCTGCCTTTCAAACCGCCGTACCACATCCACATAGACCAGCCCAAAAGTACCACCCCCAACGCCCATACCGGAACACTGTACAAAATCAGAAAAGTAAGCACCAGGTACCCTACCAATAGCGATTGGCTGCTTTTTTCGGGGTCGTAGCTTTTTCTATACAAGCGGACATGGTGTAAAAGCAAACAAGCTAGCCCCAGTCCAAAAACTTGCACCCATTCCCAGGCGCTCAACGAACCCAGCGTATCGCCCCGGACCGCCACAAACGTTTCAGGTAGGATGAGAATGGCGTGCAGAATCAGTACATTCAAAAACCGTTTCCCTTGGGAAATCGGCAGACTTTTCCCCCAGAGCCATATTTGATTGTCCCACTCGAATAGTTCCTGCGAAAGGCCAATGTTCATGAGGTAGGCCAGCGTGAATCCGATAGCAGGAAGACGCAAATCGTAGTCGCCCGTGTGGTCATAGACCAGGGTAGCGGTAACAAAGAGTAGGGCACCGACTTTGGTAAGCAACAGCGTAAGCCCGCGCTCGCGCAGCAACCATTCCAGGGTCCAGAAAATCATATGGGCCGGGCGTTTGAAAGGTAGCCGAACACCGGATTTCCGGGCGGAAGACGCCACGTCCGGATTGCGCAATCGCCACTCCGTCACCACCACCAGAGCCAGGTATAAGATCAGCCAATACACCAACAAAGGCCAGCTACTACCCAGAATCTTTTCCTGCCGGGCAATACTTAGTACATAGATCCCATACAAAAGCAGGGGTTGAATGAATCCCAGAGCCATTACGGACAATCGATACAAACGCCTGCCGAACGGCCACAACCGGACGTTGTGCAGGAAAACGTACTCGGGCCGTAACCATTGGTGCGCTATGAATTGGGCGCAAAGCAGTATATAACCACCCCAAACCACAAAAAGGGTCAACATACCCCAGTCATCTGTCAGGAAAAACATCGCAAAGGCGTAATGTTCACGACTGGTCAGAAAACCGAAAATCAGAAAAATTCCGACCAGAAAGAAACCGGCCCGCTGCCGGAAAAACTCGCGTACGGTGGAGAGCAGTAGTGCTTTCATGAAGGTACCTCTGGCGCGTTAGGCTGTGCAAGTGGATTTTGCAACATCATGGTTTTGTTCCTTAAAGCATACGAAGCGGTAATAACCAGATCGTCGTGTTCAAACGGCTGATGCGACGATAGCAGAAACGTGACACCCCGCGCCCGATAGGCATGAATCAGCCCGAACAGATTGCCGCGGGCTTCCTGGTCGATGGTGATGAGCGGTTCGTCGAGGATGATTATGCGCGGCTCACCCAGAAAGGCCAATGCCAGTGACGTCTTCTTGATCATCCCGCTCGAACATGCGCCCATCGTTTGATCCAAAAAATTGATTCCCAGTGCGTTCACCAGTTCCTCTACCTGCCCGGCGGGACTGCGTTTGGCTTCAGCCACAAACGCCAGCAAATCGGCAGGTGTCAGGAAAGCGGGGTACAGCGGCTCAGCCTCGCCCAGGTTCAATCGCAGGCGGTACTCGACGGGTTGCTTTCGGAGATCGTAGCGGTCGTCTAAAAGAATGGTACCCTCATAAGGTAGCATCCCCGCCAAGGTTCGGAATAATGTGGATTTACCGGCTCCGTTTTCACCCTGTATCCAGTAGATTCCGTCGTCGATACTCCACTCGGGGATGGCGAGTACTTCGTGGTTTCCGTAGCTTTTTCGCAGATTTTGAACGGATAGCGTCATGGAATATGAAAAGATTTTCTGAAAAATACGAAAAGCTGGCTATCTGGCGCTAGTCCCCATCGTCTGACCTACCTTCCAAAGGTACCTACCGTTCGATAAATTCCTGAAAAACAGCTATCTGCCTGCATAGGTTTTATTGGGTAAGGGGTGCATATTTGGTTAAAGGAATACCACTTTGATTAAAGGAATACCACTTTGCTCCATCAGCAATTTTTATATACACACTGGCTATAGTCAAATATTTAATTGATTTTGTGCAAACAAATGCTTTAAATCGTTTACCTTAAAGGAGTTATTTCCTTCAAAGTAAACGCATGCTCATGCAGACTTTCGTAGATTATTTCGAGCACATACCTTCGGCGCACCGGAGTGCTATTCTGGTCGGAGGCCTTACCTTGTTCTGGCTCATCGAGGGAGCGTTTCCGCTGTTTCGCTTCGGCTATAATAAATGGAAGCACGCGGGAATCAATATTTTCTTCACCCTCACGACCATCATTGTCAACTTTGCCATGGCCTTTATTTTGCTCAAATCGAGCGATTGGACTATTGCTCACGATTTCGGGATATTGCAGTGGCTGCCGGAAATGCCGCTGTGGGCTTACATGGGGGTAGGGCTGCTGCTCCTGGATCTGATCGGTGCATACTTCATCCACTGGCTGCATCATAAGGTGAAGTGGATGTGGCGTCTCCACCTGATTCATCATTCCGATGCCTACGTGGACACGACCACTGCCAACCGCCATCATCCCGGCGAGAGCGTGTTCCGCTTCCTATTCACCACCATCGGCGTAGTGCTGGTAGGTGCCCCGATCTGGCTGGTGTTCCTGTATCAGGCCATCTCGGCGGGACTTTCTCAATTCAACCACGCTAATATCAACCTACCCGAGTCGGTCGACAGGGTACTTAGCTGGTTCATCGTAACGCCCAATATGCACCACGTACACCATCACTACGTGCAGCCTTACACGGATTCTAACTACAGTAATATTTTTCCTATCTGGGATCGCCTGTTCGGGACTTTTAGGCGTCTGAAGGGGAGTGAAATCATCTATGGTATCGATACGCACCGGGAACCGCACGAGCATAGTCACATCGGGAATTTGTTAAAAATTCCATTTCAAAAGTACCGCCCACCCGTGGGGACAGCAAAAGAAGCCCATGAACCGATTTCGGGAATGCAGAATAAATGAAGCTATAAATCCCAAAAACGGGGTTTCTGACCCGTCCGGTACAGGCTTTCCACACAGGGAATACAAGGCGGTGGTATTCCCCCCGGTGGAAGATAGGGCAGGACGGGTGGGCAGGCTGCCCGTTCGGCATTGCTGCGATCCACCACATACCCCACGCGCGTGATTCCCACCGCGCCGAATAAGCCCAGTACCTGTTCGTCAGGATCAGTGAGGCAGCTCATGTTGCCCGGTACGGCCGATGGAGTCACATCGAACACGCCTCCCGTATTTTCCAGCAATTGCTTGATCGTCTTAAAGTAGAGGTACCCCTCGCGCGAGAGTGCCTGTTGTTCCACTTCGAGATAATACTTATTTCGGCATTCCACCGGGACCGTAGCCACCTCCTGTCGGGCAATTTTCCGGCCGTTGTTCAAGGCGTCATTGGCAACTTTGATGCAGTCCGGCCCCAGGCAGCGGACAATATCCCAGCAATCGGTACAGGTAGTAAGCAAGTATTTGTAATGCATAGCGGTCCAGCGGTAGTAGTTACCCCGTTCATCAGGATCCTGAGTGTCGACATAGACGTGCCAGCCGCCGAGTTGCCGTTCCTTGGTAATGGGATCGATGCTCCGAAAAGGCTCATGGTAAATGTGGTCGATTGCAACGGCCTCGCGCAATAGTTCAGGCTTTGATTCATACTTTTTACCATCTATTTCAAAATGAAGCTGATAGGTTCGTCCGGTAATGCCTTGCAATTTCAAGGTTTTATACTGACCGATGTCCCGTGTTTCCACTAAGTCCTCACGTTCCCCCACATCATCAGTGATGTACACTTTGGCCCCCTGTATGCCTATACTGTATCCCTGGAAGGAGTAGTTGGCAGGTCGTACGAGCTGGACGATGTAGGGGCCCGGCTCATTGGAAATGAAGCCCTGCACGACCACCGATTCGGGCTGCTGCTTAAAATCAGCCTCGTAGGGTGTCACACACGCAGAAACTAAGGCAATGGTTACCCATGCGAGAGCTTTTTTAAAGGGCAACTGATGAAGGATAGTTAACAAGGGTATAAGGGTTTATTTTTTGTTAACATACGTCGTGTGAACTTTATGAAGTTCCGTGTCCAGTATTGATCCGTATCTCGGGGATCTGACTATCGATCTGCATCATCACCATTACAAAGTCCTATACGGATTTCAAATATCGCCATATCTTTTTAGTCTAGAACCGGCTTTTCGGTACCCTGAATCCGGTGGAGGGAGCCAACCTGTTTACCACATCAACTCCCACCTGAACATGGGGGGTTGGGCAATAAGCTGATGAAAATTCCTTTGCGAAAGTACCCATCTCTAAAAGCGAGGTTATCTTAATCAGAAACAAAGTTTGTCGTCCAGAATCCCTGACCTAGAAGTCCCAAAAACGGGGTTTCTGGCCCGTCCGGTACAGGCTTTCCTCGCAAGGGGTGCAGGGCGGTGGGATCCCTCCCGTAGGAGGATAAGGCAATCCGGCGGGGCAGCTGGCACGCTCGGCATCCCGGCGATCCACCACATGCCCTACCCTTGTAATGCCCACTGCGCTGAAAAAGCCCAGTACCTGCTCTTGCGGATTGCTGATACAGATTAGGTTGCTCGGCACCGCCGACGGGGCCACGTCAAAAACGCCGCCTGTATTTTGCAGTAGTTGCTTGATCGTTTTCCAGTACAGGTAGGCATCCCGGGAGAGGGCTTGTTGCTCTACTTCCAGGTAGTACTGGTCGCGACATTCCACCGGAACGGTGGCTACCTCCTGCCGCGCGATTTTCTGCCCATTATTGAGCGCATCGTTGGCGACGTTGATGCAGTCGGGGCCCAGGCAGCGTTCAATATCCCAGCAATCTGAACAGCAAAAAAGAAAATAAATGGGGTTACCGTATCTGTCTTTTGCCGAGCCGCACCCAACCAACTTCTTGTAACGCACTGAATTCCAGCGGTAGTAGTTGCCGCGTTCGGCAGGATCCTGGGTATCGATGTAGACGTGCCAGCCGCCAAGCTGTCGCTCCTGCGTAATCGGGTTGATGCTTTGGAACGGTTCGTGATAAATGCGCTCAATGGTACCCGCATCGCGCAGCAGTTCGGGTCGGGATTCATAGTTTTTTCCATCCACTTCAAAATGAAGCTGGTAGGTGCGGCCGACAACTCCCTGCAATTTCTGGGTTTTATACTGACCGCCGGCCGACGTTTCCACCAGATCTTCCCGCCCGCCCGTATCGTCAGTAATGTACACTTTGGCTCCCTGAATGCCAATGCTGTATCCCGCAAAGGAGTAGTTGGCGGGCCGTACGAGTTGAATGGTGTAAGGGCCCGGTTGATTTGAAACAAAACCCTGCACGACCACATTTTCGGGCTGCTGTTTAAAATCAGCCTCGTAGGGTGTCACACAGGCGGACACTAAGGCAATGGTTACCCATGCGAGGGCTTTTTTAAAGGGCAACTGATGAAGGAAAGTTAACAAGGGTATAAGGGTTTATTTTTTGTTAACATACGTCGTGTGAACTTTGTGAAATTCTGTGTTTAGTATTGAGTTCGGGCTGTCGATCTGCATCATCACCATTACAAAGTCCGATACGAGTTTCAAATACCGCAATATCTTTTCAGTGCGAAACCGCCGGAGGGCAGCTAGCTCATTTATGGCATTGATACCCCCTGAAAATGGAGATTTGGGAAATATCTTTAAAATTCCGTTTCAAAGGTACCCTCCCCCAGGAGCCAGATTGTCTGAGCCAGAAACGACGTTTGTCGTCCAAAATCCCTAGCTTATAAATCCCAGAAGCGTGGCTTCTGGCCCGTCCGGTACAGGCTTTCCTCACAGGGCGCACAGGGCGGCGGCGGTCCCGAAGGCGGATCGGGCAGTTCTTGCGGACAAGCCGACCGTTCGGCATTACTGCGATCCACCACATACCCCACGCGCGTGATTCCCACCGCGCCGAATAAGCCCAGTACCTGTTCGTCAGGATCGGTGAGGCAGCTCATGTTGCCCGGTACGGCCGATGGAGCCACGTCGAACACGCCACCCGTGTTTTCCAGCAATTGCTTGATCGTCTTGAAGTAGAGGTACCCCTCGCGCGAGAGTGCCTGCTGTTCCACTTCAAGGTAATATTTGTCGCGGCAGTCCACCGGAACCGTAGCTACTTCCTGCCGGGCTATCTCCTGGCCGTTGTTGAGGGCATCGTTGGCAACCTTGATACAATCGGGCCCCAAACAGCGGACGATGTCCCAGCAATCGGTACAGCAGAATAGCCGGTACAGCGGGTTGCCATAACGATCCTTGGCCGATCCGCACGCTACCAACCGCTTGTAGTGCACTGAGTTCCAACGGTAATAGTTGCCCCGTTCGGCGGGATCCTTTGTGTCGATATAAACGTGCCAGCCGCCAAGCTGTCGCTCCTGCGTAATCGGGCTGATGCTTTGGAAAGCCTCATGGTAAATACGGCCGATGGTACCCGCATCGCGCAACAGTTCGGGCCTCGATTCATACTTTTTACCGTTCACCTCAAAATGAAGTTGGTAGGTACGACCGACAATTCCCTGCAGCTTTTGAGTCTTGTACTGTCCGCTGGCCAGCGTTTCCACGAGGTCTTCCCGCTGGCCCGTATCGTCGGTAATATACACTTTGGCTCCCTGAATGCCAATGCTATATCCCGCGAAGGAGTAGTTGGCGGGCCGTACGAGTTGAATGGTGTAAGGACCCGGTTGATTTGAAACAAAACCCTGCACGACCACCGATTCGGGTTGCTGCTTAAAATCAGCCTCGTAGGGTGTCACACAGGCGGATACCAGAGCGATTACCGCCCACAAAGCAGCCTTTCTAATGGATAAATAGTACTGGATGATGGACAATGTTGGATCGGTTTATCTATAAAACTCCTGAAAAATTCTGTAACCTGACTTTGCTTCTCTATACCTTATACCTTTAACACGTTGTACTTTTTTGCTTAGGTACCCCTAAAACTTAAAATTATACGTCAGGGAAGGGAACACGGTGGCAAAAATCGAAAGCTTGTTGGCTTCGGTCAGGGCGTAGGGTCGTAAGTTGTAAAATATGGAAAAGGCGTTCTTGTGTGCGTATACATTGTAGAGCGAAAACACCCAGCTGTTTTTCCATTTCCGCTCCGGATGCTTTTCAGGATTCTGGTCGAACGTAATAGAAAAATCAAGCCGATGGTAGGCGGGGATACGATCCTGGTTGCGATTGAGGTAAATAGGAATATTGGCCCCGAAAATCGTGGGGTCAAATAGGGTGTAACGCCCGAATGGGTAGGTGGCGGTCCGGCCACTGCTCAGGGTGAAGTTGAACGCCACCGTCACCATCAGGTTAGGCCGGAACACGGTCATGGCGTTCAGAGTATGGGGCCGGTCAAAGTTAGCCGGGTACCAGTTGCCATTGTTGACGCGCTCCTCAGGAAACGGACTGTTGATTTGTAAAAAGGTACGGGCGTAGGTATAGCTTACCCAACCCGTCCAGAAGCCAGTATTCTTCTTGGCCATCAGTTCCAGGCCGTAGGCACGGCCATCGCCCTGCAACACCGCCGTTTCCAGCTTTTCGTTCAGTACGATATCGGCACCATCCTTGTAGTCGAGAGCATTCTGTATTTTCTTGTAGTACACCTCGGCGGAGGTTTCGTACATATCATTTTTCAGGTTTTTAAAGAGTCCCAGCGATACCTGGTCTGCAATCTGTGGCTTGATGTACGGACTACTCGTGGTCCAGCGGGCAGTGGGTAAGGCGGCCGTGGTGTTGGACACCAGTTGTAGGTACTGCCGCATCCGATTGTACCCCGCCTTCACCGAGGTAGTGGCTCCCAGCGTCCAACGCAGCGCCAGGCGAGGCTCCAGCCCGCCGTAGGTTTTCACCACCGCACCTTTGTCGTAGGTTTCGGTTTCAATAACCACATCCTCAGCCAGCGGGCCGCCGGGTGCATAACGGTTGATCGTAGCGGCACCCAGCCGCAGAAACTGCGAATAGCGCAGCCCGATGACCGCCGAAAAATTATCCGTAAGCTTCCATTCGTCTTCGGCAAAAGCCGAAAATTCGGCTGCGTGTTCGCGCTCGATGTCCAACGGCAGTATGTTGGAATAGGGACCGGGTGTCAGCGTGTTGGGTTGTACCCCGTAGCCGATCACACCCGCGCCCCCTTTGAGAAAATGCCGGGGGTTGGTTCGGTTGCTGTATTGAAATTTAAGGTTTTGGTAGGTGATCGACGACACCAGATCGATTGCATTGGCCGAGTCGGGAATCATGGTACTGGCGCGGTAGTTGGTCAGTACCGCGGCGGCTTCCCAGCTCACCTTGTCATTGACATTGAACTGCCAGCGCAGGGTACCACTCGCCGTGCGGTAGCCAAACAACGACGAAGAGGCATTAACATCGACCGACGAGAGCGAATCGGACGGGATTTTGAAATTGTCGTTGCTGAAATACCCCGAGAAGGTCAACTCCTGACGGTTGTTGATCGTCCAGAGCCATTTGTTGGTAATATCATAGAAATTGGCCTTCGTATCGCGCAGGGCGATGGGACCGATCTTAAACAGAAAGTCGTTGAACGATGCCCGCACCGCCAGCAGCGTAGACAGCTTCTTGGCGACAATCGGTCCCTCTAGTGTCAGACGACTGGAAATGAGTCCTATGCCACCGCTGCCTGAGAACTGTTCGGAGTTGGGGTATTTCAACCGCACGTCCAGCACTGAGGAGGCCCGCCCGCCGTATTCGGCCGGAATACCGCCGCGCTGTAGAGTCACGTCGCGCACGGCATCCTGATTGAAGACGGAAAAGAAGCCGAACAGGTGCGAGGTGTTGAATAGCGGAGCCTCGTCCATCAGCACCAGATTCTGGTCGATGCTGCCGCCGCGCACATTGATGCCAGTGGTACCTTCGCCCACGGTCGTGACGCCGGGCAGCATAAGCAGGCTGCGCATTACATCCACTTCGCCCATGAAGGCCGGGATTTTCTGGATGCTGCGGATGTTGAGACGCGAAGCGCCGATTTCTACTTTCTGGACATTTTCCTCGGGCTTGCCCGTAGTGACCGTCACTTCATCCAGCAGCTTGGTATCTTCTTCCAGTTGTATGTCCTGATTCACCTGATCGGCCCTCAACTCAATTTCTTTCAAAACCGGCTTAAACCCAATGGAACTGTATTTGACGGTGTACTTGCCGGAAGGTACCGAAAGTATATAAAAGCCTCCTTTATCGGTTTGAGTCCCTTTCCGTACTTCCATGACAAACACGCTGGCGCCGGACATTTTCTCGCCGGTCAACGCGTTGGTTACGGTACCAAAAAGTGTGGTGGATTTTGTACCCTGTCCCTGACTATTTACTAGAAATCCTGCAAAAAAAAGTATGGTGAGGAAATAACGTTGACAAATCATGTGGAATAGCTAAGGAATAGGATGCGCAAATATCATGGAAAGGAATACAGCTTACTCAGGCTTTTTCTGTTTTTTCTTCTGTAGGTACCCTTCCATTTCTTTTAAAGACAAAGTATTAAAAGTCATACCCTTCGTCAACCCACCTTTACGGCCAATAGCTACCCCGTAGTGCATATCATGGTAGCCCTGCGTGGCGTGAGCGTCGGGGTTGATGCTCAACTTCACCCCTTTTTCCAGGCAGTACCCTACCCAGCGCCAGTCAATGTCTAGCCGCCAGGGACTGGCGTTAATCTCGATGATGACCTGATGCTGCGCGCAGGCGTCGATGATGGCCTTGTAATCAATGGGGTACCCATCGCGCGAAAGCAGCAGCCGACCCGTGGGATGCCCCAGAATGGTGGTATAGGGGTTGGCAATGGCCGCCAGCAACCGGTCCGTTGCTTTACTGAGCGACATGGTGAGGTTGCTATGCACCGAAGCCACAATGTAATCGAAGGAAGCCAGTACGGCATCGGGGTAGTCCAGCGCTCCATCGCCCAGAATATCGGACTCGATGCCTTTTAGAATTTTAAAGGGTTGGTCTGAATTCTGCGCCGCAAAACGGGCGTTCAGCCGGTCAATTTCATCGTGTTGTTCAAAAATCTTCTCGACCCGCATCCCACTGGCGTAAGCGGCGGTCTGTGAGTGGTCGGCGATGCCCAGATATTCGAAGCCCAGTTCGCGGCAATACTCCGCCATTTCTTCCAGCGTATTTTGTCCGTCGGAGTAGGTACTGTGGTTGTGCAAAATCCCCTTCAGATCGTCCCACGTCACGAGTTCATCGGGCGTATGGTGTTGCGCCCAGCTGAACTCCCCATGTCCCTCGCGCATTTCGGGCACAATGTAAGGTACCCCGGCCTTCTGGTAGATCTCCTCCTCTACGTCCACTGCTTCGGCGCGGGCGATCTGCAGGAGCGTGCGTCCGTTGGCTGTCTGATGGGTCAGATGCCCCTCCGCACTGCTTTGCACAAAAAGTTCGTTCTCGATTCTGGCGGGGCTTACGGCCACGATTTCTACAAGAATATCTTGATCAAATGCCTTCCCACGCCACACGAAGGGCGTGGAAGCTTTCACGTCCTGATGGAGCATATCCATTTTGGAAAGTACCTTTTGCACCGCAACGGGCGAATCCGCGGGAATGAGGAAGCGGATGGTCTCGACCGTTTCTGTCTTGCGACGTACCTCGCCTGCCACCTCTACCCGATCAAACTGTTTCTCCAGTTCATCCAAAAGTAGCTGGGCAAGCGCCTCGGCCTGATTCATGCGCAACTTACCCGTCTGACTGCGCAGGAACGCCAGTGAATCCAGAATTTTTTGTTGAGTACCTTCCCCAAAACCCTTGAGCTTGGCAATGCGGCCGTCCAGGCAGGCAGCTTCCAGTTCGGCGATGGATTCAATTCCCGATTCGTGCCAGAGGGCGGCGATCTTCTTGGGGCCAATTCCTTTGATCCGGAACATTTCGAGCACGCCAGGCGGCGTAGCGGCCAGTAGCTCGTCGGTTTCTTTGATGTGACCTTTTTCGACTAGTTCGATGATCTTGCCCGCCACACCCTTACCTACCCCCTGTATTTTAATAAGATCGCCGAACGGGAGTCCGGCGATCTGTTGATTCGTCAATTTATCCAGATTGAAAGCCGCCGCCCCGTAGGCTCTTATTTTGAAGGCATCTGCTTCGTGGAGTTCCAGTAGGCGGGCAGTCAGTTCAAGAGTTTCTACAATCTCAGAATTAGTCATGCGTGGAGCAAAGTTTTCAATGACAGAATAAGTGACCGGGTCGCCGGTGCGATGATACGATAAAAGTACAACGCTTATTCCATCATTCACCCATTCGGTCATTCAAAATTGATCACTTATCCCACCACACTTTGGTGTCCAGATCATCGGCTCCCATGCGACCTACGGCTTCTTTCAGGTTGGCACTGTTGACCGATACTTCGGAGTTGGGGTAGGTGAGGCGATTGATGAAATTGCCCTTGATCGATTTACCCGGAAACGGATTGGGTGTCAGTTTCGGGAAGTTACTACGCCGCCAGTTGGCAAACGACTCGGGGCCATTCATAAACGTAGCGATCCAGTACTGCGTGTTGATCTGCTCCAGCGCTTTGCTGGCATCGAACGGATTGGCGGCCAGGTAGGCATCGATGGCACTGCTCGGGATGGCCGAATTGACATCGTACAAAGCCATCTGCTCCATGTGGGCGCGAACCCCCTTTTTATAATAATCCTCCGCTGAGCCCACCACCCAACCGCGTGTGGCAGCCTCCGCCAGCAAAAGTTGATTCATCCCGTAGGTCACAAGGAACATCGGGCTCTGCTGCTTGGCCAGGCGGGTACGGTCGATCTGGCTGTACGCGTAGAAACTGGCAAGTCCGTCTTTGGTAGCCTGTTCTTTTATGCTAATGTTGTCAAATCCGAACGGCATACCGATCTGCACCGACGGGTCGGTTTTGGCGTTGGCCGGAATCTGTTGCGGCCCCGACGTAGCCCCTACATAGCGTACCGCGATGGAACCCAGCCGGGGATCGTTGGTACTTTTGAGGTAGTTCACGAAAGGCGCGCCTAGATAGATATTGTTGCCTTCGGTACCATTGAGGGTACTTCCCAGGGCATTGTTGTAGTTGGCATTATGCCGGACCACCGCGTTGTCGGCGTTGGACTCTATGAGCCCCCCCTGCACGGCATCCTTTACGGTTTGTTGCGCTAGCGTGGGGTCAACCTCCGTTAGTCGCATACCCGCCCGCAAGAGCAACGAATAACCCAGCTTCTTCCATTTGGCTATATCACCTGCGTACATAATATCCGCATTTTCTTTGGGCTTGGAAGCATCCAGGGCAGCCGAAGCTTCTTTCAGCTCTTTGATGATATCCTTGTAGATAGCTTCCTGGGGATCATATTTGGGCAGAACTACCTGATTAATAAACCCAACCCCAGCATCGAAGTAGGGAATATCGCCGTAAGTATCCGTCAGCACCATGAAGGCGTGAGCCTGCCATATCCGGGTCATGTTGACCAGATTACTGCGGGCGGGATCTTTCGAGGCAAGGTCAATCGTGGTTTTCGTATTTCTGATTACATCAGGATAGTACCGAAGCCAGATTTGCTGCGTGTAATCGCGGTTATCCTGGTTGAAGTTGGCACCCGTCAATACGCCCGAGTTGGGCGTGACCGTCTGCTGCACGATACTCATGTCGTACCACAAAATGGGTGAAGGAAATGAGGCGTTAATGACGGCATTGTTCAGCAGGAAAACTGGATTTACCGTCGTAGCCGCCGTCTTATTGGTATTCATTTCGTCAAACCCTTTGTCGCACGAAGTCGCAAACAGGCAGGTGGCGAGGGCGAGGTATATAGGTAGTTTTTTCATTGTTCAGTTTAGTTTTGATGGAGGTAATGAGCGAATAAAATGAAGCTTCGTAGTCTATTCTCCCAATCCCTCATTCACAGTTAGAATTTTACATTCAGGTTAAAGCCCATGCTGCGGGTAGTAGGCAAGCCCGTGGATTCGAGACCCACGATATTGTCGGAGCCATAGCCGAAGGATTCGGGATCGATGTTAGGTACCCATTTTTTGAGTAACAATACATTATTGGCCACAAAGCTCAGGCGTACCCCCTTCAATGGCGATTTGGCGGGCAGGAACCGGGAGAAATCGTACCCGGCGGTAATCTGCCGCAGTTTCCAAAAACCCGCGTTGTACACGATAGGCTCCACCAAAGCCAGTGACCGCACCACCTCCCAGTACGACTGCACCGGGGCCACTGCGGTATTTTTCTCACCTTTTTCGTTCACTCCATCGCCCACTACGCCACCTTCACGGCCTTCGAGGGTCATCTTATGCAGACCGTGGCGGGTAGCGTTGAAGTTGGTACCCGACATCATATTATGCCCTAACTTGAAATCAATCAGGAACGACAGGTTGATACCCTTGTAATTGAAGGTATTGGTAAAGCCCCCCACATACTTAGGAATGGCCGACCCGAACGAAATGAGATCCGTGGTACGTTGGGGTCTTCCATCGGTAGCAAAAATCTTCCGGCCCTGGTCGTCCCGTTTGAAGCCGAAGCCGTACAGCGAAGCCATCGGTTGGCCCACTACCTGCCGCAGTTCGCCGTTGAACACGTGGGTACCTACGGTGATGCGTTCACCGGGGGTATCGGTCAGCAGACTGAGCACTTTGGTTTGGTTGACTGAGCCATTGAAGGTAAAGTCCCACTGGAAATCATTACTCCGCACCAGGCCTAAGTTGACCAGCAACTCGATTCCCTGATTTTGTCCTTTCCCACTATTGATCAGGGTATTAGCAAAACCCGAAGCGTTGGAAATCTGCGCCGAAACGATTTGATCGGTGGTTATTTTACGGTATACGGCAAAGTCAATACCAAGCCGGTTGTCGAACATTTTCAATTCCAGTCCCAGCTCGGTCTCGCTGGTGCTCATAGGCCTCAGGTTGGCGTTGGGTACCGTATTCGTAGCGATGTTGCCAACGGGTTGCTGGGCACCGACCACGTTGGGAAACAGGTTGGCATTGATTCCGTAAAAAAGATTATTCGAGTAGGGAGAAACATCTGTATCGCTCCCTACTTCCGCGTAGGCGGCGCGCAGCTTGCCAAAAGTCAGCCAATTGGGTACATTGACAAAGGCCTGCGAGAACACGAAGCTACCCGATACCGAAGGGTACAGGATACTCCGGTTGGCGGGAGAAAGGGTAGAGAACCAATCGTTCCGGGCCGTCACGTTCAAGTACAGGAAATCTTTGTATGAGAGTTCGGCCGCCCCGTATACTGAGTTGACCGCCCGCTCGGAAAGATTATACAGAGGATCTTTTACCCGACCATTCTGTACGGTGTACAGGTCACGCACTACAAAATCGGTCACCTGTACGCTATTCAGGTCGGAGCGGCGGTACATCTGGTTGCCGCCCAGGGTAACATCCACCCCGATTACCCCAAATTTATGGTTAGCGCCAATCAAGATGTCTTTATTGATTTCACGAAAACGCCGGGCTTCCTGCGTATATAAGCCATTCACAAACCCTTCGGGCGCGGGAGGACGAGAAGCCTGTCCGGTCGGGAAGTTGGTATAATCCTGGTCGCGCGACCAGTAATCCTGACCCACCCGGGCCTGCACGTACATCCAGTCGAACAAATTATAGCGGGCGGTTATGTTACCAAAAATCCGATCACGCCGAATATTCTGAAACTGTTCGGCCAGGGTAAAGTAGGGATTTGTCCGGTTCTTGAAGCGCGAATACACAAACTCGTTGCCATCGGCATCGTACTTTTTTTCATCCAGCAAGTCGAGCGGCATGGAATTGGCCATGTTCATGAGGGCAGTCGGGATGGAGTTATCCTGCTCGGCAATCACAGGTGGATTCTTGTTGTACTCGTTGGAGTAGTTGATATTGCCCGTAACACTCAACCGCTTGGAAAGGTCATAGCTGAATCCGAGGTTGATCGTCTTGCGGTTGAAGGTATTGTTAGGCACAATTCCCTTATTGTCCATGTTGGCCAGCGACAGGTTGAAGCCGCCTTTTTCGGAATTGGAAGAAACCGAAATCGTATTATTGAAGTTGGTACCATTGCGGTAGAACTTTCTGATCCGGTCGTACACAGGCTCGTAGGGTACCGTCACGCCATCGAAAAGTACCTGCGTCATACCCGGCTGAAACTTCTCCCCGAACGACCACTGCCCCGAAGTAGGGTTAGCCGTGGTAGGGCGTACACCACCCTCACCCTGTCCGTACTCATACTGGTAATCCGTAAAATCGAGGGGTGTGTCCACGGTAAAATTAGAATTGTAGCTCACGCCGATGCCCCGGCTTTCGCCCCGGGTTTTGGTCGTGACCATAATCACCCCGTCCTTGGCGCGGGAACCGTAGAGGGCCGCCGCCGTAGCGCCTTTCAGTACGGTCATACTTTCGATGTCGTCGGGATTGATGCTGCTCAAGCCGTCGCCACCATCGGAAGTGTTGCCGCCACCGCCGCGCACGGCAATGGAACCATCCGACGACTGGTTGTTGGGGTTGGTACCGAAGTTGGTATTGTCGATGGGTACCCCGTTCACCACGATCAGCGGTGAGTTCTGGCCCGAGAATGAGGATTGTCCCCGGATACGGATCTTGGAGGTACCCCCCGGCCCGGTACCCAGGCTCGTAATGTTGACGCCCGCAATCTTGCCTTGCAGGGTATTGATAAAGTTAGGCGTCCGGTTGACGGTAATCGCTTCGGAACCTACCGTGGTGGCGGCATAGCCAAGCTTCTTGGATTCTTTCCGGATACCCAGGGCCGTGACGACTACTTCGCTCAGCGCGGTAGCGCTTTCTTCCAGCGTTACGTTGACACTACTGCGGTTGTTCAGGGCTACCTCCTGCGTGGAGTATCCGATGAAGCTGAACACCAGCGTGGCGGATGGCCCCGCATTGACCGAAAATTTACCGTCGGCATTGGTCGTGGTACCCGTGTTGGTACCCTTTACCAGCACAGAAACTCCCGGCAGAGGCTGGTTTTCCCGGGCACCCGTCACAGTCCCCGTCACCGGGTTCACCTGAGCCAAACTAGACAGGCTCAGCAGTAGAAATAACCCCATGAATGTTAGGGTTTTAGTAGGAGAAAGTTTTTCCATTTTTCATAGGTTTTAGTGAATAGTGTTAAAAGGACACCTATTCATACGATCTACCAATATTTCTATAATATATTTATATATTAAAAATTATTACAAAGGTACCCCTCTCACAGCCCAAGCCGATTCTTACCCTCACCACGAGCCGGAAGGCGTTTCCATAGGTTCCTGGCTTAGTATCATCCGGATTCTGAGGATGAATGGTAAAATGGAAACCATACGTCCTTTTACCCCTCAGGTACCCGACCGGGTATTGGCCAAAATGCCACCTCGGCGCGGCTGACAACTTTTGTATATGGAAAGAAGAGCATTCATCAAGAACACAGGATTATGGGGAGGTACCCTCGCTCTGACGGGCACCGCGGTACTGGCGAACTCGCGATCGGATACGGGCCATTATTATACGCCGCAGGGTACCCTCTGGCTGGACGGTCCCATGCGCTGGGCGCAGCTGGCCTTTGTAGAGCGCGATCCCGGCCATTACGATCCCGACTTCTGGCTTGCCTACTTCAAGCGCATTCATGCCGATGGCGCGCTATTGAGCGCGGGGGGTGTGGTGGCTTTTTACCCGACTGAAATTCCCCTGCACCACCGTAGCCAATACATGGGGGATGCCGATACCTTGGGGTACCTGGTGGAAGGCTGCAAGAAACTGGGGATGAAAATCATGCTGCGCACCGACCCCCACGCCACCCGGCAGGGTACCTTCGACGCCCATCCCGACTGGATTGCGGTGACGGCCGACGGCCATAAACGGCGGCACTGGGCCAATCCTGATCTGTGGGTCACCTGTGCGCTGGGGCCTTATAATTTTGAATTCATGCCGCAGGTCAATCGCGAAATCATGCAGCGCTTCGCGCCGGAGGGCATTTTTTCCAACCGCTGGGCGGGCCATGGCGTGTGTTACTGTGAGCATTGCCAGCAGAATTTCAAAGCTTTTTCGGGTCTGGCTTTGCCCCAAAAAGAAGAAAGGCTCGACCCTACCTACCGCCGCTGGACGGAATGGCGCACCAAACGCCTCCGGGAACTGTGGGCCTTGTGGGATGCTGGCATCCGCGAGGTACGCCCGGCCTCCCGCTTCATTCCCAATGGCTTTCCGGATAAGGTACTCACGGGCAAAGAAGCCGATCTTTTCTTTGCCGACCAGCAGGCTCGTTCGGGCTTGATTCCGCCCTGGACTAATGGCAAAGGCGCCAAGGAACTGCGCGCAACGCTAGGTGCCAAACCACTGATTGGTATTTTCAGCGTCGGACTGGAAGAAGAATTCCGGTGGAAGGATTCCGTGCAGAGCGACGCCGAAATCCGGATTTGGGTAGCCGAGGGTACCGCCAACGGCATGCGACCCTGTTTTGTAAAATTCGGTGCCGATATCTACGACAAGCGCTGGATGGATTCCGTAGCTACCCTGTACGAAGTCTATCACAAAAATGAGCAGTACCTGCGCAATACTGCTTCGCTGGCGCGGGTAGGTGTGATGTACTCCGAGCAAACCGACCGCAAGTACGGCGGCCAACCCTGGCAACAGCGCAGCGGCGATCACCTGGACGGCATGTACCACGCGCTGGTCGAAAGCCGGATTCCGTTCGACATGGTCAACGACCGTTTGCTCGGCGCTGCCGATCTGGAACGCTTCAAACTGCTGATCCTGCCCAATATTGCGGCCTTGTCGGATGCGCAATGCCAGCAAATCGAAGCGTTTGTACAGCGGGGTGGTAGCGTGGTGGCTACCTTCGAAACGTCCCTCTACGACGAAGAAGCCCAGCCCCGTTCGGATTTTGGTTTGGCCAGACTGTTCGGCGTTTCCTTTGACCAAAAGGTGGAAGGCCCCATGCGCAACAGCTACCTGCACTTGCGGCACCAGCCTCAGGATGTCCTGCATACGCAGATTCTGGCCGGACTGGAAGGTACCCCCGGATCGTGAACGCGATTTATAAAGTCAATGTAAAACCCACGGCCGATTTTGCCAGTCCCATTACGCTGATCCCCACCTACCCCGATCTACCCATGGAAGATGTGTACCCGCGCGTACCCGAAACCGACATCCGGGAGGTGTACCTGCGCCAGGTTGGAAAAGGCCGGGTAGCCTATTTGCCTGGCGATCTGGATCGTACCTTCTGGAAACTGCTGAATGTAGATCACCGGATTTTACTGAACAACATCATCGGCTGGGCACTGGACGAAGAGCCAATCACGACAATCGCCGGGCCGGGGGTCATTGACAGTACCGTATGGCAGCAGGAAAAGTCCATGACGGTACACCTCGTGAACCTCACGAATCCGATGATGATGAAAGGCCCTTTCCGGGAGCTGATTCCCATCGACACCCAGGTTACTGTGCAGGTACCTGCCGGCAAGAAAGTTTCCCGCGTAAAACTCCTCATGCGCGGAACGGAGCCTGAATTCACACAAACCGATGGAAAAATCACGGTGCAGGTACCCCGCATCCTGGATCATGAAATCGTCGCGCTGGATTTGGGGTAAGTAGTTCCTGCGACTTTCTGATTTGCATTATTAAGCCAAAAGTTTTTTCTTTAACCATTCCCCGTCCTTATTCTTCACGCTCGACATTTATTATGGAAAAGATCGTTTCCTCTGCTCTGTTCTCACGAAGAAATTTCCTGACCACCAGCGTAGGTGCAGCGGCGCTCGCCGCTTTTTCGCCCTATGTGATCGGCCGCACCAAAGCCAAAGAAAAGCTGGGCGTTGCCTTGGTAGGACTGGGTTACTACAGCACCGACCTGCTGGCGCCCGCGCTGCAACTCACCCAGCACTGCTACCTCGCGGGCATCGTGACAGGTACCCCCGAAAAAGCCGAAACCTGGAAAAAGAAGTACAACATCCCGGATAAGAATATCTACAACTACCAGACCTTCGACCAGATTGCCAACAACCCCGATA
Organism: Salmonirosea aquatica; assembly: GCF_009296315.1. Classification (NCBI taxonomy): domain Bacteria; kingdom Pseudomonadati; phylum Bacteroidota; class Cytophagia; order Cytophagales; family Spirosomataceae; genus Salmonirosea; species Salmonirosea aquatica. Next base: position 1,280,652 of record NZ_WHLY01000002.1, read on the forward strand.
TCGACGTGGTGTATGTGGTGCTCCCCCCCTCGATGCACCGCGAGTACGTGGTACGGGCGGCCAAAGCCGGGAAAGATGTATGGTGCGAAAAACCCATGGCACCCAGCGTCAAAGACTGCGAGGCGATGATCAGAGCCTGCGCCGACAATAAAAAGAAACTGGCGATCGGGTACCGCAATTTACACGATCCTAACATGCAGGCCTGGATGAAACTCGCCAAAGAAGGGCCTATGGGCAAGCCCCGGCTCGTCAGCTGCGCGGCGGGCTACGTGGACAACCGCACCACGCACTGGAAACAGAAAAAAGAAATGGGCGGCGGCGTGATGGGCGACATGGGCGTGTACTCCATTCAGGGGGCACGGCATGCGGTGGGCGAAGAACCCACCCTGGTGACGGCCCACCACTTCACAAACCGGCCGGAGATTTATAAAGATGTGGACGAAACGACGATGTACCAGCTGCACTTTCCCAGCGGGGCTTTGGCCAACTGCACCGCTAGTTTCGGCATCAACACCAATTTCCTGAAAGTGAATTACGAAAAGGGTACCCTGCTGATGGAACCGTTTTCGGCTTACAGCGGCAACAAGGGTACCTACTCCAACGGGGTGATTGACCTCGCTGTCCCACTGAACAATCAACAGGCCAATCAGATGGACGACAACGCTCTGGCCATTATGCAAAATAAACCCCTGATCGCTCCCGGTGAAGAAGGACTTCGTGACATCAAAGTCGTGGAGGCTATTTACGAAGCCGCCCGGACGGGAAAGGAGATAAAGGTGTAAATCAAGGAACGATGGGGATCAAACGTTATCATTTTCTGAGTCAAGTGCCGCAGCCGTACCGGGGTATATTCCAAACGGGTCACGTACCTCCCTCACCGGCTTTAAGGACTTACCATCCCCATACCCAGCGGGTACTGTTGGGAATCGTGTCGCTGCTTACCTTCCCCATATTCATCGGCATATTGGTTTTCTTTTTTTACGGAGTAGGGCGGCTTTTCAAGGAGCAAAATCAGGCACAGTCTGCCGGATTAGCATTCCTGACGGCTTTTGGCACCTTGCTGCTGCTGGCCATTATTCTTTGCGCGGTCGCCATGTACATCACCCTTTTTCGGGATTTTGCCATCGCCCGAAACAAAGAGCAAACTCGGTTTCATTTCGGCCTTCTTCTGGATGACCATTTTTTAGTGTGGCGGAGAAAGGTACCTTTCCTACCTATCGTCATGATTCAAAAATCGGACATAGAATCGGTTGAGTTGATTAGAAGGCGGAGAGCCGTCAGCGAAGGAACGCCCCTACCTTACGTACGGATCACGGTACGGCATTCTGACGGACAGCGGTATCTCGATATCCTAAACAATTCGTACGATTTTTCGGGGAAAGGCACTACAGAAGTATTGAACGAATGGAGAACATCGTGAGAGAATGGGTGAATACTTCCTTGACGAAAATTTAATTCACCCATTTTCTCATTCTGACCTCGCACGGGCCGCTCCGGCGTACCGCACCCCGTCACAATTGATTTAGCTCCACTCCCGATCCCACGAATCCTTCGTGTTCCATTCGGGCGTGGGGGCAAATAGCTTCGTGCCGGGCTTAAGGTGCTCTTTCACCACTTCCTCCACCACCTCAATCCCCAGACCGGGCGCATCAGGTACCGGCGCGAAACCTTTGACAACCAAAGGTTTGGTAGATTTTACCAGACTCTCCCACCAGGGTATATCCACCGAGTGGTGTTCCAGGGCAATGAAGTTTTCGGTAGCGGCCGCGCAGTGCACGTTCGCCATAAAAGCCACCGGACTCCCCGCAAAGTGCATCGCCATAGGTACCCCGTTCTCTTCGGCGTAGTCGCCGATTTTCTTGGTTTCCAGCAAACCTCCCGACGAAGACAGATCCGGATGGATCATGTCCACGGCGTGGGCATCGATGAGCTTCATGAAACCTTCTTTCAGATAAATATCCTCGCCGGTCAGGGTAGGTGTTTCGATGGCGTCCGAAATCTGCTTCCACTTCTCGGTATACTGCCAGGGTACCAGGTCTTCGAGCCAGGCCAACTGATACTGTTCGATGCGCTTGCCCAGGCGGATGGCGGTGTTGACATCGAAGTGACCGAAGTGATCCGCCGCCAGCGGTATCTCGTAGCCCACGGCATCACGTACCTGCGACACAAATTCGGCCATGGCGTCCAATCCCTTGTCCGTAATCTGCACCGCCGTGAAAGGGTGCTTCGTCATGCCGTAGTCGCCAATTTTCCCCCTATTCGATCCGTCACTCCATTGCCGCTTGATGTTCCAGTCCTTGGCGCCGATGAGCGCGCCGGGAATATCCGCTACCAGCTGAATCCCGAAGTCCATCTTCAGGAATGTAAACCCTTTGTCCATGCGCTCCTGCTTCATTTTCACCGCAAACTCGGCGGGCGTCTTCACCTCGGGCGTATCGGCATAAATCCGGACTTCATCCCGAAACTTGCCGCCCAGCAACTGGTAGGCAGGTACATTATAGGCCTTGCCGGCCAGATCCCACAGCGCCATTTCCACGCCGCACACCCCACCGGCTGCCCGGCTCTGGCCGCCAAACTGCTTAATTTTCTTGAAAAGCCGCTCCACGTTGCAGGGGTTTTCGCCCAGCAGGCGGCTTTTGAGCATCAGGGCGTAGTTGGGGCTGGCGCCGTCGCGCACTTCACCCCAGCCGACCAGGCCCTGATTGGTATCGATCCGGATGATCGGACAAACCATCGGCGCTCCCACGATGGTAGCCACCCGGATGTCGGTTATTTTCAGATCCGACGGTTTGGAATCGCGCTTTACTTTTTGGGTCAAAAACTCCATTTCCCTATCTACCTGTCCATCCAGAGCCATTCCCAGCGATAGACCGCCCAGAGTAGCTTTTTTGAAAAAGTCGCGCCGACTGTCCTGGGGTGAGCCTGGTGAAAATGGAGGCGGAGCGTCCGCCGCATCGCGGCTACTTTGGGGTAGTTTGCTCAACAGGTCTTGTAATCTCTTTTTCATCGTTTTTAAGGGTTTTGTAAAGAAATGATAGGTAATTGAGGCTGGTGAAGCCAAGGCACAGCAAAAAAATCCAGGCAGGCCAGCGGTCAGCAACGCCTTATCCCTAAGCCTGGTAGTTTCCCACTCAGGCAGAGGTTTCTTTGCTGGTGAGTAAAAAAAATTGCACTCAGCTTTTTAGTTCTTAAACTTTAACCTGATAAAGAACATGAAGCAATTATTCCTACTCGTAAGCCTTTTTAGTATTTACGGCCTTTCGATATCCAGCCATGCGCAATCGGTTCAGGCCACAAAAGAGGCCATCGCAGCTTACTCTCAGGAATGGAAAGGGGAGCGCTCGGCCGATGGACGCCCGCGCGTATCGGACGACCTCGTGCGCCGCGCCCGCAATATTTCGCTCGAAGAAGCCTGGGGGGTACTGCGCAACGAAGGGTACCACAACCAGTTTGTGGGTGACTGGAAAATCATGCGCCCCGAACAACCGATGGCGGGCCGCGCCCTGACGGTAACTTACCTACCTTCGCGGCCCGATATGGAAAACCCGATCAAAGAGCAGGGTAAAAAAGAAAAACGCAGCGGCGCCAGCAACTCCTGGCCCATCGATATGCTGCAGGAAGGCGATATTTATATTGCCGACGGCTTTGGCAAAATTCAGGATGGTACCCTGATTGGTGACAACCTGGGCAACTCAATTTATGCCAAATCGAAAAACGGCGTTATTTTTGACGGCTCGGTGCGCGACCTGGAAGGCCTAAAAGCCATCGAGGGGTTCAACGCCTGGGTGCGCGGCTACGATCCGTCCTACATTCAGGGCATGGTGGTGGGCTGCATCAACTGCCCTACCCGGATCGGACGCGCCACGGTGCTTCCGGGCGATCTGATTCTGGCCAAGGAGGAAGGCATTGTCTTTATTCCGGCGCATCTGGCTGAGAAAGTGGTTGTTAATTCAGAATTCATTTCGTTGAAAGATAAATTCGGCCACCTGCGGCTCCGCGAAGGCAAGTATACCCCTGGCGAAATCGATACCCGTTGGACCGATACCATCAAGGCGGATTTTTTGAAATGGGTAGCCGACAACCCCAAAGAGGTACCTATGACCAAGCAGCAGCTGGATGAGTTCCTGAAAGGTCGTACGTGGTAGTTTTATAATTTTGGCAGGATCGCTCGTGCGATGAGTGAATCGTGCAAATACCTGTTCACTCATCGCACGCCCTTCACAACTCACTCAATCTCTCATTACAATTCATGCAGGAAAGCGAAGTCCATTATATTTTTGAAAAAATAAGCAGCCTGCGGGTTGGCGTGATTGGTGATTTTGCCGTGGATTTTTATTATGACCTGCAAAAAAAAACGGGTGAAATTTCCCTCGAAACCCGACGGGAGGTGTGGTGGGGACGCCAGCCGCGCACTTCGCTCGGGGCCGCGGGCAATGTGGTGCAGAACCTGGCCGCCCTGGGTGTAGGTACCCTGAAGGTATTCGGAGCTGTGGGGCGGGATGTCTATGGCCGCGAAATGCTGCATCTGATGCAGAAGCTGGGCGTGGATACCGCCGGAATCCGGATACAGGACGAAGGCTGGGAAACCTGCGCCTACACCAAGCCACTGCACCAGGGTACCGAGCTCAACCGCGTGGACTTCGGCACTCACAACCTACTCAGCAAAGAGGGCTTTGAAAAAATCCTGAAAAGTCTGAAAGCCCAGATGGCGCATCTGGACATCCTGATCATCAATCAGCAGTTTGCCTCGCCCCTCATAACCCAGGAGCGCGTGGAGTTGCTGAACACCCTGGCCACCGTGTACCCACAGGTGTATATTCTGGCCGACATGCGTACCTACGGGCTGGCCTTGCGCGGCATGACGCTGAAAGTAAATACCGAAGAAATGGGCCGCCTCCTGGAAGTAGCAGGACACGAAAGCTGGACCACCGACGAATGTACCTTTTACGGGCATCAACTCTCCGACCACGTGCAGGGTCCGGTGCTGATCACGCGCGGCGAACAAGGCATGCAGTACGTACACGCCAGCGGCGTACACCAGAGTGCGGCCCTGACGCTGGAAGGCGAACTGGACACCGTCGGCGCGGGCGATACCAGCGTAGCAGCTTTCGCAGCTTGCGCCGGAGCCAGGGTACCTGTGCTGGAAACACTGGCCCTGGCCAATCTGGCGGCCGCCGTCACGGTCCAGAAAATCAACCAGACGGGTACCGCCACCCGGGACGAAATCATTGAACTGATCCGCACAGTTTAAAAAAATGAGCAGAACTGGATTGCCCACGTACAGGTACCTTCCTTTCTTCTCACACCCCTCAATTTCTCATTCACTCAATCATTTATTCAAAATTGAAAAAACTGCAAACCTACCGCGACGAAGCTTACCATCATCTGACTCAGGAACTACTCCCCTTCTGGGAAACCCGCTGCGTGGACCGGGAGAACGGTGGCTTCATCACCCACTTCGATAAAGACGGAAACGACTCCGGCGAAGATGAAAAATCACTTATCGCCCAAAGCCGTACGGTATTCACCTTCTCTTCGGCCCACCGGGCAGGTTACGGCGACGGTCGCTTTGCCGACATTGCCCGCCACGGCGTCGATTTCATGCTCAATACAATGTGGGATCCGGAACATGGTGGCTTCTACTGGCTGATGAACCGCAAGGGCGAGGTCACGATCGACGAGAAAATCGTGTACGGCCACAGCTTTGCCATCTACTCCCTCAGTGAATATACCCTGGCCACGGGCGACCCGCGCGGTCTGGAATACGCCGAAAAAGTTTTTGACCTGCTGCAAAAATATGCCGTGGATACCTACTACGGCGGGTACTTTGAAATGTTCCACCGCGACTGGACGCTCAAAGGGCCCGGCTCGGCGGGCGGCGACCGTAAAACGCTCGATGCCCACATGCACCTCATGGAAGCATTCACGACCCTCTACGAAGCCAGCGGCCGGGAAATTCACCGCCGCAAGCTGTTGGAAATGATCGAGCTGCTGATCCATAGAGTTACGCACCCCGAATACGGAACGGGCATCCCGCAGTTCTGGGCCGACTGGCGCGTGGCGCCGCAGATCAAGTTCGACATCATTTGGGGCTGGGACCGGTTCAGTGAGGACGGTCAAAAGAGCGCCGCCGAGGACAATACGTCTTACGGCCACAATGTAGAATTTGCCTGGCTGCTCATGCACGCCCTCGACGTGCTGGGCATTCCGTATAGCCAGTACGAAAACCAGCTTCTGCAATCGTTCCGGCACGCCATCGCGCACGGCATCGACTGGGAGTACGGTGGCGTGTACGTGGAAGGTTCCCACGCGGGTGAAGTGTACGACCGCGAAAAAGAATTCTGGCAGCAGGCCGAGGTACTCATCGGGATGCTGGATGCCTACCGGGTGTATGGCGACGAAAAGTACCTGGAAGCCTACGACGCCACGCATCGGTTCGTTTTCGATAAGATGATCGCGCACGAAGTAGGCGAATGGAAGCCGCTGCTGACCCGACAGGGTGAACCCATCTGGACGCACATGAGCCATTCATGGAAAGTCAACTACCACAGCGTGCGGGCCATGGTGCAGAGCATCGTGCGGCTGGATAAGTTACTGGCTCAGTAAATGTAACATAGGCTATTGCTGCCGGACTAGAAATGCCAGAGCCTCCCCAATTTTAAAATCGGGGAGGCTCTGGTGTTAAAAGATCGCTTTTTTTATCCCCATAGGTACCTTTGAGAAATTTCACAGAACGCATAAGGCATAACATCCGTTCTTGGTGGGTACCCATTCAGATTCTGTTCTCCAAAATACCAACATGGCATGGTTGAAGCGATAAAGACCTTTTTTTTCATGATCGCCGTTATTGACCCGATTGGCTCCATACCCGTGTTCCTGGAGGCCACCAAACAATTTAACAATAAAGAAAAAAAGAAAATCGCCTTGCGGGCCAGCGTCATTGCGGCTCTGATCCTCGTATTCTTCATTGTGGTTGGCCAGGTGATTATGGAAGCCATGCACATTTCGCTGGATGCCTTCCAGATTTCCGGGGGCGTCATTCTGTTCCTGTTTGCCCTTACCATGGTTTTTGGAGAAGGTAAGCCGGCCGAAGAAAAGCACCTGATCAAGGATTACAAGCACGTCACTATCTTTCCCATCGCCCTTCCTTCGCTGGCCTCGCCCGGAGCCATTATGGCGGTGGTACTTCTCACCGATAACCACCTATACACGATCGAGGAGCAAGCGCTCACTACCCTGAATGTACTATTAGTAATGAGCCTTACCTGCTTTTTATTATTGACAGCCAGCAAGATACAGGATCGTATCGGTGAGTCGGCCATTACGGTCATCAGTAAGATCATGGGGTTGATTCTGGCCTCTTTTGCCATGCAGAGCATTCTGTCGGGCATCAAAGGCTCTTTTAACTTATAGGAAACACTGCGCAATAATATTCCCATTTCGTCCCCGAATGGCCCATTTTCCGCTCTCGAATCGCTCGACTGGGGGTGGAATAATCTTTTTACATGAGATAGTATAGTTTTTCAAAGTACCATTTACCACTAAATTTAAAATTAACTGTCATGAACGAGCAAACCATAAAAGGAAATTGGAACGAAATGAAAGGTAAGTTGAAGCAAAAGTATGGCGAACTTACCGACGACGACCTAACCTACGCCGAAGGAAAAGAAGACGAAACCTGGGGTAAAATCCAGCAGAAAGTAGGCAAAACCAAAGACGAAATCAAGAAAGAAATAGCCGACCTATAATGTGTCGAATTGCACTTCATTAATGAAAAGTACAGAACCCCCGAAGCACCTCGCTTCGGGGGTTTTTGCGTATTGTATAGTCGTCCGCACGAAAGCGTAACAAAACCATAATGGAAATATTTTGGAGTCTTAGGGCGGGGTCGTTTGCTTTGAAACCCCAAACAGACCGCCTTCATGAAGTACCTTTTCGAGGATATCGTCTTTCACCTCCGCCGTAGCAGCAGTAGCCGGGCACTTCTTTTCTTTTTGCTCGCTATCCTGGTTATTGAATGTTTCCTGCGGCTTTGAGTAAATATTGCTTTCTGATGGATTTGGTAGGGTAGCACCATCCTACGTTTACGATCCATGACGGTCAGTCAACTGATTTTTTTCTCACTACTCATGCTGGCCTGTGGGTCTGCACCTTCGCAACATCAAAATACCACGGACCATTCCGGTCCAAAACCTCTACTGAATATCCGCGACATTGCGGACCAAACCCAGGAAGATATCGCTACTATTCTGGGACCGCAGAGCAGCCTCGACCCCGAGAAAGCCGCCAGGTCACGGTGTCCAAACTGTCAGAAGTACTCCTACCAGGAGGGTACCATCGAAATCACTTACATCAACGATATGGCCGACTGGATTACGATATACCCGCCCAAGGGTACCCCGGCCCGACAAACCCCAATTCTACTGGGCCTACCCGACACCCCTCCCGATTCTACCAGCCCTAGCTTCTGGCGCTGGAATCAAATACCGAGTATCCAAGAATTAAGGGCTCAGCTGAACCCGGCGGGATCAGTCGAGTCGATCTATATCATTGTGAAAACCCTGTAATTTTTCCCAGACATGTGGCCGTATTGCCGCAAAAAATCGTTAGTATTAGCTTCATTACCCCCTAATACACGATTGACGTTCTATGACCTTGTCCACAAGACCACTTACCTTCATCACCCAAAAGGGACTCCCCTACCTCCGCGAGAATGCCAAAAGTATCGGTCAGTTTATCCTGACTATTTTCTTTGTCGGCCTGGGAATCTGGTTTATCAAACACGAGCAGGCCGAGCTGGGGCAGGTCAGGCAGTTGCTGGTCACTGCTTCGGGGCAATGGGTGGCAGCGGGCATCGCACTTACGGTAGCCTACCTCATCATTCAGGGCCTGATGTACGTAGCGTCCTTTGCGGCCATTGGTAGCCGGGTACCGCTCTACGACGCCGTGATTCTATTCCTGAAACGTAATTTCGTCAGCGTATTCCTGCCCGCGGGCGGCATTTCGTCCCTGGCTTTTTTTACAAGCGACCTTACCAAAAAAGGCGTCAGCAAATCCCAGATCCACTTTGCGTCTTCCATTTATGCCTTTGTGGGCATCCTGTCGGTTGTGGTGGTTGCGCTGCCGGCCTTTGGGTACGCGCTGGTCCAGGGTACCCTGGGTACGGGCGAGTGGGTTGCTCTGCTCGGAATTATCGCCCTGGTAGCCGGACTGTACGGCTTGTACCGTTCCATTCTGGCCAAAGGCTTTCTCTACGAGAAACTGATCCGGTACTTCCCGGCGGCGGAACTCTACATCGAGGATTTGCTGGGCAACCGGATCGATCGCCGGCACTTTGCGCTGACGGTTTTTTACAGTGTCCTCATCGAACTGGTCGGCGTCGCGCATGTGTACATTGCGATGGTGGCCCTGCGGCTCGAGCCTTCCCTATTCGCCGCGCTGATGAGTTACATTGTGGCCGTTATTTTTCTTATCATCTCGCCTTTTTTGCGCGGGTTGGGTGCCATCGAGGTATCCATGAGCTTTATCCTGGTGCGCTTCGGCTATACCGAGGCCGCCGCCGTATCGGTCACGTTCCTGTTCCGCTTTCTCGAGTTCTGGCTGCCGCTGTTTGCCGGGGCGGCGAGTTTTCTGTTGAAAATCAACAAACTGCTGCTGCGCATTTTCCCGGCTTTGCTATTGTTCGTGCTGGGGGTAGTCAATATCGTGTCGGTGCTGACGCCCGCGATCAACCAGCGGCTGAGTTTTCTGAAAGGGGTACTCCCCACCGATGCCATCGAAGCCTCCAACTTCTTTGTGCTGATCGCCGGACTGTTTCTGCTCGTCACGGCAGCTTTTATGCTCAAAGGCCTGCGCATGGCCTGGTACTTTGCGGTGGTGCTGTGCGGGCTGTCAATCGTGGGTAATATCACCAAAGCCATCGACTACGAGGAGGCGATTTTTTCCTTTGTCACGCTACTCATCCTGTTGGTTTCCCGCCGCGAGTACTATGTCAAGAACAACCGCAAATTGGGCATCATCGGCGTACAAACCACCCTGCTGAGTTGCGCGGCGGTGGTACTGTATGGCTGCATCGGGTTCTATTTTTTAGACCGTAAACACTTCATCAACGATTTCAGTCTTGGCGAATCCATCCGCTACACGGTACAGAATTTTTTCCTGATCGGCTGCCGCGACCTGGTACCTCAAGATGCCTTCGCGCAGCGATTCCTGTATTCGATCAACATCAGCGGTTTTTTGTGCCTGGCCTTTCTGATCTACACCCTGGTGCGGCCCTACATCATCAAAGCCGCGGTGGAAGACGAGGACCTGGAATGGGCGCGGACAGTCCTGCAACAACACGGATGCACCGCGCTCGATCATTTCAAGACCTATTTTGACAAGATCATTTTCAAACCCGACCACCTCGACTGCTTCATCGCCTACCGGGTTACGGGCAGCTACGCCGTGGCGCTGGAAGGGCCTGTGGGACCGAGGGAATCCTGGCGTGCTTGCGTCATCGCTTTCAACAAATTCTGCCGTGAAAGCGGATTGAAAAGCCTGTACTACCGCGTTCCGGAGGAAAATCTTGCCCTGTTTCCCAAGAAAAAGAAAATCCTGCTTGGACAGGAAGCAGTCATGGACCTCATTTCGTTTTCGCTGGAAGGGGGCGCTAAGAAATCAATCCGAAATGCCCTGAAAAAAGTATCCGAAAAAGGCTATCAGGCCCGGGTGTATCAGCCACCCATCAATGATGGGCTTTTGCAAAAACTCAAATCCGTGTCGGACGAATGGCTGGCTGACACCGAACGTAGCGAAATTGTCTTCTCGCAGGGGATGTTCCTATGGGATGAACTGAAACAGCAGACTATCCTGACGGTGGAGAATCCCGAAGAAAAGATCGTCGCCTTTCTGAACGTGATTCCCGACTATGCACCTGGCGAGGGTACCTATGACCTCATTCGCAAAACCAAAGACGCCCCTGGTGGCGTGATTGATTTCATCACCGTAGAGCTGTTCAGGTACCTCAAATCGGCAGGCTATACGTCAGTCAATCTGGGGTTTGCCCCCATGTCGGGCATCGCCGATCCACAGAACCTGCCCGAGCGCTCCATGAAATTTGCCTATGAGAAAATCCGCTCGTTTGGCCATTACAAAGGACTGCGTGATTTTAAGGATAAATTTGCCCCAACCTGGCACAACAAGTACCTGGTGTTCAATGACGACTATGACTTATTCAATATTACGACTGTTCTGGCTAAGGTGATAAAACCGTAATTTCAATGAGGAATTATAAATGATTATGAAGAGAGTGAGATGGGTGATTCTTCTGGTTTTGATAAATCAATGGTCTATCGCGGGTTCCTTCCATTTGCCCGCAGACCTACCCTTAACGCTGATCCCGACGTCGGTGAATAGCGAGCAGCCGCTGGTGTTTTTTATTTCGGGGGATGGCGGCTGGATCGAGTTTGACCAAAAGCTGTCGGAAACCCTCTCCCGTCGGGGGATGCCGGTTGTGGGACTGGACGCCAGGAAGTACTTCTGGAAGGAAAAAACGCCTGCCCAAACAACCGCCGAACTGAGCGCGGCCATCGCGCAATACATGAAACGCTGGAACAAAAAGACGTTTGTGCTGCTGGGCTTTTCATTTGGCGCATCCATAGTACCTTTTGTCGCCACTCGGCTGGCACCCGACTTACAAAAATCATTACGGGTAGTCATAGCCCTTTCGCCCGACGAACGGACGGATTTTGAGGTACATCTGGCCGATATGCTCAACCTGGGCAACAACAAGGGCCATTACAATGTACTAGCCGAAATGACCCGAATCAAAGACTCAGGTTTGGTCTGCCTGTTTGGGCACGATGAAGACAATGCCGTGGAAGCCAAACTCACCCAGGCTGGCATCCGGGTAGCCCATTTGCCGGGCGGCCACCACTACGATGACAATTACGGCGCGTTGGCGGAGGCCATTTCCCCGAATACGGATTAGTAAGCGATAGCACTTCGAGCTACCTCCGCTTTCAGAAAAGCCAAACAGCACCAGGATTTAATCGCGGACAGCTTAAAATCCGAGCTGTATGGTTCCTGAATCTCAGCTTTCCGTTGGCCCGATACTCAATGACTTTGGCCTTCATTGCCGGATCAGCCGGATAGAGTCTGTTCCCGTCGATGCCGCAAACTCGCACCTTTCCATGCTCTATTTCTATGGATTGGATGACCAGGGGCATGACAAGATCGTGCGGATATGGTTCTATTCTTCCCGGATGCTCCAGGAACAGGAGCTAAACGACATTCGGCTCAATTTCCCCCATATTCCAATTGTTTGAATCCTAGAAATGAGTCTGGGTGGTGAACAAATCTCGGTTTAGGGAAAATTTCGGTGATGCTTTAATAAGTACAGATCCAAAGCCGGAAGTTTAAAAGAACTTACCCGAAGCCTAGTCTGTAGAATTACCGGGACTCATCATTTGATACCCGGTGGATTCATAGCTGTCTGGAAAAACCGGGCTACTTCAGTATTGATTTTGTCGTCCGTGCCATGCCCAATCCCAGAATAAGTTTTGAACCAGGCGGTGGCCCCGCCCATCCGGTAAGCTATTTCACAGGTAGCCCAGCGGTCTGGAAACATGGGCTTTCCAATGACCGAGAAGATGACGCCACGTTCTTCGTCACTATACGCATCATCATACAGCGCAGCGTCGTTTTCATCCAGTTCGCCCATGTACAGAAATTGCGGAACTTGCTGATACATTTTTAGATCGGGGTCCTTTCCAAAGCATTGCTTGAAATCATACAGTCCCAGCGGATACGCTAGAGGCCTGCCGCGCAAAGTATTGAGGGGCAGGATCGGCATAGCATTGATGCCGCCACAAGCAGTGGCAGCTATCCGGTCGGGATGAATCATCGTCAGGCGGTTAACGAATGTTCCCGAAGCTGAAAAACCCGTCAACCATACCTTTTGGTGTATGACAATACCGAGGGTATCCAACTGTCTGCGGGCATTTTCGATCATCGCCAGTAACTGCAGGTCTAACCGCTTCAATGGCCCCTGTGCAATCAACACAGCATCCCGGTCGAGGGCGTGGGTATAGGTCAGCGAATCACTGAAAGGCCGGGGAAAGACGGGTACCAGCAGAGGTACACGCAGGGCCTTGGCCACGTAGTTACCTACCGAACTTGTTCGGGCGGCATAGTAGGCGGCCCGTTCATGAACAGCCAGCGTATCATTCACGACGCCTGTATTATTTGGTTCTACGAGAAGGAAACGGGTGTCATGGAGGGGTGTGCCGGCAGGGACGAATACAAAATACGGAAAGTGAAAACCCATAGCAGGGTTGGCCTCGAAACGCAACAGTCGGGCCCCTGAGTCAGTTGTGGCTGAATGTTCCCCAGTAGGTTGAGCGACGCTGACCGTTAGCCAGGGTACCGCTAACAAAAAAACAGCATTGAAAATCAACCGAAGCAAGAATAGTAGTTTCATATAAAGTAGTGATTTAAAAGCTAATTGCCCTAAAGATGGACCGTTAGTTCTTTTCTTTAAAACAAGCTGTTCTTGAACCCGCTTAATCAATTCATCAATCGTTACAAAAGGAAGTTGATCTGTTTGACCAGTATTTTCATATGTAATGATCGATCTGCAAACTTGGCGGGACGGTGGTTGGAGAATATTATCTGATGTTCGCAGTCGCGCTACTAAATAGGATGTCTGATGGTGATTGCAATGTGGAGATTACGCCATTGATGAAGCTTATTTGGAGTATCTACCTCCAGCCGCTCCGAATTCATCGATCTACAAAGTATTGAGTGAAAGAGATAGGACCGTATGAAACGATAAGCAGTCCATGAGTTGCAGTGATTCAGGGCACTAACCCGAGGGTAAACTCCGTATGAATACGTTTGAGCCAAACATCGATTGCCCGCTTGACCACTTTGGAGTCAGCCCACTGCTGCCCGTAAGGGCAGAAGGATTAGTAAAAGGAGCCCTCACGCAAAGTAAGATCGAACCAATTTTATTAACTATACTGATTTGGAGGTCAGCACAGGCACTATTTGACCTACCCGATCTCTAAATTTTCCAGCCGGGAATTTCAGTTTATTCCAAGTTTATAAAGTACATCAATTGATCCATGCACGGAAATAAGCCGAACTCTGGATGGACTTGACTTGCTGCTTACCACCCTGGGTATAGAACAGGGTTCCAGAAACCGATCCCGCAATAAGTTTACCTGGAATGTAATCGGTAATGGTAATTTTCCCTCCACCTGACATCCATTGATTGTTATCCGAGCGGTAGAAGTGAGCGTAGGCTTTACTCCCGTCATATGCATTTATACCAATACTTTTGCCGGGATTTGTACTGGCTTCGTTCACCTCGTAGGTACCTTTGCCCGAAAAATTTTCAATTGTAAAGCCAACCGATGCCGCTCCGGGAATAACGGCTCCCTTCTCCGAAACAAGTCCAACCAGTGTACCATTGGCGTTGGCCAGCGATACAAAGGCGTTATTTACCGAATTGCCGTTAACGGTACAAGTGTTGCCACCATAGATGCTTAAGTTGGTCACGAGCAGCAATTGCGTTTTTTCAGCAATCATGATCTGAGTGCTGATGGTTACAGTGCTCCCTGGTGAGTGGGGGGGAGCCAGGTACTCCAGATTCCGCCCATCGTCATGTTCTACAGCGAGCCCCAAATCCGCATTAGCGTGCTCACGCACAGGTACCCCGTTGATCCTCCAGTTACTTGCAAGCCCCGATTCTTCTGGATTGGTGAGCGCAAGCCACTTTTCTTCAGGGTCGCCACTGAAATTTTTCAGATAGTAGGGTTTTACCAGTATGCTTTCATTAGGTAACACTTGGGGGTTTTCAGGACGCAGAAAAAACTGTTCAAAAAAGGCGATGTCCTGCGGCCGGCTGATGGATGCCATAGCCTGTTTTTTTACTTTGTCAGGAGTAATGGCCCAGCCCAGCCATGTTCCATTGGCTTGCTGCACGGCTAAGCCCAGCGCATCGGGTGTGGAACCGATAATATCCTCGTCCTTATAATTCCAGGTGGCGGTGATGGGTTTCTTATAAGTAGCGTCGGCGGGCAACAGCCGGTACCCGGATTCTACTCCCCCCGGGGCTTTGTTTTCGATGGGTTGTACCGTGATGGCCGTTTCCTTTTCCAGGGCACCGGCGGGAAAAGTAAACGTTACAGGGCTGCCCGGCAGGGTAATTTCTCCTCCCGCCGGGCCGACCATCCGGGTAAAGGAGCTCCCCTTGGGTTGGCCTACTTCCGTAGAGATGCCCCCCGATGGAATGTTGGGATCGGGCGTGTCAGGTTCGATGGTTGCATCAGGCTGAGTGCAGGCCAGCAAGCCCAGCAATAAAATCTGATGTAAACGTAGCATGTTCATGGTTGAAGAACGGAAATTCCGCTGCGGCGGAGTTGACTTTGTTTTTGACCCTTCAAAATTCCCCTTTGGAATGTCTTCGGGGAAATACGACTCGTACCAATTGGGCACTAGACTGTCCTAACTGGCATTCCGGCTGGATAAATCGTTCTGTCCAAGACAGAACTAATACCCATCTCCAAAACAGCCAGGTACCTACCGGGGGCAGGCAGTTGGCCAGGAGATAGCTTTCCGGTCGAATCGTTAAAAATTTAACGGTGCGTTAATCCTGGCTTAACGCTCCCTATCTTCCTTTGCTTCCGTAAAATCTATAACCAGATGAGCCAATTCCTCAAAGCGACGCCGATATGCCTGCTGTTCCTAGCGCTGTCCTTAGGTCTGTCTGCCCAGAAACCCGGGCCCCTGGCCACCTATGAACCCATCTACGGGCCGTCAGTTGTTCAATTGAAGAATTTCTATGCCCTCAGTTTGCTGGAAAGCCCGGACGCATCACGGATTCTGCTGGCCGATCCTGCCCTGCGCAGTTTGTATCAGCAGAAAAATGACCACCTCAGTCGGGCGGTGAAGGAATGTGGCAGCGACGTGGGTTGCTATACGGGTACAATGAAATTCACAGAGGATGAAATCAAACTTGTTAGCGGGCGGCTGTCTCAGCTCTATAAAGCAGACAACGGCCTGGGAAAACTGGTAAAAGACCACCTTATTCCTTCGGGTACTTATATCCTCTACGACTCCCTGCCCCTCGGGGAACTGCTGGTCAAAGCCTGGGAACTGGAAGCCCGGGGCCTCAACCACGTCCTGGAAGTGTACGCCGAGGGAATGAAACCCAACTACCCGGCCATCGACTCCATTGCTTTCAATACCAAGTCCCGCAGTTTTGGTACCCTGGCCTACGACGTGGCCGAACTGACCCGACAAGAAGGCAATACCAGTCTGTTCTTTTCCCCCTCCCTCCAATACGCTCTGCGGTGGCTGGAAGTGAATGGCCGCGACGAGGCCGCCGACTACGAGCCCATGCGGTTTACGGAGAACAAGGCTGCTTTTCTGCACGCCAGAGCCCTGGATTCCCTGGCTGCCTGGGACAAATTTAAGTACAGCGTTATCCTGGTACCCGGCTCCGGGCCTTCCGACCCCAGTGTTGCGCTGAGTCCGGTCGGCATGTTGCGCTGCCGCCTGGGGGCGTTGCGGTACTTCGATGGCCTGGCCCCGTTCCTGGTCGTGTCGGGCGGAAGGGTACATCCTTTCAAAACCAAATACAGTGAGGCGTTTGAGATGAAAAGGTACCTTATGGAGGTGTTGCACGTGCCGGAGGAGGCAATCGTCTTGGAGCCCCACGCCCGACATACGACAACGAACCTGCGCAACACCGTCCGGCTGCTATTCCACTACGGCATGCCTATTGGCAAGCCCTGCCTGATCACCACTACCCGCTCCCAAAGCCTGAGCATCGGCTCCCACGCTTTTGTCGAACGCTGCCGCCGCGAACTGGGGTACCTGCCCTACCGCCTGGGGGAGCGGCTGAGCGATACTGATTTGGAGTTTTTTCCTTCTCTGAATTCTTTACAGATCGACCACGACGAACCCCTAGACCCTTAACTCTATGAAAAATCTGATCCTGGCGACTATCACCGCCGGTATGCTCTGGTGCTTTACCTACGAGTTGCCGGGGGTAGGAAAAATGGAAGTCACCCGTTCCCTCACCGTGGATTCTTTGGGGGCATGTCAGGGCGTGAGTTTTATCGACAACAAGGTCTTTCTATACGGGGATAGGGAGGTAGGCGTAATCCGGGAATATTCCGTGAGCCCTGATTCGCTGGTTTATTCGGGTAGAGAATACCGCCTCACTGTGGATGGGAAAAACGTCATCAACCACCCGACGGGTATCGCCTACCAGCCGGGCCAGCCCGTATTCATGGGCAACAGCATCCGGCTGAATCCCGAAGGTACCCTATGGAAAGCGGTTATCTACCAGGTAGACTGGCCGGGCCTGCAAAACAGCAAAACGCTGGACGGCAACCTACTGCGCACGATTGAAGACGACGCCTGCATCCAGGGTACCCGTCCGGAGTACGTGCAATACAAGGGGAAATGGTACGTGGCCACCGCCGATTACGGCGACAAACGGAACGAGGTACGGCTCTATGATCCTGAAAAGCTCAAAAGCGCCACCAAAACCTCAGAGCCGGGGGTACTCTACAAAAAATTCACGTGCGGTCCCTGGGTACAGAATCTACACTGGCTAGCAAAAGACAGGGTGCTGGTGCTGATCCAGAATCAGATCGAAGGTCGGAAATGGCGCTTCACCTACCTGGACCTTGAAAAATCACTCAACGAGGGTACCGCGCACCTGCTCAGCACGCATGATCTTGACAAAGCCGACGAACTGGAAGGATTTGCGATGGTCGGCAAGGGGCAAACGGGAATTGCCGTTACCTCCTCCCGGAAGAACAATGTGCACCTCATTCATGTAAAGCCTTGATTATCCCTATCCCTTAAATTTCATATTTTCTTAATTTTTACTCTGCATTAGGGTAACAGCCCAAAAATACATTTGCGCTTTGATTGAATCACTTTACTGGTGAGATCAATAAAGTGTAAATGTATTTTTTTATTGTAATTATTCAATTTTAAGTACAGAGGAGTCGTATGAGAAAACAACTATTATCCGTGGTACCCTACCTCCTGACCGGAGTGCTGTCGATCGGCTTCACGTTTTCGGGTGGGGCGACGGTGGTAAGAGGGGAAGACGTCATCAGGCGAGAAAACGCAGTGCCTCAGGCCCTGATTTCGGTGTCGGGCCAGGTGGTGGACGAGGCGGGCGAACCGCTGATCGGCGTGACGGTACTGGAAAAAGGCAGCAGCCGGGGAACCGTTACCAACGAAACAGGCAACTATACGCTGAACACCGAACCCGGGGCTACGCTGGTGTTTTCCTTTGTGGGTTTCATCGCCCAGGAAATTCCGGTATCCGATCGGCCCACGGTCAACGTCACTCTGGTACAGGATGCACTGATGCTCAACGAAGTGGTGGCCGTAGGGTACCAGACGCTGCGCAAAAGCGATCTGACCGGGGCGGTATCGAGCGTGAAAGCCAAGGAACTCAACCTGACCACGCCTACCATCGGCCAGGCCTTAGTGGGTAAGGTAGCCGGGGTACAAATCTCACAGGTGAGTGGTGCGCCTTACAATACGACCAAAATCCGGGTACGGGGGGTAGGTTCGGTCAACGCCAGTTCGGACCCCCTCTATGTCATCGACGGCTATCCGGCGGGAAACGACGTTTTCATCAACCCCAACGACATCGAGTCGATCGACATCCTGAAAGATGCCGCCTCGGCGGCCATCTACGGTTCGCGGGCGGCGGGTGGCGTGGTGCTCATCACCACCAAGCGCGGCAAGGAGGGCAAGGGACGGTTGGAATACGACTATCAGTTTGGCGTGAATCAGCTGAGTAAAAAAGTGAAGCTGATGAACTCCGCCGAATACACCCAACTGTTCATCGACGCCCGCAATGGTACCTACCGCGACCTGATGGTGAACGCGGGCAAGCCTTTTACGGATGCCAACTATTCGGACGACAACGCTACCCGCATCAAAAACATAGGGAGCGCGGGCTCGGTAAGTATTCCCACCAGTCTGTACGATTTTGCAACCCAAAAGGCCCTGCCGCAGCAGTACGACACCGATTGGCAGGACGAACTGTACCAGAATGCGCTGGTGCAGCGGCATAACCTTTCGTTTACCGGGGGTAAAAACGGCGTGCGCTACGCCGTCAGCGGGGGGTACCTCGACCAGCCGGGAATTATTCTCAGCACGGCCCAGCAACGGCTCAATTTCCGGACCAATCTGGACGCGGAGCTGACCAGCAAATTGAAAGTGGGTGCCAATCTCGCCGTAACCTCCAACACCAACCGGGAGGTTCAGGAAGGCCGCTTCAACCAGGGACCTATCCTGGGCGCTTTGATTTACATGCCGATTTTTAAAGCCTACAACGAAGACGGTACCCTGGCCAAGAACGAGGCCGCCGCGCTCAGCTCCGGCTTCGGTTTCCAGTCGATCGAAAATCCTGTGGCTTTGGCTACCGAAACCCACATCAACCGCCGGGGGCTGCGGGGTACCTACAATGGCTTCGCCACCTACGAAATCATTCCCGACCTAACCTTCAAAGCCAATCTGGGAATGCAGACCTACACGGAAAAATACGAGTTTTACAAGCCGACCAGCCTGAGCAGCGGGGCCAATCCCCCCGGCTCACCGCAGGCCGTGGCGGCGGCCTTTGCCGAGTCACAACTGCTCACGCAGGTAGACCAGCTGGCCGAGTTCACGCTCAATTACCGGAAGCAGTTCGGATTGCATAGCCTCGATGCGCTCGCCGGGTATACGGCCCAAAAAAACACGCGCGATGTACTGGCCGTGCGGGCCAATGGCTTCCAAAATGACCTGATCGAAGAGGTAACGGCCAAGGGTGCCGACGCCACCAATTTTTCCATGCTCAACAATACCGGAAAAACCGAGTGGTCACTGCTTTCCTACCTGGCCCGCGCGGTGTATAACTACGACAACCGCTACTACCTGACGGCCTCCTTCCGAACCGACGGGTCGTCGCGCTTCGGTCCCAACAACCGCTGGGGCAATTTCCCTTCGGTATCCGCCGGCTGGAACATTTCCAACGAATCCTTCTACGGCGACCGTTTCGGAAAATCGACGACCCTTAAGCTACGCGCCAGCTGGGGACTGAGCGGCAACAACAACATCGGAAATTACAACTTCCTGCAAACCATGGCCACGCCGGGCGGCGTTGTCTTCGGCAATGGATCGGTCAACACCGCCTTGTGGGCCGAGGGTATCAAGGATCTGGACCTGGGCTGGGAATCCACTTCGCAGTTTAACTTTGGCGCGGATATTGGATTACTTAACGACCGGCTATCCATCATCGCCAATTACTACCTGAGCCGCTCGTTCAACCTGTTATTTTACCAACCCATCTCGGCGATTTCCGGTACCTCTACCATTCTGACCAATTTGCGTGACTCCAAGGTCGAGAACAAGGGTTTTGACATCCAGGTGGATGGCCGGGCCATTTCCAGTCGGGATTTTAGCCTGAACGTCAGTGGTAATATTTCCCTGAACCGCAACAAAGTGTTGGACATGGGCGGCGCGAGTACCATCATCACCAACGGAGCCGAGCGCTCCTACCTGACCCACATCACGCAGGAAGGCCAGCCCATCGGTATGTTCTACGGATTCAAAGTGGCAGGCATGGTGCGCGAAGCGGACATGGAGAATATCGCCATTGACAATGCCAACTACAACTCCGCTACCAAGTCGTTTCCGGAAGGCTATGTACTCAAAGGTCCGGCCCGCTCCTTGGCTTCCTCCAACCCGTTGCGTCCCGGCGATCTGTACTTTGAAGATGTCAATGGCGACGGGATAGTGGACGACAACGATAAGCGGGTCATCGGCAGTCCGCATCCAAAATTCACCTATGGCTTTTCGCTGTCGGCGCGCTACCGCAATTTCGACTTCACATCTTCCTTCAATGGCGTGTACGGCAACCAGGTACTCGACGGACAAGACTACTACCTCTTCAACATGGAAGCTTCGGGCAACCAGTACCAGAAAGTCGTGAACCGCTACCGTTCCGAAACCGAGCCGGGCGATGGCAGCGTATACCGCGCTTCGCGCGGGGGTACCCAGAGCAACAGTACGCGGCTTTCTACCTTCTACCTGCAGGACGGTTCGTTTCTACGCTGCACCAACCTGATGCTGGGTTATAATGTACCCAACATAGCGGGTCTGACCCGCAACGCCATCAGCAACCTGCGGCTGTATGTAAGCGCCGACAACGCCTTTACGCTCACGAAGTACCTGGGGTACAATCCCGAAGTGGATTATAATGATGGGGCTAATCTGACGCCGGGTGTGGACTATGGCAAGTACCCCCTGGCCCGCGCCTGGAACATCGGAGCAAAAGTCACTTTTTGAGGATGCCGTTAGCGATTGGCTCTTAGCTTTCCAGATGATTCGCTATTAATTTTTTATAACAATGAAGACAATGAACAAAATACATATTTTTCGCCATACAGCGGTTGCTTTCGCCCTGACATTACTCGCCTCCTGTTCGACCGATTTCATCAACCTACAGGATCCGAATGCCGTGGCATCATCCACCTATTACCGTACCGAGAACGACGTGCAGCTGGCCGTCAATGGGATCTACCAATCATTGCGCAGCGGCAATAGCGTTGGCGAAACCAGTGGACTTTTCAACGAGGAACGTTCGGACAATGCCGGCCGCAACGACAACCAATCCAATGCCGGCGAGCCGTTCCAGTTCAACGATTTCTCACTGCTACCCAGCAACACCTACCTGAAAAGCCATTGGCTGGGCTTGTACCAGACTATATCGCGCAGCAATCAGGTACTTGAGGGAATTGAGAAAGTGACGTTTTCGGATAACAACCTGAAAGAGCAGTACCAAGCCGAAGCGAAGTTCCTGCGGGCGCTGATCTACTTCGAGCTGGTACGAAAATGGGGCGATGTACCTCTGGTGACCAGGCCGCTCACGACTGCCGACGAAGTGCGGGCCAGTACCTTCCGTGAGAAGCAGGAGGTCGTATACCAGCAAATCGTGGCCGACCTGAAGGACGTAGTAGCCAGTCCGCTACCCAATCAGCAGAACGCCGCCAATAGGGGCCGGGTATCTAAAGCCGCCGGAAACGCACTCTTGGGAAAGGTGTACCTGACCATGGCCACCACCCTCGATGCGGCTAACCGCTCTACGAACCTAAATCAGGCTAAGACTTACCTGATGGCGGCCTACGGCATGCGTACCTTCGGAAAGTTGTCGGAAATTCCTTACGCCGATGTGTTCGATGTGAGCAAGAAGACCACCAATCCCGAGCTGATTTTTCAGATTGTGAACAAACAGGGCGATATCAACTACTCTTCGTCCATCGCCCGCAACAACCAGGCGAAAGGCGAAACGATCAATTCGCTTTTTACATCCAGTGGTTCGGGAACCAACGTGAAACCCGACCTGGTAAAAGCCTTCGAAGAAGGAGACAAGCGGAAGGATTTCTCCATCAAGTACGCCAATGATCCCATCGTCAAGGATTATTTCATCACCAAATTCCGGGACAATAGCGCTGCGGCTACGACCAACGGGTACGGTGGCAACGATTGGATTCTGCTGCGCTACGCCGACGTGATCCTGATGCTGGCCGAAGTAAACCTGTACCTGGGCGACGAGGCTGCGGCCATTGGGTACCTCGACCAGGTACGCGAGCGGGCCGGACTACCCCTGTATGGTACCGCCAAAAGCGACCCTGCCTACGCAGCCAGGTACCCCACCCTGAAACTGGCTATTCTGCACGAGCGCCGGGTAGAGCTGGCCTTCGAAAACCAGCGCTGGTACGACCTGCTCCGTTTCTTCACAACCGACGAACTGGTAAGTTATTTCCGGGCCAAAAGTCAGGACGATTACGGACTCGCCAAACTGTCGAATTTCAGCGCCAAGGATCGCTATTACCCTATTCCGTTCGATGAGTTTAAACTCAATCCCGAAGCCATGTACCAGAACCCGGGGTACTGATTTCCGAAAGGTTTTGAGCCCGGCCATAAGTCTGGCTCGCGCTTTTTAGAAGCTGTTCGAGTTAATCTTGATCTTATTTAAAATTACGCTTTTCCGCCAAACCTATGCTAAGGTACCCCTCGGTCCCGGGTTTGGTACCTTGTCCTGACGAAAGCCATTCATTTTGTATAGAAAACTTAACTCGAACAGCTTCTTTTTTATTTCTGTAGACTTGATTCCCATCCCTAAAAGAAAAGCTTCTGGATATTGGCAAACCAGAAATTACGCCTATTCAGTTTGCGGGAAGAAACTGCTTGATGGTACCCTGATGATCCAGCAGGTAGACTTCTCCGGCTGCATCTTCCCCAAACGCACTGATATTTCCCGCCCCATCTACCAGTAATTGATTCGCTGTTTCCTGTCCCTTTTCTGTCACCAACGCCCACACCTTTCCACTCCCGTAATCAGCATACAGGTAGCTTCCCTGTAGGGAAGGATACCGGTTTCCGCGGTAAACCACCCCTCCGGTAATGGATACCCCGTCCTGCCGGGGGTAGGTATGAACCGGAGCAATCAGATTCCCCGGATCGCAATCGTTCCGGGGGTTGTAACAGCGGTTGCCTTCTTTCAGTCGCCAGCCATAGTTGCCTTCCCGGGTAATGACATTCACTTCTTCAAATTCATTCTGACCCACATCCCCCGCCCAGATCAGGCCAGTCTGCCGGTCAAAGCTGAACCGCCAGGGGTTGCGAAGGCCGTACGCGAATACCTCCTCCAGTACCATCTCGGCATTTCCCGCCCAGGGATTATCCGAGGGAATGCCGTAGGTACCTTTTTGGGTGCCGTCGACGTCGATGCGGAGCAGTTTTCCCAACCAGGAGGGGAGGCCCGGTTCTGGGCGTTCTGATGCGGATCGCCCCAAGCACCCCCGTCACCAGTCGAGATGTACAGGTACCCTTCGGGACCAAACGCAATTTTACCCCCGTTGTGGTTGTCATAAGGCTGTGCAAAGCGTAGGAGTACGGTTTCAGTGGCGGGGTCGGCCACAGCCTGTCCTGGGGAAGCAACCTGGTACCTTGCCAATACCGATTCGAGCGGATTGCGCTTGGTATAGTACACGTAGAAATAGCCATTTTGCCTGAATTGGGGATGGAAGGCCAGTCCCAGCAAGCCCATTTCTCCTTCGGAGGAAACCTTATGTTTAATGTCCAGGTAAACCGGGGCGGATTGTACACCGGGATCGTTCGCGAACACCCTGATTCGGCCTTCCTGTTCAAGGACAAACAGCCGATTACTGCCATCCCCCGCGTGGGTAAATTCTACGGGTCGTTCAAAGGTCAGATTCGGAAAGGCATTGATCAGTTTCCATTCCTTGGTCTTTCCCGAAGCATGGTCCCCTCCAGCGGGCCTCATGGCCTGGGGAAGGGTCATTGACATCAGACCCATCAGCATACAGGTACCCAGCAGACGCAGCGGGCCGCCCATCCGCCCGGATTTAGGTATCGGAAAAATCCTGAGGTATAAACTGCTTTTGTTCATCAGGGTGGAAAGGGTTGAAATCTGACTATTAATCCCTAAGAAGGTAAAGCTCCTTAGCAGTACAGTTCGGGGCGCATTTCGTGCTAAGGGGTACCTCATGTAATTTCAAATGACTGATAACCAAAGGGAAACAGTGAATGGCTAACAAGCACACCTACCCTAAGACGATAGAAGGGCCACGATCAGCGCGAGGTAGTTCAATTTCTCCCGGAGAATACGCAACGCTTTGCTGATATGAAATTCAACGGTCTTTTCCGTGATCTCCAACAGTTCGGCGGTTTCGCGGTTAGTAAGGCCGCTGCGGCTCAACTGGAACACCCGGCGGCTTTTTTCGGGTAGCTTGCCAAGTTCGCGGTCATAAGCCACCTGAAGCTCACTGAGCAGAATCTCCTCCTGCACGGGGTTAGCCGAATGGGAAGCCAACGTTTGGTCTGGAATATCATGGAGCGAAACCGACTTTTCGTACAGCTTTTTCCGCAAGCTCGAAATAATCCGGTTCCTGAGCGATGTGAACAGATATACGTCGATATCCTTTTCAATCCGGATTTCCTTTCGCTTCAGCCAGAACGAAACGAACAGTTCCTGCACCAGATCTTCAGCCGCCGCCTGATCGTCCAGTTTACGACGGGCCAGGGTGTACATTTTGGCCGCGTAGCGCCGGTGCAGCTCCCCAAAAGCCAAAGAGTCATCCTCCGAACCTACGAGGTTCCAAAGGATTTTATCCTCTATATGTCGATAGTTTACATTCACCTTAAGCTGGAAAGGAACCCCTATGCCAATAATACTATAATTTCAAAAAAAAAGTCAAAACCCACTAGGGTACCCCGTCCCTGCGGCGTCTTACCCCTATAACCCTCGTTTTTTTACCAAGGTATCCATAAATTCCCTATGAGCAAGAATCCCGTTTCGTACGAACTATTGGACAAGTACCTGGCAGGCAGGTGCACGGCGGAAGAGGTATATCTGGTAGAAAAATGGTACGCCTCTCTGGACGAAGAGGGAAGCCTGCCTGCCGACGAAAAGGTGTTCGACCAACCGAAGCAATGGGCACGCGTGAGGGCCGCCCTGCGGGATCACATGGACAATCCGGCCGGGCACACCTACACTCCGGCCAAATCGAAAACCTTACCCCTGTGGCCGAATTTCTCGCGGATCGCCGCCGCCGTATTGCTACTGCTGGGCGTGCTGGGTGGGTACCGGTACTGGCAAAATACTCAGGATGACGAAAGGATGACGACCGTCGGGGTGTCTGCCCCTGAAACTGTCCGGATCGAAAACACGCTCAATAGAATCGTACGTCATTCCCTACCCGATGGTAGCGAAATATGGCTGAATCCGGGGGCTTCCATCCGGTATGCCAAACTATTTCAATCCGATTTTCGGGATGTATCGCTGGAGGGAGAAGCCTTTTTTGAGGTGACTCCTAACCCATCGCGTCCCTTCCGGGTAAGCAGTGGCAAAATGCTGACTACGGTTTTGGGAACAAGCTTCAATGTTAAAGCCAATCCGATCGATCAACAATACGAAGTGTCGGTCGTGACGGGCAAAGTATCCGTCTCCGCGCCCGATCCGAGTGGGCGCCGGCAATCAGTACAGCTATTGCCCCGTCAGCAAGCGATCATCGACGCCACGAGTGGCCAGTTAGCCCAGAAAGAGTTACCCGCCAGTGCTGGAAAGGTTGCCTCCTGGCAGCCCGTATCTCTCACTTTTCAGGATGCCACATTGGGAGAGGTCGTCAGCCGGCTCGAAAAAAAGTTTGATTTGAAGATTACCCTGGCCAATCCCAGATTGGCCAACTGTCGGATTAAAGCTGTTTTTGACCAGCAGCGCCTACCCGAAATCCTGGATATGACCACCCTGATGGTAGAAGCTACCTACGAAATGCAGGGGAATACCATTATTCTGACGGGAGCAGGTTGTCCTGAATAAGTACTGAAGAAATATCTGATAAACTAACAAAACATTGCCTATGCCCAAACCCAACCTTACGACCGGGACTGCTTCTTAAGAAAAATCAGGAGTGATTGCGCCACTCCTGATTGGATCGAAGCCTCCCCCTTACGAACGTCACCCAGCGGTGATGGAAGACTCCTTTTATCAAAATTTACCAAACCCAAAGCTATGCAATTATTTCTAAGGAACAAGCAATCGTGTTGGCACCTACTTATGCGATTATCATTTCAACAAATCCTGCTCCTGGGCCTCATCACCGCGGCCGCTTATTCCCGCGATAGCGCCGGGCAGGATATTCTGCAGCAGCAGATTAGTATTCGGGCCGAAAACGTCCCCCTGCAACAGGTATTGACTGAAATTGAAGCCAAGGCCAATATCCGGTTTGCTTACAGCCGGAGCCTCATTCCGGTAAAGGAGTCCGTACAGATTGTGGCCAATCAGGAAGCCCTGGCTTCTATTCTGAACCGGGTGCTCCATCCGTTACAAATCGAATATTCAATCACCAACCGGCAAATTGTGCTCAGACGCCGTAAGACAGCGTCTTTGAAAGTACCGGCGGAGGAAGATGACGCCACGTTTGGCATTGTGACAGCCCCCGAGGACATTACTTTGACGGGAAATGTCGTCGATGAAAAATCCGGTGAAGCGCTTCCCGGGGTGAGTATTCTGGTAAAAAATACCAGCCGGGGTACTACCACGGACCAGAACGGAAATTTCAGGCTTGACGTACCCTCGGGCGAAGCTACCCTGGTATTCAGCTACGTAGGCTATTTAGCCAGGGAAATTGTAGTGGGTAGTCAAACTACTTTCCGGGTGAGCCTATCGCCCGATACCAAAGCCCTGGAAGAAGTCGTGGTGGTAGGGTATGGTACCCAATCCAAACGAAATGTGACAGGTTCGGTGGCCAAGGTAGATCTTAAGCGCACCGAAACCCTGCCCAATACCAACGTGACTCAGGCCCTCCGGGGTACCATCGCCGGCGTGCAGTTTACCGATAACGGCCGTCCCGGACAGGGTGGGAGCATTTACATCCGGGGCCTCCGTTCCATCACGGCCAGCAATAATCCGCTGATCGTAGTCGACGGCGCTTTTTTCAACGGAAGTCTGGCGGATATCAGTCCCAACGACATCGAGTCGGTGGAGGTACTTAAGGACGCCAGCGCCTCGGCCATCTATGGGTCGCGGGCGGCCAATGGCGTGATTCTGGTCACGACCAAACAGGGCAAAACCGAAAAGCCGACGATCCGATTCAATACGTATTATGGCGTGCAATCTTTCGCCCATAAAATCCAGCTGCTGACGCCGGAACGTTACATCAAGAAATTTCTCGATTACCGCACTCAGAATGATCAAGTGTCCAATCCGGCGGATATTGAAAACTACCTCCAGCCGCTAGAGCTTGAGAACTACCGTAACGGAACTACCATCGATCCCTGGGATGAGATCACGCAAAAGGCGACTATCCAGTCTTACGAGTTGAGTATCGGAGCCCGCTCAGAGCGGTCATCCTACTACCTTTCGGCGGGCTATACCGACGAAAAAGGCTTGATCTTTGGCGATCGGGCCAAGCGGATAACCCTTCGGTCCAATGTCGACACCAAGATCACATCTTGGCTGAATGTCGGCATCACATCGCAGTTCAGCCAGCGGGACCTAAGTGGAATCGAGGCAAGTACTTCCTCGGCCGCGCAGTTGAGTCCGTACGCCACGCTGTACTTTGACGAAGCCAAAACGGACCCCATCCCCTATCCCCAGACCGACAACCTGATTCTGCACCCTAAATTCAATGCGCTGACCAACCAGAACGAATCGATTTACAATAACCTTTTTGCGAATTTTTATGCCATCGTCAATCTACCCATCGAAGGCCTGAAGTACCGGCTCAACTACTCCCCAAACTTCCGCTGGGCGCACAATTACAATTTCTCCCCGGTTTATGTAAAAAACAGCATCAACCGGCTGGGCAGTGGCAGCAAGTACAACGAGGAGAATTTCGACTGGGTGGTGGAGAACATTCTGACCTACAACACACACTTTGGCGATAAGCACAACCTGGATGTCACGCTGCTGTACGGAGCCAATGCCTTCAATTTTAACTCTACCCAGGCATCGGGCAGCAATTTTTTCAATGATGTACTAGGCTGGAATAACCTGAGCCTAGCCGAGGTACAGACTTCCAATACGGATGCCTATAAACAGGCCGGAATTTCGTCCATGGCCCGCATCAACTACCGGTTCATGGAACGCTACCTGCTAACTTTCACCGCCCGACGGGATGGTACCTCCGTGTTTGGCAAGAATAATAAGTACGGCGTTTTTCCTTCCGCGGCCCTGGCCTGGATCGCTTCCGACGAATCTTTTTTCCAGAGTGTCTCCTGGATGGATATGCTCAAATTCAGGATTTCCTACGGCCTGGTGGGAAATCAGGCGGTATCGCCCTATTCATCGTTAAGTCAGATGGAAAGTACCCGCTATGTGTACGGTGACGGCGGCCCCACGACCACGGGCATTTACCTTTCCACGATTCCCAACTCCAATCTGAAATGGGAAAAAACTACGGCCGCCAACCTGGCGGTGGATTTCAGTGTGCTTAAGGGTAGAATTGGCGGTACAGTCGAAGTATATAATCTCGACACGCGCGATCTGCTGCTGGACCGCTCTATCCCGGTTATGACCGGATTCTCCAAAATAAGAACCAACGTCGGAGCGACTAATAACAAAGGGCTTGAAATAACACTGAATACCGTCAATGTGAAGGGAGCGCAATTCAGCTGGACCAGCGATATCGTTTTCTCGACCAACCGCAACCGAATTGTGAAACTTTACGGCAATGATGCCGACGGCGATGGCGTGGAAGACAACGACATCAGCAACCGCTGGTTTATCGGCGAGCCGCTGGGTGTTTTGTACGATTATGTCCGGGATGGTATTTACCAGGAAGGAGATGAACTACCCAAAGGATACAAACCCGGTTTCGTGCGGGTAAAAGACCTGAACGGGGATGGTATTTTCAACGCCAGCGACCGTCAGGTGGTGGGCCAAAGCCAGCCTAAGTACCGCTGGGGGTTTACGAACACGTTCAACTACAATGGTTTCTCCCTGTCGGTTTTTGTGAATTCACTGCTGGGCTGGCAGAAGAACAACAGCTTTTTCCTCGATCCGTCCAAAATATTCACCGGTCGCTCGCTGAATTTTGCCGACGTGGGCTGGTGGACCGCCGAGAACAAATCCAACACGCGGCCCTCGCTGGTATTTACCAATCCGCTGGGGCTGGGTTTCTACGAAAGTCGTGATTTTGTCCGTATCCAGGACGTGTCCTTATCCTACACTTTCAAGAATGATCTTCTGAGCCGGTACAAAATGGCATCGGCCCGGGTGTACCTGAGCAGCAAAAATCTGGCTACGTTCACCAACTGGACGGGTTGGGACCCCGAAAGTGGATACGCTTCCGATGTGAGCGGATCGGCCGACCGGGTGGGCTTTCCTACGCCCCGCTCGATTGTCCTTGGCGTGAACCTCAGTTTTTAAACAAAAAATCAATGAAAATGAAAACGATACTATATAAAGCAATTATCTGTACCACGCTTATCTTGTTAGGTACGTCCTGCAAGGATAATTTTCTGGAAGAAAAACCCCTGGCTTTCCTGAACCCCGAGGTCGCGCTGGTCAATAAGGCGGGCTTTGAAAGTGCCATTGCGGCCATCCACCAAGCCGTACGCGACGAATTCAACCGAGGCAATGCTACGGGAATCTATATACTCCAGCTGGGCACCGATGTGTGCACCACGGGTGATGAAACCCTTCAGACCTTCAAAAACTATGAAACCACCCTCACTCCGGGATCAAGCACGGCCGCCTATTTTTGGAATTTTGAGTACACAACCATGATTCCCCGGGCCAATACGGTGATTGATTACGCCGATCGTCCGGCCGCAAAATGGGCCAATGAGGCGGAGAAGAATGCCATCGTGGCCGAAGCGCGTTTTTTGCGGGCCTATACCTACAACGGCCTGGCCAATACCTACGGCGGGGTACCGATTGTGGACCGGATTTATGACCAACCCAAGTTCGATTTTGTGCGGGCCAGCCAGCAGGAAGTGTACGAGTTCGTGCGGCAGGATCTGGAATTTGCTTCGCAATGGCTGCCCGAAACGACCACCCAACCCGGCCGCATTGTCAAAGCCGCCGCCGACCATTTGTTATCCGAAGTATACATGAGCCTGGGGCAGTACGACAAGGCGATTGCCAGCGCTTCGGCTGTGATCAATTCCGGCAAGTACAAACTGATGAACGCCCGTTTCGGTAGCAAAGCCAGCGAACCCGGTGATGTCTATTCTGACTTATTCCGGGATGGCAATCAGAACCCCAGCAGCGGCAACACGGAGACCATCTGGGCTTTGCAGTATGAGTTTCAAACTCCGGGTGGACTGGCTTCTTCGTCAGGTAATCTGGGGAATATGGACCTGCGCGGGTGGGGCTCTTTTTACAGTGCGGCCAAAGCGCCCAATGGTACCACGGCGATGGTCGTGGCCGATAGCCTCGGCCGTGGGGTAGGCTGGCTGCGGGGCACTAATTATCTTTTCTACGATATCTGGAAAGAGGACTCTAAAGACATGCGTAATTCGCCCTATAACATCCGGCGTGATTGGTATTACAATCTGCCCACTTCGCCCTATTTTGGCAAGAAGGTAACGTATTTTCCCGGACTCGATACGATGCAGCATGTGGGTCCGATGCTAAGGAAAGTAGAGGGAGAACCCGTGCTGGGACGTAATACCGGGCAAACGGTAAAAGACAAGTATGTGTACCGGCTAGCCGAGACCTACCTGCTGCGGGCCGAAGCTTACATCCGCAAAGGCGATATGACCAGCGCTGCGGCCGATGTGAACGTAGTTCGGGCGCGCGCCAAGGCCAAACCCGCCACACCCGCTCAGATGTCGATCGACTACATTCTGGACGAGCGCGCCCGGGAGCTGACCACCGAAGAAGTACGCCGCCGTACCCTGACCCGCGTGGGCAAACTCGTGGAGCGCGTGCGCAAGTACAATCCCCGGAGTAGTTCCAGCATTGAAGAAAAACACGAATTGTTTCCCATTCCCCAAACGGCCATCGATGCCAACATTGAAGGCACGCTCGAGCAGAATCCGGGCTATAATTGATGGGTCTGGTTCATGGGAGATGCCCGGGTTCGGCGTCTCTCCTAGCAGCTATATAAGTAGAATTTTATCGAACTGATACCATGAGATTTGTCAATGTGGCTGTGCTGAGTATCCTCCTAACCGGTAGTTTGGCTTTTTCACCCACCTTTCAACAGGGTGTTTCCAAGAAAACTACGCTCCGCCCGGCTAGTCAATTCACCTACTCGACCGCCCTTGGCCCCGAAACTGGCATAACTCGCCGTGATCCGAGCGATGTCATTAAAGTAGGTGGCCTGTACTACCTCTGGTACACCAAAGTACTTGAGAGTCAGGAGGGGTACCCTTCCGGCTATCCAGGCGTAATCGCCTATGCCACCTCGCCGGATGGTGAAAACTGGCAGGAAGAGGGCGTCTGCCTGGAAACTGGTCAAGGGAAGTCGTGGGACAGTCACGGGGTTTTCACGCCCAACATCCTGGTTGCCGATGGAAAGTACTATCTGTTTTATACGGCGGTACCCGAGCCTTTCGATGTACCCTACACCAAGGGAATTACACCGACCGCCATCGGGGTAGCCGTAGCCGACCGGCCCGAGGGCCCGTGGAAAAAATTCAAAAAGAACCCGATTCTGAAACCAGAAGCCAGTGAGCCAGACTATTTCGACAGCTTTCGGGTAGACGATGCGAGCCTGATTGTCCGGGACGGAAAGTACTGGTTGTACTACAAGGGTAGGTCGCAGAACAAATCCACGGGTGATACGAAAATGGGTTTGGCGATTGCCGACAAACCTACCGGACCCTACAAAAAGCAGAAACAGTATGGTGCCCTGCATGCCGGGCATGAAGTACTGGTGTGGCCGCTGAATGGGGGCGTCGCCTCCATGGCGACGGCCTCGGGACCCAAGGCCATTTATTTTGCCGCCGACGGCGTTCATTTCGAGATGCAGGATAAAGCCGAAAACTGTCCGTCAGCCCCCGGAATGTACCGCAGTGACAATTTTCAGAATAACACCTCAATGCAGCCGCCCTACTGGGGCATCAGCCATCGGCTCACGAAGAAAAAAGATAACGAGCCGTTCGCCGCGCTGTTTCTACAAAAATTCCGGTATCAGCCGGAATAGACCATTTCAATAATGCCAAATATTCATTTATTAGCCGTGCTGAAAACGGGATGCCTGATGGCGGGTTTATGGCTCACCTCCTGCCAGAAACCTACGGCTCCCCGCAGTGCCTTGCTGGAACACACCCCAAAACTGTGGAATTCCGAGGTACCTTTGGCTACGGTGGCGCGGGAGTGTTCACTTCAGTATGCCGTTAGCAGGACAAACCCCCAACCCATGGGCATGACCGAATCGGACGGTACGCCCAATCTGAGCAATCCTAAAATGACCATTGCCCTGTGGGGACCACCCGATCAGCTTACACTAAGCATCAACAAAAACGATGTTTGGGACCGGCGGATGGGCCACGATACCACGGTAACGCTGGCTGAAATGAAAGCCGGGTACTTTTCACCAGTCAATGCCGACAACTCCGACCCACTGGGATTTACCACCTCATTTTATCCGACGCCCGAGGGAAATTGGGTCGATCCCTACGCCTCCTGGCGTGTGTATCCCTTCCCCTGCATTAAACCGGTCGGTCAGGTAGCAATACTGGCCGATGATTTCAAAGCGGCGGATCAACCCACCGCTACCACCCGGATGCACAATGGACTGACTGAGGTGAATTTAGCACAAGGTACTGCGCAGGGAAAACTGAACTACCTGGTCATGATGGAGCAGAACGTCATCGCCATTCGGGGCGATTTTAAAAATCTTGACCAAGACCTGAAGCTACGTTTTTCCCGGCATCGGGATACCTACGATCCCGCGAATCTGCCGATGTTGAAGAACAAGCACTACCGAGGCTACGATGTAACGGCAGATTCTGCCTGGAATCAGCGCCTCGACCCTCCCGAGAGCGGACGGGAAGGAAAATTTTTCTGGATTAAACAGAAAATGCCCGCCGAAAAAACCTATCTCGAAGGCTTTGAATACCTGCTGGTCGGATTGATCGACGGCGAGGAATACAGCATAGAAACGGTGGAAGGAGCAAAAGGCGTAAGTACCCTACCCCAATCCAGCGGATCGCTTTCCAAGTATGTCAGAGATTCCACGGGTGCCGCCGCCATAGCCACTTTCCCAAAGCAGAGAGGGCATCAATTTACAGCCTACATCACGGTCGTTACCACTAACGATGCGCAAAACCTATTGGCCGAGGCAAAAAAACGACTATTGTCTGCTCAGAAAGCAGGTTTCGCCGGACTCACGACCCAAAACGAAGCCTGGTACACATCGCTCTACAACCAGCGCGAAAAAGGCCGGATTTTTACCGGGAATAGTGAGGATGTCAAGGCGGTCATGCCAGGTAATTACTATAGCTGGATGTACGATCATTCCCTCACCAGCCCCGATCCCACGCGCTATGAAGCGCAGGCCAAAGGGTACTCTTTACTAGAACTCGACGCCGCCCCCTGGCATGCCCTTCCCTGTTACAACGAACTTTTCATGTCGACCCCTCTGGCGGTGGCCAACCGAACCGATTTGCTGAACTACTATGTCAAACTCATCGGCATGTGGCATGAAACAGCCCGGAAAAATGCCTGGGAGGTGTTCGACTTGCCGGGGCTTTACGTGGGGCATGGGTACCTGCCCCCATCAAAACCGATACCTACCCCCATTCGCATTTGATCTACGAACTTTCGATGGACATGCCCGCCCAGCTTCTCAAGTACATCTGGGATGTGTGGGACTACGAAGGTGACACGGATTTTTTGCGGGAGAAAGTCTATCCGGTCATGAAGGATCTGGCGATTTTTTATACTGAATTTATTACCCGGGATGAAGACGGCAGCTACCATATTGTACCTACCATCCCTCAGGAGCGGTGGGTATTCAATTACCGATTTAAGTATAATCGCGACGCTACCACCTCCATCGCCATGTTCCGCTGGACTTTCCTGAAAGCCGCCGAAGCAGCTGCGGTACTGGGGGTAGATCAGGACCTTCGGGCGCAGTGGATTGCATTGAGTAAAGAGCTGCCGCCTTATCCCCAAAAAATAACCGCTAGCGGACCGGTATGGATGCCGGTGGCGGGCGACCCTTTGGAACAGGATTACTCGATCGGTTGTCTAGCCAAAATCAGCGGCATGATGGCACCCGTCACGCTGACCAACGAAGTGAATCTGGATTCAAGCCCGGCCGATACGGCTATTGCGTTGCGGTCGGCTCGCTTTCATGATCCTGTCGTGTGGGACAAGAACTTCACCTACCATCTGTTGGGTCAGGCCAAAGACCAACTATATAGCTATGTGGGTACCACGGCGCGCTGGCAACACCAGAAAATGCTGCGGCAAATGAAACCCAGCTCCGACGGCAACCGCATCTTGAATACTTACCTGGACCACGTAAACGCCTGCTGGCTGGAACCCGAGCGGCTGCTGAATTCCCGCAGCGGACGAATCCACCTGTACCCGTGCGTGCCCGAGGACTTTACCATTGGGTTCAGAAAACTGCTGGCTAGCGGGGGATTCGAGGTGTCGTCCGAGCTTCGGGAAGGTCAGGTCACTTTCCTTGAGGTGAGCGCCCGGCGCAGCATTCCCTGCCATATTGTGAATCCCTGGACCACGAAAAACCTGGTCATCCAAAATATTAGAACCGGCAAAAAATTGACGCCCGTTTTTGATGGTGCCACCCAACAAGGATTCTCTTTTGCCGCCGAAGCAGGAGGTACCTATTCCATTTTCCCTGCTGCCTACTAGACCTTGCGTGGAGGCAGCTGAAATCGGTTGGCGGTTCTTCGCTAAAAAGTAAAAGTCTGATTCGAGACGCCCACTGTACTTTAACAACCTCAGACCATGCCGCAGTACTTATTTAGCGCTGTCCTTTTTTCAGTACTGCTTTGCGCCGGAATGCGTACCCTGGACTTCACACCCCAAACCGAGTCAACGGAAGTCAGGAAAGGTACCCCCATCCTGTACCAAAAAATTACCATTCCCAAATCCTTTCTGACCACCCAAGATAGTCTGACCTTCGGAGGGGACATCAGAATGGGCGACCTGACGGGTAACGGACAGGTCGATTTTCTGGTGTACAGGGCCCTGAATTCCGTGGATGGCGGAGCCGTGCAGCCGTGCTTTCTGGGTGCTTTTGATCAGGAAGGTCGGGCGTTATGGCACAAAGGCGAAGGCGGCCTTCAGCCGAATCGTCCCGGCCCGGTAGCCATTTTTGACATTGACGGCGACGGAAAAAATGAGGTCATTACCTTTTTCGTGCAAGCGGCCGAATCTGTGGATTCCCATAGCATGGAAAACATAACCGTACAGATTCTCGACGGGGCAACAGGTACGGTCAAAAGACAAGCGAGTCCGCCGGAACTGACTTCCAGCCGGGGCGAAGGGCCCAATTGGGTGCACCAGCGCATCCTGATCGCTAACCTGCGCGGGCGGAAAACTCCGCAGGATTTTATCATCAAACTGGGGAAGAAAATCATGGCATTTGACAACCAGCTGCAGGTACTTTGGACCTACCAAAGCGAGTGGGATACCTACGCCAACTGCCCGGCTTACGTACCCACCGTGGGGGATATGAATAACGACGGCCGCGATGAAATCAACGGAGGGTACTATGTTCTGGGCTCTGATGGCCAGCCGTTGTGGGAAAAGAAGTTGGGCAAAAACATGGATGCGGTAGTCATCGACTACTGGGACGATCCTAAGAAAAAAAGGGCTTTCTGCTCCGGTTTCGGCCACGTGATGGACGAAAAGGGTAATGCCATTCTGGCTTTGGGCGAAAAAATTGTCCCCCACGGCCAGGAACTACGGGTGGCCCATTTCGATGACGCCACACCCGGCCCGCAAATGATGATCCGCTACAACGGTCACGAGCCCGATATTATGCTGGTAGGCCGGGAAGGCCAAGTCATCCGAAAGTTTAAGATCAATGAATCGCCCAACAACACGGGTATGGATGCGGTCTTCTGGGACGGCATCGATCAGCCAGCCTACCTTTACAATGGCGGTATGCTGTGGAACGGCCAGGGGAAAGCCCACGGT
Source organism: Salmonirosea aquatica (assembly GCF_009296315.1). NCBI lineage: Bacteria > Pseudomonadati > Bacteroidota > Cytophagia > Cytophagales > Spirosomataceae > Salmonirosea > Salmonirosea aquatica. The sequence continues at coordinate 1,317,319 of NZ_WHLY01000002.1, forward strand.
GTCTTTGCCGATCTGCCCGCTCCCGTGGGTAGTTTCCGGCAGGGTTGGTACCATTGCGTACCTGCCGACGTGTGCGGCGATACCCGTGAGGAGGTGGTACTATACAATCCCTGGGACAGTCAGGTGTATATCTATACGCCTGCGCCCCTCAGACCCAAAGCTTTCAAAGGGTACCTTCCAGGTCCACGACAGTACAATGTCCGGCTGCTGGATTGACTCCCAATTTCTCTGATTTACCAAATCTACTTTTTCCAGTCATCCGTGCGGAAGGAAGATGCGGGAAGTCCCTCCACATTGTAGAGCGACCCGACCACCCAGTCCTTGAACGCATAGCGGGCCGCCACCGGCTTGGGTACCTGCGCGCTCATAACGACCACCCCAGCCGGATTGATCGTGGCCTCGGCGGGATAAAAAACCCTATCGTCGCCAGCTACCTCAAACCCTGACAACTCTTTTCCAAAGCTGGTCAATCCACCGGCGGAAAACGAAAAGGTCAACTGAATCTTATTCCCATCAATCTTCATTCCTTCGTACACCGGGCCGGAGTAAGCCAATCCTTCCCACCCGTAGGTTTTCGCCAGCGCCCAGTAAGCCAGCCGTTTGCTGACATCCGCCTTATTGGGGGGATGGATGTAGTTTTCTTCGCCCACATCCAGGGCCACGGCCATGCCTACGCCGGGCACTTGCTGCATAACGCGTAGCTGGGCTTCCCGCAGGTAGGGTGAATAATTCTGGTTATTGGGGTATTTGTAGGGGGCCAGCTGCACATAGTAAAAGGGTGCATTGTCCTGGTTCCATCGCGTGCGCCAGTCGGTAATCATACCTTTCATCAGACTGTCGTACCGGGCATAGGATGCCGTGTTGGCCTCGCCCTGGTACCAAAGGAAACCCCGGATTCCGTAATTCTCCAGGGGGTGGATCATCCCGTTGTAAAGCGAAGCCGGATTCCGGGGAAGTACCTGGCTAGTATCGGAGGGAGGGATGATTTTGGCGTGCGGAAACGGCTTCAGGCTTTCCTCACTGATCCAGGCTTCGATCGGCGTACCTCCCCAGGAAGAATGAATGATGCCGATGGGTACATGCAGACTTTGTTCCAAAATCGTCCCGAATTCATAGCCTATGGCACTGAACACGCGGGCGACGCCCGGGGAAGATACCTCCCATTTGCCCACGCAATCGTCCTGGGGAGTCCGGACGGCATTCCGGCTTACCGTAAAGAGGCGGAGATTGGGATTGCTGGAAAGCAGCAGCTCGGCGTTGGAATCCTTAATGGGCTGGTTTTTATAGCCGATCATGGGCATGCTCATGTTGGATTGGCCCGAACATACCCACACTTCCCCGATCAACACATTGTTGAGGATGAGTTTTTCCCCGTCACTCAGCGCTATGGTATAGGGTCCGCCCGCTGTGGGGTAGGTACCTTAAGCCGCCAGGAGCCATCCGCAGCAGCCTGGGTCGTGTACTTTTTGTTATTCCACGAAGGGATGACCTCCACGGTTGCTCGGACTTTGGCCTTTCCCCAGAGCGAAACGTCGGTTTTCTGTTGCAATACCATATTGTCGCCTACCAGGGAGGGCAGCGTGATTTTGCCCAAAGCAAGGTAGGGATGAACAGCACACAGCAAATATGCGAAAAGTACCTTCAGATAAGTGTTCATAGAAAATTTCATAAAAAGTTAACATACTAAAGATCGGAAGGGATACCACGCTATACCCGGTTGTTTGGTAGTAATTTGTATCAGAATCGGAGATTTACCGATCAAATCACTTCCTTACCCTAGCGGTATTATCAGAAAAAAGGCTGGAAAACGCTTTTTATGGCTATTTTTACCCGCCCGGGTCAGGCACAAGGCCCGATGCTACAAGGTACCCTTATGAACTCTAGACGAGATTTTCTCAAGAAAGCCGCCCTGCTTTCCACAGGATTTGCCGGAATTCTGCCCGATTCGATCCAAAAAGCCTACGCCATCGCGCCCGCGCCCGGCTCCACCTACCTGGATGCCGAGCATGTCGTGATCTTGATGCAGGAAAACCGTTCCTTCGATCATACTTTCGGTACCCTGCGCGGTGTGCGGGGATTCAACGACCCAAGGGCGGTGGCGCTACCCAATCAAAACAAGGTGTGGCTGCAAACCAACGCCGCGAACGAAACCTACGCCCCCTTCCGGTTGAATATCAAAGACACCAAATCCACCTGGATGAGCTCCCTTCCCCACTCCTGGGAAAATCAGGTGGATGCCCGCAACGGGGGCAAGATGGACGGCTGGCTGGAAGCGAAGAAATCGGGCCGAAAAGAGTACGCTGCCATGCCGCTTACCTTGGGGTACTATACCCGCGAGGATTTGCCCTTCTACTACGCCCTGGCCGATGCCTTTACGGTTTGCGATCAGAATTTCTGTTCTTCCCTGACGGGTACCACCCCCAACCGCCTGTTTCTGTGGACGGGTACCGTGCGCGATCCGGCTAACCCCGAAGCTATCGCCAACGTGCGTAACGAAAACGTGGATTATGACGATGAAGCCGATTGGACCACGTTTCCCGAACGGCTGGAAAAAGCCGGCATTTCGTGGCGCATCTACCAGAACGAAATCAGTCTTTCGACCGGACTTGGCAACGAGGAGGAGGGCTGGCTGAGTAATTTTACCGACAATCCCATCGAGTGGTTTTCCCAATATCGGGTACGGTTTCATCCTGCCTACTACGCCCACATAACCCAGGAGGCGAAGGTACTTCCCGAACGGATCACGGCGCTTGAGAAAAAGCTGAACTCCCTGGCGCAGAATGACCCCGCCTACGCCCCGGCGCAAAAGAAACTGGCTCAGGAGAAGGCGTGGTTGAAAATGGTGGAGGAAGACCTGGTCCGTTATGCTCCGGAAAAATTTGAAGCTCTGCCCGAGCCTGCGAGGAACCTGCACCGCAAAGCTTTCACCACCAACACCGGCGATCCGGACTACCGGAAGCTGACGCCCATGACCTACCGGGATGGTACCCAGGAAAGGCAGGTGAACATTCCCCAGGGCGATGTACTCCACCAATTCCGGTCCGACGTGGAAAATCAGGCCTTACCCACCGTGTCGTGGCTGGTGGCACCCGAAAATTTCTCCGACCACCCCGGTGCCCCCTGGTACGGAGCCTGGTATATTTCGGAGGTCATGGACATCCTGACTAAGAATCCGGAGGTTTGGAAAAAAACCATTTTCATTCTGGCTTATGATGAGAACGACGGCTATTTCGACCACGTACCGCCCTTCGTGCCTGCCCATCCTGACCAGCCTGAAACCGGCCTCAACAGCCCCGACCTCGACACCCGGGGCGAATTCGTGACCGCCGCCCAGGAAAGCCAGCGGAAGAATGGCGGGCGCACCGGGCCGGTGGGCCTGGGCTTCAGGGTACCCCTGGTGGTGGCCTCTCCGTGGAGTCGCGGGGGGTACGTCTGCTCCGAAGTGTTCGACCACACGTCGGTGCTGCAATTTCTCGAGCATTTCCTGAGTCATAAAAAGCAGGTACCCCTTGAAGAAAAAAACATCAGCAGCTGGCGACGGACGGTCTGCGGCGACCTGACCTCGGTGTTCCGGCCCGAACAGGGCGAACGGATGGAGCCCCTGGCCTACGTGGAACGTGAGCCCTTCATCGCCTCCATTCACCAGGCCCAGTTCAAGCAGGTACCTACGGGCTACCGGAAACTCTCCGCCGAAGAAATCGCCCGCCACAGGACCGATCCCAAAGCCGTCCGGGCATTGGTAGCCCAGGAGCCCGGTACCCGGCCTTCCTGCGCCCTTCCCTACGAGCTCTATGTGGATGGCGTCATGCGCCCCGAAGGCTTTGAGTTGACCTTCGCCGCACGCAACGAGACCTTTGGCAAAAAGGCTTTAGGCGCGCCTTTCCAGGTGTACCAGCATTCGGAAAATGGCGTACAAATCCGTTCCTATACAGTAGCCGCCGGGACTTCCCTGAAAGATTACTGGCGGGAGGGGTACCACCTGCAGGTCTATGGCCCCAACGGCTTTTATCGCGAATTCCGGGGCGGAAGCCAAAATCCCGCTTTGGAAATTACCTGTACCTACCCCCGCAACCGTCGGGCAGAATTCACGGGCCAGGTCGTGGTGAATATAAAAAACCTGGACCCGGAAAATTCCCAAAAAATTCGGATTATCGACCGGGCCTATGGAGCTCAGCCCCAAACCTACCTGCTACCCAAAAAGTCGGAAAAGGGCGCCGGGAAGTCCATCGAGCTGGATTTGAGCAAGAGCGCCAATTGGTACGATTTCAGTGTGACCGTCGAAGGCGTCGATGCCTTTGAGCAGCGCTATGCGGGCCGCGTGGAAACGGGCCGAAACGGCTGGAGCGACCCGCAGCTTGCCTAGGGTAGAGTTATAGGAATCGACAGGAAGGCTCGCCTGTTCCCGTTATGTACTAAGGTGCCACTGCGTCGTTTTGTGGCGGATTGCACGTATCTTTACAAAAAGGATTGACGACGCCTCTGGTCATGTACCGACGTTAAATCTTCACCGGAACGGGCGGGTAGATACCACCATTTTCCTCGACTTTTGATTCTACTTTCAACGGCTTCGGCTATCGGATTCTATGGAAAAATGGATGGTATACGCTCTGATCTCAATGGTCTTCGCGGGCCTGACATCGGTGGTGGCCAAATTCGGTATGAGCAACATGAGCAGTGACTCCGCCCTGGCCGTGCGCACGGCGGTGGTATTCACCCTGGTGACGGTCAATGCGTTTCTATTTAAAAACGCCTTCACTGAGATCCGTCATTCTGCCTCACGCGACTTGTGGCTGCTTGCGTTTTCTGGGTTGTGTACCACCATCTCGTGGGTGTTCTACTACCGCGCCATGAAAGAAGGGCCGGTATCCTACGTAGCATCCATCGACAAAGCCAGCATTGTCGTTACCCTGATGCTCTCCTTCATTCTGTTGCGGGAGCCCGTCACCGGAAAAGTGCTTCTCGGCGCCGCCCTGGTCTTTGCCGGCCTGCTGGTACTGGTCTGGAAATAATAAATGAAGCCACGGCAATCTCATCCGAACTAGTTAATGATTAACCTACCCCTTACCACTTCTCCCCTTGAATAAGCATCAGGAACAACACCTCCGCAATTCCGACTTCATTACCGACACCGTCATCGGCCTGTCCGACGGCCTGACCGTACCCTTCGCGCTCGCGGCGGGCCTGAGCGGAGCGGTGGCTTCCAACGGTATCATCCTCACGGCGGGTATCGCCGAAATCGTGGCGGGGTCCATCGCCATGGGGCTGGGCGGCTACCTGGCGGGCAAAACCGAAATCGAACATTATGACTCCGAACTGAAACGCGAGTACGACGAAGTGGAGGCGGTTCCCGAGAAAGAGAAGGAAGAAATCCGGGAGATTTTCGCTGGCTACGGCCTGAGCGTGGACTCCCAAAAGCAAATTGTGGAAGAACTGGCCAAAGACAAGGACCAATGGGTGGACTTCATGATGAAGTTCGAGCTGGGCCTGGAACGCCCTTCCCTCAACCGCGCCCGCAATAGCGCCCTTACCATCGGCGGAGCTTACGTAGTGGGCGGATTTGTGCCTTTGCTGGGATATTTCTTCACCGACCTACCCATGCAGGGCCTAATGGTTTCGTCGGTTTTAACAATCATATGCCTGTTTGTTTTTGGCTACTTCAAAAGCAGAGCTACCGGGCAGCCCCCTATCCAGGGTGCTTTTAAGGTGTTGATCGTAGGCGTCATCGCGGCGGCCGCCGCCTTTTTGGTAGCCCGGTTCCTGAACAGTGCGGTATGAACGGCTAAAACAGAGAGTCTGGCGTCCGAACTTTCTTAAGATATTCAGTATGAACTTTAAATAGAAGTTAAGGTACCCTACCTTCCAATTGAAAAGTTAGCGGTTTTGACCCTTCATGCTAAGGCTGTACAACCAAGAATTTCAGCCGCGCACCGCTCTGGCGGTTTACGCCGTACCCACTGGATTCCGGCTTGCCCCACCAGGAGACAAGTACCTGCATGAACTGGATAGTGAAGAAGAATTCTCCGTGTGAATCACCCGGCAAAAGAAGTAGATCCTGTTATTATACAACTTTCCAAAGCATTCGTCTCAATTTTTTGACATGACCAGCCCGGTGGTGGAACCTGGGCGGTACATCGGTGCCTGCTTTTCAAAAGTTTTAAGAGCCACAATCTCCGACCCAGCCCGTAACAAGCCTTTCTCATGGTCAGAAACCCCATCCCGAAAACAAAGGAATCCCTCAAACAGTGGGAGGCCTTCCGACGGGGTGATCAGCAGGCACTGGCTGATCTGTTTCTCAATCAGTACGATACCCTGTACCGCTACGGGCACCGGTTGTACGGCTGCGAAGATCTAGTCAAGGACTGTATTCAGGAACTGTTTCTGAAACTATGGCACCGACGGGATGCCGTGGGTGCGGTCGTGGAAGTAACGCCCTACCTGTGCAAGGCTTTGCGCCGGAGCATCATCGACGCGCTTCGGGAGGGTACCAGGCGGTACAGAATCTGGAATCCCGCGGATGAAGACCGTCTTGATGTCATTTTTTCCCACGAAGATTTCCTCATTTCCCAACAGATTGACCAGGAACAGCGGCAGCGGCTCACACGGGCTCTCAACCAGCTTACCCGGCGGCAACGTGAAGCCATCCACCTTCGCTATTTCGAGGATTTCGAACCCTATCAGATCGCTCAGATCATGGGGCTTTCCGACCAATCGGTTTATAACCTGCTCTACCGTTCGGTGCAGGCCCTGCGTGACAACTTCTTCCTGCTGTTGCTGTTGAGCGTCCAGTAGCACCTTCCGATGCTTTTTTCCGCCGGAGAGAATGAGTGGTCCGGGCGACTCAAGAAATTTTTCATTTTTTTTGGGTAGATGATCGGCGATCCCCCGTGTTGCTATCGAAAACCGGGACCTTACCTTTCATAAATTGTTCCGGCGAGAACCCATCGGCCCCTATGAATACTCTACGTTCAGGTGCTTCGGCGACCGTGCCGTGCCTTCTTATTCTGTTGATTGGTTTCCTTTCCGGAAGCGCTCCCCGGCAAATCCCGGCTGCTTCCCAACCCAATATTCTCGTCATACTGACCGATGATCAGGGGTACCATGATGTTTCCTACTACGGGACTCAGGATATCAAAACGCCCCATATGGATCAGTTAGCCAAATCAGGTATGCGGTTTGACAATTTCTACGCCAATTGTCCGGTCTGCTCTCCAACCCGGGCTGCCCTGCTCACCGGCCGCTATCAGGATTTCGTGGGGGTACCGGGCGTCATCCGAACCCATCCCGAAAACAGCTGGGGGTACCTCGATCCCCAAGCCACTACCTTACCGTCTCTTCTCAAGAAAGCCGGGTACCAGACCGCAATCATTGGGAAGTGGCACCTGGGATTGGAGTCGCCCAATCTGCCTAATGAGCGGGGCTTCGATACCTTCGAGGGCTGGCTGGGCGATATGATGGACGACTACTGGAAGCACCGTCGGCACGGGATCAACTACATGCGTGACAACGCAAAAACCATTGATCCCGCCGGACACGCCACCGACCTGTTTACCCAGTGGGCCGTGGATTATGTGTCAAATCACGCCAAAACTAAACAGTCGGCTACGGCCCACCCTTTTTTCCTCTACCTGGCCTACAACGCCCCCCACTTTCCTGTTCAGCCCCCGGCCGACTGGCTCAAGCGGGTGCAGACCCGTGAGCCGGGTATCGAGCCAAAACGAGCCGAGTTGGTAGCCCTCATCGAGCATCTGGACGACGGAATCGGAAAGGTAATCGCCGCCCTGAAAGCGACGGGACAGTATGACAATACCCTGATTGTATTCACCAGCGATAATGGAGGCCACCTGCCCAGCCTGGCCAACAACGGTCCTACCCGCGACGGCAAGCAGAGTATGTATGAAGGGGGTCTCCGCGTCCCTACCGCCCTTGTCTGGCCCGGCAGGATCAAGCCAGATGCCATCTCGCCGCAGGTGAACCTGACCATGGACCTTTTCCCAACCCTGCTGGAGGCAGCCGGGGTCACACCCGGTCCTACTCTGGAAGGAAGGAGTTTTCTGCCTACCCTGCTGGGACAAACGCCGGCGGACGAACCTAACCGGCCGCTGTATTTTACCCGTCGTGAGGGAGGAACCGAATACGGGGGACAGTGCAGCTACGCCATGCGGCAGGGAGACTGGAAGCTGGTCAAGAATACGCCTTTTGAAGCCATGGAACTGTACAATCTTAAAAATGATCCTTTGGAAAAGCACAATATCAGACAGGAACATCCTGATCAATATAAGAAGCTGAACGCGCTCCTGATGCAGCATATTCAGCAAGGCGGCCGGGTACCCTGGCAGTCCCCGACCCATCCCTGAATCCTTTTACGTATTACTTATTCCTAAATCCATGCTCCATTTTACAACCCATTTTGCGCACTCTGCCCGTTCGTCTATCCTCTGGCTCGCCCTTCTTTCGCTCGTTGCACTTTCCCGAGGGTACCCGGCACAAGCACAGGGTAAGTCCGGTCAGCCTAATTTCATCATCATTTTTACCGACGACCAGGGCTACGGCGATCTGGGTTGCTTCGGCCACCCGACTATACGGACACCGAACCTGGATCGCATGGCCGCCGAAGGACAAAAATGGACCAGTTTCTACGTAGCGGCCAACGTATGTACCCCTTCAAGAGCTGCCTTAATGACGGGCCGGCTTCCCATTCGCAATGGCATGTACAGCCACAAGCGTCGTGTGCTGTTTCCAGACTCGGATGGAGGCCTTCCCGAGACCGAAATCACTATTGCCAAGCAACTGAAACAGAAGGGCTACCGCACCGCTGCCATTGGCAAGTGGCACCTGGGACACCTACCCGCCTACCTGCCCACCAGCCACGGCTTCGATTCCTATTTTGGCATTCCGTACAGCAACGACATGGACCGCGTCAATAATGTGGATTCGAAGGAAGCTTTCCTGCATCCCAAAATTGAATACTTTCAGGTACCCCTCCTCCGCAATACCGTGGAGGTGGAGCGCCCTGCCGATCAGCATACCATCGTCAAGCGCTACACCGCCGAAGCTCTAAAAATTATCCGGGAGAGTAAAAACAAGCCTTTTTTCCTGTACATGGCGCACTCGTTACCGCACGTACCCCTCTTTGTTTCACCGGATTTCAAGGATAAAAGTGAACGGGGCCTGTACGGCGATGTCATTGAAGAAATCGACTGGAGCGTGGGCGAGATCCTGAACACGCTTCGGCAGCAAGGCCTGGACAAGAACACGTACGTGGTATTCACTTCCGACAATGGACCCTGGGCTATTTTCAACGAGCACGGCGGCTCTGCCGGGCTGCTCTACGGTTCCAAGGGTACCAGTTACGAAGGGGGGGTACGCGTACCGGCCATTTTCTGGGCTCCGGGCCGGATCAAACCGGCCGTGATTTCGCAGATGGGCTGTACGATGGACGTGTTCCCGACCTTCAGTAAACTGGCCGGAGTAGCGGTACCCACCGACCGCGTGTATGACGGCTATGACCTGTCGGGCGTGCTGCTGGGAAAACAGGAGAACCCCCGGAAAGAAATGTACTACTACCACGACGAATATCTGTTTGCGGCCCGGAAGGGAGCGTATAAGCTGCTGTATTACAGCAACAATCCGTTGGGGTACCCTGAAAAGCTTGAAAAACTGGCCACCCCGAAGTTGTACAATGTACAGCATGACCCCTCGGAACGCTACGACATAGCGGACAAAAACCCTGAGGTCATCAAAGAAATAGAAGCGATGGTTCAGGAGCACCTGAAAACCGCACAACCGGCCAAGAGCAACCTGGAGAAACGGATCAGCGCGAAGCCATAACGACCGCAGAGCGCGCAGCCCCGTCTGGGTACCTGGATAGTCGTCCAGGGATGGTTTTCAAAAGCTTTACTGATTTTTTTGGGCAGGACTTCTGCCCGTTACCGTGCCGCAACTAGACTCAGTGCTTTTACGCTCTCCATGTCCTACGACCGCTATACCCTTTCTGATTTTGTCCTGGATGACTACTTCCAGGCCTATGTACTCTGTACCGATTCGGAGGCCGTAGCCTTTTGGACCCATTGGCGGGCCCGTAACCCGCACCGGGAGCAGGAAGTGCAGGAAGCCGCCGAATTGATTCGTTTGCTGAACGGTCCGAAGAACCGCCTACCCCTACCCGACCAGGGGGCCGAACTTCGCAGGCTTGTGGAACAGATGGATGCTGAGGGAGCCGCTGTCCATGACCTTAAAGTACCCCATCCATTTGCAGGACGCGCGCGGTGGCTGGGAAGCTCGCTGGCCGCCGCGGTGGTTGCGCTGCTGTTCCTGGCCGGTGCCGGTTGGGTCCTGACGCGTTTGTACGCCGAAGCCGACCAGGTTGTCATCAAAACGGCTTATGGACAAAAACGTCTCCTGCGCCTGCCCGATGGGTCGGAGGTTATGCTCAACGCCAACACGACCCTCCGCTACTCCCCCGATTGGCCGATCAACGGTGATCGTGAGGTAGCGCTCGACGGAGAGGCCTATTTTCGCGTGAGCAAGCGGAGGGTAGCGGGCAGGCCGGTTAAGTTCACTGTAAGGGTGGGAGATTTGGGTATCGAAGTAGTGGGTACCGAATTCAACGTACAGCATTGGGCCAAGCGCACGCAGGTGGTGCTGGAAACAGGTAAAGTGCGCCTGCGCGCCACCGCAAGCCATCAGCCACTGCTCGACCTGACCCCTGGTGAGGCGGCAACCTACTCCCCGCAGGATCATGCCCTCAACCGCCAGCGGGTGGACATCCGGCGGTTTAATGCCTGGCGGGAAAACCGGTTGGTATTCGATAACACCCCCCTCTCGGAGGTAGCCGAGACGATCCGGAACACCTATGGCAAAACAGTCACCTTTGCCGATACAGACCTGATGAGCCGCCGCCTGACGGGCACCATTCCTGACGATGACCTCAGCCGCCTTACTCAGGCGCTTGCCACAGCCTTTGACTTGCGCATTACTGTCCGGGATGATGCCATTCTGATCCAATCCCGGTAATTTTTTTATTCCTAAACCAACTCCAATGACCGATGAAAACAAACTTTACTTTCCTGCTGGGCGGCCTCTGGCTTCTGACCGTCCAAGCGGGGTGCGCCCAGGCCCTGGCCAAAGCGATGCTTACAGAAGAGCAGAACAAGGAAAACGTCCGTGAGGAGGTCACCGTACAGTCCTTAAAAAAGGCACTGACTGAAATCGAATCACACTACGGGGTCAACATTCTGGCCGACGCTCAGCTGCTGGAAGGCAAAACCGGCACATTCAGGTCAGCTGACAACCAGGAAGAGGCCCTGCGTTTGATTTTGAAACCCCACGGTCTGGTGTATGAAAAAATCGACGGCCGTACCTTCGTCATCATCGCCAGAAACAAAGGGGCGCGTGAACCCAAACGTGCCGCCCCGGGCAAGCCAGATGAATCCAACGAGAAGCGTAACAAGGTACCCCCCGGCAGCAGGCTTCGCTGGACCGCACGATATCGGGCCAGGTGACCGACGAGAAGAGCGAAGGTCTGCCGGGCGTCAATGTGGTGGTGAAAGGGACCAACCGGGGTACCTCCACGGATGTCAACGGGCGCTATGAGCTGCTGATACCCGACGAAGAAGTGACGCTGGTATTCAGCTCAGTGGGTTTCGTTTCTCAGGAACTGAACCCCGGAAACCGCAGCACCATCGATATCCAGTTGGTGACGGATAGCAAATCGCTCAGCGAGGTAGTCGTGGTCGGCTATGGCAGTCAGCAGAAAGTCAACCTTACGGGCGCGATATCCGTGGTGAAGTTCGATGATAAAATCAATAACCGCCCCATTACCAACTCCTCGCAGGCACTGGGAGGTACCGCCTCGGGGGTATGGGTGAGCCAGAACTCAGGAAAGCCCGGCAGCGATGGCGCGCAGATCCGGGTGCGGGGCTGGGGTACCCTCAACAACTCCAATCCGCTCATCATCATCGACGGGGTGGAAGGCTCCTTTGACCAGTTGAATCCCTCCGACATTGAATCCATTTCGGTACTGAAAGATGCGGCCAGCGCGGCCATCTTCGGATCCAAAGCGGCTAACGGAGTGGTACTGGTCACAACCCGGATGGGCAAGAATAACGAAAAAGCGCAGGTGAATATCAACTCCTACGTAGGTGTCCAGACGCTGGGCATGCATTACGACTTGATCAATAACAGCGCCGAACACATGAAACTGACCAATATGGCGCTGATGAATGACGGCGGGAGCCAGCTGTTTTCCGACGAGTTGATTTCGGCTTTTAATACCGGTACGAATCAGTATAAGTACCCAAACACGGACTGGTTTAAGGAACTGTACAAACCGGCTCTGATCCACGAGCATAATGTGTCGGTGAAGGGCGGTACCGCCCAAACGTCCTCCTACATTTCGTTCAACTACCTGAACCAGCAGGGGATGATTCCCAACACCAGCTCGCAGCGGTACGGTCTTCGGGCCAATCTGGAATCCAATGTCAATAACTGGTTCAAGGTAATCGGCCGATTGAGCTACCTCAACCGGAGTTCCCGGGAACCCTACGCCGACATTACCTACGGTTCGCTGGGCCGGGTATTTGAAATGCTGGGAGGCGCGGCCCCCTACATTGCGCCCTACACGGAGGATGGCCGGTTTGGTTCGGTCCAGGCAATCGGGGCCGATGGTACTTTGCTGTACGATAACCGGAATCCGCTCATTGACGCCGCCAACGGGCGGACTGAAACCCAGGACAATGTATTCACGATCAATTCAACGGCCGAAATCAAATTCAACAAGAATCTGACGTCCCGGACCACCTTCGCCACCAACGGTACCTGGAGCCTGGTAGACCGGCACAATACGAGTGTATTTGGCTATACAGATACGGGCATCGAGACCATTACCAAGAATTACAACCGCGAGGGTCTGGAAATCAACCGGGGCCATACGTCGAACCTGAACACGAACCTGTTCTCGACGCTGAATTACAACCAGACTTTCGGCACCAGGCACGTAGTTTCGGCCATCGCCGGTATTCAGCTGGAGTCCAACAAAATCCAGACCCTGTACGCGCGCCGTACCAGCCCTCCCAAGGAAGGCCTCACACAGGTCGATGCAGGTACCTCGGGTATTCAGGGGACGGGTAACATGAACCGGTTGCGGATCTTTTCCTATTTCGGACGACTGAATTACGCCTTCGACCAGAAGTACCTCTTTGAGGCCAATCTGCGGGCCGATGCTTCATCGCGCTTCAAAGAGGGCAACCGATTGGGTATCTTCCCCGGATTTTCGGCCGGCTGGCGCATTTCGGACGAGGCCTTCATGCAGGATGTGCGGGCTCTCTCCAACCTCAAGCTGCGTGCCTCCTGGGGTAAACTCGGCAACCAGAATATCGCTGACTACTGGCCCTACCTGACCATCATCAACCAGAACAATGACCTCAGCTACAATTACGGAGGCAAGCTGGCGCCGGGAGCGGCGGTCACCTCGCTGATTGATGAAAATATCACGTGGGAAACCACCTCTACTCTGGATTTTGGGCTGGAAATGGGCTTGTTCAACGATAAAATCACGGTGGAAGCCGACTACTTCCGGAAGACCACCGATAATATCATCGTCCAGCTTCCCATTCCGCTGGTGTTGGGTGGACTAACGCCCCCCTTCGAGAACGAAGGTCAAATGAAGAACAACGGGTTCGAATTTATCGTCAACTACAACAACCAGCGTTCGGATCAAAATCAGGTAGGCTTCAACATGGGCCTCAATTTTACTTACATCGACAACCAGGTGACCCGGTTCGGGACCGGCCGCTCTCCGGACCAGCTGTATCTGATTCGGCAGGGGTACTCTTTCCGGGAATTGTACGGCTACAAGGCCATCGGCATTTACCAGACCGACGAGGAAGCCCTACAGCACATGTCGGCCAACGGGTTCAAACCCAAAGCTGGAAACCTGAAATTTGAAGACGTCAACAACGACGGAAAATTAGGGTTCGAGGACAAGCAACCGTTGGGAAACACAATTCCCAAACTGACGTTTGGCCTGTCGCCGAGCCTGAAATACAAACGCTTCGATCTGAACGTGCTCATGCAGGGGATTCTGGGGGTCAATATGTTCACGCAGAATAATTTTACCAGCCTTTCCTTCGAGAATCGGGTTATCGCTACCAGCTGGCTCGATGCCTGGACCCCACAGAATACCGATACGGACATCCCCGCCGTCCGCTTTAACAGCACCTGGGACAATTCGCAATCGTCCTTCTGGGTCAATAAGGCCGACTTCATCAAAGTCAAGAACATTCAGTTGGGCTACGCCCTGCCCGAAAAAGTTTCCACCAAATACGGTTTGAAGCGAACCTATTTTTACCTGAATGCCCAAAACGTGTTCACGCTGGTGAATGGCAAGTACCAGGGCTACGATCCCGAAAGAAACACGTTTGATTCGGGATACAATGTGTACCCTGTTCCCCGGATTTTTTCATTTGGCGCTAACCTTACCTTTTAAGACCATGAAACTCAAACCTATCTTTCTACTAGTCTTACTTTTCTGTCAGGGTTGTTCAGACCAGTATCTGGACGTATTTCCGGAAGACAAAATCACGAAAGCCAATTTCCCCCAGAATGAGGCCGATGTAAAACTGGCTCTGAATGGGGTCTATGCCTTGCTGCGGGAAAAATCAATCTACGACGAGGGCCTTTTTGGGTTTGGAGCCTTGGACGGCGCCACTCCCAATGGATTCAACTGGGGCAACACGTCCATTGCCAAAATCGGCAACGGACAACTTTCTTCCCAGGATGCGCAGATGATTACCTTCCGCTGGACCCGATGCTACGCCATCGTTTTCAGGGCCAATTATCTGATGAGTGCCCTCGAGGAGGTCGAGTTGGCCGATAAAACCAAAGCTACATACCTGGGCGAGGCGCATTTCTTGCGGGGACTGGCCTACTCTCTGCTGGTGGACAGCTACGGGGGCGTCCCATTAATTCTGGAAGCCGTGACGGCGAATGAGGCCCGCAACCTCAGCCGAGCCACTAAGGATGAAGTGTGGAACCAAGTGATTGCCGACTATGATGTGGCTATTCAGAATTTGTCCGAAAAAGCACCGGAAGTAGGCCGGGCCGATAAAGGGGCTGCCCTGGGGATGAAAATGCGGGCCTATCTGTACCAGAACAAATACGATAAGGTGCTGGAAGTGATCGACCAGATCGAAGCCCTGAAAAAGTATGCGCTTTTCCCGAGTTACGAAGGGCTCTTCAAACAAGAGAACGAGAACAACAAGGAGGTGATTTTTGATATTCAGTACATCTCCGGCGAGAATTCCCAGGGTACCTTCATTGATCAGTATTGTGGTACCGGGACGGGTAGCTTTACCCGCGGTTCCCGGTACGTGCCCACGGATGATCTGGTAAGTGCCTACGAAACTCTGGACGGTTCGGCGCCAGACCCCCAGAACCCCTGAAAAACCGGGATCCGAGGCTTGGATTTACCGTGGTCCTGCCTGGTACCTACATATTAGGTTTCCAGTTTCCCAATTATCTGTATCCCGGTGGCGCTTTCAACCATCCTGGCAACCGGTTGAAGCACTTGAGTACCCGGAAATACCGCGAAAACCAGATGAGTTCGCTCCCTCCTTCGGGCCAGTCCAATATGAATAATATCGTGCTGCGGTATGCCGATGTACTGTTGTCCAAAGCAGAGGCACTGATCGAAACGAACAAAAATCTGGACGAAGCCATTGCACTGATCAACCGAATCCGGACGGAGCGGAATGATGTCAAGCTACCTCCCATTCCCACCGGTCTTTCGCAGAGTGAGGCCCGCACGCGGTTGCGCAAGGAAAGAAGAATTGAATTTGCTCTGGAAGGTCTCTACTGGTTCGACATCAAGCGTTGGAATATCGGCAAGCAGCTTTATCCCCTAGTGATCAGGGATCACCTGGGCGGGGTTATCGAAACCAAATTTCCGAATGGGTACCTTGAGTACTACAATCTTTTGCCCATACCCGTGAGTGAACTCTCCCTCAATCCCAATCTGGTACAAAATCCGGGCTGGTAATGAGCTAAATTGATACATGCCCCAACCTAAAATTCAGGCCTTATGCACAAACTATTCAAAATCTATCCGCTACTCCGGATACAACAACGCGCTACCCTAGCGCTGGCCGGACTGGCATTCTTCCTCTTTTTCGCCGGACCTTCCGAAGGGAAAAGCCCAGCCAAGGATAAGCCTAATATCGTATTTATTCTGGCCGATGACTTGGGGTACGCCGATTTGAGTTGCTATGGTGCCAAAGAAATAAAAACACCTAATCTGGATAAGTTGGCCTCCCAAGGCGTGCGGTTTACTGATTTCTATGCCCCAGCGGGTGTCTGCACGCCCACCCGGGCCAGCCTGATGACGGGCAGCTACCCCAAGCGGGTAGGCCTGCACGTGGCCGTGTTGCCCCCGGATACCCACAGCGGATTGAATCCCAATGAAAAAACCATTGCGGAACTCCTGAAAGAACAGGGCTACACCACCGGTGCCATCGGCAAATGGCACCTGGGGCTACTACCCGAGGTGAAGCCGAACGCGCAGGGATTTGACTACTATTACGGGATGCCTGGGCCCAACCACGGGCGCTCAGACCTGTATCGTAATACTGAGCTTTTGAAAAAGAACAGCGAGGTGGAATACGATCAGATCACGCAGAACTATACGAAAGAGGCGGTTGCTTTCATACGCGAAAACAAGGAAAAGCCCTTTTTTCTGTACATGGCCCATAGCGCCATTCACATTCCGTTGTTTGCATCCAAAGAATTCCGGCGCCACGAAGGTACCACCGGACTTTATCGGGACATGACCGAAGAGCTGGACTGGAGCTGCGGTGAAATATTGAAAGAACTCGAAGCCACCGGCATCATGGAAAATACCATTGTCGTCTTCACCTCCGACAATGGTCCCTCGGGCGTGGCGGCTCCGCCGCTGCATGGTGGTAAGGGCAGCAGTTGGGAGGCGGGCTTCCGGGTGCCGCTCATTGTGCGTTGGCCGGGCCATATTCCGGCCGGCAGCGTTACCGGAGAGTTAGCCACCATGATGGATTTTTACCCCACGCTGGCCAAACTCACCGGCGCTCAGGTACCCGCAGATCGCAAGATCGATGGTCATGATATTTTCCCGCTCATGACCCGCAAAAAAGCCAAATCTCCCTACGATTTTCTGTGTTACTACGGCCGGACGGGACAGTTGTACGCCATTCGAAAGGGAAAATGGAAGCTTCATTTTCTGGCACCCGATGAGAAGTGGGCGGGCAAGCAGCCTGTGCAGGAAGCCCTGCTGGATACAAAACCGGCTACGCCCCTGCCTTGGCTTTATGACCTTTCCACGGATATCGGGGAAACCAAAAACCGCGCCGCGGACAACTCTAAAATAGTTGCGCAACTGACCGCCGCCGCTCAGGCTTTCGATACCGTCCTGACCGCGGAAATCAGGCCGGCTTACGTGGAGAAATGAAAACAACCGGTACGTAGAAAATCAGAGCTGCTACTATTTTGGACAGCATTGCCTTCAAAGCGCTCGTATCCTGGCGGTTAACCCTTCACAAAAGCATCCAGACTACAGGTAAATATCCTCGGACTGAATCTTTTACGTGTACTGATGACCGGTGCTACTTTATTATCCTAAATCCTTTCCCTATGAAAAACCTTTTACTCCCGCATGTGCCGCCGCGACAAAAAACGGCACGTATGCTGTCTCTGGTATTAATGGCTTGGGCCGTCGTCCTGACGCATGTTCCGGCCCGCGCCGCCGATGAATTGGTTCAACCGGGTTCTGACCTTCAACCTACCGTAACCCTGCAAATTTTGTCGGGCGATTTGCGGCCCATGAGCAGGATATGACCATTGACAAAACCATGCGCATGAAGGAAGACCTGAAGGTTCTTCCGAATTACGAGAAAGGGTTTCTTTTCAGGCGGTTTAATCCCGAGCAGAAAAAGGTGTTTAAGGCTTACTACGACCGGATCGCCCAAGAACCGGAAGCGAAGCACCTGACCGGTAAGGCGCTCGTCGAATGGAAATTCCAGAGGTACCTCAAGGACTACTACGCCACCGCCAATGGGCTGGACCGTAATATCGGCAAATTACTGGACTACCTGGATACATCCGGACTAGCCAAAAACACGATCGTTATCTACGCCTCGGACCAGGGATTTTACCTGGGCGAACACGGCTGGTTCGACAAGCGGTTCATCTACGAAGAATCCATGAAGACCCCGTTGCTGGTGCGATACCCCGGTGTGGTCAAACCAGGTACCAAAGTGGATGAGCTGGTTTTGAATATCGACTGGGCGCCAACCGTACTGGATATGGCAGGTGCCAAAATTCCAACCGACATGCAGGGGCAATCATTTCTGCCGCTGTTGAAAGCCCCACAATCCGCCAAGGTACCCTGGCGGAAGGAAGTGTACTATCATTATTATGAGTTTCCACAGCCCCACCACGTGTATCCGCATTTTGGCATCCGCACCAACCGGTATAAGCTTGCCTACTTTTACGGAGGAGCTGATTCGTGGGAATTATTCGATCTTCAAAAGGACCCGCAGGAAATGGCCAATATCTACGGGAAGCCGGGTACGGAGAAAATCGCCACTGATCTGAAAGCTATGTTGAAAAAGCTCATGGAGGAATACAAGGACGAGGAGGCTTTGAAAACATTAGCCTCAGTCCGAAGGTAGAAAAGTCTTTGGGATTGGGGATTTTATGGATATTGATGGGATGCAAAACCAACTCTATTTACTGACTGCCTTTCTGGGAACGCTGATTCTGGTGGTGGCCCGTGCTTCCAGAAGAACAGCTTCTTCAAAAAGAACAACACGCCGCTGCTGGCATTGGTGATGATGAACGACCCGACGGTGCTGGAGGCCTCGCGGGTGCTGGCCCAGAATCTGATGCAGGAGAAAAGCCCAGCGCAGGAGAAGATCACCAAGGCCTTCCGCCGGATCGTCTGCCGTAAACCAACCGAGAAGGAGACGGCAATCCTGAAGGGGTACTTCGAAGGACAGATGGCACTTTTCAGGCAAAAGAAGCTCAACGCCAGCAAGTTACTCGACGTGGGCGAGTACCCGCAGGCTAAGATCGCCGGCCGGGCGGCGCTCATGCAGGTCATCGAGACGATTTACAACATGGAAGAAACCATTACCAAAACCTGAATAGGAAGAACCGGTCTTTAAACGACCATTCCTCATGGTCCCCATTTAGTTGTGAACGATGGCTGCCTTCCTTATGTGAAGCTAGTGCCTCCCTGAATACACTGATATACCCAGATCTGGAGGAAACAAATTCTGCACTGTGCTCATGCTCTATAATTTGCCCTAAGTTTCAACCCTCCAACTCATGATACCCATATCTTTCCAGAAAAGACAGGACAGATTCCTACCGCAAAAGAAATCTCATCAAGGCATATAAAATTTAATTACTATTGGATACATGTTATTGAATATAACTATAAGTACCGATACTTGTTACTTTTTTATTATCTTTATTCTTTGGTAATTCCCTTATGCACCACGGAATGAAAATTGCCTATTATCTAGAGCCTGATCAAAAGGAAAATTTATTCTGTTGCATTAAGGAGGGCGAGACCCGCGTTTCTTTTCCGATAGGATATACGGTTTCTACGGAAGAGTGGCATGAACGGGAGGATGGTATTCCAATCTACGACCCCCAACACGCTACACTTATGAATTTCAAGGAATACTTGAGCAAACGGTATCATGAGTTGACAACACTCGAAATGTCTACTGCCGTTATTCTTGAGACCCTAAGAAAAGAAGCAGAGCACCTTTTGACGCGGCGTGTGTAGCTGGCAGAGGTTGAAGAAAAGGATAGTACTAGTCCTTATTTTAAGGCTTCGAATGCATTCATTTAACCTAAGAACCTGGTTTCTTTAGTGTTTATCGATCGGGCCAAGCCAAATTCTTTTTCTTTATAGGTGCAATACAAATGAGTTAGGAGGAATAGTAAGGATTTGAGCCAGTTAAAAAATCTTAATTTGATTATGACACTCGAAAGAGCACATTGCAAAATTTAAATTTGTGTGACTATTCTTTACAATCGACTGATTATTAGTCAATTGAAGATATTTTAAATTTGGCTACCAAAAGAATATTGCAATCATTTGACCGTTTTTGGTAAACTTTCTCTCTACACCTTCGGGCAACCCATCTTAGGTAATACAGGCATGAGCTAACTGGGACCTGATTCGCTGATAGTCAATTAGTTGTAGTACAAATTGGTATTAATCTAAAAAACTTGTCGCATAAGGGAATATTGGCCGTAAACCCGTCATCGTACAATAATACATAGCATGATGTGGTATGAGCAATGATTTATATACGGCTTCTTGAGACTCTACGCTACCTCCGGTGTCAACCATACTGTATTTGGCTCGATAATTGATAAAATATACTGAATCCTGAGACTGCGCTCAGATACCACCACCAAACACCACTACCTAGTGGGTACCTATTGAAAATCAACATCAAATATATGGTCAGTTCACGCTGTAAAGAAGTAGTTCAAACGGAATTGGACAAACAAGGCCTGCTCTACGGCCCGATTGATTTAGGGGAAGTAGAGATTATGGGTATTGTGAATGCTGAGCAGCGGAATCAATTGAAAGAATCTTTGCTGACCCATGGGCTAGAACTTATGGAGGATCCAAAAGCAATACTGATTGAAAAAATAAGGAATACCATTATCCAAGTGGTGCATCATTCAGATCAGCTTCCCAAAACCAATTTCTCCAACTACGTTAGCCAGAAACTCGGCTATGACTATACCTACCTGGCCAATCTCTTTTCATCAGTAACGGGCACTACGATTGAACAATATATCATCATCCATAAGATTGAACGGGTTAAGGAGCTACTATCATACGATGAATTGAATCTGACACAAATCTCCTATCAATTACAATACAGCAGTGTATCACACTTATCCAGTCAGTTCAAAAAGGTAACGGGACTGACTCCCAGCTACTTTAAGAAATCCAATTACAAAAGGGTTCCTCTAGAAGACTTATGAGGCCCTCAGTTGCCTGCCTGGAGGGGTACTGATCAAATCTAACATGTGCTTTAACTGAAGCCGTCTCCGACCGAATCGAATCCGTTTGTGCTATCCGGGCTGGCGCCCATCGCATCGGAGAGGATAATAGTCCGATGGAAAATACCTATAAATAGCTCAACTTAGCTTCCCTTTCTCAGGTCGATTTTGTAGACCTCCTCACGGCTATACAGGCACCTGTACTTCTAGCTACTCTGGGCAATCCTAGGGGTTAGCTGTTAAAAATGTGCATAACGCCTACTATATCAATGTGTCCGACTTAAATCAAGAAATGGTGATCGGTAAACTCCTAACAAATAACGATCTTTCCCTTATACAGATTCAGAGTTAAAATCAGGGACTCAGCTTTAAAAGAGGATAGCTTTACTAACGCTTTTACCAATCGCTTCTAGAGGATACCGCCGTGGGGTACTAAGCTTTCCTCTTGCTATCAATAAAGTTGTCAGTCTATCGGTCAATCACTTCGGCACACTCATATTTTCCACATCATTTCGACTACAATTGGCTAAATTAATTATTAGTTACATTTAATATGCTATATATGTGAATTCTATAACAATCATGTATTCTTATGTAACGATAATGACTACTATTAACCCGACCTTGTCAGGACTAATACAACAACATTTAAACATCAATAAAGATGAAGCCAATATTATTAGTTTTGACACTGTTCATTGCGTTTGCTTTTTCCCGTTTGAGTCTCGGTCAAGTCCCCAATTTGGGAACTGCTTCCAATTATGCCCTCTTTACGGTGGTCGGCGCCTTTTCTAACAACGGAGGTACTTTAGTAAAGGGAAATATCGGAACCAATTCGGGCGCACTCACGGGTTTCCCGCCAGGCGAAGTGATGGGAGAAACCCATGTAGCCAATGCATCCTCCCTTCAGACTGCCAATGATGTGACAGCCGCTTACGCCGAACTAACTGCTACAGGTTGCACAGCCCCGATCAGCGCCAGCATAGGGGGGCAGACTCTGACAGCAGGCGTATATTGCCAGAGCGGTTCTTCTGCTTCAGATTTGACGGGTGTTCTGACATTGGACGGGCAAGGAAACCCGAATGCCGTTTTTATCATTAAGCTAACGGGTGCACTTTCTACCGCTACTGGTTCTAGCATTGTACTGATCAACGGTGCTTCTTTTGAAAATGTATATTTTCAAGTGAATGGTGCCGTCAACTTGGGAATCGGTTCAGTTTTCAAGGGAACTATCCTAGCCAATGGAGCAATCAGTTTACTAACGGGTGCTTCGCTTCAAGGAAGAGCTCTATCAATCGCCGGAGAAATCAACCTGGATGCCAACAAAGTCAACGTTGCCCCGGATTTGACGCCCTCTATTTTCTCGAATGGTGCCACCTATAACGCCAATGAGCAGAAGGACGTCGTGCTTGTCATCTATAATATTGGCCCAGTTGCAACCACCAGTCCGGTAACTTTTGAGTTCAACAAACTAACCCCCTCATTCACCACCTCAATCAATTCCACCGCTACCACTGCAACAGTAACAGGCAATGGTAGCGTGGATAATACAGAATGGACATTTACGGAGCAAGCCACACGCTATGTAGTGACTCTGAAAGATGGCTTCTCGATTTCGGCAGGGGCCAACAAGAAAATTGTGATTCAGGTCACTGCGACCAATACTCCCAACGCAGCGGCTACCATCACGGCCAGGGTCTTCAACGGAACTGGTGGGGGCGAAACCCCAACCACCAACAACAGTGCCGTGTATCGGATAAGTATTAACGATTCAAACAATTAATTCACGTCTAACGAAAACCAACATGAGAAAGCGTATTTTAAATTATATGCGGCTGGCTGTGTTCATCAGCGCATTTGCCTCTGCGGGTGTTACTTTAGGGCAGGATGTGGTGGACCCGCAGATTGCCGCCATCCAGGTGGCACCGAACGCCATCCCCGTCGGAACAACGGCCACGGCCTCAGTAAACTTCTCCGTGGGGGGGCAGGGGGCCACCACCGCTCCGGTTGGTTCGGTTACTATTCAAGTCTCATTTCCGAACTCCTACAGGCCGGTACCCGAGGGCACTCCTACCATTACGCAGACCGTTCCGCTGTTTACCTTTACCTACGATGCGCTAAACCGTACGTTTAACGGGACAAACAGCGTAGCTCTGGCACCGGGGGATGGTACTCAGATCGACATTACTGTCGGGGGGTACACGGCTACGGCCAGCGCGACCACCGTGGCCAACCTTTCGTACGCCCCCCAGCCCCCAGGCAACATTACCGAGAATGACAACCGCTCGACCACGGCCAGCGTCACAGGGGCGCCGAATCCCGTCTCCCTGATCAGCTTCACCGCCCAGAAGGAAGCCCAGACAGCCGTGCTCAGCTGGAGCACGGCCGAGGAGATCAACAGTGACCGCTTCGAGGTGGAACACAGCCTCAACGGCAAGAACTGGCGGATGATCGGCAGCGTGGCCGCCAGAGGCAACAGCAGCAGCACGCAGTGGTACACCTTCACGGACGCCGACCCGGCCGACGGCTCCAACCTCTACCGGCTGCGGATGGTCGACCGCGACGGTACCTTCGATTATACCCGCGCCAGGAGCCTGGAATTCGACATCAGGCTCGAGACGGCGCTCTACCCCAACCCTGTATCCGAACGCCTGCTGCTGAAAGCAGGCGACCTGAGCCAGATCCGCCGGGTGGAGCTCTACAATGCGTCTGGGAAAAGCGTGCTGGAGTCGGAGGCGATTACCGCCAGCGGCATCGATGTGAAGGGCCTGCCTACCGGCTTCTATGTGGTCAGGGTCACGCGTACCAACGGCAGCACGGACACATTCAAGGTCCTCAAGCAGTAGGGTACCCCATACGCAGCTGTCAATCCCATTCATCTCCTAAAACAGAAATTCCCATGAACGCATATACATCCAATAACGCAACGACGCCCGGGGGCAAGAAGTCATACGTGAAGCCGACGCTGAAGAAGATCGGCTCGGTGGCCAGGCTCACGCTGAAAGGTGGCTCGCAAGCCGATGCTTTCTCTAACTACAGTCAGTAGTAGATTTTAATGAATTCTTGTAAATGAGAGCTCTTACTGGTACCTCATGTTTAATGGTCGCTAAAACCAACGAAATTGATACCGTCCAGAAGTTGGCGCTGTGAAGCATATCTAATTGAAACCCCTTTGTCAAAAAGCTACCTTCCACATCCGGCGCATAGGGCCTTTCCTGTATTATTTTCTCTATTTACGACAACCCGACTTTCTCGTAGCCTCATAATACGTCTCGGTTCAATGGCTGGCAGAAACAATGCTCTACCTCAATTCCTCATTTGTCCCGGTTTTTCCAATGAAATTACGGAGGTCGAGAACCTACCTTCATCGACTGACTCGCAACTACTTAAAGGACAGCACTAATCGATCCCCAAGACCTGGCGAAAGCACAAACGGAGTAAAGTCGGGATCAATGTGCGAATGACAGGTACCGCTTACCTATTTCCGCAGGTACCATAGGGGTTCTTATCTTCTTAAAAATATTGCCAGGGCGAAAGGGAGAGGCATTTTTCATTTGCTTCACGGCTGTCTTGGTGGTCATTGGTAGTTTTGTGTGAAGTCTCGCTTTTAATCAGGACACTTTTTTCTGCCCTCTTTTCCGAGTCATCGCATTGGCTACCCTACCCCAAAAACCCGGCCTGACGCAGGCAGAAGATTCTGAACTCTGGAAAGCGTTCCGAGGGGGAGATCGCGTGGCTTTTGGCCAAATCTATGACCTGTACATTCAGGAACTTCTCTCGTACGGCTACCGCATTACCAACGACCGCCAACTGATTCGCGACAGCATTCAGGATCTTTTTCTCTACTTGTGGGCGCAACGCGAGAACCTTTCCCCTACCGATTCCATTAAATTCTACTTGTACCGCTCGCTACGGAACCGCATCCTCCGCAACACGGAAAAATCATCCAGACTGGCCACCGACGTACACCTGATCCCTGAACACATCTCAGGTGACCTACCCTTTGAAAGCGCGTGGATGGCGGAGGAAAAGCAGGCGGAACAGGCCGATAAGCTACGCGCTGCCATTGCCCGCCTGCCCAAACGGCAGCAGGAAGTAATTCAGCTGCGCTATTATCACGATTTCAACGCCGAGGAAATAGCCAAACTTTTGGAAATCAACAATCAATCTGTACGAAATCTGCTGCACCAGGCCATTGGTCGGTTGCGTGATTTCTTTGGGGAAGGATTCTTCCTTTTCGCTCTTCTCGCTGGTTTTTTCCAAAAACTTTAAATTTTTTTGACAAAAAACAGTACAAAAAGACTTTCTCCCGATTTAGGGGGCAAGAACGACTTGTACTATGTTTCAAAAATACGCCTCCTTCCAGACCGCCGACTTTGTGGCCGATACCGATTTCATCGAGTGGGTTCGTCGGCCAACAGCAGCCTCCAACCAATTTTGGCAGGAGTACCTGGAAGTATTTCCCCACCAGCACCCGGCTTTGCAGCAAGCCCGGCAAGCGGTTCAGTTACTGATCCAGGAAGGCAGAGCGATCCCACCCGCTTCGAAGGAGGCGGAGCAAATCTGGGATTCTATCGAGGAAAGCCTGAATTTTATACCGATTCGCCGGATTGGGTTTCTGGCCCAAGGCTGGCAACGCTGGGCGGCGGCCGCTGCAGTGGTACTGACGTTGGGCGTGGGATGGTACTTTGCTAGTTCTTCAAAATCGAGTATGCCTGAGTCTTACCAAACCCTTGTGGAAGAAGCCGAGACGATCCAGCCTTTGGTGGAGGTCGTCAATAAGTCAGAGAAGCCGCGCGTGGTCAACCTCCCCGATGGTAGTGTCATCACCCTCGAGAAAGACAGCCGGGTAAGTTATGCCAAAGTTTTCGCGGGAAAAAATCGGGAAGTGTATCTAACTGGTGCTGCCTTTTTTGACGTAACCAAAAATCCTGAAAAACCCTTTCTGGTTTACTCCAATGAACTGGTAACCAAGGTACTGGGTACCAGCTTTCGAATCCAGGCCTTTGAACAGGATAAGAACATCGTCGTATCGGTAAAAACAGGCCGAGTATCGGTATATGCGCACAAATCTTCGCAACACCCCGATCCCGAAACAACGGGTATGCTTCTGACGCCCAACCAGGAAGTGCGTTTCACCCGCTCGGACGAACGCTTTAATCGAACGCTCGTAAAGAAGCCGGTCATATTGCTGAGTAAGGAGGAGATGCAGCAATTCTCATTTGAAGACGCTCCGGTAAGTCAGATTTTTGAAGCGTTGGAAAAAGTCTATGGCGTGGATATTGTCTTTGACGAGGAAGTGATTTCCAACTGCCGGCTGACAACTTCCCTCTCTGCTGAAACCCTATTTGAAAAATTAGAAGTGATTTGTGAAGGTATCGGGGCCACTTTCAAGGTAATGGATGCTCAGGTGGTGATTACCAGCAGGGGATGCGAAAAAATTGATTGAACTCTAAAATAGGATGCCCATGTAAAACAGCTTATTCTCCCTAATAAAAAACCGATGACGGTTCCAGCGTCATCGGCCTGTAAAGATTCCCTTTAAGGTACCTGTCAGTACTGGCCGCTTGTGACGGCCGGAGGGAATGTTTTTGCGTTGTCAAACCTCAAAAACATTGTAAAAAAATGAAAAAACCCTTACGAAACCAAGTAAAGTTATTGCAGCTCATGAAAATCACGCTCATTCAATTCTGCATTGCGGCGATTTTTGCGGGTGTTTCCCTGGCCCGGGATGCCGTGGCCCAGGAATTATTAAATCAGAAGATCAGCCTCAAAGCAGTCGATCAGAACCTCAAATCCGTGCTGTCGGACATCGAGTATAAGGCGGAAATACGGTTTACTTACCGTCCTCGCCTTATCCCGACTGATCAGACGATTACCCTTTCCCTCTCTAATGAATCACTCGGCGAAGTACTGGATAGAATACTGCTGCCATTAAAATTAAAATACCGGGTCATCGGTAAGGAAATCGTACTGAGTCAGCAGTCTAACTCGTACGCGACTCCGCAACCCTTCTCCACCATTTCGGTTGTGATACCTGATCGGCTCATCACCGGTACTATCACCGACGAAAAGGGACAGGGCCTGCCGGGCGTCAGCATCGTCTTGAAAGGTACCCAACGCGGTACCACCACCAACACGGATGGACGGTTTCAATTGACCCTGCCCGATCGCACGGATTCCCCTGAGATACTGGTATTCAGTTTTGTGGGGTATAAAACGCAGGAGATAAACATCGGTAGCCAATCGAACATTAATTTATCCTTGCAACCCGACGATACTACCCTGGATGAAATCGTGGTAGTAGGGTACGGCACCGAGCGCAAGGTCGACCTTACTGGCTCCGTAGTAAGCGTAAAGGCGGATCAAATCGCCAGCCGGCAATCCATTCAGCTTTCAGATGCCCTGCAAGGCGCGATTCCCGGCGTGACCGTGACCCGTAACAACAGCGCTCCCGGCGCTACCAGCACCATCCGCGTGCGGGGTATCACCACCTTCAACACCAACGACCCGCTGGTAATCATTGATGGTGTTCCCAGCGGGGGTATCAACGACATCAACCCCAATGACGTAGAGAGCATTTCGGTTCTAAAAGACGCTTCGGCGGCTTCCATTTACGGTTCGCGGGCGGCGGCGGGGGTAATCCTGGTCACGACCAAGCGGGGCATTGAGGGCAAGAAAACGCTTTCGTACACCTATGAGTTCGGCTCTAGTTCTCCAACCGCTCTGCCGGAATTTACGGATGCCAAGCGCTACATGGAGCTCTTCAACGAGCGGGAGGCCAATGATGGCCTGGGTACCCGCTTTAACCCGCAGACGGTGGCCAACTATGAACAGCTTCACGCTGAAAACCCGGATTTATATCCGAATACAAATTGGCAGGATGTGCTCCTGACTCAAACTCCGCAGCGCCACCGTCACAACCTTACTTTTTCAATTGGGAATAAATTCCTGCGTACGAATGCCTCCCTGAACTATGACACTGAAGATGCCCTCTATGTGAAAAGGGATTTCAGCCGTTATACGGCCCGCGTCAATAATGATTTTCTTTTCTCGGATAAATTGACCGCTTTCCTAGACCTCAGTTTTAAAAACAGCGTTTACAACTACCCGGGTGCTGACAATACCATTGCTTTTTCGCGCCGGTACCCCGGCATCTACGACGATCGCTACGAGGACGGCCGCTGGGCCACTGGCAAGGACGGAGAAAATGCGGCGGCCATACTGGTGGACGGGGGTACCCGCCGCGAAAACTACAATAAGCTTACCGGGCGCATCGGGCTGGAATTCAAGCCTTTCACCGGATTTTCAATCAAGGGAATTTTCTCACCTACCCTGGATTTTGACAAATCGAAGGAATTCAACAAAGTCGTCGAGTTGTCCGACCGAACCGATCCTAATCGAATTCTTTTTAAGACCCGGGCGCAGGATAAGCTCTCCGAAAACCGGGGCGAGCGGGTTTTGCTCAACAAACAACTGCTATTGACATACGACAAAACCCTGGGCGACCATACCATCAGTATTTTGGCGGGCTACGAGGATGTATCGGAAAAATACGAGAATCTGGCGGCTTCCCGCACGGGCTTTGCCATCAACTCCTTTCCCTACCTGAATCTGGGTAGCCAGGACCTGGTCACCAATGCGGGCTGGTCGTACGCCTACGGCCTCAACTCCTACTTTGGCCGCTTAAAGTACGATTACCAGAACAAGTACCTGGTTCAGGGCAACATCCGGGCCGACGGTTCATCGCGCTTTGCACCCGAAAACCGCTGGGGGTACTTTCCCTCGGTATCGGTGGGTTGGGTTGTATCGAACGAAAACTTTTTTAAGGAGGTCCGCCTGGTCAACTTGTTGAAAATCCGGGCTTCCTACGGTACATTGGGGAACGAGCGCGTGTCGGGCGATAACTCCGACGCTTTCAAGTGGTGGCCCTACCAGGCGCTGATCAATTTCCGCAATAGTCTGTTTTATCAAAATGGACAGCCCGTGTCCCTGCTCTCGGACTCACAGACCGACTATGCTGTCACGGACATTACTTGGGAAACTACCAAAACTTCCAACGTGGGGGTGGATCTCGGGCTTTTTAATAACCGCTTGAGTACCACTTTCGAGTACTATGTCAAGAATACCGACGACATTCTGATGCCCCTGGACATCCCGGATTACTTGGGTTTCGTCGATCCCGTCACGAATGTGGGGGCCATCCGGGTCAAGGGATGGGATTTCCAGATATCGTATCGTGACCGGATCGGTAAGCTGAACTACTCGGCCAGCTTCAACCTGTCCGATTCCAAAAGCACCGTCATTGACATCAACGGCCGAAATAACCTAACCCAAGCCAACGGCACACAGATCAGCCGCGAGGGTAACGAATTTTCTGAATGGTATGGGTATGAGTCGCCGGGGCTTTTCCTGACCCAGGAAGATCTGGACAACTCTCCCAAATTTACCACAACCAAACTGGGAGATGTGAAGTATGTGGACCAGTTGACGGTCGATACCGACGGGGATGGGGTACCCGACAAGGGCGACGGTATCATCAACGAGTTCGATAAAATTCCCTTGGGGGGCTCGCTGCCCCGTTATATTTTCGGCGGAAATATCAGCCTCAATTACGGCAATTTCGACTTTACCACCGTTTTCCAGGGAGTTGGCAAACAGACCGATCGGCTAAACGACTTCCAGGTGGCGCCATTCAGCGAAGACTACGGCAATGTACCTGCTTTCATTGACGGGCGCTCGTGGAGTACCAACAATACGGACGAGCAGAACCGTGCTGCCATCTACCCCCGGCTTTCCCGTACTTCGAGCGGTAATAATTACGCCGTGTCCAATTTCTGGTTTATTAATGCAGCCTACTTCCGCATCAAGAATATAGCCCTAGGCTATAATGTACCCGAAAACGTGGCCAGCAAAATGAAGCTGGGTGGCCTGCGGATCTACGTATCGTTACGGGACTATTTTGCGATTCACAACTACCCAAAAGGCTGGGACCCCGAAGGCAATGCCGCCAGCTATCCAGTCCTGAAATCATTCACAGCGGGTATTTCCATCAAACTTTAAGAACTTAATCCTATGAAATATTTTGCTAAAATCCTTTTCCTACTAACGGCCTTGGTACTGGGATCCTGTGCCGATCTGGATATCGATCCTACCTCCTCCAGCGCCTCCGGAAATTTTTACAGCAATCAGAAGGAGCTCGAAATAGCCGTTAATGACTTGTATCAGGAATTCCTGTTCAAATTAGACCTGGACGAATGGGGTGACGACCACTGGATCAGAGGTCAGCTCACCAACCCCATTACCAACAGTACTCTCAACTCCCAGACAGACTTCATAGCCCAATATTGGGCGGATCTATACAAGGGTATCTCCCGCGCTACCACCCTGCTGGAAAACATGCAGCAGGCCGAAGACCGGGTACCTGAGGCAGTTTACAATCGGATCGAGGCGGAAGCACGTTTTGTAAGAGCCTACTGTTACTCGATCCTGATCAGTCATTTTGGAGATGTCGTTTTCTATGGTGAAACCGTAGCACTGAGTGAGTCATATGACCTTCCGCGCACCGATAAAAAGACTATCCTTGATTTTATCTTTAAGGAACTGGATGCCGCCGCTCAGGTGCTTCCCCAAAGCTATTCTGCTAGTGAAATAAGGCGCGTTACCAAAAGTACGGCTTTGGGAATCAAGGCGCGTATTGCCCTATACATGGGTGACTATGCCACCGCTCGCGATGCCGCCAAAGCGGTCATCGATCTAAAAATTCATTCTCTTTTTCCGAACTACCGTACCCTGTTCACCAAGGAGGGCGAAAATAGCAGCGAAATAATCTTTTCACTACCGCAGTCCATTTCGCTGGGTAATGTCTATGAGCCGACGGCAAATGTCCGTAACTACATTTCTCGCAATTCGGGTGGTTTTGGGGCCTGGATTCCCACTTGGTCAATGCTGGATATTTACGAATGTACCGACGGACAGACGATCGACAAATCTCCGCTTTACGATCCCCACCAACCCTTCAAAAACCGGGACCCACGCATGGCCATGAGCATCGTAGAATTAGGATC
The DNA here is from genome assembly GCF_009296315.1 of Salmonirosea aquatica. Taxonomy (NCBI): domain Bacteria; kingdom Pseudomonadati; phylum Bacteroidota; class Cytophagia; order Cytophagales; family Spirosomataceae; genus Salmonirosea; species Salmonirosea aquatica. The sequence goes on from NZ_WHLY01000002.1 coordinate 1,348,449, forward strand.
AAGCTGGCTGGGATTTACCTACCAGCCTCATCCTGATTCTGTCAAGGTATATAGTTCCAAATTGGGGACTCGAGTCAATAATAACGATACTCGTTCCATTGCACAGTTTGCAAGCTACACCGGTTTTATTTGGAAAAAGCGGATCGATCAAAGCTGGGCCGACCTGCAGATGGCTGAAAATCCCATCATCGTACTCCGTTATGCCGATATCCTGCTGATGTATGCCGAGGCCAAGATCGAACTCAACGAAATTGACCAGAGTGTTCTGGACGCCCTTAATACCATCCGGGCACGGGCCTATGGAAAAACATCCCCGACCGAGGCAGGGTACCCCAAAATCACAACCACCGATCAGGCGGCACTGCGCAATGCCCTGCGCCGGGAGCGGCGGGTAGAATTGGTACTTGAAGGTTTGCGCTACATGGATCTGATACGCTGGAAACTAGCCGATAAAGCTTTAAATACTGACGTACCAGGGTTGAACGATCCCACCAAACAGGATCGAAAGCAATGGCCGTTCACCAATACGCTACTCCCGCGAATTGACGAAAATGGACTGGTATTTCATGACCATATCATCCAGGCTGGCTTTGCCCGTAAAATCGCTGGCTACCAATTTGACGCTTCAAAGCAGTACCTGTGGCCCATCCCGGCGAGCGAACGACTGCTAAATCCCAACCTAACCCAAAATCCTGGCTATTGACCTTGTATGTACTTTCGGGAAGTGGATGATTTGCTCCACTTCCCGAAAGTGCTTGCTCCATCCCTTTCTGCTTTTTATATGAAAAAAAGAACATTCAGCCTTCGCAATTTTTTCTGCCTGGCTAGTCTAAGCCTGCTTTCCTTTTATTCGCTGGCTCAACCCAAACCTCGACAGATCAGCGGCATATATCCACATCTGGCCTACTACAACAACGAGGGCGAATGCGGCACCGGCGCGGTAGTACCCTGGGCAGGGCGGCTGTGGGTAATCACCTACGGTCCGCACCTACCCTTTGGCTCATCGGATAAGCTGTATGAGATTACTACGGATTTACAAAAGACGGTTCGTCCCGAAAGTGTGGGAGGTACCCCCGCCGACCGGATGATTCACCGCGAGAGCAACCAGCTTTTTATAGGTCCCTACGCCATTGATGCCCAGCGAAAGGTACGCACGATTCCGTATAAAGAAGCCCCCGGTCGCTATACAGGTTTAGCTCGCTCGCTTACCGATCCGAAGGAGGAACTGTTGCTGGCCACGATGGAAGAAGGCTTTTACGAACTGGATGTACATACTCTGAAAACCAAAATGCTTTATGAAGACGCCAACGTAAAACACGAAAAGGGCGACGATATTTCCACCAACCAGCCAGGTACCCTGCTACCCGGCGCACATGGCAAGGGATTCTACTCCGGGCAGGGCGTGGCGGTGTACTCCAACAACGGGGAGGCCTCGCCGGAAGCGCTCAAGCAGTTCGATATCAAGTCGGGTGCGCTGTCGGAATGGGATGGTACAGACTGGAAGGTAGTCAGGCGTAGTCAGTTCGTGGAGGTAACCGGGCCGGGCGGAATTTACGGCAACCCGAATCCCGCCACTGACCCCATTTGGGCTACGGGATGGGACCATAAATCGGTACTTCTTGGAGTACGGGATGCTAAACAGGGATGGAATTTTTACCGCCTGCCCAAAGCCAGTCACAGCTACGACGGCGCCCACGGCTGGAACACGGAGTGGCCCCGCATTCGCGATGTAGGTACCGAGGGTAAGCCCGACTACCTGATGACCATGCACGGGATGTTTTGGAAATTTCCAGGTACCTTCACTGCTAAGAACACAGCGGGCATTCGTCCGCGCTCAGCGCACCTGAAAGTCATTGGCGACTACACCCGCTGGAACGACCATCTAGTGTTTGGCTGCGACGACTCGGCGCAGAAGGAGTTTTTGAACACCCGGAAAATAAAAGGCACCATCGGTGGCCCCGGACAATCCAACTCTAATCTGTGGTTTACCTCCGTGATTAAGCCCGATGAGTTAGGCCCCAATACCGCGCAGGGGGCGATCTGGCTTTCGGAAAATGTAGAAGCCAATGCTCCCTCCGATCCTTTCCTGTTTGCGGGCTGGGAAAATCGCATGGCCTGGGTAAAAAATGAAGGTACCCAAACTGCGACGTTTACATTTGAGGTAGATACCGACGGCAAAGGCAACTGGAAAGAGCTTCGCTCGGTGGAAGCCAAGCCCAATCAGGCGGTTGCTGTAGTCTTCTCAACTAGTGATAAAGGCGAATGGGTACGGGTGAAAAGTAGCAATAGTACCAAAGCCACCGTTAATTTCAACTACCACGATGCTTCGCGCTTTGCCAAAAATCAAGACAAAATTTTTGATGGATTAGCGAGTATTGGCAACAATAAGTACCTGGGCGGCCTCATGTACGGCCTGGGCGACAATCGTCGTGCTCTAGGCTTGCTGGCTGGACAGTTCGAAAATGGTAAGTACACTGAAAATGGCTATTACGAACTGGATAGTGCAATGAACCTGGTCAGGAAAGATGATCCGAAAACGGCGCAATTTATCCGGGAGAAATTTGCCATTCCAAAAAATGTCATGAAAGTAGAGGGTTCTTCGGTACTTATCGTGGACGACAGTGGCCGTCGCTGGCGATTACCTCTCGGGGATGAGAAATTCACTAAAGAAACCAATGCAGGTAATCTGCGAATTGCCCGGGAAGTAGCCACCGAACGCGACTTACTCAATGCCCACGGTACTTTCTATGAACTACCCGCCGAGAATGCCGACGGTTTTGCCAAAATCCGGCCCGTTGCCTCGCATTCGCTGGGTATCCACGATTACGCTTCCTACCGCGGGTTGCTGGTCATGACGGGCATCGACTCAAAAGCCTCAAATGGCGAGCACATTATCACTTCTAACGACGGCAAGGCCAAAATATGGGCGGGTACCATCGACGATCTTTGGAAACTGGGCAAACTAATCGGCCATGGTGGTCCGTGGAAAGATACGCAGGTGAAAGCAGGTACCCCTTCCGATCCCTATCTGATCGGCTTTTATGATAAAAAGAGTCTGAAACTATCGCATAAGTCTACGCAGTCCGTGACCTTCCAAATTCAGGTCAACCCCATCGGCCATGGGCCGTGGATGACTTACAAAGAGATCACCATAAAGCCGGGCGAAACCTTTACCTACGATTTCCCAAAGGAATTTGAAGCACGGTGGATACGGTTTGCGGCCGATCAGGATTGCGCGGCAACGGCTTGGTTACGCTATGAGTGAAAAATTTCTGAGAGACATGAGGATTCTTTTTGCCATGCTGATACTCTTTTTGGGTACCCTGGGCTATCATTCAACATGGGCGCAAAAGAAACCCAACTTCATTGTCATCCTGACCGACGACCAGCGGTTCGACGCTCTACAGGCCAACAACAACCCGGTCATTCTAACTCCCAACCTTGATCGTCTGGTCAAACGGGGAAAGAACTTCACCAACGCCCACGTTGTTTTTTCGCTCTGCAGTCCCAGCCGGGCCGCCGTGCTCACAGGTCGCTATGGAAGCGCCAACGGGGTACTGGAACTCGACAGCAAGCTTAATCCAGGAGAGAAAACCATCGCCAACTACCTGAAAGCGGCGGGCTACTATACAGGAGTATCGGGCAAGTGGCACGTGGACCAGTCGCCAAAAGAACTAGGCTTCGACTTTGCCACAACTTTTTACAGCAATGGTACCTACTACGGCCGGAAAATCAACGATCAAGGCAACATAGTACAACCAGCCGAGCATTGCGATCTCTACTGTGCCCGGCGCTCGATCGAGTTCCTGGAAAGGGCCGGCGCGGACCGGCCCTTTTTCCTTTTTCATAACACGCAGCTTCCGCACATGAACGACAAATTAGCGTGGCCCGCGCCTGACTCGATCCGCGCCAGGTACCAGGAAGCCGATATGCCCGTAGCAGCCAATAAAGATGACGACCTGAGTGACAAGCCCGCCTATTTGAAAACCGTCCGTAACCGCACGCAAGCCAAAGAGTACGGCTACCCTGACAAAGACAAAATTCAGGCTCACACCAAAGACTACTATTCCGTGTTGTCGGAGATGGACGCCTTCGTGGGCAGTATTTTGAAAAAAGTGGAAGAATTGGGAATAGCCGATAATACCTACATTATCTTCATAAGCGATAATGGCTGGATGCTGGGCGACCACGGCTTCACCAGAAAAGTACTCCCCTACCTGCCCAGTACTCATGTGCCGATGGCCATCATCGGACCAGGCATTGCTGCTTCGGAAAATTCAAGTCTTGTCTTAAATATTGACCTGATGCCCACTATCCTGGATTTGGCTGGGCTGAAAATTCCGGGCAATATTCATGGAGAAAGCCTAAAAGAGATATTGCTGGGAAAGGAGAAAAACGTGAGAGATCATTTTGTGTACGAAGGCCTGGGTACCTACGGCGGTGCTCAGCCGAATCTTACGGTAGTTTCGGGGCCTTACCGGTACATTGTTACGTATGAGGATGATAAACTGGACCGGGTGAATTTCCGGGAATTGTACCGGATTGATGACGACCCCGACGAGATGACAAATTTGGCAAGAGGTGCAGCGTATACCACCACAGTAAAAAAAATGCAGCGGTTTATTGATCTCCACAGAAAGGAAGTTGTCAAGCCTTCTCGGGCGGCAGTCCACTAGCGCCTGTACTCGCTCTATGATCACCAAATACAATCTCAGAACAAGAATAGCCCTTCCTGAACTTCATTACTCAGCCTAACTGGCCGGATCAGGATGCAAATCCAAGGATGCCTCCCAAGGAGGGTACCTTGCCAAAAATTTGCTTACTACTCAGAGTCACGCTCGACTCGGACCTTTTTCGGGCAATAACCCGGCAAACCTGATGTTGCCTTTGAATGATTTTTAGCAGGGTAGGTTGTTGCTTTTGCTCACCATGTCCAGGTTCCAAACCTGGCTTCCGACGAACTACTTCCTATCACAGACTATTAGCTACGGAGATGCCGCGTATCGTTTTCGAAAATTGAACGTAGATCCAGGCGACTAATTACTCATCTATTCCCAGGCCCGTTTGATAGGATAAAGTCACCCATTGGACGATTGTCACTAGTACGATTGCACGTTATCAAGTACCTAGTAGGTGTATGGAACGATTTTTACTAGTATTCTATATAGCCAATATCTAGAAATAGATACATCTCCCCTCAACGTTATGTTTCTAATCCGAAGTAAATCCGAAGACGAATTTGGCAATCGCCGCATTGATCCAGAAGGAATGTACGAATCAAGGTAAGCTCCGCTAAATCGAGTCCAGATGGTCCCGATTTAGCGTGACAGGTTTCCCATTTTTCGTATTCCCTGTCCAGTTTATCAAGCTGGTTGGGGCTAAAACCAATTCCTATGGGTAGTGTGTCGAGTATTTTCAGAATCAGGAATCTGAACCCTCCAGTAGACGAGGACCGGATCAGCCGGATAGAGTCTGTTCCTGTCGATGCCGCAAACTCGCACCTTTCCATGCTCTATTTCTATGGATTGGATGACCAGGGACATGACAAGATCGTGCGGATATGGTTCTATTCTTCCCGGATGTTCCGGGAACAGGAGCTAAACTACATTCGGCTCAATTTTCCCCATATTCCAATTGTTTGAATCTGGCTTCCAAAAATATCTGATGATTTAATAAAAACAGGTACCTCTCAAATTCCAACCCTGGCATTTGTTCCACAGGCCCGCGGGTCAGGAGCACTATTGCCAAGAATTCTGTACACTCACTTTACCTGATTGTAAGGTATGTTCTGGCAGATTCCATTTCCAGAAATGGAAGATTTTGGAAGTGCTCAGAAGGTGCTATCTGATAAAGGTAATCCGCTGCTATTGTCTCATGTTATAAAGAATTAAGCATGAATATAATATACTTGTATTATATTTTACTATACTTGTATTTTACATTAAATACCATGAGCCACACAGACTCGTTTCTACCTGCCAAAGCGCAGATATCGACCCGCCATTGGATCCCTTTTTTCCATTCTTTCGTCCAGGCGGGTTTCCCCTCGCCCGCTGAGAACTACATCGAGCGGGTCTGCGATCTGAACGAGTTGTGCATTACCAACGCCGAGGCTACCTACTTTGTACGGGCAACGGGCGACAGCATGAATGGCGATCGCATCGAGGTAGGTGATGTGCTGGTAGTGGACTGCTCGCTGGAAGCCCGGGAAGGCCGGATCGTGATTGTGTGGCTCAACGGCGAACATACCGTCAAGCGGATCCATTATCAGGAAGAAAATGTGATTCTTGTGCCCTCCAATCCCCGTTTTTCTCCCATCCGGGTAGGGCCTGGCGACGATTTTCGGGTCTTCGGGGTAGTCACCTATGTCTTACATAAATCCAGTTAGCTATGTTTGGACTGGTGGATTGCAACAATTTCTACGTTTCCTGCGAGCGGAGCTTCAATCCTTCTCTGGAAGGTCGCCCGGTGGTGGTGCTTTCCAACAACGACGGTTGCGTGATTGCACGTTCCAATGAAGCCAAGTCAGTGGAGATCAAGATGGGTACTCCTTATTTTCAGTTGAAGGATACGATCAAAGAACATGATGTGCGGGTATTCAGCAGCAACTACACGCTCTACGGCGATCTTTCGGCACGGGTGATGGCTACATTAGGTAGGTTCGTGGATCAGGTAGAAATATATTCCATCGATGAAGCCTTTCTGGATTTTGAAGGCTTTGCCCACCTGTACCCGGATTTGCACCAACTGGCCTTAACTTTGCAAAGTACGGTCAGGCAGTGGACGCGCATCCCGGTATCCATAGGCATGGCCCCGACCAAGACGCTCTGCAAGGTGGCCAACTACTTTGCCAAACGCCAGGCAGAGAACCGGGGCATTCTGCTTTTGGATTCGCCTGAACGGATTTCTGAAATTTTACAGGAATTTCCCGTCTCCGAACTCTGGGGTGTGGGTTCGCGCTATGCGGCCCTACTCCGCCGCAATGCCATTCGCACCGCTGCCCAGTTCAGCAACGCGCCCGACGACTGGATCAACCGGACCATGACCGTGAACGGACTGCGACTGGCCTACGAATTGCGGGGGGTACCCTGTAAGATGCTGGAAACAGAATTCGCCCCTAAGAAGGCGATCTGCACCAGCCCGAGTTTCGGACGGCTGATTCCTGACCTGAAGACCATGTCGGAAGCTTTAGTGACGCACCTGAGCCGTGCCGCCGAAAAACTGCGCAGACAGGGCTCGGCGGCCGGGACAATGACCGTCTTTGTCCATACCAACCGCTTCAAGCGATCGGCCAATGGACAGCCCGCCCGGCAGTATTACAACAGCCGTACCATACAGTTGCCGCATCCCACGGCTAGTACCGCCGAACTGACGGGCTACGCACTGGCAGCGCTACAATCGGTCTATCAGTTCGGCTACGCATACCAGAAAGTAGGTGTAATCCTGTCAGGCCTGGTACCCATCGACCACCACCAGACCCATTACTTCACTAAAGGTCCCGATGAGCGACTGGCCGTACTGTCGGCAACCATGGATCGCCTCAATCACCGCTTTGGGCGCGACAAGGTACGGCTGGCTAGTGCGGGCTACGACGTCACCTGGCATCACAGGCAACAGTGGATGTCGCCAGCCTACACCACGAAATGGACGGACTTGTTACAAGTTAAATAACCTGGTCCGTTCGTTTCAGGAAAGCAAATCCGAAAGTTCAGGGTAATTGTGAGGTTCCAGCACGGCTGGAACATCGGTAGGTTCGGTTCGGGAGGTGATTTGCTTGCTAATCGGGTACGCCCGCAGCGCTTCGGCCGCATAGGGTTCCGAGAGCAATTCCAGGATTTCCTTTGATTCCAGAGTTCGATTCAGGTACTCCCGTTCCGATTCGCGAGTCAGCAGACAAGGCATCCGTTTTTTGCTGTTGTGTATCTTGGCCATCAGTGTATTCGCAGGCTGGGTCAGCATGGTGTAAGAATAATGAACTTCCCCGGTGGCGGGGTCGGCCCATTCGTCCCACAAGCCCGCGATACTCACGATCTCTTCCTTTTGGGGGTGAATATAAAAGGGGTACTTTTTCTTGCCTTCCGTATGCCATTCAAAAAAGCCCGTCACCGGGATCAGGCACCGCCTGCCCGCGCTTGCTGCGCCCCGGAAGGAGGGTTTCTCATACATAGTTTCGTAGCGGCAATTGATGGTCATAGTACGCAACTTTTTGGCGTCCTGTTCACTTTTGGTCCAGCCTGGAATCATCCCCCAGGTGAATAGGGAAAGTATTTCGGGCTGCTGAACCGTCACCAACGGCCAGAATGGCACGGCGTAGGCATTGGCATGGATGACCGATTTCCATGTCTTACCCTTGGCTAGTTCGGCCTTGTAGCGCGCTTCCAGGGCGGCTTTTTTGACGTCGAGTGAGGTATGATAGCACATGTTTGAAGTGAATTATTTTGTATGTAATCGGTTTTAAAAAAAAGCTGCTATTCCTCGGCAACTACTTTTTATTTGACCCGAAGCAGTCAGATCCGCTTTACCTATCGCTTCAGAATAAGCAATAAAAAAGGAAGTCCGATGACTAATATAGTTCGGTGTAGGTATTGGTATTCAACGTCTAGACTATACCGTCAGTTACCAATAGTCCTACTGAAAACCATCTGTCGGTTGAAATAAAAATTCGTCATTCCCGCTTTGAGCATTCAATAAAGCATCAAATCACCTTGATTGGAAACGTATAGTAGTGGGATTCTTAACAAAGTATTTATAAAATATATAGAAAAAGGGATAAAAACATTTGCTTTTTACCTTTCCATTCTATATCTTTCTCACGAATCTAATTAACCTGTCTTCTAGTACTTAACAAGTAAGTTTGGAGTTTTCTTATTGAATACTTCTTTTTCAACGATCCCCTTTTAACAAATTGTCATCGATTTTTTCAGGATTTTTCTTGAACGAGGACGCAAGGAGTATGATGTTGTTCGAAATATAATATATAGTGTGTGTGTAGTCAAAACAGCCGGGCAGCATTTGCAGCCCGGCTGTTTGTTTTACTCGTTATCAAGTAACTGTATTGAGTTGGCTATTACTTGTAACAGCGTAAAAGCATTGCAAACTGAGTATGAGAATTTAATTTATCAAACAGATTGATTGTCATATTGACAGTACCCTGTTCTTACCTAATCCGCTCCTTCTGGCTTAGTACGGAGTAATGGACTACTCCGAGATATCAAGACTGAGTGTGTATATAACGTGGATCAGATGGGTGGTGCTCGCAGCGGGGCGATTTTTTGTTAGGCCCGAAGTCTAAGGTTATACCTATTTATGCTTTCCTTGCGCTTTTCCCTACCACTAATCTTTTATCTTTATTTTCGCTTCTAGCGTCATTAAATAGCTGCCAGAAATCCTCATATAGCAGCGAGGGTTTGGAAAAAATTATTCATAAAAATGGATTTGACTGGGAGTTTTCAAGCGCAACAGGTGCAAGGTATCCAATCGGCAGGCTGGAACGCAACGGGTTATGCCTTGTCTAGGTCCTTACGAAGAACCAACAGTAAAGACCGGATCTAAGAAAAACCAAGGTACCTTACGAACGGAAGGAAAGCAGTGAACAGAGCTTTGTCAGAACCCTATTAAAAAGCAAAACGAAAAAAAGTAACTAGATACGCTTTCTAAAAAGAAAATATCAAAATTGTAACTGAAAAATAAATAATGGTAAATTTTCTTTTAGGACTTTTAAGCGAATAGAGTATATTATTGTGTGTGCATAGTGTGTAAGTAACTAGAAGCAAAGGTAACTAAGTTATTGATTATGAAACAATTTATTAGTAATTATTTTTTATACTATTTTTTTACACAGTCACAAAAGCAGCACTTTCTGTCTCAATACGAGACAATGGTTTTTGTAACTAGTCACAGTTAGCTATGAAAGACATGAACCAGCTCGCCCAAAATAGCTATTATTGACTAATAGAATATAAGCATAATGCTGCAGTCCTGTACGGTTTAAAGGTGAAGGATATTGACGCTCAGGTCATCAATATATAAATGTGTGTATAGTGTATAACAGCCAGACAGCCTTTGCAGATCGGCTGTTTTCTTGTAAGATTCGGGCTGCTGGAAAAGGGTCAACAAAAAGAATCAACCCGAAATAATGTCCTCAATTCATTAAAAAAGCCCACAGCCTTGAGGCCGGGGCCTTTTTGATAGTATTAAAATGCATCACAGTTTATGCCACTCTAAGGTGTGAACATCTTTCGAGAACCTGATCAAGGTCATTCTGTCGTTTGTTCTGGCAGTCGTAATACCAGGTACGAACGACCTGATCGTCCAGGCCACAAAAATAGAGAACCCATAGATTGGGCTTTGCAGGAAAGGCGGGGCTGAGTCTGATTCTTGCCACCTTCGAAGCTTCCACCGTCAGATTGTTCAATCCGCTTCTGAACTTACTTTTTAAAAGGGCCATAGCTATTAGATTAATGTAGATAAGTAATATAATTTGTTGTACCTATCTCAATAGAGCCTTGAAATTGATATTTATAATAGCCTCATTCGCCCAATAGGTTACTTTCATAGACCAAATGGACCTGGGAATAGATGAACACGCGAACCGTTTTAACGTAATCTAGGGCGGGGTTGGGGCTAAGACTGAAATATTTGCATTACGTAGCCGCTTTTCGGTTTTTTAATTTAAAAATGCCCTCTCCGGATCGTGTTGCTTTTCAAAAGGTACGAAGTACTAGTTAGTGTTGTTCGGCTGTCTTTGACTGTCCGCCTGGTACGTAAGAAAAAGCCCGCTGTATCGATACAGCGGGCGACCTTATATAATGGGTAGGTGTGGATATTTTAGTCGGATACTGGCTAGTTCTTGTTCACGCATAGCCTTTGACGCATAGAACCATACCCGCACGATCTTATCATGTCCCTGGTCATCGGCTCCATAAAAATAAAGGATCGACAGTTGAGGATTATCAGGATCGGCAGGGGCAGGTACCACCCGGCGTATTTTTGCTTCCTCAACCGGAGGATTCATGTTTTTAACCCTGAACAGGCTCGAAATACTTTCCATTTGTGTGTGCAATTTTGCCGCATAGAGGGAATTACCTTGGGACGCAAGCTTTGGGTACCGATGCACTATACTGCACTTGGCACACTATAATTTGGGGATTATTTTTTAAGATTCCCCGTAAGTCATCCATCCGCTTGCGGTTAGTAGTATAAAACCACGATCTCAACACTTCATCATTCTGATTTTCATCCAACCCGTAGAAACGAAGAATCCACAAGCCTTTATTCTTAGGACTCGCCGGACTCAGCTTAATTTTTCTGACCAGCGACAATTCCAGAGGCCGATTATCATAATCGGTATCAAATTTACTACGTATTAGTGACATAACATTGGGGGAGAAGGTAGGCTTTTTATAAATATAGGTTATATATACCTATATTAAAACCATTCCATTTCCTTATCCCATCCTATCACCAGACAATCACATCCAGATTATAGTCTCAGATTTTCTGCGGATATCTTTCGCCTGCCTTCATTTATATGTGTCGTCTACTCCTTAACTGTTGCCTCTTGAATCTGTCTTACCGTCTACAGTTGTTGATATATAGACTGTCGCTGCAAGGGCCACGTGTTTTCAGACTCTAACCTCACATTGCATTATAGAGTACCGTCAAGCAATTGAGAAATTTTGATTGGTCCGATGTATTCTACGATGACAATTTTTAAGTAATAAATATACAAAATTTTTATTTGCATTCCTGATACTCATTGGCCTGACTCGATCCTTAAAAGCTATGGATTGCCGTATTCACGCAGCCTGTCAATACTCCTGGTTAAAAAATGAGCATATTACTTATCGTAGCAAGCAGGGGAGGCCCGGAATTTACTATTCATAGCGTAGTCGGCATAGCAAATAGCCTAACACAGCCAGCTGATTATGTCGAGGCAGCAGACGCTTGATCAGGCATTGGAGCGACAAAGAACTTCGGCAAAGGGAAGAAAAATAATAACACTTGCATTCCTGTGGCACGGGCGAACGGGGTACCCTGGGGCAAGAAAAAACCCGTTCAGATGATTCTGAACGGGTTTTGCAGAGGGAGAGGGATTCGAACCCCCGGTAGGTTACCCTACAACGGTTTTCAAGACCGCCGCGTTCGACCACTCCGCCATCCCTCTTTACTGGCCCGCCGGTGCGGTAAAAACTAGGCTGCAAAATTAGGGATCATTTTCAACCTGTCAATACTTTTAACAGAAAAAATCTTCTGATGCCGCTTCTCTACACATAAACCCCTAGTTTTGTGCCGAGTCCGTTCGTTCCGGGCTCCTGATGGCTAGCCGCCATTGTCAACTGTCAACTGTCAATTGTTAACCGATGAGCAACGAAATACATGACGGCAACGCCCTACCCACCGTCGAAACCGCCCGCAAACTGGGGGTACTTCCCGAAGAGTTTGATCGTATCAAGGATATTCTGGGCCGTACGCCCAACTTTACCGAATTGAGTATCTTTTCGGTGATGTGGTCGGAGCATTGTTCTTATAAGAATTCTATCGTGTGGCTCAAAACGCTGCCCCGCGACTCGGACCGCATGCTGGCCAAGGCCGGGGAGGAGAACGCCGGACTGGTGGACATCGGCGACGGACTAGCGTGTAGTTTCAAAATCGAATCCCATAACCATCCCTCAGCGCTGGAACCCTATCAGGGAGCAGCTACGGGCGTGGGCGGCATCAACCGCGACATATTCACGATGGGCGCCCGGCCCATCGCCCAGCTCAACTCGCTCCGTTTCGGCAATCCCGACCTGGCCAAAACCAAGTGGCTGGTGCGGGGGGTCGTAAAAGGCATCGGTGACTATGGTAACGCCTTCGGCATTCCCACCGTGGGAGGTGAAGTGTTTTTTGACGAATGTTACAATACCAATCCCCTCGTGAATGCCTTTTCGGCGGGCATCGTGGAGGTAGGTAAGGTAGCCAAAGCGACTTCCTATGGGGTAGGCAACCCGGTGTTCATCGTTGGCTCGGCTACGGGTAAAGATGGCATCCATGGTGCTACCTTTGCTTCGGAAGATATTTCGGACAAATCAAATGAGAAACTACCCGCCGTGCAGGTAGGTGATCCATTTATGGAAAAACTGCTGCTGGAGGCTACCCTGGAAATTATCGCGACGGGCCACGTCATTGGTATTCAGGATATGGGCGCAGCGGGCATCATCTGCTCCACGTCCGAGATGAGCGCCAAGGGCGAGCACGGCATGGTGATCGACCTGGATAAGGTACCTACCCGCCAGACCAACATGCACGGTTGGGAAATCCTGCTTTCGGAGTCACAGGAGCGAATGCTCGTGGTGGTCGAAAAAGGCAAGGAAGACATTATTCAGGGTATCTTCGACAAGTGGGACCTGCACTGCGCCCAAATCGGCGAGGTGGTGGCTGCCGGGCCGAACGATACAGGACGCCTGCATTTTTACCAGCATGGTGAACTCATCGCCGACGTACCCGCCCACGACCTGGTGCTGGGCGGCGGGGCTCCGCAGTACCACCGCGAGTACCGCGAGCCCGCCTACTATCAGCGATTCAAAGAATTCAATATAGACAAAGTAGCCGATACAAAAAAGGAGGAGATTGGGAAAGTAGCCCGCCACCTGCTCGCGCACCCCAACATCGCCTCGAAGCGCTGGATCTACGAGCAGTACGACTCGATGGTCGGTACAGCCAACCGAAGCACCAACCGCCCCTCCGACGCCGCCGTGGTGCGCATCCGCGATGTGGAGCGCCCCGACTACAAAAAGGGCATCGCCATGACGGTGGATTGCAATAGCCGCTACGTGAATGCCGACCCCTACGTGGGCGCGCAGATTGCCGTGTCGGAAGCCGCCCGCAACCTTACCTGCACGGGCGCCGAACCGCTGGCCGTGACCAATAATCTCAATTTTGGCAATCCGTATGTACCGGAAGTTTACTGGCAGTTCGTGCAGGCCGTGAAGGGCATGGGCGCGGCTTGTCTGAAATTCAGTACGCCCGTCACGGGGGGAACGTGAGTTTTTACAACCAAAGCTCCGACGACGGCCCCGTATTCCCGACACCGACCATTGGCATGATCGGCCTGATGGAACATCCCGAACACCAGATGACGCTGGATTTCAAAGCCGCCGACGACCTGATTTATCTGGTCGGTGCGGCCAAAAATGACATTGCCTCGTCGGAGTACCTGTACAGCTATCGGAAAATGAAGGAATCGCCCGCGCCGGTTTTTGATATGGAAGAAGAGTACACCTTGCATCAAGCCGTCAAACAACTTATTACCAAAGGGCTGGTGCAGTCGGTTCACGATATTTCGGATGGTGGATTATTCGTAGCCCTGGCCGAATCGGCCATGCCACGCGAACTCGGTTTCCAGATCGCGACTGACAAGAATTTCCGCACCGATGCCTACCTTTTCGGCGAAGCACAAAGCCGGGTGCTGGTTTCAGTGAAGCCGGCGCAACAGGGTGAGTTCCAGAAGTACCTGGGCGGTGAACTGAAAATCGCCCACACGCTGCTGGGTACCGTCACCGCACAGGGTTTTGTGGTAGATGGCCAGCAGGTACTGAGTTCCGACGAAGCGAAGGATTTGTACGATAATTCGATCGGCAAAATCATGGCGTAGAGAGTCATAAACCTGGCAAGAGCTTTGTGCCTACCATTAAATTTTATTTTTTAAAACAGAAAGGGTTCGCCGGCAGCGAACCCTTTTTCGTATATTTGTCAATATGAGAGTTCATGCTCTGAAAACCTTAAAATCCTTTTGGAATAAATACCCGGATTCCGAGCCAAACCTGAGACACTGGTACGGTAAAATAGAGGGGGGTACCTACGCAAACCCGCAGGAAGTCATTATGCAATTTAAAGGAGCAAATTATGTAGGCAATGAAAGAATCGTTTTCAATATTGCAAGAAACAAGTACCGGCTAATTGTCTCCTTTAACTATGGTTATCAGCTCTGCTTCGTAAAATTTGTAGGAACCCACAAAGAATATGACCGAATAGATGCCAAGACCATCGACTATAATCCTTGAAAAAGCTATGGAGCCGATAAAACCGATCAAAACGGAACAAGACTACGACGCAGCCTTGAAAGAGTTAGAAAGTGTGTTACATGCAAAGCCTAATACTCCGGAGGGTGACCTGCTGGAAGTCCTGTCATTACTCGTGCACGAATATGAGCAAAAGCATTATAAAATTGAACTGCTCACACCCCTGGAAGCACTGAAACATGAAATGGAGGAACAGGGACTGACCCAAAGTGACCTGGCAAAGCGCTTCGCCATGAGCAAAAGCACCATTTCCGAAATCCTGAACGGTCGAAAACAAATGAGTGTGCGCTTCATGAAGTACCTGTACCACGACTTGGGTATTCCGGCCCAAGTTTTACTTTCCTAATCCCCATGTTTCTTAACTCTACCCTGCTATGACCGCCGAAGAATACCAGAAGTACGACGCCGTGGGCCTGGCCCAACTGGTACAAGTCGGCAAAGTAAGCCCGCTGGAACTGTTGGAAAATGCCCGCGTTCTGGCCGAAAAAAGAAACCCGGCGCTCAACGCCATCGTGCATCCGCTGTACGAAGAAGGTCGGAAAATTGCTTCCAATCTCCCCGAGCAGGGCGCGTTACGGGGGGTACCATTTCTGGTGAAAGACCTGAGTGTGGAATGGGCGGGAACGCCGATGCGATCGGGTAGCAAGGGGTACCTTAAATACGTTTCGGGGCAGGACAGTTACTATCTGGAACGCTGCCGGAAAGCAGGACTGGTACCCTTTGGAAAAACCAACACGCCCGAGTTCGGGCTCACTCCCTTTACTGAACCAACGCTCTTTGGCCCTGCCCGCAATCCCTGGAACACGGCGCACTCATCGGGTGGGTCGAGTGGCGGATCGGCAGCAGCCGTAGCAGCAGGGATCGTACCAGCCGCTTCTGCCTCCGACGGCGGCGGCTCCATCCGGATTCCGGCTTCCTGTTGTGGTCTATTCGGGTTGAAGCCTTCGCGGGGCCGGGTATCGCTGGGTCCCCTTTTCGGGCAATCCTGGGGCGGAGCAGTGGTGGAAGGTTCCGTGACGCGAACCGTGCGCGACAGCGCCGCGATGCTGGATATTCTGCAAGGGTACGCTCCCGGTGACCCCTATCAGATCCAAAGTCCCGCACGCCCCTACGCGGAGGAGGTGGGGCGGGAGCCCGGAAAGCTCCGGGTGGCGCTGTGCAGCCATCATCCCTACCCTAGCCAATCGGTGGATGTGGAATGCGTGCGGGCCGTCGAGAAAGCTGCCCGGTTGCTGCAATCGCTGGGCCACGAAGTGGTAGAGGTACCCCTACCCTACGGTCCCGAAGCGTTCAAGGATTTGTTTTTCCCGATGGTGGCCAGCGAAACGGCCGCCACCCTGCGCAACCTAGGTACCTACCTGGGCCAGCCGGTGGGTACCGACGATGTGGAGCTCAACACCTGGCTGTTGGCCAAACTGGGCGAAGTGTATACGGGAGCCGACTATGCTCATGCTCTGTTCCAGTGGAATCAGCTGGCGCGAAAAATGGCTGCCCTGCATCAACAATATGATGTGATGCTAACGCCGGTACTTTCGCGCCCGCCCATCAAAATAGGGGAGTTACAGAATACCACCCAGGAAAACATTTCCCTGAAACTTCTGCAAAAAACGGGCGGGTACCGTTTCCTGAAAGGCAGCAAAATCATCGATGAGCTTGTCGAACGTACCTTCAGCTATATTCCCTTCACCCCCATTGCCAATATGACGGGACAACCCTCCATGTCGGTACCCCTGCACTGGACCGAAACCAACCTGCCCGTGGGGGTTATGTTCACCGGGCGAATGGGCGAAGAAGATTTACTGTTCCGACTGGCGGCACAACTGGAATCCACCGAACCCTGGTTCGATAAACGGCCTGATTTGAACAAATGACCCTACCCGGAAACTTTACCACTTTAAAAGCTATGACAACATGGGGGTACCTACTTGCCTTCGCTATCATTTTCGCCAGTGGATCAAGGGTACCTACTCAGGCTCAGGCCAGCCAGAAGAATTTTCGCGTTATCGCTTTCTACACGGCCAAAAATGATGCGGCGCACATTAGTTTTGTGCACGAGGCCAACCGCTGGTTTCCGAAAATGGGCACCCAATATGGCTTCACCTACGACTCGACGAGCAACTGGGACAATCTGAATACAAAGTATCTGAAGGACTATCAGGTGGTACTTTTTCTGGATACCCGGCCCGAAGGTCCCGCCCAACGGGTAGCTTTTCAGAAGTACATGGAAAGCGGCGGAGCCTGGCTGGGTTTTCACTTCGCGGCCTTTGCCCTCACGCCTTCCACCTACCCCCAGAATTGGGATTGGTACCATCAGCAGTTTTTGGGTTCGGGTTCCTACGGGAGCAATACCTGGCGACCAACGCCGGCCATTCTGCGCGTCGAAGATCCGAAGCAACCAGTCACGAAGGGCGTGCCCGTTACCTTCCGGTCGTCGGCCAACGAGTGGTACCGCTGGGAAAACGATTTGCGAAAAAATCCCGACATCGATATTCTTCTGGCTATCGACTCGACCAGCTTTCCCCTGGGCACCGGCCCCAAACCGCACGAAATATGGCATAGCGGGTATTATCCCGTAGTCTGGACGAACCGTAAGTACCGGATGCTTTACCTGAATATGGGACACAATGACATCGACTACGAGGGTAAAACGAACGCTACGCTGTCATCTACCTTCGGGAGTGAAGAGCAAAATAAACTTATTCTAAATGGCTTGCTTTGGCTGGGGCATGGCGGCACTCATCCTGATTCGCCAGCCCGATAACCTAAGGAATCTGCCCTGACGTGCCTGGCAAGGTAGTTTTATCTTCTATTTTCATGAAAGAACTAGCCGAACTCGTCACCAAGTACCTCAGTAGTTTTATCGAAATCCTGGCGGCTGTCGTGATCGGCATCGCGCTGCTGCAATTTCTTTACAGCTATGCCCTCAACGTTTCGCGGCCCAATTCGGGGAAAACCATTCAGGATATTCGCATCCGGTTTGGCAGCTCGCTCACGGTGTCACTCGAACTTCTGTTAGGCGCCGACATCCTGGCTACGGCCATCGCTCCTACCTGGGATGAGATCGGCAAACTGGCGGCCATCGCCACGCTACGGACCGCCCTGAATTATTTTCTGGAACGTGAATTGAAAAATTCCGAATTAGCCAAGCAAGGCATTCCCATAGAAGCTTCAGACATCGAAGGTACCTCTCCCCGTTCCGACTGAGTTAGTTACTATCTAGTTTTTCCTTCATTTCATTAATCGTTTTGGTAAGCCGGGAAATCTCTTTCCTTAGTTCCGCGACATCTTTTGCTCCAGCTACGGGGGCATCATTCTCCTCGGCATCGCGGCCAATGAAAAACGTGGCCAGGGTAGCGGTCACGTAGCCAAAAATGGCAAAACCAAACAACGTGATCAGAAAGGCCAGTCCGCGGCCTTCGGGCGTCTTAGGTGAGTACTCACTGCCCGCCGTGGTGACCCGCATGGCCGTCCACCACAAGGCCATGCCGTAGCTGTCGAAGCCGGGTGCCGGGCTTTCGATGGCATACATTCCCGCTGCTCCGGTGAAGGTAACGACCAGCGATAGCAGCACTACGTAGCCAAACGCGCGTCGCTGCATGGTAGCGGTCAGGCTCTTCATGCTGCGGTTGAGCGACGAAACAATACGCACCAGCCGCAACCCGCGCAAACTCCGCAGCACCCGCAGAAAGCGAAAAATACGGAAGACCCGCAAAGCCGGAATAATCAACGAAATAGCCGTAAGCCAGTTTTTTTTGATAAAAAGTAGTTTGACCGGAGCCAAAATAAATTTGACGACAAAGTCGATGATGAAGATTCCCCAAATCGTGAGGCTGATGTAATCCAGCGTTTTGGATAGCCCCCAAACCAGATCCACTACCAACAGGATGAGCCACACAAAGCCCAGGAATATCATCGGGCCTTCCAGCAACCGGTCGATGGAGGTCAGGAGTTTGTTGCGTTCGCGTTGAAGTTGTTGTTTCATGGGGCAGTCTTCATTTTTTACAAGATTAAATAAAAATGCCAATCCACGAAAAATCCCCCACAAACCGCTCAGTCTGTGGGGGATTTTATAGTTCAGGTGATTGCCGTGATGGCAGGTGGAAACACCTGCCACCATAGAGAAGGTACCCCTACTTGATGTACCGGAAATCTTCGTCGCCTTTCAGACTCAGCAGCGTTTCGTACATGAGCTTAATCACGTTCTGAACGTCGTCCTTGTGCACAGTTTCGATGGTAGTATGCATGTACTTCAACGGCAGGGAAATCAGCGCCGACGCTACTCCTTCCGCCGAATAGGCAAACGAATCGGTATCCGTACCCGTGGAGCGGCTCACGGCCTGCCGCTGGAAGGGAATTTCCTTTTCCTGTGCTACCTGGATGATATGATCGCGGACGTTGTTCTGCACGGCGGGACCGTAGCACAGCACCGGACCCGAACCGCATTTGAGATCGCCCTGCTTGGTCTTGGTGTACATCGGCGACTGCGTGTCGTGGGTCACATCCGTCACAATAGCCAGGTCGGGTTTCAGACGGCGCGAAATCATCTCGGCACCCCGTAAGCCAATTTCTTCCTGCACGGCATTGACGACATACAGGGTAAAAGGCAGCTCCACCTTGTTTTCGTGCAGCATCCGGGCTACCTCGGCAATCATAAAACCGCCCACGCGATTGTCGAGGGCACGGCCTACGTAATATCGGCCGTTCATTTCGGTCAGTCCATCGGCGAACGTCACCACGGTACCTACATGAATGCCCATTTTTTCCACTTCATCCTTATTGGCTGCGCCCACGTCGATGAACAGATCATGCACCTGAGGTACCTGATCTTTGGCCACGTCGCGCACGTGGATGGCGGGCCAGCCGAATACGCCCGGTACCGGACCATTGACCGTGTGCAGATTGACGCGCATAGAGGGCGCGATGGCCGCATCGGAACCGCCATTGCGCCGGACGTAGATGTACCCCTGGTCATTGATGTAGTTCACAAACCAGGCAATTTCATCGGAGTGCGCTTCGATGACTACCCTGTAGTCCTTGTTAGCGGCCTCCTTTCCGGCATTGATTACGCCCACGGCAGTGCCGTACACGTCGATGATTTGCTCGTCGATGTAGGGTTTCAAATAATCCAGCCATATCTGCTGGCCCGAGGCTTCGAAGCCCGTCGGGGAGGCATTGTTGAGGTACTTGTACAGAAATTCGGTGCTCTTTTCAGTCATAATGTATATAAATTGTTCAGTATACCACTCAGGCCGCAAGGTACAACGGCCCCGTGTAGTTCGGGCAGATCAAAACGTTTTTTTGCCTGCATAAGAAACCAACTTCGTACTGTAAATTGTTCGAGAAAGTATAAATTTGCACCGGAAACGACAAGACAGACATCCCTCGAAACGGGACCTCCCCTAGTACTTGCGCAAACTTCTCGCCGCTATGAAACTAACACCCATAGAAAAACGCTCGGGCCTGACCCGCGAAGAATTCATCGAAAACTACCTCAAGCCCCGCCGTCCGGTGGTTTTCAAGGACCTGATCAAAGACTGGCCCGCTACCCAGAAATGGACGTTCGATTGGTTCCGGGAAAACCACGGCGACCTGGAGGTACCCCTGGTCGACAACCACATTCACGACCCGGACAAGTACTTTCAGAATGCGGCCACCATGCCGTTCGGAGAGTACCTGTCGCTGATTGAAAAAGGGCCGACGGACCTGCGGATTTTCCTGTTCGATATTTTCAAGAAAATCCCCGAACTGAACGCCGACGTGCAGTTCCCGACCATCATGGACGGCTTTGTCAAAAGCTACAAGTTCATGTTTTTTGGCGGACAGAATTCCGAAGTGAACCTGCACTACGACATGGATTGCTCGCACGTGTTCTTGTCGCAGTTCCAGACCCGCAAGAAAATCATCCTTTTCCCCCCCTCGGAAAGCGTAAAACTGTACCAGCATCCGTTTACGGTGATGAGTCACGTGCACCCGCTGCACCCCGACCTGAAGCGCTTCCCGGCTTTCGACAAAGCCCACGGCTACGAAACGATTCTGGAACACGGCGAAACGGTATTCATTCCCTCGCTGTGGTGGCACTACATCAAGTACATCGACGGGGGCTTCGGCCTGGCCCTACGCGCCAACGACTCGGTGTTCACGCTGCTCAAAGGCGGCATGAATCTGGCCCGTCATACCGTGGTAGACAAAGGCATGAACTCGCTGCTCGGCCCGAAATGGAAGGAGTGGAAGGAAAACAAAGCCATTGAACGCGCCGAAGCAAAATTGGCGTAGGTTTATATTTCTAAAATATTAAAAGGCAGGGGTAGCTGGCAAAAACCAGCTACCCCTGCCTTTTTCAAATGGGTTATTCCGCAGTAAAATTGCTTTTAATTCCAACACTTTTAGCAATGTTCGGGTCTGGCAAACATACACTTAGGAAATCATGCAAAAGCCTAGACTCGATTATCTAAAATACGTTCTATTCATAGTCTCAGCCATCACTCCTATT